>NZ_JBXSOV010000002.1:0-557733 GCF_057784355.1 Martinezella sp. CNPSo 3959
CTTCGCCGGCGACGGCGCGAAGGCCGAAGCCCTGTTCGGTATTGAAGCTGCCGCCCTTCATCCGGCCATTGTCGAATGTCAGCGATTCCGCCTGGACATGCTCGACGAAGAGCTCGCCGTCATCGGCGCCGGAAAGAGCTTCGGCAACGATGCCGCGCAGCTTGGCTTCGTCGGCATCGAAAAGTGTAAGGAGATCGGTATTCATGGATCAGGTGCTCCGTTCAGAGCCGATGTAGGCTTCGCACTGCGCAAGAGCAAGCCCCATCCGGTCAGGGAAGGGCGTCGTAGCCGTCCGCAAAGCCCTTCAAATCCACAGGGATGCCGATGCCTTCTTCCGGCGACTGGAAGACGATGAAGGTTGCCGTGGCGCCGCTGCGCAGCGTCTTCAGCAATTGGTCCTCCAGCACGACTTCGGCATAGCAGCCATCGGAGAAGCAGCGCACGAAATAGGCGCGGCCGATATCCTTGCCGTCGATATTGAGGCCGAGACCGTTTGGCAGCAGCACGCCGAGCGGTGCCAGTACGCGCAGGATCTTGGACTTGCGGTCAGCCGTCTTCAGCACGACGACGGACAGACCGATTTCCGGACGATCCTCGGCGATCACGTTCTGCATCAGCGCGCACTGCTCGGTCGCCGCACCTGCCGGCTTGTCGCACACGACAGACCATGCACCGTGGCTGGAGCGGACCGTACCCGGCGGTTGCGGAACCTGGCTGGTCGGAACTTGCTGCGTATGCGGTTGCTGCTGGCCCGGCTGGTCCGGCTGCAACTGTTGGGTCTGCTGCGCCGGCGGCTGAGTCTGCTGGCCCTGCTGCGCCCATGCGGGTGCGGCAACGGCGGCAGCCACGCTGCCGGTAACGAGCAAAAGCCGGGCGAGGGAACGAAAACCCATGGAAACCTCTAGATTCGAATCAGTGCCGCTATTGTTGAAGCCCAGGCCGGCAAATGAAAAGCCCCGGCTGCTGGATTCCAACCGACTACGGCGGAAATACGACCTCTACTCCATTTTGTCCCGGCGGCGCCATGGACCGCGATGCAATTTTTCGTATGATGATGAAATGCTTGCCATGTCCGCGACAAGCTTGGGGGGATATTCGCGCAAAAATGCCGCACTAACAAATGTCGTGAGTTGTTGCGGAGCACCCCAAACTGTGGTTTGAAGCGCAATGGATTGTAGGGATACTGCGTTTGAGGAAGATCTGGGATCAAACGCTGGAGGGAGAGACATCGTGATGAAAAGAGCTTACGCGGCTCTGGCGGCTATGATCTGTCTGCTTTTTGCGACAGGTAGCTACGCCGATCAGCCGAGACCTTGGGAAACCGGTATGCAGCAGGCGGCAACCGGCAACATGCATCAAATCCGCTGGTTTGAGGCATACACGCTTTGGTTTATCATTCCGATCACGCTGCTTGTTCTGATCCTGCTGGTGGTGGTCATGGTCAAGTTCCGGGCTTCCAAGAACCCGGTTCCGTCCAAGACGAGCCACAATACGCTGATCGAAGTCGTCTGGACCATCGGACCGGTCCTCATTCTTCTCTTCCTGGCCATTCCCTCCTTCAATCTTCTGACCGATCAGCTAACCTTCCCGGAAAAGACGGATGTCACCGTCAAGGCGACGGCGACGCAATGGCAGTGGAACTATGAATATGAGGGCAGTGGCGCGACGCCGGTCGCCTTCGATTCCTTCATGCTGAAGGAACAGGACCGCACCGCCGCAGGCAAGGACGACAAGTCGAAATATCCGCGGCTGCTCGCCGTCGATAACGAAATGGTCGTTCCCGTCGGCAAGAATGTGCGCCTTCTCATCACCGCCGCACCGACCGACGTCATCCATTCCTTCGCCTTGCCTGCATTTGGTGTCAGGATTGACGCCATTCCGGGCCGTCTGAACGAAACCTGGTTCAATGCCGACCGCGAAGGCCTGTACTATGGACAGTGTTCCGAGCTCTGCGGCAAGGATCACTCTTTCATGCCGATCGCCATCCGTGTCGTCTCCGACGATCAGTACAAGCAGTGGCTTGCCGCTGCTGCAACCGATGTCGGCAAGGCGAACAAGGCTCTGATGGCCGCCGTCGACCAACCGACGACCGTCAAGGTCGCGGAAAACACGGCGAAGTAAGAGGGTAGGAACAATGGCTGGATCCAAGGCACACGACGATCACTCGCATGATCTTCACGACGCCCACGCGCACGACGATCATCACGCACACAAGCAAACTTTCGCTGATCGTTGGCTATTTTCGACGAATCACAAAGACATCGGCACGCTCTATCTGATCTTCGCGATCTTTGCGGGCGTGATCGGCTTCCTCCTTTCGGTTGCTATCCGCATGGAATTGCAGGAGCCCGGCATCCAGATCTTCAGCGGTCTGGCATCGATGGTCTACGGCTTTTCGGGCGATGCCGCCATCGATGGCGGCAAGCAGATGTACAACGTCTTCGTCACCGCCCACGCGCTGATCATGATCTTCTTCATGGTCATGCCGGCGATGATCGGCGGCTTTGCCAACTGGATGGTGCCGATCATGATCGGCGCGCCGGATATGGCTTTCCCGCGCCTCAACAACATCTCCTTCTGGCTGCTCGTCCCGGCATTCCTGTTGCTCATCCTCTCGATGTTCGTCGAAGGCCCGGCAGGCGCTTACGGCGCGGGCGGCGGCTGGACGATGTATGCGCCCCTGTCGGGCACGGTCGGCCATCCCGGCCCGGCGATCGATCTGGTTATCTTCGCGCTGCATATTGCGGGCGCGTCTTCGATCCTCGGTGCGATCAACTTCATCACCACGATCCTGAACATGCGCGCTCCCGGCATGACGCTGCACAAGATGCCGCTGTTTGCCTGGTCGGTTCTGATCACCGCCTTCCTACTGCTTCTGTCGCTGCCGGTTCTCGCCGGCGCCATCACTATGCTGTTGACCGACCGCAATTTCGGCACGACCTTCTTTGCGCCGGAAGGCGGCGGTGACCCGCTGCTCTACCAGCACCTCTTCTGGTTCTTCGGCCATCCGGAAGTCTACATCCTGATCCTGCCCGGCTTCGGCATGATCAGCCACATCATTTCGACCTTCTCGCGCAAGCCGATCTTCGGTTATCTCGGCATGGCCTACGCCATGGTCGCGATCGGCGCCGTCGGCTTCGTCGTCTGGGCCCACCACATGTATGTGACCGGCCTGTCGCTCGATACGCAGCGTTACTTCGTCTTCGCGACAATGGTCATCGCGGTTCCGACGGGCGTCAAAGTCTTCTCGTGGATCGCGACGATGTGGGGCGGTTCGATCCAGTTTCGCACGCCGATGATCTGGGCGCTTGGCTTCATCTTCCTGTTCACGCTCGGTGGCGTCACCGGCGTCCAGCTCGCCAATGCCGGCCTCGACCGCGAACTGCATGCGACTTACTTCGTTGTGGCACACTTCCACTATGTTCTGTCGCTTGGCGCCGTCTTCGCCATCTTCGCCGCCTGGTACTACTGGTTCCCGAAGATGACCGGCTACATGTACAATGAGCGGATCGGCAACTGGCACTTCTGGATCACCTTCGTCGGTGTGAACATGGTGTTCTTCCCGCAGCACTTCCTGGGTCGTGCGGGCATGCCGCGCCGCTACATCGACTATCCGGATGCCTATGCCGGCTGGAACTTCGTCTCCTCCATCGGCTCCTATGTCGCAGCCGTTGGCCTTTGCTTCTTCTTCTGGGGCGTTATAGATGCCTTCGCAAAGAAGCGCGTCGCAGGCGATAATCCCTGGGGTGAGGGCGCAACCACGCTCGAGTGGCAGCTGTCGTCGCCGCCGCCGCACCACCAGTGGGAAGAGCTGCCGCGCATCAAGTAGCTCATTTCCGGACGCCGTGATAAGCGGCGTCCGTTTCAACGGATAATTGGAAGAAAGAATGACGGTCATCGACAATCACGAAGCACTCGCAAAGCAAGGCGATACCGGCCTGTCGGAAGCGGGTGCGCGCGATTATTTCGAGCTTCTGAAGCCGCGCGTGATGTCGCTGGTCGTCTTCACTGCCTTCACCGGCCTCGTATTGGCTCCCGGCCATATCAACCCCGTTCTCGGTTTCATCGCCATCCTCTGCATTGCGGTCGGCGCGGGCGCATCCGGCGCCCTGAACATGTGGTATGATGCCGATATCGACGCTGTCATGACCCGCACCAAGAGCCGGCCGATACCTTCAGGCCGTATCAATCCATCGGAAGCCCTGGCCTTCGGCCTGGTGCTGTCGGGCTTCTCGGTGGTGATCCTCGGGCTCGCCATCAACTGGCTTTCCGCCGGCATTCTCGCCTTCACGATTTTCTTCTATGCCGTCGTCTACACGATGTGGCTGAAGCGCTCGACGCCACAGAACATCGTCATCGGCGGTGCAGCCGGCGCTTTCCCGCCCGTCATCGGCTGGGCATGCGTCACCGGCAGCGTGCCGGTCGAAAGCATTGTGCTCTTCCTCATCATCTTTCTTTGGACGCCGGCCCATTTCTGGGCACTGGCACTCTTCAAAATGGGGGATTACGAGGCCGTCGGCGTACCGATGCTGCCGAATGTCTCCGGCATCCAGACGACGAAGAATCAGATCGTCGTCTATGCGGTGCTGACCGCCATCTTCGGCGTCGCGCCGGCTTTCATGGGCTTTGCTAGCTTCGGCTATGGCGTCGTTGCCGCGGTGCTTGGCGCGATCTTCGTGCACTGTTCCATCGCCGTCTGGCGCATGGCCGATGGCGACGTGAAGATGGTGCCGGCAAAGAAGCTCTTCGGTTTCTCCATTTTCTATCTCTTCGCGATCTTTTCCGCGCTGCTGATCGACCGGCTCGTTGCCGTGCTGATATCGGGCGGCGGTGGAGGCTGGCTATGATCGAACTCGTCAAGCTGACCGAAGCGCAGAAGAAATCGCGGCGAGGGCGCAATATCGCGCTCGGGCTGGTGCTTGCCGGTCTGGTGGTGCTGTTCTACGCAATCACCATCATCAAGGTCGGTTCCGGACACGTTTGAGGAGGCGTGATGGAGGGGGAGGTCACAAAAAGCACGAGGAACGGCGCCCGTAACAACGGGATGATCGTTGCCATGTGCCTGAGCTTCGTCGTCGGCATGAGCGCCATGTGCGCCGCCGCCGTGCCGCTCTATCGCATGTTCTGTCAGGTGACGGGCTATAACGGCACGACGCAGCGCGTCGAGCAGGTGTCGAACCTCATCCTCGACAAGCAGATCCAGGTTTCCTTCGACGCCAACGTCGCGCCCGGCCTACCGTGGGATTTCAAGCCGCTGCAAAAGTCTGTGAGCCCGAAGATCGGCGAGACGGTCGAGGTCAAGTTCCAGATCGAGAACAAGTCGGACAAGATGGAGCGCGGCCAGGCGATCTTCAACGTCACGCCGCTCGAAGCCGGGGTCTATTTCAACAAGGTCCAGTGCTTCTGCTTCAACGAGACGGATCTCGCGCCCGGCGAAAAGCGCGAGATGTCAGTGGTTTTCTATGTCGATCCCGAGATCGCCAAGGCTCCGGAAACCAAGACGATCAACGCGCTGACACTATCCTACACCTATTACCCGCGGGAAGGCGCAAAGCCCGTGGCATCCAATGACGGCGGTACGAAGCCGGTGGAAAAAAAGCTTTGATGGAGAGTGCTTTTCGGTCTGACCGGAAGCAATATGGGAAAAAGTTATTCGGGGATTGCTGATATGGCCGAAGTGCATCAGAGAAAACACGATTATCACATCATCGAGCCCAGCGCGTGGCCGATTACCGCGGCCCTCGGGGCCTTCGTGATCACCTTCGGCGGTGTCTGCTTCATGCGTTACCTGAATGGTGGCGCAATGCATTTGTTCGGGATCAATTTCGCGCAGCCCTGGCTTTTCTTCATCGGCCTCGCCGTGATCCTCTATGTCATGTACGGCTGGTGGGCCGATACGATCAAGGAAGCACATGAGGGCGCGCATACCCGCGTCGTCTCGCTGCATCTGCGCTACGGCATGATCATGTTCATCGCCTCCGAGGTGATGTTCTTTGTCGCCTGGTTCTGGGCCTATTTCGATGTCAGCCTGTTCCCGAACGAGGCGATCCAGGCATCGCGCACGGCCTTCCTAGGCGGCCAATTCCCGCCGAAGGGTCTTGAGGTGCTCGATCCCTGGCACCTGCCGATCTACAACACCATCATCCTGCTGCTGTCGGGCACCACGGTTACCTGGGCTCACCATGCGCTTCTGCACGGCGACCGCAAGGGACTGATCCAGGGCCTGACGCTGACCGTGCTGCTTGGCGCGCTGTTCTCCTGCGTCCAGGCCTATGAATATGCCCACGCTCCATTCGCGTTCAAAAACTCGATCTATGGTGCGACCTTCTTCATGGCGACCGGCTTCCATGGTTTCCACGTTCTGATCGGGACGATCTTCCTGCTGGTTTGCCTAGTTCGTGCCATCCGCGGCGATTTCACGCCGAAACAGCATTTCGGCTTCGAGGCGGCGGCCTGGTACTGGCACTTCGTCGACGTCGTCTGGCTGTTCCTGTTCTTCTGCATCTACATCTGGGGCAGCTGGGGCGCACCGCTCGCGGCCGGCTGATCGCTGTCGATCTTTCGAAAACAAAAGGCGGGCGCTCAGCGCCAACCCCTAACTGAAATGTGGAATGCTTTCTGTCGCGAAACTCTTACTTTGCGAGCGAGTTTTGCGACAGATTTTCCTCGGAAAACTCAGCGATTTCGATTTCGTGGCAAACTTAGAAGTTGTGCGACGGTAGTTTGCGTCAGATCGGACGCATTTGGTTTCTTTCTCTCATAGCGAATGGGGGCTGTCCGAACGTCCGCGAATAGGCTCGCGAGAACGCGGCGGCGCTGCCGAACCCGACGCGCCGTGCTACTGATTTGACCGGGTCACCGCGTAGCAGCCGACGGCGGCCGAGGGCCAAGCGCCAAGCACAGAGATAAGCCGCAGGTGTCGTTCCGACTACCTTAGGAAACAAGTCCATGAACCGACTACGCGACAACCCACTCACTTCCGCTAGGTCTTCGACACGCCACGGCTTTGCAGGTTCATCATGGATGGCGACGATTGCTCGATGAAGTGCAGGATGTGAAAGGCCGGCGAGTAACCCCGGTTCGGTCGTTCCTGCGTCGATCGCTTCGCGCAAGATCATGAGAACAATCAGTTCGCAAAGGTGGTTAAGTGCAACTCGCCGCCCGCATCTGGCGCTTTGAGCTTCCGTGACAAATGCCTCGATCATAGAGCCCATCATGGGCTTTTCGCATAAATTGACCTCAATGGAATCCGGCATCGCGCTCATCAATGGGTTCGCCATACCGCCAAAATCGATCACAGCCGCCGCGAGCACCTCTGATGAGTGGGAAACGGACACGTCGCCGCGCGCGGAATAGACGACACGTCCCGCGCCGTTAGGCCCGCCCGTGACCACAAGGTTGGCATCCGCATCCGGGGCGTCCCGATCAATGATCTCAGCGTTCAGGTCGAAAACCTCGAAGAAGGCGGCCAATCGGTCCCGCTTCTGCCGATCAGGATTTTCAGTCATGTAATTCGGACTTCTCATGTCTTTAAGTCTGGCATGTAAGAGGCCTCGAATCAATGATTTCTCTGAGACACGAAAGCGACCAAATGCTCACTCCCCGCCAGAAAGCTCCCGATCTTGTAGTCGATACGCTTAAACATGGTCTGTTCGATCTGGCCGCCGCTACGCCAGATCGCTTCTCGCTGATCTGTTTTTATCGGGGCCTGCATTGCCCGATCTGCGCGAACTATCTCAAGGAACTGGACCGCCTGACGCCGCAATTTGCCGAACGCGGGGTGACGACAATCGCCGTCAGTTCCGATGTTGATGAGCGCGCGCATCGGATGGCGGAAAAGATCGGGGCGCAAAGCCTTCGGTTCGGCTATGGGCTCGATCTTGGCAAAGCGCGGCAATGGGGCCTCTATATCTCCGCCTCCCGTGGAAAGACTTCGATCGGTATCGAAGAACCCGCCCTGTTTTCCGAACCCGGCGTCTTCCTGATCCGGCCGGATCAGACCGTCTACTATGTGTCGGTCCAGTCAATGCCCTTCGTTCGTCCTAGGTTCGACGAACTGCTTCAGGCGCTCGATTTCATCATCAAGAACGACTATCCGGCCCGAGGCGAGTATGTCGGATGAAATTGGCCGACAGGGCCGACCACGAAGCTGGGCGGCATGGCGGCAGCTCAGCGCCCCCTTTGTTTTGGTGCGCTCAATCCCTTGAGGCAATCTTCTCGAATGCCGTCGGATGAGGCAGATCTCTAGCGAGCAATCGCCGGATTTGCTCGGCGCATGCCTTGGGGCTGCTCACGGCCGTATCGATCTCCAGATCATAGATGCCGGGCCGGTGTACCTCCTCCTGCCATGCGATGACCGGCGCGGGGATGGGCTCATCCGCTCCGACAGCAACATAGGTGCCCTGTCTTTCCGGTCCTTCCGCCAGCCGCCGCTGCATCACCACTTCAAGCGGGCAGTGCACGCCGACGAACAGAGCGGGTAGCCCTGCCAGAAGCCGGGCGCAATCGGCGAGAATGCCGAGCGGTTGCGAATAGCTGTCGTGATGACCGAATTCCGCGACCACATTCAATCCCATGCGGCTATGTGCGGCGATCGAGGCATAGAGTGCGGCATAAAGGCGCGCAACCAGCGGTTCGAGATCAGGGCGCTCGCCGCCGGGACGCAAGCCGATGCCCGGGCGATAGCGTGGAGGCGTGATATGCCGCACATAGGCATCGACGCCGAGATTGAGCCAAACGCCCTCGAAATCAGCCTGTATCACCTCGACGATGCTGCTTTTTCCGGATCGCGGCGCGCCATTGAGAATGATGATCTGACCAAGAGGTGAGCCTTTGCTGGTTGCCATGAATCCAATCCTTTCTGCATGCTTTTCCCGGGCTGCTGGCGCGGCGTATCTGCGCTTTTCGATTGGACGGATGCGCACATCGCGGTTACTGATAGTGACAGGGGCGAGATCGATAGGTTCGCCCGCAAATGGCAGACCGATCGAGACCGAACTTTGACCTCAGAGCAAGACAAGACGCCGGACGAGGCATCCCATAGCGACAGCGCTCTCTTTGCGCCCGTCGATCCGTTCAAGGTCGGCATACAGGGATGTTGTCCGCGTTGCGGCCAAGGCAAGCTCTTCGATGGATTATTGTCGCTGAAGCCGCGCTGCGCCGCCTGTGATCTCGATTACGCCTTCGCCGATGCCGGCGATGGACCAGCGGTCTTCGTCATCCTGATCGTCGGCTTCATCATCATCGGTTCGGTCTTGTGGATGCAGATCAATTATGCGCCGCCGATCTGGGTCTACATAGTGCTGTTCGCCCCGCTGACGATCATTCTTTCGCTATTGTCCCTGCGCTGGTGCAAGGGCATCCTGATCGCCCTGCAATATCGCAACAACGCCGCCGAAGGGCGCGTCCACCGTGACTGAGTCCACAGTGCCTGTGCGTCGCGCTAATCCCTTGTGGCAGATCGCCAAGGCACTGCTTCTGCTCGTTGCCTTCGTCATCCTGATCGGGCTCGGCACCTGGCAGGTCGAGCGACTGCAGTGGAAGGAAGGCCTGCTGGCCGACATCGCCGCGCGCAAGGATGCACCCGCCATACCTTTGTCGGCGATCGAGACCATGGCGGCATCCGGCGGCGATATCGAATATCGTGTCGTCACGGCAACTGGCCATTACCTCAACGACAAGGAGCGACATTTCCTCGCCACCCACGATGGCGATCCCGGCTATCACATCTATACGCCGTTGCAGCTGGACGATGGCCGCTTTATTTTCGTCAATCGAGGCTTCGTTCCCACCGAGGCGAAGGACCCCGAAAAGCGCAAGCAGGGCGAATTGACGGGTGAACAGACCGTTATCGGCCTTGCTCGGGCAAAGCTCGTCGACCGGCCCGACGGCATGCCAGACAATGATCTCAGCAAGAACATCTTCTTTTGGAAGGATCTGGACGCCATGGCCTCCAGCGTCGGCCTGCCGAGGGACAAGGTACTGCCCTTCTTCATCGACGCCGACAAGACGCCCAATCCGGCGGGCCTGCCGATCGGCGGCGTCACCATCGTCGATCTGCCGAACAATCACCTGCAATATGCGGTGACCTGGTATGGGCTGGCAGCGGCGCTGGCAGCGATCGTCGCCATATCCTGGTGGCGCAAACATCATCCGGACGCGCCCCGACAATAGAGGCATGCAATAGAATAGCTTCATTTCGATGAAATATTCGGCTAGAGCATGATCCCAAAAGTGCGCAGCGGTTTTTGGATAAGACCATGCGGACTGAATGGAGCAGGCGGCAGGGCAGCCCTATCTATGGCTCAGCCATCGTCGCGCATTTCGGAAGAGATATGAATATAGCCGTTTCCAAACCTGACTTGACCATCCGGCTTTGCGGGCCGCGCGGCTTCTGCGCAGGCGTCGACCGCGCCATTCAGATCGTCGTTCTGGCACTGAAGGCCTATGGCGCGCCGGTTTATGTCCGCCACGAGATCGTGCACAATCGCTATGTCGTTGAGGGTCTGGAAGCCAAGGGCGCCATCTTCGTCGAGGAGCTGGACGAGATCCCGGCCGAGCATCGCGCCCAGCCCGTCGTCTTCTCGGCGCATGGCGTGCCGAAGTCCGTGCCGGCCGATGCCGATGCGCGCAATCTCTTCTATCTTGATGCCACCTGTCCGCTGGTCTCGAAGGTGCACAAGCAGGCCATGCGCCACAATCGTCTCGGCCGCCACGTCGTGCTGATCGGTCATGCCGGCCATCCGGAAGTGATCGGCACCATGGGCCAGCTGCCCGAAGGCGCTGTGTCGCTGATCGAGACGGTGGAGGATGCCGACGTCTACGAGCCCGCCGATCCCGACAATCTCGGCTTCGTCACGCAGACGACGCTCTCGGTTGACGATACCGCCGGCGTCATCGCGCGGCTGCAAGAGCGTTTTCCCAATCTCACGGCACCGGCTGCCGATTCGATCTGCTATGCCACGACGAACCGTCAGGAAGTGGTAAAGGAGGCGGCACCGGGCTGCGATCTCTTCATCGTCGTCGGCGCGCCGAATTCCTCCAATTCCAAGCGTCTCGTCGAAGTGGCGCTCCGGGCGGGGGCGAAGAAATCGGTGCTTGTGCAACGCGCCTCGGAGATCGACTGGGACAATATCGGCGATATCAGGACGGTCGGCCTCTCGGCTGGTGCATCTGCGCCAGAAGTCATCGTCAACGAGATCATCGAAGCTTTCCGCGCCCGCTATAATGCCGTGGTGGAACTCGCTGAAACTGTGAAGGAAACGGAGAATTTCCTCGTCAATCGCGAGCTTCGCAGTATAGAGCTGACGACAGCAGACATGGCTTTCGTCAACGGCGAATAGCCGACCCAAGGCGCTCAAGTTCAGGACTGTTTCGTGGCCGTTTATACCGATATTACCGAAGACGATTTGAAGTGGTTCCTGACCGAATATGATGTCGGCGAGTTGCTCTCCTACAAGGGCATTGCCGAAGGCGTCGAGAATTCGAACTTCCTGCTGCACACGAGCCGCGATCCGCTGATCCTGACGCTTTACGAGAAGCGCGTCGACAAGGGCGACCTGCCGTTCTTCCTGGGGCTGATGCAGCATCTCGCAAGCCGTGGCCTGTCGTGCCCGCTGCCTCTGCCGCGTCGCGACGGCGAATTGCTCGGCCATCTCTCCGGCCGTCCTGCCGCCCTGATCTCCTTTCTCGAGGGCATGTGGCTGCGCAAGCCCGAAGCGCATCATTGCCGCGAAGTCGGCAAGGCACTGGCCGCCATGCATATTGCCGGCGAGGGTTTCGAGATTCGTCGCCCGAATGCGCTATCGCTCGAGGGCTGGCAGACGCTCTGGGAAAAATCCGAGGCACGCGCCGACGAAGTCGAAGCCGGTCTGCAGAGCGAAATCCGCAGCGAACTCGATTTCCTAGCAAAGCATTGGCCGAAGAACCTGCCCGAGGGTGTCATCCATGCTGATCTCTTCCCGGACAACGTCTTCTTCCTCGGCGACACGCTATCCGGCCTGATCGACTTCTATTTCGCCTGCAACGACCAGCTCGCCTATGACGTCTCGATCTGCCTGAACGCCTGGTGCTTCGAGAAGGATCACGCCTACAACATCACCAAGGGCATGGCGCTGCTCGAGGGCTATCAGAGTGTGCGGCCGCTGAGCACTGCCGAAATCGCCGCATTGCCGACGCTTGCCCGCGGCTCGGCCCTGCGCTTCTTTCTGACGCGCCTCTACGATTGGCTGACGACCCCGGCCGGCGCGATGGTCACTAAGAAAGACCCGATTGAATATCTGCGCAAGCTGCGCTTCCATCGCCAGATCGCTTCGGCAGCCGAATACGGGCTGAAGGCATGAAGCACGTCGATATTTTTACCGACGGCGCCTGCTCCGGCAATCCCGGTCCTGGCGGCTGGGGTGCGGTGCTTCGCTATGGCGAGGTGGAGAAGGAACTTTCCGGCGGCGAGGCGGAGACGACCAACAACCGCATGGAGCTGATGGCGGCAATCTCGGCACTCGGCGCCCTGAAGAGCCCATGCGAGGTCGATCTCTATACCGACAGCGTCTACGTCAAGGACGGCATCACCAAGTGGATCTTCGGCTGGAAGAAGAACGGCTGGAAGACCGCAGACAAGAAGCCGGTGAAGAATGCCGAGCTCTGGCAGGCGCTGGACGAGGCCTATAACAGGCACAAGGTGACGCTTCATTGGGTCAAGGGCCATGCGGGACACCCGGAGAACGAGCGGGCCGACGAGCTGGCGCGCAAGGGCATGGAGCCGTTTAAGCGGAAATAGGTCTCTTGTATCCTCCGTTCTCGCTCGTAAGTGCACAGCCGCCTACGCGTCTGCAAGTACGGAATTGCCAACCGACGGGAGATGAAAAATGGAAATCCGCCCAGAGCAGCCGGGAGACGCCGAAGCGATCCGTCGTACAACGAAGATGGCCTTCGCCTCGATGGAGTACAGCAGTCAAACCGAAGCGCAAATCGTCGATGCTCTTCGCAATGCTGAGGCGCTGACGATTTCTCTCGTGGCGATCGAGGATGGAGACGTCGTCGGACATATCGCTTTCTCGCCGGTTACGATCGATGGAAAGGATTGCGGCTGGTACGGGCTTGGCCCGCTCTCGGTGACGCCTAGTCGCCAGAAACACGGCATTGGCGGTGCGCTTGTTCGCGAAGGTCTTTCGCGTCTGACGAAGATAGATGCCAGAGGCTGCGTTGTTCTTGGTAATCCGGATTACTACAAGCGTTTCGGTTTTGACAATGATCCCGGCCTGGTACTCGATGGAGTACCTGCTGAATATTTCATGAGGCTGGTCCTGAATGGGGGCGCCGTGCTCTCGGGACGCGTCGACTATCATGAGGGCTTCAGCGCGACCTGATGCTGGCTGCGATCGGAGCGGACGGTAGGACTTTCGGATATAAGGCAGAGATTGTCGCGTCGCACAGGACTCGATCACATCAGAATGTGATCGAGCGCGCTTCGCACTCTCGGCTTTTCGGCCACGGGCAGTGGCAAGATCGGACGCGGCGGATCGATCCTGCAAAGGTCGAGCGCTTCGGCAATCGCATACATGACGCGGAAGCTGCCGAACTCCTTGAACAGGCTCCATAGCGGCTGGAACTTTTGATCGAGCCGCTGGGCTTCCGCAATGTCGCCGGCTTGCGCAGCCCGTGTGAGCGCCAGCGCCTCGGCGGGCAGGAGGCCGGCAACCACGCTGTACCAGGCATCGGCACCGGCCAACAGCCCGGCTGCCGCTCCCCAATCACCGCTATAGCCGATGGCGAAACCCTTTGGCGTTTCCTGGTGCAGACGCCCTATCTCTCCCTCGAAATCGCCTCCTTGCGGTAGAGGCATCTTCACCGCCACGATATTTGTCACCTTCGCCAGGCGGGCAATCAGACCATCGCTGAATGTAAATTTTGTCGTTCCGGGATTGTTGTAGATGCAAAGCGGCAGTTCGCCGGCCTCCGCGACTGCTGCAAAGTGCTGGTAGACCTCTTCCTCCGTGAGTGGCGTATAGGACATGGGGGCCAGCAGCAGCCCATCCGCACCCGCCGCCTTGGCGTCACGCGCCAAAGCCTGCGCTTCGTCCGTTCGCAGTGCTCCAACCCCAACGATGACGGGGATCTTGCCGCCGACACTTGTCATTGCCGTCTGTACGGCCCGCCGGCGCTCGTCGCGTGACAGGAAGGCGTAACCGCCCGTACTGCCGAGCAACCCGATAGAATCAGCGCCCGCCAGTTGGATGCGTTCGAGCAGGCGGGCGAGCACTACAATATCAACGTGTCCGGAAGCATCGGTCGGGGTAATCGGAAAGGCCGAAAGGCCGGTAAAGAGCGTCACGATTGTTTTCCTTCTTTGTCAGGCTCCGACCAGCGATAGCGCTCGAAAAGCAGAAGCTGAAATCGTCCTACGCTTGGCGCCGTGTGACTGTCCATGAATATGCCGCAGAAATCATACTCCGCGCAGCAGCTTGGTGGCGATCATCCACATCGTAAGAGCAATGAGCGTTTCCAGAATGCGCCAGGACGCGGGTTTTGCGAAGATCGGCCTCAGCCACCTCGCGCCAAAGCCGAGCGAAAAGAAGAACAGGAAGGAGCCCGTCATGGCACCCACCGCAAATGAAGCCTCGTTTCCCGGAAACCGGGTTGAGATCGTGCCGAGCAACGCGACCGTGTCAAGATAGACATGCGGGTTGAGCCAGGTGAGCGCCAGGCACATGGCAAGCGTCTGCCGGAAGCTCGATGACTTCGCCTCTCCGGCGGCCAGTACCGCGGACGAACGAAAGGCGGAATAGAGGCTCCTGGCTCCGTACCAGATCAGGAAGGCCGCTCCTGCATAGCGCATGACTGGATCGAGCCAGGGCAGCAGCGTGGAGATTTGGCGGAAGCTCGTCACCCCGAGCACGATGAGCGCCGCATCGGAGAGCGCGCATGCAAGGCACACGGCGAATACATGCTCGTTGCGAAGGCCCTGACGCAGGACGAAGGCGTTTTGCGCGCCGATCGCGACAATCAGGCTGAGCCCCATCGTGAGGCCCGTCATATAGATCGAAAAATTCATCCTTATCGAAATGCTCCAAAATCGGTGAGCATTTCCGGTATCGGCATATGAAGATTTAGGCTACTTAATGTTGCTAATCCAGATTAAGAAAAACTAAGCTATGCTCGACTATTCCGCTCTCCGTGCCGTTTCCATGGTCGTCCAGACCGGCAGCTTCGAAAAGGCGGCCGGCATTCTCAACGTCACGCCTTCGGCCGTCTCGCAGCGGGTGAAGCAGCTTGAAGAACGCCTGGGCATCGTCCTGATCGTCAGGGGCAATCCCTGCATCGCGACGGAAAAGGGCGAATGGCTCTGCCGCCATATGGAGAATGTCGGCATGCTGGAAGACGAACTGTTCGGACGTTTGCCGGCACTCGTCGATCCCCACGAGCCCAAACAAAGGGTCACACTTCACATTGCCACGAATGCCGATAGTCTCGGGACGTGGTTCGTGGAAGCCATATCCGGTTTTGCCAAACGCTCTTCCTATCTGCTGAATATCGCCATCGACGACCAGGATCATACGGCCGAATGGCTGCAGCGGGGGCGGGTGATTGCGGCCGTCACCGGCCTGGAAAAGCCGATTCAGGGCTGCCGGCGTATGTCCCTCGGCGCGCTTCGCTACCATGCGACGGCAACCCCCGCTTTCCTTGCCCGGCATTTTTCAAAAGGTGTTACCCCGGAAGCGATCCAGAACGCGCCAGCTCTGACCTTCAACCAGAAGGACAGGCTTCAAAGCCGCTGGATACGCCAGACATTCGGAGAGGATTTTGCCTATCCGAGCCACTGGCTGCCTTCGACACAAGGCTTCGTCGATGCCAGCCTTGCGGGCATGGGATGGGGCATGAATCCCATCCAGCTTGTTCGGGAGCATCTGGAGGCCGGGCGCTTGGTCGAGCTGATCCCCGACACGCCGCTGGATATTCCATTATATTGGCAAGTGAACCGTCTCGCAGCCGACCGGCTTGCGGAATTGACACGCGAAATCACTACCACAGCCAGAGCCCATTTGTCAGCGTGAGCTGTGCTTCGCGCTAAAAACGTTGTCATTCGCTTGGCTTCCGGAATGCAATGTTCGCGAATTGATGCCTTGCCCGGTTGCCCTTTCCCTCTATGCTGCCGCCGACTTCCAGGGAGATTGCCTTATGATCCTGCATTGCGTTTTTCTTAGACTCAAGTCCGCCCTGACACAGGACGAGAAGGCGGCGCTCTTCGACTCCGTCGTCGCCCTGCAGAAGGTCATCCCGGGCATTGTTGAGGTGAAATATGGGCCAAACGTCTCGCCCGAGGGCCTGCATGGTGGCTTCGCCGATGGATTTGTCGTCACCTTCGAGAGTGTCGAAGCGCGCGATGCCTATCTGGTGCATCCCGATCATGTCGCCGTCGGCGAGCGGATCGTTTCGTCCACGGACGGCGGTCTGGCCGGCCTGATGGTCTTCGATTTCAACATTTAAGTGAATGGTCGCAGGCGGTGTACGCCTGCGACCTTGATCATTGAGCGATCAGCTCGACTTCGCCATGGCTGTGGCGAGTTGATCAACGTTATAACGGAACATTTTTTCGTAAGTCGAAGCTGGTCCGTTGGCCTTTGATAGCGATTCGACATAGAGTTCGCCGCCGGGCTCGGCGCCGGTTGCCTTGGCGACCTGCTTGACGAGGCGCGGATCGTTCGAGTTTTCGAAG
This sequence comes from Martinezella sp. CNPSo 3959, assembly GCF_057784355.1. Taxonomy (NCBI): domain Bacteria; kingdom Pseudomonadati; phylum Pseudomonadota; class Alphaproteobacteria; order Hyphomicrobiales; family Rhizobiaceae; genus Martinezella; species Martinezella sp. CNPSo 3959. The sequence goes on from NZ_JBXSOV010000002.1 coordinate 16,715, forward strand.
AAATAGGTCTTCACATGCTCGGTCTTGATCTGCTCGATCAGCTGGGCGACCTTGGCAGCCGAGGCTTCCGTCTCTGTCGAAAAGCCAACCGGAGCAAGGAAGTTTACCTTATATTCGCGGCCGAAATAGCCGAAGGCGTCATGGCTCGTCAGCACCTTGCGGCGATCGTCGGCGATCTTGTCGAACTTGCTATGGGCATAGGCATCAAGCTCGGTCAGCACCTTGGTATAGCGCTCGGCATTGGCCTTGAAGTCAGCCGCATCGGCCGGATCCGCCGCAGAAAGCGCCTTTTCGATATTGGCGACCCATACCTTCACATTGACCGGGCTGTTCCAGACATGCGGATCAGTGACCGTTTTGCCGTCATCGACCATGGTGCGCGTGTTGATGCCGTCCGAAGCGACAACAGGCGTTCCCTTGTAGCCGGATGCGCTGATCAGCCGGTCCATCCATCCTTCCAGCCCTTCGCCGCTGACGAAGACGACCTTGGCGGTGTTCAGCGTCTTGGCATCGGCCGGCGAGGGCTCGAATTCATGGGGATCGCCGTTCGGGCCGACGAGGCTCGACACCTTCACATGGTCGCCGCCGACATGCTTGACGACATCGGCAAGCACGGTGAAGGACGCGACCACATTGAGGGTTTCGGCGGAAGCCGGTGCGGCGACGCCGAAGGCGACGAAGGCTGCTGATGCCGCCGAGAGAAGCAGTCTCTGTTTGTTCATGCGAGTCTCCTTGTTCGGATTAGCCCCGGAGATGGGGACGGGGGAAGAACCGCCGGGCAAGGCCCGAGGGCGCGAAGAGAATGGAGAAGCCGTAGATCAGGCTGGCGGTGATGATGATGGTAGGGCCGGAGGCGAATTCGAGATGGTAGGAGGCGATGAGGCCGACATAACCTGAAACCATCGCCGTTCCTGTTGCGATCATCATCATGGCGGGCAGGCTGCGCGACCAGAGCTGCGCCACGGCCGCCGGCAGCATCATCAGCCCGACGGCCATCAGCGTGCCGAGCGCCTGGAAGCTGGCGACGAGATTGAGCACGACCAGCAGCAGGAACAGGAAGTGATAGAGTGGCCCGCGCCCACCGACGGCACGCAGGAAACCGGGGTCGAAGCATTCCATGACCAGCGGTCGGTAGATGACGGCGAGCGCCAGCAGCGTCGCCGTCGTGATCGCGCCGATCTGGTAGAGAGCCGGCGCGTCGATTGCGAGGATTGTGCCGAAGAGCACATGCAACAGATCGATATTGGAGCCGCGCAGCGACACGATGAGGACGCCGAGCGCCAGCGAGGTCAGGTAGAAGCTGGCAAAGCTCGCATCCTCCTGCAGCACGGTCACCCGACTGACGAGGCCGGACAGCAGCGCCACCGAAAGGCCGGCGATAAGACCGCCAAGCCCCATCGCGGTCAGCGACAGCGAGCCGGCAATGAGATAGCCGATAGCGGCACCAGGCAGGACGGCATGGCTCATGGCATCGCCCATCAGGCTCATGCGCCGGAGCATCAGAAAGACGCCGATCGGGCCGGAGCCGAGGCCGAGGCAGACGCAGGCAATCAGGGCACGCCGCATGAAACCGTAGTCCGCAAAGGGTGCGAAGAAGATGTCGTATACGGTCATTCGGCCGGCTCCCGCTTCACGAGGCCGCCTTCGTCATGCTCTTCTTCGGGAAGGCATGTCGCGGCCTCCTCATCCCAGCGCTCGGCCATCGCACGTGCCTTGATGAGGTTCTTTGGGCTCATGACCTCCTCCGTCCTGCCCCATCCCACGAGTTCGCGGGCGATCAGCAGTGTCTCCGGGAAATGGCTTCGCACCTGCTCGAAATCGTGCAGGACGGCGATGACCGTGCGTCCCTCCCGGTTCCATCGCAGCACGAGTTCGAGAAGATCGCGCGTTGTCCGCTGGTCGATCGCGGTGAAGGGTTCGTCCAGTAAGATGACACGGGCATCCTGCAGCAGTAGCCGCGCGAACAGCACGCGCTGGAACTGTCCGGCCGAAAGCGAGCCGATATGCCGCCGTTCGAAGCCCGAGAGCCCGACGATGCCGAGCGCCTCTTGCGCCCGCTCGGCATCCTTGCGCGAGAACCGGCCAAAGGCGCCAGCATTCTTCCAGGCGCCGAGCATGACAGTATCGGCCACCGAAATCGGAAAGCGTCTGACGATATCGGCCGCTTGCGGCAGATAGCCGAAATCGTTGCGCGTTAGCGCCCCGCGATCGATCGAGCCTTCCGCCGGCCGCAATTCGCCGACGATCGCCTTGAGCAATGTCGACTTGCCGGCACCGTTCGGCCCGGCAATTGCCGTCAGACTGCCGGCGGCAAAGCCGCCGGAGATGTGGTGAACGGCCGGATGGCGTTCATAGGTAACGGTGAGATTGTTGAGGCGGATCAGATCGTTCATGCCAGCGCCACTGCCCAGCCGATAGCCGCCCAAAGCACTGCAATGCCAACGGCTACATAGGCCAGGCGCATCAAGGCCGAGCGCCCCATAAGGGACGACGCGAAGGGATCACGATCAAAAGGCATTTCGAGGCTTTCAATTATGTAATAACATAACATGTTGTAACCGATGAAATGGGGCGAAAAAGAGGCGAAGGGTGAATTGAGGGTTTTGACCACCGGTAATTGGCGCTCTCCACCGTTGATGCTATATATGGCGCATTATCTGTTATTCGACCCATCGAGCCAGCAGGAGGTGACACATATGAATGTTTCTATCGGTGAACGCTGGGAAAAATTCGTTGAGAAAACCGTGGAAGAGGGGCGTTACAGCTCCGCCAGCGAAGTTGTGCGCGAAGGTCTCCGGCTCGTAGAGGAGCGTGAGGCGAAAATAGCAGCGTTACGGCGTACTCTGGAAGCATCGATTGATCGCGGAGGCGATATATCTGACGAGGAGCTTGGCGCCGCTTTGGAAGCCAAGGCTGCCGAACTGGCAAAAGAAAGCCATTGAGTGCCTCGGCTTCGTTATACAGCCGCCGCTCAGGATAACATCCTGGATATTCTTGTATTTATAACGCGTCAAAGCGGCAGCCCAAAGGTCGCTTTGAAATTCACAGGAGAGCTACGCCGCAAGTGCGCAAGTCTTGCGGCCTTACCCGGTCAAATGGGCCGTCTAAGGCCGGAGCTGAGAGACGATATGCGAAGCTTCGCATTTCGTGGATATGTGATCTTTTTCCGCTATGTTGAGGATGTTTTCGAGGTTTTGAATGTGCTCGAAGGACATCGAGATTTCGATACTCATTTCAATGAGGAAGAATAAAACAAAGGGCGCTTTTGAGGCGCCCTGTTTCTTCCGTCCATCAAAATCCTAAAGCTGCTCGATCATCGCAGCGGCGCCCGAAACCGTTGCCTGGCCGGGACTTTCCTCGATATTCAGCGTCTTCACCACGCCGTCTTCCACCAGCATGGAATAACGCTTGGAACGAATGCCAAGGCCGCCGGCGGAAAGGTCGGCTTCAAGACCGAGCGCCTTGGTGAAGGAGCCATCCCAGTCGGCGAGGAAATGGATCTTGCCGAGGCCACCGGACGATTGCGCCCAGGCGCCCATCACGTGCCAGTCGTTGATGGAAACGACGGCGATGTCATCGATGCCCTTGGCAAGAATGGCGTCGCGATTTTCGAGAAAGCCCGGCAGGTGATTGAGCGAGCAGGTGGGCGTAAACGCGCCGGGAACGGCGAACAGCACCACGCGCTTGCCGGCAAAGAGCTGCTCGGTGCTGATCTCGACCGGGCCGTCGGCGGTCTTTTCCTTGAAGGTGGCGGCAGGCAGTGTGTCGCCGATGGCGATGGTCATGGCTCTCTCCTTGGGTCGTGTGTCGGGGCGCTCGAATGGCCGCCGATGGCTTGAAGACGGTTCAGGGAACTATAGGCCGGGCCTATTCAAGTGCAAGGGTGGTTTCCATCGCCCGGTCGCCATCGACGACGAGGATGCCCCAGCTCTTGCCCTTCGGATCATAATCCTTCGGCAGCTTGCCGATCTCGATATCGGCCGAAAAGGCGGTTCCCTCCCGCTTTGCATTCGCCTGCTGAAAGAACACATAGCCTGCCGGCCCGGTGACGTAAATTTCAGGTGCCTTTCCACTCGCTTCCGGCAGCGTCAGCTGCAGCGAAAGGCTCTTGGCGTCGGCCGAGATCTGATGGCGCCGAATGGCGAAATCCGCGGAAGGAGCTTGGGGTAGCACCGCTTTCGCCGCATCGAGCAAGGCCAGCTCACGCGAGGTCGGCTGTGCATTGGCCGGCAAGGGCAGGGAGTATTCGGCCTGGAAAGGGATGCAGATATCTTTGCAGAGGCCGATGAAAGCTGTCAGCTCAAGCTTTTCCGGCGCCTTGCCGGCGACGCGAAGATCGAGCGGAAACGTCACCGGCGCGTCGTAGCCGATTTCCTGGATAGGCCCGACGCTGATCGGTTTTGGTGCCGGGTAGGCCGCCCTTTCCAATGTCACGCCGCTGCCGGATGCCGGCGTTATTTGCGGCGGAATTCCACCCTGACCTGGCTCACGCCAGTAGGTGATCCAGCCGGGCTCCGGTTCGACTTGCAAGGCGGCGCGGATATGCCCTTCGGCGTCCGGCGCCAGCGCGATCAGACGCATCCTGCCGCCCTCATTGTCTACCCAGTCGCTCGTCGTGGCGTTGACTGCCACGGCGCTGAAAAACAAAGTAGCGAGAAGGGCCGACAGCCGGCCAACGGTACTGAATTCGATCATGCAACAAGGGTTTAGCCGATTGAGCGGCCTGGAGCCAGCACGGCCGAAGAAGCAAATGATCATTTTCAGTTGATTGATTTATGACATTGCCCCATCTTGATTACAGGCGGTGCAGTTGCGGACTGCGGTCAGGAGGCACGATGTCCCTATCGACGCTGAAGAATAGACGCGAAAGAGGTTTTCTCGACGGTCAGTTCCTGATCGCCATGCCGGGCATGGAGGATCGGAACTTCCATCGAACGGTGATTTATATCTGCGCCCATTCCGATGCCGGTGCCATGGGCTTCGTCATCAATCGGGCTCAGAAGCTGACATTCACCGATGTTCTGCTGCATCTCGAAATGATCAAGGACGACGATGCCATCGTGCTGCCGCAGAGGGCGCGCGATTTCCCCATCCAGACCGGCGGCCCTGTCGAAAGCGGCCGCGGCTTCGTTCTGCATTCGGACGATTACATCAGCGACAGCAGCATCCCGGTCAGTGATGACATCAGCCTGACGGCGACGCTCGACATCGTGAGGGCGATTTCCAAAGGGAGCGGCCCGAAACGCGCCACCATGTTGCTCGGCTATGCCGGCTGGGGGGCCGGCCAGCTCGAAGCCGAGATCGGCAATAATGGCTGGCTGAACTGCCCGGCAAATGAAGAAATGATCTTCGATCGCAGCCTCGACAACAAATATGATCGCGCGCTGGCTCTGATGGGCATCAATCCCGCGATGCTGTCGCTGCAGGCGGGCCATAGCTGAGCCGATTTGCGTTACTTTGGAACGAAATAGCTGTGGTGACGTTTTCCTGACAGAGCATCGGCAATTCCGCCGGGCCAGACCAGGAGGCGCCAGATATGAGCAGCACGACCGACAAGGTATCCGGTAAGGTGAATGAAATCGCCGGCAAGGCAAAGCAGGCAGCCGGCAAGGCGACCAATGACAGGGAAATGCGCGCGAAGGGCGCCGCCCAGGAAGCGAAGGGCAAGGTGCAGACCGCCGTTGGCAAGGCCAAGGATAAGGTCAAGGGTGCGGTCGACCGGATGTGACTGCTTTAATTTTTCAAATCCATGGTCGTCGCTCCATCGGAATTGATGTTGTAGCGACGATGTTGGGAGGAAGGGCCTGTTACGGAAACGTGGCAGGCTCTTTACTATCGGCCAATGATTTTTCGAGGGGAGACATGCGGCTTTTCACTTGTGACCATTGCGGCCAGCCCGTCCACTTCGACAACAGGCAGTGCGTGCGTTGCGGCCATCAGCTTGGTTTTATCCCCGACCGCTTGGCGATATACGCCTTGGAAGCTGAAAATGCTGTCAGCTGGCATCCGGTGTTCGAGCCGGCACAACACGTTCGGTTCTGCGCGAATGCCGAACTCGATATCTGCAATTGGCTGATCGATGCGGACGACGCGCAACCCTATTGCGTCGCCTGCCGGCACAATCGTCTCGTGCCGAACACCGACACGGAACAGGGCATAGATCGCTGGCGGCGCATCAGCCAGGCGCAACGGCATTTGTTTTATTCGCTCTTGCGCTGGAACCTGCCGCATCCCGACCGTCAGCAAGACCCCGAAGGTGGGCTCGTCTTCGATTTCCTCGAGGATGAGGTGCAGGGCGGTACCGTGGTCCCGGCGATGACGGGTCATGAGGAGGGACTGATCGCCATCCGTGCCGCCGAGGCGGACGATGTCACGCGCGAACAGGCGCGCACCTCTATGAACGAGCCTTATCGCACTTTGCTCGGCCACTTCCGCCACGAGACCGGCCATTTCATCTGGAACAAGCTTGTCCGCGACCGCGGGCAATTCGATGCCTTTCGCGCCATCTTCGGCGACGAGCGCGCCGATTATGGCGCAGCACTTCAGGCTCACTACGAGAACGGGCCACCGGCGAATTGGCAGGAAAGCTTTATCAGCGCCTATGCCAGCTCCCATCCTTGGGAGGATTTTGCCGAATGCTTCGCGCATTATCTGCACATCGTCGATACGCTGGAAACGGCGCGCTCCTTCGGCGTGGTGATCGATCCCCATCGCTATCATGACATGGCGGCCGAGGTAGATTTCAATCCTTACACGGCGGAAAGCGTCGAGCAGCTCGTCAGCGCCTGGATCCCTTTGAGCGTGGCAATCAATTCCATCCAGCGCAGCATGGGGCAGCCGGATTCCTATCCCTTCATTCTCTCGCCGCCCGTGGTCGCTAAGCTCGACTATATCAGGGAATTGATCGACAGCGCGTGATCGACTACTCAGGCGCGCTTCGTCAGCGGAAAGCGTTCCTTCAGCAGGCGTATCACCGAATCCGAACCCATCGGGGGCCCGAAGATGAAGCTCTGGCCGTAGCTGCAGCCGATCTTGGCGAGCTCCAGCGCATCCTCTTCCGATTCGATGCCTTCGGCGACCACGCGCATGTTGAGTTCACGCGCCATGGAGATGACCGAACGCAACAGAACCGCCTTCTTGTCGCTATCGTCGCGGACCATCGCCTTGTCGAGCTTGATCGTATCGAAGGGGAAACGGGTGAGGTAGGCGAGGGAGGAATAGCCGGTGCCGAAGTCGTCGAGCGCCAGGCCGATGCCGGCATCTCGCAGCTTGTCGAGCACGAGCCGTGCCTGTTCCGGATTTTCCATCACCTGCGATTCCGTCAGCTCCAGCTTGATCCGGTGCGGATCGCAATGGGTTTTGGCGAGCAGGGCGCGGATATCGTCGTAAAGCTCGTTGTTGAGCAGCTGGACGCTGGAAAGGTTGATGGAGACGAACAGCGGCAGGTCGCCGGTCTGTCGCTGCCATGCCATCAGGTCATTCGTTGCCTGCTCGAGCGCAAACATGCCAAGCGGGCCAATGATATCGGAAGCCTCGGCGATCGGGATGAATTCCGATGGCGGAATATTGCCGCGCTTTGGATGTTCCCAGCGCATCAGCGCCTCGAAGCCGGCAACCTCCGCATCTTCGAGCCGAACGATCGGCTGATAGACGAGCGAGAGTTCCTTGCGTTCGACGGCGCGGCGCAGATCGGTTTCGAGCTGCAGCCGATCGGTACCGAAGCTGCGGAAGGCCGGCTGGAAGGGTTCGACGCGATTGCCGCCGGCGCGCTTGGCGCGGTACATGGCGAGCTCCGCATCGCTCAGCATACCAGTCGCATTCTCCTGCTGATCGACCCAGGATGTCAGTCCGACCGAAGCCGTCAGGATGATCTCGCGATTGGCGAAATTGATCGGCACCATGATTGCTTTGCTGATTGCATCGGCGAAGTCGGCGACCTTGGCTGGATCGCGTTCGGAAACGAGGATGAGGCCGAACTGGTCGCCCGAAAGGCGGGCGAGCGTATCCTGCGGCTTCATCAGCCGGCGAAGACGCCGCGTTAGCGCGATGAGAATATTGTCGCCCGCCGCGAAGCCAAGCGTATCGTTGACGAGCTTATACCGGTCGATATCGATAACGATGACTGTTGGCCTGAGCTGGTTGCCGTCTGAGGCAAGTGTTAGAACCGCCTGCAGGCGATCGAGGAAGACCTGGCGGTTCGGCAGTCCCGTGAGATTGTCGTGCACGGCGTCGTGCAACAGCCGCTCGATCGAATTCTTCTGCTCGGTGATGTCGACGATCGTACCGACGCAGCGAATGATCTCGCCGTTGGAGCCAAGGACCGGCCGTGCGCGGATCGACAGCCAGTGGAAATGCCCGTCTTCGGCGCGAATGCGGAATTCATGGTTCAGCCGGCCGCGTCGATGTTCCAGAAGCACGTCGAGCGTCGCGCGGAAGCGGTCGCGATCGTCGGGATGCAGCCGCGGCAGCCAATTGCGCGCCGCACCGTGCATGGTGCCGGGCGAAAGGCCGAGCTTCATCGAGATATCGGGCGTCGTCACCACGCGGTCGCGCGCCACGTCCCAATCCCAGACGGTATCGCCCGAACCTGTGAGTGCCAGGGATTGCCGTTCCAGATCCGAGAAAAGGCCCTGCTGGAATGCGCCTCCGGCAAAAGCGTGTTGCATGACGGTGAAGCCGATCAAGAGCACGATCAGCACAAGTCCGCCGCCGAGTGCCGGCTGGATGATGTCGTTGTCGAGCTTGCCCATGACCGTCATCCAGGCCCCGAACAGCCAGACGAGGATCAGCGCCCAGGCGGGCACGAGCAGAATGGCCCGATCATAACGGCTGAAGCCGAGATAGATGATGAGCAGCAGGCCCGCCGTCGCGGTCAGCGCCAGCGACAGCCGCGCAATACCGGCGGCAATCGACGGATCATAGATCGCCACGCCGAAGAGCAGCGCAAGACCGAGCACCCAGGCAAGCGTCACATAGCCGAGGTGAGCGTGCCAGCGATTGAGGTTGAGATAGGTAAAGAGGAAGATCACCAGGCTGGAGGCGAGCGCGACCTCCGCGCAGGCGCGCCATACTCGCTGGTCGCTTGACGTGATGCTGATGAGCTTGCCGAGGAAGCCGAAATCGACGCAGATATAGCCGAGCACCGCCCAGGCAAGCGCCGCCGTTGCCGGCAGCATCGAGGTTCCCTTGACCACGAAAAGAATGGTCAGGAACACCGCCAGCAAGCCGGCAATGCCGAGCACGATGCCGCGATAGAGCGTGAAGGCGTTGACCGTATCCTTGTAGGCGTTCGGTTCCCACAGATAGAGCTGCGGCAGGTTTGGTGACGAAAGTTCGGCAACGAACGTGACGACCGCGCCAGGGTTCAGCGTAATGCGGAAAACGTCCGCTTCGTCGCTCGGCTGACGGTCGAGCGCGAAACCTTCGCTCGGCGTGATCGCGACGATGCGCTGCGAGCCGAGATCCGGCCAGAAGACTTTCGAATTCACCAGGCGGAAATGCGGGGCGACGATGACGCGCTCCAGCTGCTCTTCGGACACATTAGCCAGTGCAAAGACGGCCCAGTCACCCTGATGGTTCGGCGAGGAGGATCGTACCTCAATGCGGCGTCGGATGCCGTCGGCGCCTGCGGCTGTAGAGACCTGAAAGGCTTCACCCTGATTGGTGTAGATCTCCGTCGTCGCCGTCAGGTCGAGAGCGGTATCGTCGCGCGAGATCTTCACGGGCTCGGCTGCATCAGCCATTCCGGCGATAAACAGCAGCATGGCGGCCGCAAGCGTAGCGATCAGCGCGCATAGCCGTCGGGCCATCGGCCACGTCTGCATCATTCCGGCGATCATCGCTGGTCGAAGCTTCGGTTCGGGTTGGTGTCGGATGCCAACCTTGAAAACATCACATGGTCGCGCCACTGACCGTTGATTTTAAGATAACCGCGCAAATGACCTTCCCGCTGGAAACCGGCTTTTTGCAAAAGCCGCATGCTACGCTCGTTATCCGGAATACAGGCTGCTTCAATTCGGTGCAACTCAAGTCCGGAAAAGATATAGGGTATAACCAACTGAAGTGCGGCGAACATATGGCCCTGACCGGAGTAACGCTCGCCCATCCAATACCCGATCATGCAGCTCTGCGCAGCACCTCGGCGAATATAGCCGATCGTGATGCCGCCAACCAGCGTTGTGTTTTCCCTGAGAAAAATGAAGAGCGGTATGGCCTGGCCGGAGCTGTATTCCTGCTTGCCCCGAATGATGCGCGCCCGATAGGCGGCTTCGGTCAGCTCGTCATGTCGCCAGGTAGGCTCCCAAGGTTCGAGAAAACGGCGGCTTTCAGCCCGAAGCCTGTGCCATTGGTTGAAATCGGAGTAGCGCGGCAGCCGCAGCAAATAATTGTCGTTTTCGAGTTCAACCGCGTCCGAATGACGTGAGAGAAACCGAAAGACAGATTTTTGCATGCCGCCAAGCACTCCCCCGAGAATTGCACCCATAGGCCTGCGGCGTGCCCTTAGCCGCTTGCGCTTCTGGAAGCAGGGACCGGCGACGACAGCGAAGTGACGATGTCCTCCATCGGCGCGAGCTGCTCCAGCGGCCCGATCGCAGAAAGCGTCGGTACTGTATCGAAGAACAGGCGGCCGGCAAGATCCGTCAGGCGCTCGATCGTAATACCTTCCAGGCGCTCCAGCATCTCCTGGTTCGGGATGGGGCGACCATAAAGCATCATCTGCCGGGCGACCTGGCCAGCGCGAGCGGCCGGGCTTTCCTGACCCATCAGCAGCTGAGCGCGGATCTGAGCGCGGGCGCGCTCGATTTCCTGCTGCTGAATGTCATGGGAGGATTTATGCAGCTCGTCGACGATGACGGGCAGCAGTTCCGGCAGGTTCTCGCCGCCGGTCGCGGCATGGATGCCGAAGATGCCCGTGTCGGAGAAGCCCCAATGGAAGGCATAGACCGAATAACAGAGGCCGCGGAATTCACGCACTTCCTGGAACAGGCGCGAGGACATGCCGCCGCCGAGGATGTTGGCGAGAATCTGCGAACAGTAGAAATCGCGGGTGTGATAGGCGCGGCCTTCAAAGCCGAGCAGGATCTGCGCATCCATCAGGTCGCGCGTTTCGCGAATATTGCCGCCGATATAGCGCGCTGGCTCGATAACGGGCGGAGCGGACGGTTTGGTGGGAAGGCTGGAGAAGCGCTCCTCGACCTGACGCACGAAGCTTTCATGGTCGACAGCGCCAGCCGCCACGACGAACATGCGGTCGGTCGTATAGTTGCGGCCGAGATAATGGCGGATCTGTTCCGGCGAGAAGGAGACGACGGTTTCCGGCGTGCCGAGAATGGCGCGTCCCAGCGTCTGACCGCGATAGGCGACCTCGGAAAACTTGTCGAAGACGACATCGTCGGGCGTGTCATTGGCGGCATTGATTTCCTGCAGGATGACCTGCTTCTCGCGCGCCAGCTCTTCCTCGTCGAAGGCCGACTCCGTCAGGATATCGGCAAGGATATCGACGGCGAGCGGCACATGGTCCTTCAGCACGCGGGCATAATAGGACGTGGTTTCGGTCGAGGTGGCAGCGTTGACTTCGCCGCCGACATTCTCGATTTCCTCGGCGATCTGCCGGGCGGAGCGCCGCGCCGTACCCTTGAAAGCCATATGCTCGAGCAGATGCGCGATACCGTGTTCTGCTTCGGTCTCGTTACGCGAACCCGACTTGATCCAAACGCCGAGGGCCACGCTTTCGAGGTGTGGCATCGATTGGGTCGCTACTGTCAGCCCGGACGCTAGCCGGGTGCACTCCACTGTCATCGCCTGTCTTTCCGCGTCTGCTATTCGCCGGTCCGGATATGCTTGCCGATAAAGCTTTCGACGGCTTTAAGGTCCGGATCGAGAATGTCGAAACGCTCCTCCCTGGTCATCAGACCAGCAAGCCACGTCGGAAGCGCCGGGTCAATACCGGATGCGGATTTTACTGCGGCAGGGAATTTTGCCGGGTGGGCGGTCGCCAGTGTCACCATCGGGCTGCTGGGACGCTCGTTCTTGCCCGCAATGAAGACGCCGATCGCCGTATGCGGATCGAGAAGATAGCCCGTATCGGCAAGGGTTTTGCGGATCGTTTCGGCCACCTGTTTCTCGCTGGCGCGGCCGGCGCGGAAGTCCTTTTTGATGAGCTTCAGTGCCTCTTCGCTGACCGAAAATCCGTTCGACTGCTTCAGGCTTTCCATGGCGGCGCGCACCTTGGAGGCGTCCCGGCCGTTCGCTTCGAACAGAAGCCGCTCGAAGTTGGAGGAGATCTGGATATCCATCGACGGCGAGGTCGTGGCCTTGACGGAGCGCATCTCATAGCGGCCGGTCTTCAGCATGCGTGCCAGGATATCGTTCTCGTTGGTGGCGATGACCAGCTTTTCGATCGGCAGGCCCATGCGCTTGGCGACGTAACCAGCGAAAATATCGCCGAAATTGCCTGTTGGCACAGTGAACGAGATTTTCCGGTCCGGACCGCCAAGGGCGACAGCTGTCGTGAAGTAGTAAACCACCTGCGCCATGATTCGCGCCCAGTTGATGGAATTGACGCCGGAAAGCTTGACCCTGTCGCGGAAGGCTGCGTCGTTGAACATGGCTTTGACGAGGTTCTGGCAATCGTCGAAATTGCCCTTGATCGCCAGAGCATGCACATTTGCCGCCGTCGAGGTGGTCATCTGCCGCTGCTGCACCGGCGAGACTTTCTCATGCGGGAAGAGAATGAAGATATCGGTGCGCTCGCGTCCGGCAAAGGCGTCGATTGCAGCGCCGCCAGTGTCGCCCGAGGTTGCGCCGACGATGGTGGCTCGTTGGCCGCGCTTCTCCAGCGCATAGTCCATTAGCCGCGCAAGCAGCTGCATGGCGACATCCTTGAAGGCGAGCGTCGTGCCGTGGAAGAGCTCCATGACAAAGCTGTTCGCTCCCGTCTGGACGAGCGGCGCCACGGCCGGATGCCGGAAGGTGGCATAGGCATCATCGATCATGCCGCGGAAGACATCGGCCGGGATTTCGCCGTTGGTGAAGGGCGAAAGGACGGCGAAGGCGACATCCTGATAGCTCTTGCCGCGGAACGCGCGGATTTCCTTCTTCGTCAGGACAGGCCATTCACGGGGAACATAAAGCCCGCCATCACGAGCAAGGCCGGCCAGGAGGGCGTCGCAGAAGCCAAGGGCAGGGGCTTCTCCCCGCGTTGAAATGTAGTCCACGGTCTAGAATTCCTTTGGTCGCAAAATTGCCTGAGTGATCGATTGAGAGGGTAGAGGAACGAAGCGACGGCGGCCGGTCTTTTTGCGTCGGATCAGCCGCGTGGTTTTCGCGTTTGCGCAAGGCGCGTGGGATCAGCGCCGGGCGGAGGCCGTTTGTGGCAATCTGTCGATCTCGAAAAGTGAGCCAAAACGGTGTCTACCCAATCGATTTTTCGCTGCGTCGCTGGTATAGACCATCGCCAAGTGTCATAAAAGGCCCGTTTGACAGGCTGCGGGCCGATAATGTGAAATATATGGAGAGGGTGGAATAATAGTGTTTGGCAAGGTTTCGCGTCGTCTTTTCTCCGCTTCGCTTCTGGCATTGCTGACGGGCTGCAGCACTCTCGGCATCGGCGGCAACAGTGAAAAACAGCCGGCAACTGATGTAACGGTGGCGCCGCAAACGGGAGCCGCAACCGCTGCTCCGACTGGCGGCCAGTCTTACGTCGCGGGCAAGTGCCCGCAGGCCGTTATCCGCGACGAGGATTCCGTCTATCGCACCTACGCCAAAGGCGCCAAGGACGACCCGAACCAGCTGATCTACCAAGCTTCGCTGGCTGAGGCGACCCGCCAGTGCACCACGGACGGCACCAACCTCGGCATTCACGTCGTGGCGCAGGGACGCCTGGTTGCTGGCCCCATGGGCAGCTCCGGCAAGATAACCCTGCCGATCCATGTTGCCGTCATGGATAACGACAACGCGCTCTATAGCAAGACCGTCATGTATACGACGGAAATCCCGCCGGGCGAGACGACGGCGCAGTTCCTTTTCACCGATAATGATATCCAGGTTGCCGGGGGCTCCGGCGGCTTCACCATCGTTCAGATCGGCTTCGATCAAGGCCCGCAGAAGCCCGTGAAGGGCGCGAAGCCGGTGCGCAAGAAGCGTCACTAAGCTTTTGATTGCGGCCCTTGCGCAGCGATGCGAGCGTGACAACGGATTGAAAAGAAAAGGCCCTGCCGATCGGCAGGGCCTTTTCTTTTGGTCTGTATTTCAATCCGTCTTAGAGGACGCCGTCCCATTCGGCGAGCGCCATGACGACGCCCGGCAAGTCGGCCATACGGCTGACGACGGTTTCGGCACCGGCGTCGGTCAGACGATCGGCATGCGAAGGATAGGTGTGCGATGCACCGGTGAAGCCGATGACGCGCATGCCGGCGGCGCGCGCGGCCTGAACGCCGTGGACCGAATCTTCGACGACGATCGTATTGGCCGGGCTGACATTCATCTGCTTGGCGCCATGCAGGAAGATGTCCGGTTTCGGTTTCACGCGGTCGGCACCGAGGTCCTTGGCGGAAAAGATGTTCGGAGCAAACAGCTTGATGTAGCCGACCTTCGTCAGCATCATCTCGAGGCGCGCGGAGCTGGAATTCGAGCAGATGCAGCGTGGCATCGGCAGCCGCGACAGCGCCTGCGGCACGCCCGGGATAGCCTGGACATCACTGGCAAGCTTCAGGTCGAGCAGCTTCTCGGATTTGTCGAGCAGCGATGCAGAGAGCGGAATGCTGGCTTCGCGCTCGACTTCGAACAGGATGTTGCGCCAGGTCATGCCGGCGAAGCGCTCGCCCATTTCCTCGGTGCTGATGGGATAGCCCGCATCGGTCAGCAGTTTCGATTCGACCTCGGCCGCGATGATTTCCGAATCGACCAGAACGCCGTCGCAGTCGAAAATGATGAGGTCGAAACCATTGCTCATGAAATTACTGCCTTTGATGTGGCTGGGATCGGCACGCTCCAGGAAACCATCGGTGTTTCGGGAGGTGCTCTGAAAAACGACCGCCGGGCTTTACACGATATGTCGGCAAAGCTCAACCAATTGGCGGGCATGGCTGCGCTGCAGTGAGCGAAAGGGTCGAAATGCGCAAAAGAGGCGACGAGGGTTTCTTGTCGCTCGACATCCGGCAGGCCCGCCTTTAAGGATCGGCCATGGCCAAGGAGCGCGACGACACCATTGCCAGCCGCATCAGCCGGGTGCTTGCCGACCGCATCATCCGCGGCGAGATCGCGCCCGATACCCGTCTGAGGCAGGATCACATTGCCGAGGAATTCGGCACCAGCCATGTGCCCGTGCGCGAGGCGTTCCGCCGGCTGGAGGCGCAGGGGCTGGCAATCAGCCTGCCGCGCCGTGGCGTCCGTGTCGCCTCTTTCGATCTCAAGGAAGTCCGCGAGGTTGCGGAAATGCGCGCAGCCCTCGAAGGTCTTGCACTGAAGCACGCAGCCCCGCATCTGACTTCAGCTATTCTGGATGAGGCGGAACAGGCGACGCGCGATGGCGATGCCGCCGGTGACGTCCACGCCTGGGAAGAGGCCAATCGGCGCTTCCATCGCCTGATCCTGGCGCCCTGCGGCATGGCACGTCTGCTCGCGGCGATCGACGATCTGCATGCCGTGAGCGCCCGCTTTCTCTTCTCCGCCTGGCAATCCGGCTGGGAAAAGCGCACGGATCATGACCACCGAGCTATTCTGGCAGCTCTCCGCCAGGGGCGACCCGACGAGGCTGCCGCGATCCTGCAGAAGCATGTGCAATGGATCGGCCGCGCGCCAGTGCGCACGCCTTCCGGATCGACACGCGACGCCTTCGCAATCGTCGGCTAGAAATTATAGATAATTTTAAGGCGAATGCCGGAAGCGCTCTGGAAGCGGTGCTCTAGGGGGATGTCTACTACGTCAGTGTCACGGCATTTTGTTCGATACCCGGCCGTCGTCCGCTGCCTTTTCCGAATTTTATTAGCCTTATTTTTCAACGCAATCCCGAACTTTATCGGAATTTGGTGCTGCAACTACTTGCCTGATTTCGCGATCTCTCTCATAAAATAGATCAGACTCAAAAATTATCTATAATTTAAAAGGAGAGCCCATGTCCCTGTTGCAGCATCATGATGAAGTCGCTTTCGATCCGCTCCGCCTCGGGCAGCGTTCGCTTGTTGCCAAGACCGTGTTCGTTCTCGCCGGAACGCTGATCCTGGCGCTTGCATCGCGAATCTCTGTGCCGATGGTGCCGGTGCCGATCACCATGCAGACATTCGCGATCACCATGATCGGCGCGCTCTATGGCTGGCGTCTTGGTGCGGTCACAGTTCTCGCCTGGCTGGGCGAAGCTGCGATCGGCTTTCCGGTTCTCGCCGGTGGGGCAGGCGGCGTTGCGCCCTTCATGGGGCCAACGGCGGGTTATCTCGCATCCTTCCCGATTATCGCAGCCCTTGTCGGCTGGCTTGCGGAGCGCGGCTGGAGTGGCAACCGCATCGTGCGCAGCTTCATCGCCCATCTCTCGGCTAACATTCTTTGCCTTGCCATCGGCGGCGCATGGCTTGCAGCGCTGATCGGCGCAGAAAAGGGCTGGCTGCTTGGCGTAGCGCCCTTCATTCTCGGCGCCGTGCTCAAGTCGGCGCTTGCAGCTGCCGTGCTGAAGACCATCCAGGTCTATAGCGGCAAGGCGCGTCTGAATTGACCGTCAGGCTTCGCGCCCATCATCTGCTCTGCATGCTGACCTTTGTCGGTGAAGGCTATACTTCAGCCTTCACCGACAATTATCGCCGGATCGCCGAGCGGCTGTCAGAGGGGGAGGAGATCAAGCTGGTCTCCGGCCCCGATGACATCTGCGCGCCGCTACTAGGCGAGGAAGAACCGCACTGCCTCAAGGCTTCGGTCGTCGAGCGGGATGCGGTAGCTCTCGCCGATATCTCGACATTGCTGGGCGAGGAGATCGGCATAGGTGCGGTGCTGGTGCCTGATGCCAGCTTGCTTGCAAAACTCCGTCGCAATTTCGCCAGCGGTGAAATCCGTCACGCCTGCCGCGGCTGCGAATGGGGTGAGCTCTGCAGCCGCATTGCTGCAACCAATTTCAGCGGTGTCCTGATCAAAGCAGCCTAGGACCTGTCATCCGGCTCTGGCTGCGAGGCGTCATCGCTTAGCTCAAGCGGAAAGAGCGCCAGAAACCGGCGATCGCCCTCGGGCGTGAAGAAGATGGAGCGGCTGTTTTCGGTGCGCCGCGCCCATCCCTTGTCTAGGAAATTCGAAAGCAGCGCCTTGCCAAGACTGCCGGCGAGATGCGCACGCCGCTCGCTCCAATCCAGGCAGGATCGGCAAAGCGGGCGGCGGCTCGAGCGCAACCCGGAGACATCGATGCCGATCGATCCCAGATGCCTTTCGCCGTCGGCCGTCAGGCTCAGACCTTCGCCCACGGCAGCTATCGACCCGGCCTCGATCAGGCTGTCGAGCATGCGCACGCCATAGTCGCCTGCCAGATGATCGTAGCAGATGCGTGCCTTGCGCAGCGCCGGCTCCTTCGGACCGGGGCGATGGCGCAGATGGCCGCGGCTTGCGGCAAAGCCCATGATGCCCTCGAGCAGCTTACCGACCCGATCGTCGGCCAGCGTGAAATAGCGATGCCGGCCCTGCTTGCGCTGTGCCAGCAGACCGCCTGCTTCAAGCTTGGAAAGATGCGCGCTCGCAGTCTGCAGCGTCACGCCGGCAGCGGCCGCCAGTTCCGTCGCCGTCAACGCCCGGCCGCCCATCAGCGCCGTTAAAATGTTCGCTCGCGCGGGGTCGCCGATCAGCGAGCCGATCTGTGCTATGTCTGGACCTTCTTTCATACTTCGATCGTAACCGAACCATCTCCGTCCTGCAATGTGCGAAAACCTCTGCATCAGCAAAGGAGAAAGCCAATGATCACCTGTTTCATCCGCTATCAGATCGATCCGTTCAAGCAGGAAGCCTTCGCGGAATATGGCAAGGCCTGGGGCCAGGTCATTCCGCGCAACGGCGCCGACCTGATTGGCTATTTCGCACCGCACGAGGGCTCGCTGACAACGGCCTATGGCATCTACAACATCGAGAATCTCGCCGCCTACGAGGCCTATCGCAAGAGCCTCGCCGCCGATCCGCTGGCGCGGGCCAATCTTGATCTAGCCCGGCGCGAGCGTTTCATCTTGCAGGAGGATCGCATCTTCCTGAAAAATATCTCCCTGCCGCACGCTCCAAGGATATCGCCATGATTGCAGTCATTTTCGAAGTCGTTCCCCACCCCGACGAACGTCAGCACTATCTCGACATCGCAGTAAGGCTGCGTTCGGAACTGGAGGCCATCGACGGTTTCGTCTCCATCGAACGCTTCGAGAGCCTCACTCAGCCGGGCAAGATCCTGTCGCTGTCCTTCTGGCGCGACGAGGGAGCCGTTCGCGAATGGCGAAACCGTGAGGCGCATCGCGCCGCCCAGAAAGCGGGGCGCAAGACGGTCTTTGCCGACTATCGTTTGCGTGTCGCGCAGGTGCTTCGTGATTACGGGATGACGGAACGCGCAGAAGCGCCAGACGACAGCCACGCAGTACACGATATCTAGGGCTTTCAACGCGATAGCGCCTTTTGACGAGGCCTGCATTCTCGGCGGCTTCGTCGGGAATGCAGAAAATATGACGCCGCTTTAGTCTTTGGTAACCAAGTTAGGTAACCATAACACTCAATTAAGAGCACCGAGTAAGTGTAACAGCGAGTATCAAATGGCGTCAGTTTTCCCGCTTGCCGACCTCAGGACTTCAGCCGTTCCGGGGTCCTGGATCGACACGATCATCAAGGGCGATTGCGTGGCCGCTCTTGAGGCACTGCCCAATCAATCCGTCGACGTCATCTTCGCCGACCCGCCGTACAATCTCCAGCTTGGCGGCACGCTGCACCGTCCGGATCAGTCGCTGGTCGATGCCGTCGATGACGAGTGGGACCAGTTTGCCTCCTTCGAAGCCTATGATGCCTTCACCCGCGCCTGGCTGCTCGCCTGCCGCCGCGTTCTGAAGCCGACGGGCACGATCTGGGTCATCGGCTCCTATCACAATATCTTCCGCGTCGGCGCGACCCTACAGGATCTGAACTTCTGGATCCTCAACGACATCGTTTGGCGCAAGACCAACCCGATGCCGAATTTCAAGGGCCGCCGCTTCCAGAACGCGCATGAGACGATGATCTGGGCAAGTCCGAACGCCAAGGCCAAGGGCTATACCTTCAACTACGATGCCATGAAGGCCGCCAACGACGACGTGCAGATGCGCTCGGACTGGCTGTTCCCGATCTGCAACGGCAATGAGAGGCTGAAGGGCGACGACGGCAAGAAGGTGCATCCGACGCAGAAGCCGGAAGCGCTGCTGGCCCGTGTCATCATGGCTTCGTCCAAGCCCGGCGACATCATTCTCGATCCCTTTTTCGGATCGGGCACGACCGGTGCGGTTGCCAAGCGTCTCGGCCGCCACTTCGTCGGCATCGAGCGCGAGCAGGATTATATCGACGCGGCCAGCGCCCGCATCGCCGCCGTAGAACCGCTCGGCAAGGCGGAACTGACCGTGATGACCGGCAAGAAGGCCGAAGTCCGCGTGGCGTTCAATGTGCTTATCGAAAGCGGCCTCATCAAGCCCGGCCAGGTGCTGACGGATGCCAAGCGCCGCCATAGCGCCATCGTCCGCGCCGACGGCACGGTTGCCTCTGGTGGCGAGGCCGGCTCCATTCATCGCCTTGGCGCGAAAGTCCAGGGCCTTGATGCATGCAATGGGTGGATGTTCTGGCATTTCGACGATGGTCGTTCCCTGCGCCCGATCGACGAACTCAGAGCCATCATCCGCAGCGATCTGGCCAAGGTTGAGTAGTCTCAACCGCTAGACGGTTCCGGTTTCAAAGCCGCCCCACGGCTGCCGGACGCCTTTCAGATCGACATATCCGTCTTCTTCCGTCGTGTACCTCCAGTTGGGAAGAAGACGAAACACCCAGGGCCTTATCGGATATATTGTACGGTAAGGCCCTGGGTTTTTAGCTTCGGATCTCAGAAGTCTTTATAATCCGTGACGTCGACGCGCACGACACGGCCGTCTTCGTTAAACGTGATCGTTTCCTCGCCTTCGCGGATCAGCGGCTTGCCCGTCTTGCTGTTGGTGGCCCGGACAGACCAGATGGCGCGGCCGGACAGCGGCGTCAGCGTTTCCACGAGGGAATTCGATGCCGTCTGGTCCGGATAGGTGTCGAAATAGCCGCGGAAGGCTTCCATGATCGCCGCACGGCCGGCAAGGCTGCCGACGCCGTTGGAGACATAGGTGGCATCCTCGGCGAAGAAGTTCTCGATCGCCTCATAGTCGAGGCGATTGATTGCGTCATGGAACAGATCGATGCGTTGTGAGGGATCGAAGGTCATCGGCTCAAACCTTTATGCCATGGGCGGCGAGGTCGCTGCGCAGCTTCTCGGCGCCTGTGAAGTGAACTGCATGCCATCCGGCGGCGCGCGCCCCTTCGACGTTCGGATAGGAATCGTCGATGAAAATCGTCGAGGCCGGATCGAGGTCGAAGCTCTTGGCGTGGGTGTCATAAATCGCGACATCCGGCTTGATCAGCCCGATATCACCGGAAACCGTCACGCCGCGTGGCTTCTTGAGGAAGGGATAGCGCTCCTGCGCCTCGCGAAAGGTGTCCGAGGCGAAATTGGTCAGCATGGTGACATCGCGGCCTTCCGCGATAAGCTGTTCCAGAATGGCGACGCTGTCGTCATACGCATGCGGAACCATCTCATGCCAATGTTTGCGGAAGCTGCGGATTTGTTCTGCCCGTTCGGGATGATCAGCGATCAGCAGCGCCTCGGCATCGCTCCAGGTGCGGCCGCGATCCTGCTCAAGGTTCCATTCATGAGTGCAGACATTGGCGAAAAACCATTCGCGCTCGGCATGGTCCGGAATGATCCGGCTGTAGGGAAGGTTTGGATCATAGTGGATGAGAACCTTGCCGATATCGAAAACGATATGCCGTATTTCCGTCGTCATGAATGAATTCCTGATTTTAGCTCTAAACGCTTTTTGCGAACGCATTGGGAATAGCCTGCGCGATCGCTTTTTTCATGACTGTAGGCAGTGCCTGGTCTTCAAGATTTGTAACCGGCGCCCACCATCCGTCATGGTTGTCATTCTGCGAGACCGACTTGGCACGCCAGATCGACAGCCGCAGTTCGAAATGCGTGAAGACATGCGTCACCGTGCCCGCCGGCTGCCAGTCGGCCGGGAAGGGGGCCGCCTCGATGCCGGTCTCGCCGTCGATGCGCGCCGTCCAGCCCGTCGTTGGCACTTCCGTCATGCCGCCCAGCAACCCGGTTTCGACACGCCGCCGCAGGAAGATCTCGCCCTCGTCATTGACGGCAACGAAAGCCGCACCCTGGCGCACCGGCTTTTCCTTCTTTGCCGCCTTGACCGGGAATTGCTCGGGATCATGCCCAGCCAGCGCCTGACAAGCGCCGTTGAAGGGACAGAGCGAACAGACCGGACGCTTTGGCGTACAGATCGTCGCGCCGAGATCCATCATCGCCTGGGCGAAATCGCCCGGCCGGTCCGCCGGCGTCAGCAGGGCGACCTTCTGCTTCATCAGCGGCTTGGCGCCGGGCAGCGGCGCCGAAATCGCATAGAGGCGGGAAATGACGCGCTCGACATTGCCGTCCATCACGGCTGCCTGGCGATTGAAGGCGATTGCAGCGACGGCGGCGGATGTATAATCGCCGATGCCGGGCAGAGCGCGCAGGCCTTCCTCAGTATCTGGAAAGCGGCCGCCGTGATCGGCTGCTACCGCCTCGGCGCATTTCTTAAGGTTGCGGGCGCGGGCGTAGTAGCCGAGCCCCGCCCAGGCCGCCATGACGTCTTCATTCGCAGCCGCAGCGAGATCATCGACCGTCGGCCAGCGCTCCAGGAATTTGACGAAATAGGATTTGACCGCCGGCACGGTCGTCTGCTGCAGCATCACTTCCGACAGCCAGACGCGATAGGGGTCGGGCTTGACGCCGCGCGCGGCCATCGGCGGCGAGACCCGCCAGGGCAAGTCGCGGTGGTGTCGGTCGTACCAGGCAAGCAGGCGTGCGGCCGTGGGGGATTCTAAAGTCGTGGTCATGATTTGCCGCGTCGAGGGGAAGTGCTCTATACTTGGCCAAGCTGCGTCGGGCGATCAAGGTCCGCGATGCACAAAGCATGCACCGGAAGCCGATTGAGATGAGTTATCCCCGAAAAGGCGAAAAGCAGATATCCGAGCTGACCAACGGTATCGTCGATCCGGTGCTGGCAAAACGCGCCGGTATCAACACGACACTGCTCGGATGCTGGGACGAGATCGCCGGCGAGGACTTTGCCGATTGCACGCGGCCGGAAAAGATCGCCTGGGCCAGGCGAACCGGCCCTGGCATGGATGACCGCTATCAACCCGGCGTGCTGACGATCGCCTGCGAGGGCGCCCGCGCACTCTTCCTGACCCACGCCCAGGGCGAACTCATTCAGCGCATCAACAGCTTCTTCGGTTTCTATGCCGTCCATCAGATCCGCATCGTGCAGAAGCCGGTCTCGGTCGCCTCCAAACGCTCCCGCACACCGCCGCCGTTGAAGGGCGAGGCGGCGCGCAAGCTAGCCGATATGATGGATGGCATCGAGGATGAAAAGATCCGGGCCGCCGTTCATCGGCTCGGCACGGCCATGGCCTGGAAGCGGCGATAAGGTCAGGCTGAACGGCCGGTTTCGCCAATTGTGGACAGAATTTAAGTTGTCTGTCTTCCCCCGGTCACAATTCTTTGAAGAAAGTTGGCCAACCGTGCCTTGTTAGCGGCAAGCTGCCGTTATATCGCATGAAACATTCGAAGCCTCTTTAACGACGGGTGACTCTATGCCGATGTCCGACATGCTCTTGACCAAACGCCATCTGCTGGGCGGCTCTGCCGTTGCAGCCCTCTCCGTGGCGTTCTCTGCCGTTGCCGGCACCGCATCCGCCGCGACTGCCGAAGATGAAGTGCCGCCGTCCGACGGCAATGTCGACATGAACGAAGTGCTGAAGCCCGGCCCGCTGCCGGAGATCGCGCTCGGCAAGGAAGATGCGCCCGTCAAGATCGTCGAATACATGTCGCTGACCTGCCCGCACTGCGCGCATTTTGCCGTCACGACTTTCGACACGATCAAGCAGAAATACATCGATACGGGCAAGGTTCGCTTCATCATCCGCGAATTCCCGTTCGATCCGCGCGCTGCTGCAGCCTTCATGCTGGCGCGTTGCGCCCCGCAGGAACAGTACATGCCGATGGTCGAAATGCTGTTCAAGCAGCAGATCGCCTGGGCCTCGCCTGACGTCGACGGCCGCGCGGCATTGCTCCAGATGTCGAAACTCGCTGGTTTTACTGAGGATAGCTTCACGAAATGCTTGACGAACCAGAAGCTTCTGGATGATGTCAACTCTGTACGGGAACGCGCAGCCAAGGATTTCGGCGTGAATGCCACGCCGACCTTCCTGATCAATGGCAAGCGCTATGCAGGGGACATGTCTATTGCTGCCATGTCGAAGCTTATCGACAGCCTGCTCTGATCCGCGCCTTTTTACATCACAGGCGGGCGGCTGGGGCCGCACGCCTGTTTTTTATGACGTCCGCCTCCAGGGAGGAGGTTGCGCGGACCGCGCGAATGAGGATGATTTCCGGGGTGAACGCTTGATCGTTCCACCTCCCACCTCCAGTCCGATCCGCCCTCTCAAGGGAAGGGTGGAGATCAGCCTATGAAATTCAACAGGCTGAGACTCGTCGGCTTCAAATCCTTCGTCGAACCGGCGGAATTCGTCATCGAGCGCGGCCTGACCGGCGTCGTCGGCCCGAACGGTTGCGGCAAGTCCAATCTTGTCGAAGCACTGCGCTGGGTGATGGGCGAGAATTCCTACAAGAACATGCGCGCCTCCGGCATGGACGACGTGATCTTCTCCGGATCCGGCAACCGCCCGGCCCGTAACACCGCCGAAGTCGGCCTCTACCTCGATAATAGTGACCGCACCGCACCTGCCGCCTTCAACGACAGCGACGAAATTCAGGTCACGCGCCGCATCGAACGCGAGCAGGGCTCGGTCTATCGTATCAACGGCAAGGAAGCGCGCGCCAAGGATGTGCAGCTGCTGTTTGCCGATGCCTCCACTGGCGCCCGGTCGCCGTCCATGGTGGGGCAGGGGCGTATCGGCGAGCTGATCCAGGCAAAGCCTCAGGCCAGACGCCAGCTTCTGGAAGAGGCAGCAGGCATTTCCGGCCTGCATTCGCGCCGGCATGAAGCCGAGCTGCGTCTGCGTGCTGCCGAAAGCAATCTCGAGCGGCTTGACGATGTGACGTCGCAGCTCGAAAGCCAGATCGAAAGCCTGAAGCGTCAGGCGCGCCAGGCCAACCGTTTCAAGATGCTTTCCGCCGATATCCGCGCCCGCGAGGCCATGTTGCTGCATATCCGCTGGGTGCAGGCCAAGGAAGCCGAGGCCGAGGCCGATAGCGCGCTCAACCAGGCGACCGTGCTGGTCGCCGAAAAGGCGCAGATCCAGATGGAAGCGGCAAAGGCGCAGGGCATTGCCAGTTTCAAGCTGCCGGAACTGCGCGAGGATGAGGCAAAGGCCGCCGCCGCGCTGCAGCGTCTGCAGATCGCCCGCTCGCAGCTGGAGGAGGATGTCAACCGCATCCTGCGTCGGCGGGATGAATTGATCCGTCGGCTGGCACAGTTGGCGGAGGACATCAGCCGCGAACAGCGCCTTGTCGCCGATAACGCGTCCATCCTTGCCAAGCTGGACGCAGAAGAGGCTGATCTTGCTGACATCCTCGCCGATTCCGGCCGGCTCGCGGAAGAGACGCGTATCGCCTTCGAGGAAGCCGCTGCCAAGCTCGCCGACAGCGAGCGGGTTTTTACTGTTCTGACCGCAGAACGCGCCGAAGCTGCCGCCACCCGCAATCAACTGGAGCGCGCCATCCGCGATCTCGCCGATCGTAAGATGCGGCTCGAGCGGCAGGCCGGCGAAGCAAACAACGAGCTTGCCGCCATCGACGAAAAGATGTCGGATCTGCCCGACCCAAGCGAAAAGCGCGACATGGTCGAGGCGGCTGAGAATGTCGTCGCCGATGCGGAGGGCGAAATCCAGCGTATCGAAGCGGTTCTCGCCAGGGCGCGCGAAACCGAGGCGCTGTCCCGCGGTCCGGTCGAGCAGGCGCGGGCGCATCTGAACGCGCTCGAAACCGAAGCGCGCACCATTTCCAAGATGCTGGCGGCGGGTGATACTTCCGGTGCTTTTTCATCCGTGGCTGAGGAGCTGCGCGTCGACCGTGGTTTCGAGACGGCACTTGGCGCAGCGCTCGGGGACGATCTGGAATCCTCGCTCGATTCCAAGGCGCCGGTCTATTGGTCCGACAATGGCAGTGGTGCCGGCGACCCGGCTCTGCCGGAAGGTGCCGCCCCCTTGATTACCCATGTCGGCGCGCCGGCGGCACTGACGCGGCGCCTGCGGCAGATCGGCATTGTTTCGGTGGAAGATGCGCTGCGACTGATGCCCGAGCTGAAGCCGGGGCAGCGGCTGGTGACCAGGGACGGCGCCGTGTTCCGCTGGGATGGCCATGTGACCGGAGCGGATGCGCCGAGCGCGGCTGCCCTGCGGCTCGCCCAGAAGAATCGTCTTTCCGAGTTGGAGGCCGAAGCCGAGCTTGCGCGTGATGTGCTAGCCGAGGCCGAGGAGCGCCTTGCGGCAGCCGCCGATGCGATCCGGGCCGAAGAGGGTCGTTTGGCCACCGCCCGCGACGCCAGCCGCCTTGCCGCCCGGCATCTGGCCGAGGCGCGCGAAGCGCTCGCTGCAGCGGAGCGCGCGTCCGGCGATCTCATCCGCCGTCGCGACGTCATCGTCGAGGCCGTCAGCCGGCTGCAGGAGCAGCTGGAAGATGTGGCTGTGCAGGATGAGAATGCCCGCATCGAACTGGAAGATGCGCCGAATCTCGACGCTATCGATCTGAAGCTGCGCGACCAGCAGGCTGAAGTCGCGACGGATCGCGGCGTCCTGGCCGAAGCTCGGGCGCGACACGAAGGCCTGAACCGCGAAAACGAGGCGCGGCAGCGCCGTCTTCTGGCGATCCGGCAGGAGCGCGATACCTGGCGCCAGCGCGCTGCCAGCGCCGAGGAGCACATTCAGACGCTGCGCGACCGTGAGGAGGAAGCGCGAGACGAAGCGGCCGAACTCGATCTCGCCCCCGATGAATTCGATGACAAGCGTCGCGCCTTGATGAATGAGCTTCAGAAGGCGGAGGAGGCTCGACGCCATGCTGCCGATCGTCTTGCCGAAGCGGAGGTCGTTCAGCGCGAGGCCGATCGTCATGCGACCACGGCCCTCTCCGAACTGGCGGAAAGCCGTGAGAAGCGCGGCCGCGTCGAGGAGCGGCTGGTCTCGGCGCGCGAACGGCGGCAGGAAAGCGAATTGCGCATCCGCCAGTCCCTGAATGTCGAGCCGCATGAAGCCATGCGCCTGACCGGCCTTTCGCCATCGCAGAATGTACCTGATCTCCGTGAAGTCGAACGCGAGCTGGAGCGGCTGAAGATCGAGCGCGAGCGTCTTGGCGCCGTCAATCTGCGTGCCGAGGAGGAGAGCAAGGAGCTGACGGAGCGGCTGCAGGCGCTGATCAAGGAGCGCGACGACGTTATCGACGCCATCCGGAAGCTGCGCGGCGCGATTCAGAGCCTCAATCGCGAGGGCCGCGAACGTCTGATCGCTGCCTTCGACGTCGTCAATGCGCAGTTCCAGCGCCTGTTCACCCATCTTTTCGGCGGCGGCACCGCGGAACTGCAGCTGATTGAGTCGGACGATCCGCTGGAGGCCGGCCTCGAAATTCTCGCCCGCCCGCCCGGCAAGAAGCCGCAGACCATGACGCTGCTTTCGGGCGGCGAGCAGGCGCTGACGGCCATGGCGCTGATCTTTGCGGTGTTCCTCACCAATCCCGCGCCGATCTGCGTTTTGGACGAAGTGGACGCTCCGCTCGATGACCACAATGTCGAGCGCTACTGTAACCTCATGGACGAAATGGCGGCCTCCACCGAGACCCGCTTCGTGGTCATCACCCACAATCCGATCACCATGGCCCGCATGAATCGGCTCTTCGGCGTGACCATGGCGGAGCAAGGCGTCTCCCAGCTCGTGTCCGTCGATCTGCAGACCGCCGAGCGGCTGCGCGAAATCGCTTGAGCTGCTCCACGTCTGGATTGAGAAAACTGTTCCCGTTTCGACAAGAAATTGCTGCGTCGGCTGCCGCGCATCATGAAAGCATGCTAGTTTCGTATTTCGATCAACAACATGGGCGCTGATCCGCCCGGAAGGGAAGTATGTCTGACTCGACTGGCGGTATTTTCGATGTTCTCGGAATACTTGCCGTATTGCTGCTCGTCGCTGCCAACGGCTTTTTCGTTGCGGCGGAGTTCTCTCTGGTGTCCGTTCGCCGCAGTCGCGTGACGGAACTCGTCGCCGAAGGGCGGATGAATTCCAAGGCGCTGCAGAAGGCGGTCGATAATCTCGATGCCAATCTGGCGGCCACGCAGCTCGGCATCACCATTTCCTCGCTGGCGCTTGGCTGGGTCGGTGAACCCGCTCTTGCTCATCTGCTCGAACCTCTGCTCGATTTTCTCCCCGGAACGTGGGCTGCGGCCGGATCGCATGCGATCGCCGTTGCCATTTCCTTCATCATCATAACAGCGCTTCATATCGTGCTTGGTGAACTCGCGCCGAAGAGCCTGGCATTGCAGCGCAGCGAGGGCACGGCTCTTGGTGTCGTGCGGCCGCTTGGCCTGTTCCTCTTCTTGCTGCGTCCGGCAATCACCGTCCTGAACGGCCTTGGCAATCTCGTTCTTCGTCTCTTCGGCCTGCGCCCCGGTGCCGGCGAGGGGTCGTTGCATTCGCCCGCCGAGATCAAGCTCCTGATCGCTGAAAGCCAGGAGGCGGGCCTGTTGGAACAGGCGCAGCAGGATCTGGTCGAGCGCGTCTTCAACATCGGCGACCGCGATGTCTCCGACATCATGACGCCGCGGCTGGAGGTCGAATGGATCGATGCCGAAGATCCGCCGGAGGAAATGCAGAAGACCATCCGCGAAAGCCGCTTCGAGCAGCTTCTCGTTGGCCGCGGCTCGATCGACGAGCCGATCGGTATGATTCTGAAGAAGGATCTGCTCGACCAGCTTCTGAACGGCGAACCGCTGAACCCGATGGCCGTCATCCGCCAGCCGCTGGTCGTTCATGAGTCAACGGCCGTCTTCAAGGTGCTGGAAAACTTCAAGCGCGCGCCGGTCCGCCTCGCCATGGTGATCGACGAATATGGCAGCCTCGAAGGCATCGTCACCCAGACGGATCTGCTGGAAGCGATCGCCGGCGACCTGCCCGATATGGACAACGACACGCCCGATGTCGTCGAGCGGGCCGACGGATCGCTGCTGATGGAAGGCATGATGCCCGTCTATGACGCCTTTGCGCGGCTGGGGCTTCGCTTCAGCGAGGAGGAGGTCAATTTCCATACGCTCGCGGGCTTTGCACTCTATCAGCTCGGCCATCTGCCCGAGGTGGGTGAAAGCTTCTCCTTCGGCGACTGGCATTTCGAGATCGTCGATCTCGACGGCATGCGCATCGACAAGATTCTGGCCCGGCGCGAACCGCAAGCTTAGCCATCAAGTCGCTCTGGATGGACCCGGAGGCTCTCGATTTCGATCAATCGGTTGAAATCGGGAGCATTCAGGGCATATTTATTGTGCAGTGCAACATTTTGCCATATTTGTCGATTTTCATTTGTACTGCAGTGAATTAAGTTCAACCGGAGGAGTTGGACGGAGACAATGACGAATTGGGTCTATACATTCGGCGACGGCAAGGCCGAGGGGGGCGCCGGCGATTTTGAGCGGCTCGGCGGCAAGGGCGCAAATCTTGCGGAAATGTGCAATCTCGGCCTGCCGGTTCCGCCGGGCCTGACGATCGTCAGCGACGTCTGCACCTTCTATTACAAGAATAGCCGCAAGATTCCCGAAGAGCTGAAGCCGCAGGTCATGCGGGGTTTGCAGCGGATGGAGGCCATTACCGGACGCAGGTTCGGCGATACCGCGCGGCCGCTGCTGGTTTCCGTGCGTTCCGGCGGCCGTGCCTCGATGCCGGGCATGATGGATACCGTCCTCAATCTCGGCCTCAACGACGCCACGGTGCAGGCCCTCGGCCATGATGCCGGGGACGCGCGCTTTGCCTGGGACAGCTACCGCCGCTTCATCCAGATGTATGCCGATGTCGTCATGGGCCTCGACAACGAGGTCTTCGAAGAGATTCTCGAGGATGAAAAGGCGCGCTTCGGCCATGAGTTCGATACGGATCTCACCGCCGTCGAATGGCAGCATGTCGTCTCGATCTACAAGAGCGTCATCGAGGAAGAGTTGGGCGAAGCCTTTCCGCAGGAGCCGGAGGTTCAGCTCTGGGGCGCTGTCGGTGCCGTTTTTGCCAGCTGGATGAATGCGCGCGCCGTCACCTATCGCCAATTGCACAATATTCCCGAGGCATGGGGAACCGCCGTCAACATTCAGGCGATGGTGTTCGGCAATCTCGGCAACTCGTCCGCGACAGGCGTTGCTTTTACGCGCAATCCATCGACGGGGGAGAAGGAGCTTTACGGCGAATTCCTCGTCAATGCGCAGGGCGAAGATGTCGTTGCCGGCATCCGCACGCCGCAAAGTATTACGGAAGTCGCCCGCATCGCCTCCGGCTATGAAAAGCCGTCGATGGAAAAGCTGATGCCGGAAGCCTTTGCCGAGTTCCGCAGCATCTGCGCGCAGCTGGAAGCGCATTACCGCGACGTGCAGGATCTGGAGTTCACCATCGAGCGCGGCAAGCTCTGGATGCTGCAGACCCGCAATGCCAAGCGAACCACCAAGGCGGCGATGAAGATCGCCGTCGACATGGTCGACGAGGGGCTGATTACCGAAGACGAGGCGGTTTCCCGCATCGATCCGACGTCGCTGGATCAGCTTCTGCATCCGACGATCGACCCGCGCGTCCCCCGCGAGGTCATCGGCTCCGGTCTCCCAGCATCGCCGGGTGCGGCGACGGGCGAAATCGTGTTCACCGCAGAAGAGGCGATCGTTGCCGAGGAAGAAGGCCGCAAGGCGATCCTCGTGCGGATCGAGACGAGCCCTGAAGATATTCATGGCATGCATGCCGCCGAGGCGATCCTAACCACCCGCGGCGGCATGACGAGCCACGCGGCCGTCGTTGCCCGCGGCATGGGCATTCCCTGCGTTGTCGGCGCCGGAACCATGCGCATCGACATTCGCAATGAAAAGCTGATCGGCATCGGCGTCACCTTGAAGAAGGGCGACATCGTCACGATAGACGGCTCCACCGGCCAGGTGCTGAAGGGCGAAGTGCCCATGATCCAGCCGGAGCTTTCGGGCGATTTCGGGCGCATCATGGCCTGGGCAGACCGCTCGCGCCGCATGACGGTGCGCACCAATGCCGACACGCCTGCCGACGCACGGGCTGCTCGCTCTTTCGGCGCCGAGGGCATCGGCCTTTGCCGCACCGAGCACATGTTCTTCGAAGGCGACCGTATCCATGTGATGCGCGAGATGATCCTTGCGGAGGACGAAGCGGGGCGCCGTGCCGCCCTTGCCAAGCTCATGCCGATGCAGCGGCTCGATTTCACCGGCCTGTTCACCATCATGCATGGCCTGCCGGTAACGATCCGCCTGCTCGATCCGCCGCTGCACGAATTCCTGCCGAAGACGGATGAGGAGATCGCCGAAGTGGCCGGGATCATGAGCATGGAGCCTACCGCGCTGCGCCAGCGGGTCGATGCGCTGCACGAGTTCAATCCCATGCTCGGCCATCGCGGCTGCCGGTTGGCGATTTCTTATCCGGAGATCGTCGAAATGCAGGCACGCGCCATTTTCGAGGCCGCGGTTCTCGCCGCGCGCGAAACAGGCGCGGCGGTCGTGCCGGAAATCATGGTGCCGCTGGTCGGTCTGCGCTCTGAGCTGGATTACGTCAAGGCCCGCATCGATGAGGTGGCGCGCGCCGTCATGACCGAAGCGAAGATGAAGATCGACTATCTCGTCGGCACGATGATCGAGCTGCCGCGCGCAGCCTTGCGCGCCCATATCATCGCGGAGGCTGCCGAGTTTTTCTCCTTCGGCACGAACGACCTGACCCAGACGACATTCGGCATGTCACGCGATGACGCCGCTGCCTTCATTCCGACCTATCAGCGCAAGGGCATCATCGAGCACGACCCCTTTATTTCGCTCGATTTCGATGGTGTCGGGGAACTCATTCGCATAGCGTCGGAGCGCGGCCGCCGCACGCGCAACGACATGAAGCTCGGCATCTGCGGCGAGCATGGCGGCGACCCCGCCTCGATCCATTTCTGCGAGGATATCGGGCTGGACTACGTGTCCTGTTCCCCCTTCCGCGTGCCGATTGCGCGGCTTGCGGCGGCGCAGGCGGCGATCAAAGGGCGGGCGTGATTTTCCAAATCTGGATGTTCGTGGATCAGTGGCGCCAGTAGCCGCGATGATAGTAATATCCCGGGCCGCCAACGACGACGGTCGGACCCCAGAAGAAGTCGTCATTGCTTTCCATGAAAGCCCGCTGATCCGCGCGCCGGCTAAGATCCTGATTCATCAGGCAATTGGCAAAATTCTGGCTGCTTGGCTTGAAGCCATAACCGCTGCATCTGGACTCGTCGGCTGCTCGAATTTGCTCGGCCGTCTGGCAGGAGGAGAGCACAAGCATGATGGCGAGGAGAGATAGTACGGAAGCTGCGATACGCATGACATGTTATCCTGAATGCGGATTTACAGGCAAAAACTATAGCGCCGCGCGTGGTGGCGCGAAAGGCGTATTCCGCCGCAGGCAGGGTTGCTTATGCTGCTTCCCTCGGCTTTGCCGGCATCCGCTGCAAGAGATCGACGAAGGCATCGGCGAAGCGCAGCAGATGCTCGGTCTCCCCGTCGGGTTGCAGGAGGCGGATTTCCGCGCCATCTTCGTCGAGCGCGGCAAAGAGGGTGCGCATCGTCGCGTCTCCTTCCGGAATTCGCAGCACCGCCAATCTGCGGCAATCCGGTATCAGCCCTTCAGCCGGCAGATCGAACAGGAAATCGCCCTGTACGGCCGAAGCGGCCTTGCGCACGGCTTCGCAGAAGCCGGGCTCGCCACCGGAAAAACCCTCGAGCGAAAGCTCCAGTTCAAGCAGTTCCAGCGGCAGAAACGGGTCGCTCGCTTCGGCTCCGGTAATCGCTACTCCCGGCAGCGACTGGGCCGCGACGTCTTGAGAAAGCATCGGTTCCATCTCATCAAGTCCTTTCACAGCCTCGATAAAACGCTAAAGAATGGCCTTTTTTAGGAATTTAAGCAAGTGCTCACGTTTTTGGTCTAGGCGTTACTGGTTTGAGCTTCGACAAAACATTGGACGACGATGCCGTGACATTCGATTTATTTTCGGCACTTCTTGATCTAAACATAAGTCGCTTTCCGGGATTCGGTGCATCCGGCTTCCGATCCGACGCGCCGAAGAGCCTTTGATGACCATTCGTTTCGACCGTCCTGTTTCACATGCCGCCCGTGCCGCGCGTTTGATCGCTTCATTTGCATTGGTGCTCTGTGGCGTGACGCTGATCGGCCACCGTTTTGCGCCGCTGGAAACGCCTTATTTCGTCCTGCTGCTACTGATTTCTGCCGGCTGCGCGATCCTGGCGGTGCTGCTGGCGCTGGTCGGGCTGGCGCAGCTCTGGCAGAGCGCTGCCATCGGCGGCGTCTCCGCCGTCAAGGCGCTTGTCTATGCCGCTCTGCCGCTCGCCATTCTCGGCCTCGGTGTTGAGCGCTACTGGACGCGCCCGCACATCTATGAGATTTCGACCGACCTCAACGATCCGCCGGACTGGCTGGCGACCCCGGATGCGCGGCAACTGTGGCTGCCGCCGCGCCATCTGGTCACGCAGCAGGAACGCGAGGCGCAGTTCGAGGCCTATCCCGCGTTGATCAGTCGGCGTTATGAAGGTGCGTCCGACCGCGTGTTGGAAGCGGTGCGCAAGGTCGCGCATGATCGCCACATCACCATCGTCAAGGCTGAAGGCGCCGATGTCGCGGACCCGAACGGCAACGTGAAGCCGAAACGCCGTACACGCCCGCAGACTGTCAATCCGGCGCAGGGTGACAGTGTAGCCGGCGATGTGCCTGCCATCGTTCCCGTGCCGACCCCGCGTCCTTTCCGTGATGGAGTGGCGGAACTCATCCGCCAGAATACCGACGTGATCCTGCAGGGTGAAACACGAACCCGCATCTTCGGCCTGCCATGCGATATATTGATCCGCATTCGCGAGGAGGCGGAAACGACGCTCGTCGATATTCGGGTCGCCTCCCGCTATGGCCAGGATGATCTCGGCGTCAGCGCCGATCTGGCCGATGACTATTTAAAGGCACTGGATGCGGAACTGCTCGGCATCGCCGGAAGCTGAGATGATTCAAGCCGGACGATAGGCGCCCAGGAGCGCCGGCGGTCCATCGGTTTCCACCTGACCCTTCTCGACCAGGTCTTCCAGATGTGCCAGCACCGAAAGGGCGGCTGCGCCATGCAGGCGCGGGTCGGTATCGCGATAGATGGCTTTCACCATGTCCGGGATCAGCCGGTCGCCGGCCTTGATGCGCTCCAGCACGGCGCGCTCGCGCATGCGGCGGTGGGTTCTGAGGCCGCGCATGAAGGAGGCCGGCTCCTTTACCGGACCGCCGTGGCCGGGCAGAAACAGCCGGTCGTCGCGGGCAAGAAGACGTTCCAGCGAGGTCATATAATCCGCCATCGAACCATCCGGCGGCGCGACGATCGAGGTCGCCCAGGCCATGACATGATCGGCCGAGAAGACGATGCCTGTGCCATCGAGCGCGAAACAGGCGTGGTTCGCCGTATGGCCCGGCGCCAGCAGCGCCGTCAGCTGCCAGCCGTCTCCGGCGACGCTTTGGCCATCGGCAAGCACGATGTCGGGCTGAAACTCCATGTCGGAGCTTTCGGCAAAAGGATTAACCTCGCCCTGATGGAGCGGGCGCGCAGCACGGTGCGGCCCTTCGCCGACGGTCAGTGCCCCCGTTGCCTCCTTCAATCGCTTGGCCAGCGGCGAGTGATCGCGATGGGTGTGGCTGACGAAGATATGCGTGACCTCGCGCCCCTTCAGCGCCGCCATCAGGGCAGCGAAATGCTCATCACTCTCCGGACCGGGATCGATGACGGCGACGGAGGAGGTGCCGACGATGTAGCTGTTGGTGCCGTGGAACGTGAAGGCGCTGGGATTGTTGACCGTCATCCGCTCGATGCCGGGCGCAATGGGAACGGCCCGGCCATAGGCGGGTTCGAAGGCGAGGTCGAAGTCTGGTGTGCTCATGATTACTTGTATTCGATTTCGATGAATGACATCGGCTCGGTGCCGGCATTGACGACATTGTGCTCGGCGCCTGCCTCACGCCGATAGGCGGCGCCCTTGGCAATATCGACCCGCCTGTTGCCGCCCGGCTCCTCCAGCAGAAACTGGCAATCGGTCATCGGCACCACGACATAGCCGAGGCCATGGACATGATGCCCGGTATCGGCGCCCGGCTCGAAATCCCAGCGGGTGATGCGGCAGACGGCATCGTCGAGAAGCACCGTGGGCAGGGCCGGCGGGCGGGCGCGAAACTGGCTCATCAAGCCTCCTTATTTCGAATGCGGTGCAGCAAGACCTATCATAGACGCCTGGAAAGCACACAGAAATATGCGTCCGTGCATCACTTAGTCATTGTAGCGCGATGCGACCTTTGCTAATCAGACGCCGGTTTGGCTGGCATGACAGCCATTTCCCATGTTGGGGCGTCGCCAAGCGGTAAGGCACCGGTTTTTGGTACCGGCATTCCCAGGTTCGAATCCTGGCGCCCCAGCCACACACCCTAAGATTATCCTAGAGTCCACCAACGCTCTGCTCCTTGCGACAAGAATATCTTTGCTGCGTTGGAGATATTGCCCTGCGAAGTTCTCGACTGGCAGCATCGTTATTTCATCCCTTAAATCTTGTTTGACCTTTCTCCTTCATTCTGATCGCCGTCATCTCGATACAGGCGATCATGAACCAGAAACCCGAGGAACTGCTGCTTTCCATCGTTGCCCCCTGCCACAATGAGGAGGAGGGGCTTGGCGAATTTTGCCGGCGGGCGGAGGCAACGGCGCGGGGCATCGCAGGCGAGGCCTTCGAGATTATCCTGGTGGATGACGGGTCGACCGATGGTACCTGGGAGGTGATCGCCTCGCTCGCGGCTGAGACGCCGCAGGTGCTCGGCGTGCGCCTCATGCGCAACCACGGCCATCAGCTGGCGGCCACCGCCGGCCTTGCCGCCTCACGCGGCGAGCGGGTGCTGTTGATCGATGCCGATCTTCAGGACCCGCCAGAACTGTTGCTGCTGATGATGCCGATCATGGATCGCGGCGCGGATGTCGTCTATGGCCAGCGCGTGCGGCGGCAGGGGGAGAGCTGGTTCAAGCTCACCTCGGCCTCGCTCTTCTACCGGCTGCTGTCGCGGCTCGCCTCGGTGGCGATCCCGCGCGATGTCGGCGATTTCAGGCTGATGCGCCGCCGCGTCGTCGATATCCTGCTGGCAATGCCGGAGCGGGATCGCTTCATCCGCGGTATGGTGAGCTGGATAGGCGGGAAGCAAGTGGCGCTGCCCTATGAACGTGATGCGCGCTTTGCTGGCACCACCAAATATCCGCTGCGCAAGATGATCAATTTCGCGCTCGATGCCATCACCAGCTTCTCCACCGTGCCTTTGCGCATCAGCACCTGGCTCGGCCTCGCCAGCGCCGGCTGCGCGGCCCTGCTGCTCGTCTATACGCTTATTCGCTGGTTTGCGGGCGAAACGATTGTCGGCTGGTCGAGCATCATGGCGGCCATCACCGCTTTCAGCGCCATTCAGCTCATCTGCATCGGCATTATCGGGGAATATGTCGGCCGCCTGGTGCAGGAGAACAAGCGGCGCCCGATGTTCATGATCGAAAGCCTGCTGCAGGGCGGCCGCTCGCTCGAGATCCGCGGCGACTTCTCCGATCTGGACGCAACGGGCAAACGGAGTGCGCTCGAACGCGCCTTAAGCGGCTTCGGCGAAACGGCTGACAACGCGGAGCAGGTGAGGGCGGTCCGCTGATGTCTCAGCCATCAGTAAATGCGCCGTCACCGGAAGATGCCGCCATCGCCAGGCAGAAGCCGGGTCTGGCGATTGCAGCCTTTCTGATTCTCGTTGTGATTTTCGTTATCGTCTTCAAATTTCCACCGATCCTCGACTATCCCAACCATTATGCACGCATGTGGCTGCTGGCCGGTGGCATCAACACGCCGCCCTTTCGCGAAATCTATGCGCTCGACTGGAACAGGACGTTCACCAATGTTGGCATCGATCTCGCCGCTTATTGGCTGGGGTCGCTGATCGGCGTCTCGCTGCTGGCGCGCAGCCTTCTCTTCCTGGCAATCGTGCTGCCGCCGCTCGGCGCGATCGCCTTGCACCGGCGCCTGCACGGCGGCGGCTATTACTGGCAGATCGGCATATTGTATTTCGCCTGGTGCGCGACGCTGATTGGTGGTTTCATCAATTTCCAGATCGGGCTCGGCATGGCGCTGCTTTTCGCGAGCGCCGACCACGCTCTGCAATCGCGCAATCCGGCCGTGCTGTTTGTTTGGCGCCTGTTCGCCGGCCTGCTGCTGACGGTCATGCATATCTTTTCGCTGGGCTTCTACATGGCGCTTGTCTGCGGTCTCGAATTCTCGCCGACGACGGCGGCCTTGAGATCGCCGGTCGCCTTCCTGCGCCTGTGCGGCAGGCTTCTGATCGCGATGCTCGCCTGCACACTGCCAGCGATTTGCCTGTTTCTCTACCAGCCCGTCTTGCCGGATGGCGGCGGCGGCCTGGATGCATCCTGGAACGATTCACTCGTTCTGATCCTGGCCAATCTCATATCGGCGCTGTGGAGCTATGCGCTGCTGGCCGACATGCTGCTCCTGATCCCGCTGATCCTCCTCTGCACCTATGCGACGCGCACGCGCCGTCTGACTATTCATGTTGGCATGGCAATCGCGGCCGCCGGCCTGCTGCTTCTGTCCTGCATCGCGCCGCGTCATATGCTCGGCACGGGCTGGATCAGCTGGCGCTTCCCGATCATGACAGCGCTTGCGGCCATGGTGATGATCTGCCCCATGCCGTGTCAGCCGCGTCGCCAGGCTCTGATCGTTATGTTCGTGCTCTCGACAGTCGTGCTCGGCCGAACCGCCTGGATCGGCTTCAACTGGTGGCAGGGAGATGCCGATGCCGCCGCCGTTCGGGCTGTGCTGGCGTCAGTGCCGGATGGCGCGGCAGTCCTGCCGGTTATGCGGCAGCCGAATGAGCACGGTTTTGCCGATCATCGCTATTTCGCCTGGAACCAGGATACGTTCCGGCATCTGCCGACTCTTGCTACCCCTTTCGCCCATGCCTTCGTGCCCACGCTCTTCACCGCCAAAGGCAAGCAGCCGTTGACGGTTTTGCCGCCCTGGAGCGGCATCGCCGTACCGGAAGGCAATCTGTTCTCCATAAGCCTGCTGGATTGCCCTGATGAAATCAGGGCCGTCAGCGCCATCGCGCCCTATCTCAGCGATTGGCGGCGGCACTTCGATTTCATTCTGCTCGTCAATGCAGATGTCGAGGATCGCTTCGGCGGTGCCACGCCGCAAGGTGTGAAGCTCGCCGCCGAAACGCCCTTTGCGAAACTCTATGCTATCGATAGGACCTTCATGTCGGCAGCCGATGCACCACCGCCAAAAAATTGCGCCGAGCTCGCCGCAGTAAACTAATAAAGTCTCAAACAAAAACAGGCAGCCCTCGCAGGCCGCCCGTTAACATTGTCTCGGGATGAAGCTTTTGGCCTCAGTCCGTTTGTTCAGCTTTTGCAGGCTTTTCCGATGGCGCCAGAAGCTCGGCGCAATAGGACGAACCGCTCACGCCCGGCTGGTCGCCGAGAATCTTGACCGAGCGGATTTCGTAGCTCTGGTTGGTGACGATGTCGGCCTTGCAGCTGAGGGAGCGCTTGCCGGCTTTCTTGCCTTCCTTGTTGACGACGGTGACGTTCTTGTAGCCGCCACGCCAGGTGTAGACGCGGTTGCCGCCTTCATCGCGGTCGGAGAGCGGCGGTCCGTAAGCCGCGAAGAAGCGGCCTGCAGACTGGCCCTGCCAGCGATCCTGAACGGGGTTCTTCGCGAGCAGCGGCAGGGCTGCTGTCGTTGTTGTCGTCGTGGTGCTGCAACCGGCCAGCGCCAGCAACAGTCCAGCCGCGGTGATCATGCGGATATTCATCGTGTCGTCCTTGAGCTTCTGTCACGCAAAGGTCGCGGAAAAGCCGCGCTGTCCCACGACATTTCCACCTGTCCCGCTTAGGGCTTTAGCGCCAAAGCCGGCAAAAGAAAATTCCTATCATTGTGTACAAACGGGATTTTACTTGATCTGTTGCGTCTTTTGCACGCCGGCATTTTCGGCCGCTGTTTCCTGCCGATTTTCTAGGCAGATGCGGGTGTAATTTTTTCGTCAAAAATCAAAAGGTTTTTTGAGATTGGTGCTTGTGCATCAAAAATGGCTGGTCTATAGAAGCGCCGCTGGTCACGGAGTGTAGCGCAGTCTGGTAGCGCACCACGTTCGGGACGTGGGGGTCGAGTGTTCGAATCACTCCACTCCGACCAGCTTAAAATATTGATCCTGTTCCCGAAAAATCTCCCGTTTAAGAATACTGTCTGGCTGGCTTGCGCAAGGCCGGAGTGGTTCCGCCAATATCGTCGCGGCATTTCCATCACGCCGTCCCGCTTCCGGCCGCGGGCCGTATGGAGTTTGCTACAATTCTTCTGGTGCCCGTCGGCCGTTTCCCCACTCCATCGGCTCACATTCAAACCACGTCTTAGATATGCTTTTGCAAAACCGGCTCTTTTTGTCGCCCGAAGCACCATGTACAAGGAAGAGGGACGTGCATCCGACTCAGGGCGAGAGTTCGGCTGGCAGGTGCTGGAGCGGAGTAACGGAATGGATCTTGTGGACGGGGTGGCCAGATTGGTTGGGGAGACGATCATGGGGTGGCGCCAGCGTAACGATGCTTTGCGCGGTGATGCTGTCGGGAAGAGATTGAGAATCGCAACCTTCTTTGGGGTGCTGGCGTTGAGCGCCGCATTTCTTCTAGGTTCCGGCGGTAGTATCCTGCGCGCCGGCGATTGCGGCAATGTCGCCGGGCCGGGACTGGATTGGAGTGGCTGCAGCAAGGCCAATATCATGCTGCAGAGCAGCGACCTGAAGGGCGCCAATCTGGCAGGCGCGCATTTCGACAGCACCGATCTCAGCGACACCAACCTGACCTCGGCCAATCTCGAAAAGGCTACCCTCGTGCGTGCCTGGCTGAAGAATGCCAAGGCCGATGGCGCCAACTTCGCTAAGATCGAGGCATACCGCTCCGATTTCAGCAACGCTACCGCCAACGGCGCGTCCTTTGCCAATGCCGAATTGCAGCGGGCCGAATTTGCCGGCGCACAGCTGAAGAACGCTGATTTCCAGAAAGCGGAGCTCGGCCGCGCCGATTTCGACAAGACCGTACTGACGGGGGCGAATTTCTCTTTCGCCAATCTCTCGCGCGCGACCTTGAACGGTGCGGTGATGGACGGGTCGACCTCCTTCAGCGGCGCCTTCATGTATCTGACGCGCATCGAGGGTCTCGATCTGTCGAACGCAAGCGGTCTGCAGCAGGCCCAGATCAATCTGGCTTGCGGGGACAATACGACCATATTGCCGTCTTGGCTGAAGGCGCCGTCCAGCTGGCCTTGCCCTCCCGACGATAAGGACTGATAGTCTCTCCAGGACGGAAACTTCGAAAGACCAAGCCGATGTTTGCAGAAAAAGCGGTCCGGCACGACAGCAAGCCCGAATTCTATCGAGAACTTGCGGATCAGCTGAAGGCCTTGCTTGACGGTGAGCACGATTGGATTGCCAACGCGGCCAATACCTCTGCATTGATCTACCAGATGCTGCCGGACCTCAATTGGGCGGGCTTCTATTTCCTTCAGCGGAAAGACGAGCTTGTGCTGGGGCCGTTCCAGGGAAAGCCAGCCTGCGTCCGCATTGCCGTCGGTCGCGGCGTCTGCGGGACGGCGGTCGAAAGGGCGCAGTCGATCCTCGTCGAGGACGTGCATGCCTTTCCCGGTCACATTGCCTGCGATGCGGCTTCGCGCTCGGAGCTGGTCGTGCCGCTCCTTCACAATGGAAAGGTCTTCGGCGTCATCGATCTCGACAGCCCGCTTCCCGGCCGCTTCGATGGTGACGATCAGGCCGGCATCGAGGCGCTTGCCGCGATTTATGCTGCCTCAAGCGAAGCGAATAGGTAAAGCGCGGGAAGGGCGGGGCGTCACGCCGTCGTGATGGATATGGCAAATCGATCATGCGATGCCTATATTGGCTCTGCAACCACTCCCTCAGCGCTGATCGAGCTTATTCCGGCCTTCTCCAGTCCTCATTGAGGGCGTCAGGCCAAGCTCGGAAGATGTGCCAAGGGGCAAGGAGAACAACGATGGGCAAATACAGCAAGACGGCGGAAGCCATCGCCAAGCTCACTCCTGAGCAGTATCGCGTGACGCAGCAGAGCGGCACGGAACGTCCGGGCTCGGGCGAATATCTCTACAATAAGCAGTCCGGCATCTATGTCGACATCGTCTCCGGCGAGCCGCTTTTTGCCTCGGCCGACAAGTTCGATTCCGGCTGCGGCTGGCCGAGCTTTACCAAACCGATCGAACCCGCCAATGTCAGCGAATTGACCGACATGTCGCATGGCATGATCCGCGTCGAAGTACGCTCGGCCAATGGCGATAGCCATCTGGGCCATGTCTTCCCGGACGGGCCGATCGATCGCGGCGGCCTGCGCTATTGCATCAATTCCGCCTCGCTCCGCTTCGTGCCGCGTGACCGCATGGAGGCAGAGGGCTATGGTGCCTATATCGATCAAGTGGAGGATGTAAGATGACAACGGAACGTGCAGTTCTCGCCGGCGGTTGCTTCTGGGGTATGCAGGATCTCATCCGCCGTTACAACGGCGTCATCTCGACGCGCGTCGGCTACAGCGGCGGCGATGTCCGCAACGCCACCTATCGCAACCATGGCACCCATGCCGAGGCGATCGAAATCATTTTCGATCCGCAGAAGATCAGCTATCGCGATCTGCTGGAGTTCTTCTTCCAGATCCATGATCCCTCCACGCGCAACCGCCAGGGCAACGATGTCGGCTTGAGTTACCGCTCGGCGATCTTCTACACCAGCGAAGAGCAGAAGCAGGTCGCGCTGGATACCATCGCCGATGTCGACGCCTCCGGCCTGTGGCCCGGCAAGGTCGTCACCGAGGTCGCCCCCGTCGGCGATTTCTGGCAGGCAGAGCCGGAGCACCAGGATTATCTGGAGCGCTATCCGAACGGCTATACCTGCCATTTTGTCCGGCCCGGCTGGAAACTGCCCCGCCGGCAGGCCGACGCAGCACAGCGCGCGGCCTCATGATGAAAGGATCGGCCGGTACCGACCGGCTGAACCTCTATCTCGGCACATGGGAGGTGAGGCGGCGAATCCTCGATCGCTTCAACGGCTCCCTGCTCACATTCGAAGGGCAGGCGTTCGTCACGCCTGTCCAGTTCGAGGAGCACGGTGATACGCGAAGCGATCACGCAACGCTCAGAAGTAGCCGCACCTATCGGCTCGATGACGCGTACAAGCATCTCGTCGTGCGTTTCCCCAATCTTTCGGAATTCATTCGCATCGGAGACAGTGCCTCGCAGCGCGTCACCCATCATTGCGGTCCCGATCTCTATCGGGGCCGTCTGTTCTTTCGCTCGCCGGATGCTTGGGCGGAGATGTGGCGTGTGCGCGGGCCTACAAAAAACTATCTCAGCCTCGCGCACTACCGACGCATTTAGCCTGAACCTGTCTCCCGAATGAGAGACGGCGTTAGCGTGCCTGGCGCCGTGCTCGGACGGCCTTTGCCAGATCTTTCAGCGTGCGGACCGAGGTCGGCCAGTCGATGCAGCCATCGGTGATGCTCTGGCCATAGACCAGCGGCTTGCCCGGCACGAGATCCTGGCGACCCGCAACGAGATTGCTCTCCATCATCATGCCCTTGATCCGTCGGTCGCCGGCTGCAACCTGCTCGGCGACTGAGGTGACGACGAGCGGCTGATTTTCGGGGTTCTTGCTGCTGTTGGCATGGCTGGCATCGATGATGATGTGTGGCTCAAGACCCACTTTGAGAGACTGTTCCGCCGTCGACTGCACGCTGGCTGCATCATAGTTGGGCTCTTTGCCGCCGCGCAGGATGATGTGACAATCTTCATTGCCGCGAGTCGAGGCGATCGCAGCAAGACCTTCCTTGGTCACGGCGGGGAAGTGATGCGGCTGTGATGCGGCGACGATCGCGTCGAGCGCGATGCGCACGTCGCCATTCGTGCCATTCTTGAAACCGACGGGGCAGGAGAGGCCGGATGCCAGCTGACGATGCACCTGGCTCTCCGTCGTCCTCGCGCCGATCGCCCCCCAGCTTACCAGATCGGAAATATATTGCGGCGTGATCGTATCGAGATATTCGCAGCCTGCCGGCAAGCCGATCTCGTTGACATCGAACAGCAGCTTGCGGGCAATGCGCAGACCTTCCTCGATGCGGTAGCTGCCGTCGAGATGCGGGTCGTTGATCAGGCCCTTCCAGCCCACCGTCGTGCGCGGTTTCTCGAAATAGACGCGCATGATGATTTCGAGATCGTCGGCGAAGCGATCCCGCTGTTCTTTCAGTCGCGCGGCGTAATCGAGTGCTGCGGCCGGATCGTGGATGGAGCAGGGGCCGATGACGACGATCAGCCGGTCGTCTTCATCACGCAGAATGTTGTGAACGGCGTTGCGCGCGCCGGTAACGGTCGCCGTCACGGCTTCGTCGCGAGGGATTTCGTCAATGATCCGAGAGGGCGGCGTCAGCGCCGTGATCTCGACAATGCGCAAGTCGTCGGTGGAATTCAACACGGTATCGGTTCCTTTTGGGGTCATACCGTGGCGACAAAAAAGCCGCCAGGTAGACTAGCGGCTGGTTCGGGTCTTTGCTGTCGTGTCTCTTCTAACTACGCACAGGCCCGCCTCCGCTGAGAGCAGCGGTACGAATAAAATCGCGAGGCATATGCGAAGGTCAAAGACATGGGTCGTCTCTACGATAAAAAATGCCTGATGTCGATGAGGGAGAATGAGAATTGAGAGCGCAGCGTCATGACGCCTTCATTTGGGAACGAAATGCCTGCCTGCCCGCTCCCGCACCCTTCTCGCCGAGGCCCTCGGTAAGTTAATCCCTAGGCCTGCCCGAGAGAAATAACGAACCCCTGGCTCGGAAGGATCGGCCCGACTTCGCTGGAAGTCAGGCCGATCCCCATCCGATCAGGGGTCAAGTCAGATCAGATCTCGTAAACGAGCTATTAGAAGCTGCGCTGGAAGCGAAGAACGCCAGCCCACTGGTCCTGATTGATGGAGTCCCAGTTGGTGTAGGAAACTTCCGGCGTGATCTGGAGGTTCTTGACCGGGTTCCACTTGACGTTTGCCGTCGCTGCGAAGATCTTCGAGTCGGTGTAGGCAACCTGAGCGTTAGCCTGCAGCTTTTCGTTGATCGGAACGGTGACGCCGCCCCAAACGGCCCAGTCGCCCCAACCGATACCCTTGGCAGGGCCGGCGCCGTTGGAGTTTGCGTACTTGTTCAGCTTGTCGCCATCGGTGTTCCAGCCGCCCATCAAGAAGGCCTTGAAGACGCCGAAGTCGGCATCGACGCGAGCCTTGATGGCGCCTTCTTCGACGATGGAGTCATAACCACCGACGATCTTGAAGCCGAAGTTGCCAGCCTTGTAGCCAGCGCCGGCAACGACGTCAGGCAGGTAGTGGTTGGTGCTGTCTTCGCCGTTAGCGCCCTTGGCGCCCGAACCGGAGTTGCTGTCTTCAACCGAGACCACAGCCGTGAAGCCGTTGCCGGCGTCGTAGTTGTAGGTCAACTGGTTGAGTTCGTACGGGCCGTCATTGACCACGTCGTCGTTGATGACGCCGCCGGCATAACCGATGTACGAGTTGTACTGGGAGTCAGCCTTACCGACCAGGAAACCGCCGAGGCTGATGTTTGCGAACAGCAGCTTCGTGGTGGTCGCGCCGCCATCCTGCCAGTCGAAGCGGATGACCGTGTTGGTCTTCAGCGGACCGTATTCAGTGTCGGTCGCAGTGTCGAGGCTCAGATGAGCACGGGTATGCCAGAGAGTGCCATTGTGGCTGTCTGGGTTGTAGGCATCGTACCACTTGCCTTCGGTACGGACATAACCGCCGATCTTGAGGCAGGTTTCC
Organism: Martinezella sp. CNPSo 3959; assembly: GCF_057784355.1. Taxonomy (NCBI): domain Bacteria; kingdom Pseudomonadati; phylum Pseudomonadota; class Alphaproteobacteria; order Hyphomicrobiales; family Rhizobiaceae; genus Martinezella; species Martinezella sp. CNPSo 3959. The sequence continues at coordinate 61,187 of NZ_JBXSOV010000002.1, forward strand.
GAGCCCGGGATGAAGAAGTAGCCAGCGCCATATGCGTCGCAGATGCGGACGTATTCGAGCGGTTCCGGCTCGGCAGCAACGATAGCGTCGGCTGCGTGAGCGCCAGAAACTGCTGCCAGAGCAGCAGCGGAGCCGAGAAGAAGGCTCTTGATGTTCATAAAAACTCCAATCCAATATAGATTGGGCATAGGCTATCGCGCCGAAAATCGACGTGCCCTTACCCTATCCCTGTTTAAAACCCCGACTCGGGAGAAACGGGCCCCACCCGCTTCTGGTCCTTATTAGAGACCAATTCCTAGAAAGTTATATGATATATTTTTCTCGGAATGACTTTTTCGTGAAATTTAAGTTTCAGTTGCAGGAAAGCAACATCGGCAAATAAAGATGCTAAGCGAAGCATAATATTTGCTGCGCAATAGTCACTTTGATGTACAATAACCCGTTTGCTCGTTTATTATTGTTTGGAAATATTGTCGCCGTCCGGATATCGAGCACAATTGCCCACCAACGCAAATGAGGCCACGGCCAAGAAGGCATGTCCGTGCGATCGATGTTGCTCTTCCTGTGCGGGTTGATATCAGGCGGGTCGCTTCGAAGCCGGGATGAGGAGCTTGCTCAGCATCGAGCCGATCATAATTCCCCAAAGCCCGCTGGTCATGCCAACGATAATGTCTAGCGTCGAACCAAAATTCCCGTTCGCCAGGAGATGCGAAACGGAAAGCGCCAATACGCTACCGATCATCAAAAGGCAGGTGAAGGATGGGGATTGCGGATAAGCGAGGCGTGCAAGCATGCCTGCGATACAGAGTGCGACGGCGCGAAAAATGTCGAACGGATTGCCGAATGTGCCCTGCCAATTGAAATGTGCGAGCGTCACGCCAACGAGCGCCGCTATATAGGTCCAGGCAATAATCTTCAAAAACCGGTCTGATATCATGCGGATATGATATAGCAGCGGTGGATATAAACGCTAGCCGGGCGCTGCCCAGGGGAGCGTTCGTAGATGGATCTGGCGCGCACATTTTATGTGGCCTCGAAACATTCTGTTGCAGCGTGGCAGGTTTTTCGGCCTTCGATCGGCCTTCTTGTTATGCCGGGTCGGGGCGGGCTGACCGAGTAATTTTCCGGTCAGCCGCCAACATTACTTAAGCGTTCGATACGCGTATCGTATCCTCTTCCTCTCCCGGTTGCTCGGCATCTTCTGCCACGGCGCTTGCTGACGATCGTCCGAGGAAAGAAAAGACGACGACGGCTGTCAGAACAGTGATGCCGGTTAGTAGCCAGAGCAGCGTGCTGAAGGCGTCGCCGTAGCTCTGGATAAGAGCGTCGTGCCCGATCGCGGGCACATTCGATGCTGCTGCGGCCAGGTTGCCGGTTACGAGCTGCTGTGCAGCCATAGCGGCGTGCTCACCGAGATTCGACTGGATAAAGGCGGAGAGAACGGCGCTGACGATGGCGAGCGCGACCCCTTCGCCGGCGACGCGGGTAGTGCTGAAAATGCCGGTTGCCATGCCGGCTCGCTCCTTGGGAACAACGCTGACGGCGAGCCCATCCATCAAGCCCCAGGGCAGGCTGATGCCGACGCCGATCGTCAGCAGCGGGCCGATGAGGACAAATGGAGCTGAGCCTGCTGCAAAATGGCTGAGCCAGAAAAGGCCTGCCGCCGAGATGACGAGGCCGGTGCCGCAGATCGTTGCGGGGCTGAACCAGCGGGTGAGAAGTCCTGCAACGATCGGCAGGACGAGCAGCGGCGCCGAAAGCGCAACCATCATCCGCCCGGCACCGATCTCGCTCATGCCTTCGATGCCGACGAAGCGCACGGGCAGCAGGATCAGCAAAACGACGAAGGCATAGGCGGGCGCTGCCGCCAGAAGCTGCACACCGACGAAACGCGGATAGCGAAAGAGGCTGAGATCCAGCATGGGCCGTTTCACAACGCGCTCGATGATGCCGAAGGCAAGGAAGAACAGTGCTGCGCCGGCCAGCAGGGCGAGGACGAGCGGATCGCTCCAGCCAGTTTCCGGCGCACGCAGCACACCATAGGTGAAGAGCGTCAAGGCAAGCGTGAAGCTCAGTGCGCCCGGCCAATCCAGTCCCGCCGCGTCGGGATCTTTGGATTCGCGCAGGAAGCAGGCGCCGAGGCCAAGTGCGAGCAACGCCAGGGCGACCACGAGAATGAAGATGGACGGCCAGCCGAAGGCATCGATCATCAGGCCGGACGCGATCGGCCCGAAGGCGAGACCGACGCCGAAGCTGGAGCCGACGATGCTGAAGGCACGCATCCGCGCCGTGCCGTCGAACTCCTGCGCCAGCGAGGCCATGCCGCCGGAAAAAGCGGCGGCTGCGCCAAGGCCCTGCAATGCCCGCAATATGTCGAACCAGACGATGTTGCCGGCAAGCGCCAAGCCGGCTGAGAAGAGCGCGAAGCAGCCGACGCCCGCCAGGAAGATACGCCGCCGGCCAAAGCTGTCTGCCAGCGCGCCGGATGCCATCAGGCAGCTGCCGAAGGTCAGCATAAAGGCGTTGGTGACCCAGTTGAGCGCGATCGGGCTGCCGCCGAGCGTGCGGCTGATGGCCGGTAAGGCAACAGCGGGGCCGGTGAATGTCAGCGGCATCGCCGCTGCGGCGCAGCAGACGGCGACGAGGACGAAGAATTTCTCGGTCGGACTTGCGACCTTTGTCTGGGGAGAAGTCATCGGATTACCATGAGGTTTGAGCAAAGGGGAAGTGGCGGGCAATCCTGGGAGTGGTGCTGGCCAAAGGCCGATGCTCGCGCGCTTCAAATGACTCAAGCAGGATATATTTGCTGTAATCGGATGATAATTGCGCTAGTTTTCCATATATATCGGAATAAAACTCTCGAATGGAATGCGCCCATGGATCGTTTAAGCGGCCTGACGGCCTTTGTTCGCACCGCAGATCTCGGCAGCTTTGCCGCTGCTGGACGCGTGCTCGGCCTTTCGGCATCCGCGGTCGGCAAGGCGGTCAGCAATCTCGAACATCAGCTTGGCGTCCGGCTGCTGCAGCGCTCCACGCGCAGCATCCGGTTGACCGAGGAGGGGCGTCTCTTTCACGAACGCTGCCGGCGGGTGCTCGACGATCTCGAGGATGCGCAGGCCTCGCTTGCGCAGGCGGTTGCCGTGCCACGCGGGCGGTTGCGCGTCAGTGTGCCGATCGTCAGCTATCACTTCCTCTTGCCCGTCGTGCCGGAATTCGTGGCCCGCTATCCCGAGGTTGAGCTCGACATCGATTTCAACGATCGCATCGTCGATATGATCGAGGAGGGCGTCGATGTTGCGATTCGCAGCGGCGACCTGCCGGATTCCCGGCTGATATCGCGCACCTTGCGGCCGTTTCAGATGCTGCTCTGCGCTGCGCCCAGCTATCTCGAACGCTTCGGTATTCCCGGTTGCCCGCGTGATCTCAACGAGCATCTGGCCGTCAGGTTTCGCTTTCCCAACAGCGGCAAGCTGCAGGATTGGCCGCTGACCATGCCCGAAGGCGAGCCGGATCTGCGGATGCGAACGGCCTTCTCCTGCAACAATATGGAGGCAGTGCGCGGCGCGACCGTTGCCGGCCTCGGCATCGGCTGCATGCCGGATTTCCTCGTGCGCAGTCCGCTTGCGGAAGGAACGCTCAGGACAGTTCTCGACGATTTCATCGACGAACCCGGCCATTTCCATCTGCTCTGGCCATCCAATCGCCATATGTCGCCCAAGGTTCGGGTTTTTGTCGATTTTCTGAGCGAGCGGTTGTTTGCAAAGAGCTGTGATGTTTTGCCGGCGACGACCGCTGCCTGAGACGCAGATCATCGTATCGGCTTGAGGTCCGCTTGCCTGCCGAGTGAGATAATTTCAGAATTGCTCGGGAGACAGTTGTCGCGGGAGCTCGAGTTTGCGACGGTGTTTGCTCATATGCAGACTTGCCGCACGATCGGTCTGCAATCGCTAACTTTGGAAATCACGATGAGCCGCTTCTGGAGCCCTATTGTTCATTCCTTGATCCCCTATGTCGCCGGCGAGCAGCCGGCCACGGGCGGAATAATCAAGCTCAACACCAATGAGAGCCCTTACGGTCCTTCGCCGCTTGCCCTGGAGGCGATCTCGAAGGCTACATCCGATACACTGCGGCTCTATCCGGATCCGACGGCGCGGGAGTTGCGTGTTACAATCGCCGAGAGTTTCGGGCTCGACAAGGACGAGGTCTTTGTCGGCAATGGATCGGACGAGGTTTTGGCCCACACGTTCCAGGCGCTGCTGAACCATGATGAGCCCTTGCTTTTCCCCGACATCAGTTACAGCTTCTATCCGACCTATTGCCGCCTCTTCGGCGTGGCGTATCGGCAAGTTCCGGTCGATGCCGAAATGCGGGTCCGCCTCGAGGATTATCGTCAGCCCTGCGGTGCAATCATTCTGCCCAATCCCAATGCGCCGACAGGCATCGGCCTGCCTCTGGCCGATATTGAAACTCTTCTTAGGGATCATCCCGATCAGGTCGTCGTCATCGACGAGGCCTATGTCGATTTCGGCGGCGAGAGCGCGGTTCCACTTGTCCGGACATATCCGAACCTCTTGGTAATTCAGACCCTGTCGAAGTCGCGCGGGCTCGCCGGCCTGCGTGTCGGTTTCGCTGTTGGGCAGAGACCGCTGATCGAGGCACTGGAAAGGGTCAAGGATAGTTTCAATTCCTATCCTCTCGATCGGCTCGCGCAGGCAGGTGCCGTCGCGGCCTGGAAGGATCGCGACTGGTTCGAACGCCATCGCGCCATGATCATCGCCAGCCGGGAACGGCTGGCCGCCGAACTCGGGGAGCTGGGCTTTCACGTTCTGCCGTCATCTACGAATTTTCTGTTCGCGCGGCATCGGAGCAGGCCGGGTGTGGAACTTGCGGCAGAGCTTCGGAGCAGGAATATTCTGGTAAGACGGTTTTCCGCCGAGCGTATCGACGACTTCCTGCGCATCACGATTGGAACGGATGAGGAGTGCGACCGCCTGGTGGCGGCTTTCGGCGAGATATTGCAGTGATCTCAAGCTTTGAGCGATTGCTCCACGGCTGATTGGGGTGATTGGGTGAGCAGCCCTACAAATGACAAGGCGGCGGAGCCGAGCCCGCCGCCTTCTGTCATCACATGCGATAGCAATCAAATATCGCTTGCCGCGTTCGCCCAGATTTCCGCGGCCTGTGCGGCGGTGACGCGGCGCACATCTGTTTCATCGCGGCGGCTGGCGAACAGCTCGCTTGCCATGATCTGCTCGGCGAGATCGGCGGGCAGGGACAGGAGAACGCGCTGGCCATCCTTGTGAATACCGCCGACATCGGAACGCTTGCCGGTAATCATGCCGCCCGCAACCGTGTTGTTGCTTTCCGGATCGATCAGGATGAAGGAGCCGGTCGAGCGGTTCTGCTCATAGGGATCGAAGATGGCGCTTTCGTCGAAGGTCAGGCGGACCTTGCCGATCGCGTTCATCCATAGCGCCTGCGCCGGAGCCCATGCGCCGGTCTTCAGCTCAAGCTGGGCGATCGGCTGCACCTGCACGCGCTGGCGGCGGCTGCCGCTCTTCAGCCAGTAGCGCTTGCCAGGCTCGATGCCCTCAGGCTGCAGCGCGACGATTTGCGCGTCGAAGGAGAGGCCGGTCTGCGGCTGGCTGTCGATGGCGACGATCATGTCACCACGCGATACGTCCACCTGACGGTCGAGAACGAGCGTGATCGCATCGCCGGCGACCGCCGCGTTGCGCACGAGATCGAAGGTGACGATCTTCGAGACATTGGCGACCATGCCCGACGGCAGAATCATGACGCTGTCACCAGGCTTCACCGAACCGCCGGCAACGGTGCCCTGATAGCCGCGGAAGCTCTCACCCGGGCGGGAGACGCGCTGTACCGAAAGACGGAAGCCGACCGTCTGGGCGGAGCGAACGGTCGCCAGTTCCAGCGTTTCGACCAGCGTCGGGCCGGTGTACCACGGCATGGCAGCCTGGCCGGAATAGACGACGTTTTCACCCTTCAGCGCCGACATCGGAATGGCGGTGATCTGCTTGACGCCGAGCGACAGGGCGAATTCGCGGAAGTCGTTGGAGATCTTCTCGAAGCCGGCGCGGTCGTAGTTCGTCAGGTCGATCTTGTTGACGGCGAGCACGAACTGCTTGATGCCGAGCAGCGACGCGATCGTTGCATGACGGCGGGTCTGCTCGAGGATGCCCATGCGCGCATCGACCAACAGCACGGCAAGATCGGCGGTGGAGGCACCGGTTGCCATGTTGCGCGTATATTGCTCGTGGCCGGGCGTGTCGGCGACGATAAAGGAGCGCTTGTCGGTCGAGAAATAGCGATAGGCGACATCGATGGTGATGCCCTGTTCGCGCTCTGCCTGCAGACCGTCGAGCAGCAGTGCAAAGTCGGGTAGGCCGAGATCGTTCTGCTTGCCGGTGGAATCGCGCTGAAGCGTGGCAGCCTGGTCTTCCTTGACCGCCTTGGTATCCCAGAGGAGACGGCCGATCAGCGTCGATTTACCGTCATCGACGCTGCCGCAGGTAATCAGGCGAAGCGGGCGCGAATCGCGGAGAGCCTTGGCCGTTTCGGCAGCGGGCCCGACAGCGGGAATTGTGACGACGTTTGCGTTGACAGTCATCTCAGAAATATCCTTCGCGCTTCTTCTTTTCCATGGAGCCGGACTGGTCGCGATCGATGGCGCGGCCCTGACGTTCGGAAACCGTGGCGATTTCCAGCTCTGCAATGATCTCTTCAAGGGTCGTGGCGGTGGAGCGGATGGCTCCCGTCAGCGGGAAGCAGCCGAGCGTGCGGAAACGGATGAGTTCCTCGCGCATGGTCTCGCCCGGCAGCAGCTCGAGCCGCGGATCGGCGGCCATGATCATCATGCCGTCGCGCTCGACGATTGGGCGCTTCGCCGCAAAATAGAGCGGCACGATCGGAATATCCTCGGCCTGGATGTAGCGCCAGATATCCACTTCGGTCCAGTTGGAAAGCGGGAAGACGCGAACGCTTTCGCCCTTGCGGATCTGGCCGTTGTAGATGTTCCAGAGTTCCGGGCGCTGGTTGCGTGGATCCCACCGATGATCGGGCGTGCGGAAGGAATAGATGCGTTCCTTGGCGCGCGAGGCTTCCTCGTCGCGGCGAGCGCCGCCGAAAGCGGCGTCGAACTGGCCGGCATCCAGCGCATGACGCAGCGCTTCCGTCTTCATGATATCGGTGTAGCGGGCCGAGCCATAGGTGAAGGGCGTGATGTTCTCCGCCTTGCCGCGCGGGTTGATGTGCTCGATCAGGTCGAGATCATACTTCTTCACGATCTCGTCGCGGAAGGTGATCATCTCGGCGAATTTCCAGCCGGTATTCACATGCAGGAGCGGGAAGGGGATGCGGCCGGGATAGAAGGCCTTGCGCGCCAGGTGCAGCAGCACCGACGAATCCTTGCCGATCGAATAGAGCATGACAGGACGCTCGAACTCGGCCGCAACCTCGCGGAAGATATGGATCGCCTCGTTTTCCAGCGCCTTCAGATGTGGATCGAGCGGTGGCTTGGCGCTTTGCGGATGGGAGATTTCCGTATCCGGACGGCTATCAGGCATTTATCACTCCAGAACTTTCAAATGTCCCGACCGAAACTTGGCCGGAAAGAATGGATGCGTTGGTTCCCGGTTGAACAGCGGCGTAGGAAACGCGCTTTGGATCGATGCCGGGAGCCGGCGGGTGCTTTATTGTGCTGCTGCGGCAGCACCTTCTTCGTGGACATGCAGACCGCATTCGCGCTTTTCGTCGTTCTCCCACCACCAGCGGCCGGCGCGTTCAGGCTCGCCGGGCTTGATGGCGCGGGTGCAGGGCTCGCAGCCGATCGAGGGATAGCCTCGTGCATGCAGCGGGTTTACCGGCACGCTGTTGTCGGCGACGTAAGCGCGGATTACATCGATATCCCAATCGGCAAGCGGGTTGATCTTGATCAGGTTGCGCTCGGGATCGAATTCGGCAAAGGGCGTATCGGCGCGGTTGGCGGACTGGCCGCGGCGCAGGCCGGTGATCCAGATGGTGGCGCCGGAGAGTGCGCGCGCAAGAGGCTTCAGCTTGCGCACGCCACAACAGGCATGCCTGGCTTCGACGCTCTCATAGAAGCCGTTCAGACCGTATTTTGCAGCATAGGCGTCGATATCTGTCTGCTCCGGCTCGTAGCGAACGATGTGGATATCGTATTGGCTTTCCGTCTCGTCGATCAGAGCGAGCGTTTCCGGGAAGAGGCGGCCGGTCTGCAGGGTCGCCACCTCGATCGGCAGGCGATGATTGCCGATCTCCGCCGTGATCACCTGATCTTCGATCCCGAGCGACGTCGTGAATACGGCGCGGCCACCGAGACCGGCCACGAGAGACAGACGGCCGGCAAGGTCGAGCGATGCAAGCTGGCTGTTGAGCGTCGCGGCATCTTCAATAAGGGTAATGGCAGTCATGGGAATCCTGTCCTGATGTTGCCGGAGTATCGCAGTTCGTAACGGCAGCGGACAGAAAAATAGATTTCGAAAGGATGCAGATGGAGGGTAAATATCTCCATGAAGCAGTGCCCATAAGAAAAAGCGACCGCCTCGGCTGTTAACCAAGGCGATTTGCCGCCGGAAGCGGGCCTTCGAAAGCACTTGATATGGCTGACCATGTTTAAGTGCTTGCTTTAATGTCTATAGAAATAGTAGAGTTACACATAGCTTGTCAAATGGAAATCCGAAGTGATGCCCGAAATGATGCGCTGCGGCGGATTTTGTGCTAAACCATGGGCATAGCGACGAAGAATGATAACAAGTCTGGGTTGCTAACGTTTCCTGGCCGTGCGCCAAGGGTGTGAGTGCTTCGAAATTGCCCCGGGGACGAGGGCTAAGGAGTTCTATAACGGATCGGCCGAATCGCTCGACCGGACGTATCGCATGTGTGTGTGAAGCGGTTCGAAATGATTACTCAGAAAGCAAAATATGCGCTGCGGGCGCTATCTGCCTTGGCCCAATCCGAGGCGGGTGAGCCGATGATGATTTCCGACATCGCCGCCCAACAGAAGATCCCGAAGAAATTCCTCGAACAGATCCTTCTCGACCTGAAGCATCAGGGCATCGTCATCAGCCGCCGCGGCAAGCAGGGCGGCTATCTCCTGCGCAAGCCGGCGGATGAAATCACCTTTGGCGAAATCCTGCGGGTCATCGACGGACCGCTGGCGCCGCTGCCCTGTCTGTCACTGACAGCCTATCGTCGCTGCGATGATTGCGACGGCGAGCAGACCTGCGAAATCCGCCACGTCTTTGCCCGGGTGGCGGATGCGACCCGCAAGGTGCTGTTCTCGACGACCATCGCCGATGCGATCGCTCAGCCCGAGGGTGCGGAAGTTGCCAGGCTGATGGCCTGACGATCAAGTTCAAGGAAGCCCATTGGAAGGGGCTCCCTTCGGCCGGTGCAGAGCTTCGGTACTCAGTGGGCGGGGTGTTCCTCGCCGCCTTCCTTTTCCATGGCGCGCCGGGCGCGGATCGCCGCTGCGATGAAGACGCGCGACAGGCCGTGGTAGAGCGGCTCGCGCGACAGCAGCCGCGAGGTCACATAGCCGATCATCGATACAGCCATGATCGGGATGACGGCCTGATGGTCGCCGGTCATTTCGAGGATGATGACGAAGGCGGTCATAGGTGCCTGAACCACGCCGGCGAAATAGCCGGCCATCCCGAGGATCGCCGCAAGAGCAATGCTGCCGCCGATCAGCGTGCCAACCGTGCTGCCGAAGCCGGCGCCGACGGCAAGCGAAGGCGCGAAAATGCCGCCGGGAATGCCCGATATCATCGACAGGAAGCTTGCCAGTAGCTTCTCGACGAAGAAGAGCGGGGGCAGGGCATGTCCTTCCACCGCGCCGCGGGCTTGCTCGTAACCGGTGCCGAAGGTTTGGCCGCCGGAGAGCACGCCGACAGCGGCAACGACAAGACCGCAGAGGCCGGCCAGGATCAGCATGCGTTTCAGCGGCTGCGGTTGCGCCCAGCGGCGGATGCGGATGCCGGCATAGAGCGCCAATCCGCTGAAGGTGGCGCCGAGCGCACCGCCGCCGACACCGCAGATCAGCATGACGATCCAGTCTCGAAACATCGTCGGCGCCGCATCGGCCGTGCCGAAATAATTGTAGCTGCCGGAAAGGCCGAGTGCGGCGAGGCCGGAAAGAATGACCGCGGTCAGCACAAGGCCATTGGCGCGTGATTCATAGGTGCGGCTCATTTCCTCGATAGCGAAAACGATACCCGCAAGCGGCGTATTGAAGGCGGCCGCGATGCCGGCAGCAGAGCCCGCGAGGATCAGCCCCTTCGCCTGCGCCATGCCGCCGAAGCGGGCAACCGCTAGCATGAAGGACGCGCCGACCTGCACTGTCGGCCCCTCGCGGCCGATCGAGGCACCGCTTAAGAGCCCCAATATGGTCAGCACGATCTTGCCGAAGGCGAGCCGCAGCGAGAGCAGCTTCGTTCGATCCTCTTCATGATGCAGATGCCGCGCAGCAATCGCCTGTGGAATGCCGCTCCCCTGCGAATTGGGAAACAGCGTCGCTGCAAGATAAGCCGACAACACGAAACCGAGCGGTGTCAGCAGGAGCGGGAGCAGCCACATCCACTCGCCCGATTGCGTCACGCCGGTAAAAGCCCGCTGCGCCAGATCGGCGAGCTTGGCGAAGCCGACGCTGATGACGCCGATCGCCAGAGCGCCCGTCCAGAACACCAGACGTGGCCGCCAAAGATTGAAAGATCCCCAGAAAACGCGGGAACGGCGGAGCAGCTTGGACTTGCGGTAGATGGGGGGCATGGGACGTGTGACCGTTATGCTGGCCCGGTGCCCTTTGGAGGCATTTTTCCGGGCCGCTCACCTCTTGGGGAGAATTGCGATATCGATCTTTCTTACAGAATTTCCTTTTGCGGCCAAGGCTTAATCCACGTGTTGACCGTTTCGAGCGATCGAACAGAATGTATCGCAAGTGCAATGCAAAGGGCCCTCATCACGAAAGAAACGCACCTCGCATCACCGAGATTAACCACCTTTCGGCGATGTGATATGTATGGATTGCAACCGATGAGGAGGTGACCATGTCGACTTTCCGGAATGCAATTGTCTCTTTGCCCGGCAGTGAGCGCATAGCAAGGACGCCTTTTGGCGCCAAGATTGTTATCCATGCCACGGCCGCCGAGACCGGGGGCGCATTCGGGATGTGGGAAACCTTCACCCCGCCGGGTCATGGTCCCGCCCCTCACACGCACACCCGCGAGACTGAAATCTTTCGCGTAATCCGTGGTCTCTATCGAATCCAATGCGGTGACGACGAGTTCGATGCACCTCCGGGTACCGTTGTCGTTCTGCCACCGCTTGTGCGACACAGTTGGCGAAATATCAGCGACGAACCGGGCCAGATGTTTGGCACTGTCATACCGGGTGGCTGCGAGCAATTGTTCATCGACATCGAGACGTCTGGTTCCACCACCCCCGAGGAAATTGCAGTGTTGGAGGCCCGCCTAGGGATTATCAACGATATGACATTGGCTCTCGGATTGTCGGGCTCAGTCTCGCACTGACTGGTTCTGTGCTCTAAGGGCTGGAAAAGACGTATTTCCGTATATCCCGCAAATAGTCCCACGCGACACCTACCGATCGCTCGTCTCCCACCGCGGATTGATCCAAGGCTCCTGGTTCGAACGCGCCAGCTTCGGCTTGCCGAGGATATGGTCGGCCGCCTTTTCGCCGGTCATGATCGAAGGCCCGTTCAGATTGCCGTAGGTCACATGCGGGAAGATCGAGCTGTCGGCGACGCGCAAGCCGTCGATGCCGATGACGCGGGTATCGGGATCGACCACCGCCATTGGATCATCCTTTGAGCCCATCTTGCAGGTGCCGCAGGGATGATAGGCGCTTTCCAGGTGCTCGCGCAGGAAGGCATCGATCTGGTCGTCGGTCTGAATATTCGCCCCTGGCTGAATTTCCGTGCCCCGGTACTCGTCGAAGGCCTTCTGCCCGAAGATCTCGCGGGTGAGGCGAACGCAATGGCGGAATTTCTCCCAGTCTTCCGGATGGCTCATATAGTTGAAGCGGATCACCGGATCGGCCATCGGGTCGGACGAGCGCAGCGTCACGTTGCCGCGTGATTTCGACAGGTTGTAGCCGACATGCACCTGGAAGCCGTGGCTCTTGGCCGCCGCCTTGCCGTCATAGCTGATGGCGACGGGCAGGAAGTGATACTGGATATCCGGTTGTTTGACGCCAGGTGCCGAGCGCAGGAAGGCGCAGGCTTCGAACTGGTTCGAGGTACCAAGGCCTTTCTTGAAGAACAGCCACTGCGCACCGGCAATCCCCTGCATATACCAGGGCAGCCAGGAATAGAGCGACACCGGCTTCAGGCTCGTCTGCTGGAAATAGAATTCCATATGGTCCTGCAGGTTGGCGCCGACGCCCGGCCGATCGGCCTTCACCTCGATCCCCATGTCGCGCAGATGTTGCCCAGGTCCGATGCCTGACAGCATCAGCAGCTTCGGAGAGTTGAACGATGAGGCGGAGACGATCACCTCGCGGTTCGCACGGATCACCTCGATCTTGCCATTGCGCTCCACTTCGACGCCGGTCGCGCGGCCGTTTTCGATGATGACCTTACGGGCAAAGCAGCGGATGAGCTCGACATTCGGCCGCTTCAGGGCAGGCTTAAGATAGGCTGTCGCCGCAGACCAGCGCCGGCCCATCCAGGTCGTCTGCTCCATCAGGCCGAAGCCTTCCTGCTTGCTGCCATTATAATCCTCCGTCGCCTCGAAGCCCGCCTGCTTGCCCGCCTCGATGAAAGCGTGAAAGAGCGGATTACGCGCATCGCCCCGGCGCACATGCAGCGGGCCGTCCGTACCGCGCCAACCCTCTTCGCCGCCATGCGAATGCTCCATCCGCTTGAAGTAGGGCAGCACGTCGGCATAGGCCCAGCCTTGGGCGCCGAGTTCTTCCCAGCGGTTGAAATCCTCCGCATGACCGCGCACATAGACCATGCCGTTGATCGAGGAGGACCCGCCGATAACCTTGCCGCGCGGGGCGGTGATGCGGCGGTTGTTGAGCTGTGGTTCCGGTTCGGAAAGATAGCCCCAATTGTAGCGATCCATGCTCATTGGCCAGGCAAGGGCGGCCGGCATCTGGATAAAGGGGCCGAAGTCGCTGCCGCCAAACTCCAGAACGATAACGGAATGCTTGCCGTCTTCCGACAGGCGGTAAGCCATGGCGGAGCCGGCCGAACCCGAGCCGACGATGACGAAATCTGCTTGCATGACGATGTGCTCCAGATGGCAACAGGCGTAAACCGAGGCAGTCAACACCCTCCCCTTGAGGGGGAGGGTCGGCCGCAGGCCGGGGTGGGGTGATTGCGGATACGCGCGCTGCGGCTGGTCACCCCACCCGCCGCTAAGCGGCGACCTCCCCCTCAAGGGGAGGTGGATCAATAAGGTGCCTGTACCGGCCCCATGCCGACATAGACGGTCTTCAATTCCGAATAGTGCTCGAGCGCCGCCAGCGAATTCTCGCGGCCGAAGCCGGATTGCTTGGAGCCGCCGAAGGGGATTTCGACCGGGCAGAGATTGTAGGTGTTGATCCAGAGCGTGCCGGCTTCCAGTTGGTCGACCACGCGGTGGGCGCGGGTGAGATCGGCTGTGAAGACGCCGCCGGAGAGGCCGAATTCGGTCGCATTGGCGCGGGCGATCACCTCGGCCTCGTCATCGAAGTCGAGCACGCACATGACCGGTCCGAAAATCTCCTCGCGGGCGATCGTCATATCGTCAGTGACGTCGGCAAAAACGGTCGGCTGGATGTAATAGCCTTCGCCGGAGACATTGTTCGGGATGCCGCCACCGGTCAAAAGCGTCGCGCCCTCGGCCTTGCCCTTTTCGATGTAAGAAAGCACCTTTTCGCGCTGAGCCCAGGAAACCATCGGGCCGATCTGCGTTGCCTCGTCCATCGGGTCGCCGATGAGCATGGCGTCTGTGCGGGCCTTCAGTCGCTTCAGGAATTCAGACTTGATCTTGCGGTTGACGAAAACGCGGGTGCCGTTCGAGCAGACCTGGCCGGTCGAATAGAAGTTGCCGAGCATCGCGCCGCCGATGGCGCTGTCGATATCGGCATCCTCGAAAACGATCAACGGCGACTTGCCGCCGAGCTCCATGGTGACATGCTTGAGATTGCCAGCGGCCGAAGCCGCGACCTTGCGGCCGGTCGGCACGGAGCCCGTCAGCGATACCTTCGCTACGTCGGGATGGTTGATGAGCAGAGGCCCGGTTTCGCGGTCGCCCTGGATGACATTGTAGAGGCCCTTCGGCAGACCGGCCTCGATGAGGATTTCGGCGATCTTCAGCGCGCCGAGCGGCGTGTTTTCCGAAGGCTTGAACACCATGGCGTTGCCGGCGACCAGTGCCGGCGCGCCTTTCCAGCAGGCGATCTGCTGCGGGTAGTTCCATGCGCCGATGCCGACGCAGACGCCGAGCGGCACGCGCTTAGTATAGGCGAAATCGCCGCCGAGCGGGATATAGGAGCCGTTGAGACCTGCCGCCGCGATGCCGCCGAAGAATTCGAAGCTGTCAGCGCCCGAAGTCGGGTCGGCGACAATGGTTTCCTGGATCGGCTTGCCCGTATCCAGCGTCTCCAGTTCGGAAAGCTCGCGGTTACGTTCACGCATGATGTCGGCCGCTCGCTTCAGGATGCGGCCGCGCGCCGTCGGGCTCATGGCGGCCCATTCGGGCTGCGCCCGCTTTGCGGCCGCGATCGCCTTTTCGACGATGGCAGGCGTTGCCGCGTGCAGACGGGCGATCACCTCGCCGGTCGCCGGATAGATGCTTTCGATAAGAGTGCCGTCGGTGTCCTCGACATATTCCCCGTCGATGAAATGCGAGGCGGTAGGCTGGGCTTTGAGGGTCATGTTTCAGTCCTTTGAACGGCGGGCCTCTCCGGAAAGCGGCGCAAGCAGTGAATTGATGTAATCTTCCGTAAGCGCGATCGAAGCCTCAATGCTGATCGGCGCTGATCTCAGACTTTGACGGATATAAAGGCCATCGATCATCGCGGCAGCGCCTTCGGCGATGCGTTCTGCGTCTTCCTCCGGACATAGAGCCTTGAGATTGGCAAGCAGGTTGGAGCGCAGCCGTCTCGCGTAGATGACGAGAAAGCGCCGCGTCTCCTCTGACCGCTGCGCCTCGGCATAGAAGGCGAGCCAGGCAGCGATCGTCTCCGGCGCGAACTGATCGGCCTGGAAGCTGACGCGGATGACGGCAGAAAGCTTTTCGCGGGGTGTCGTCGCGGCCCGGAGTGCCGTCACGACGCTGTCGCGCAGCCGCTGTAGATGCACGCGGACAGTCTCGATCAGCAGCTGTTCCTTGCTGCCGAAATAATGGTGCGCGAGCGCAGGTGAAACGCCGGCCTGCTTGGCGATCTCGGACATGGTGACGGTCAGCGAACCGTGATCGCCGATCACGCGCATTGCAGCATCCACCAGCGCCTTTCGGCGCACCGGTTCCATTCCGACTTTCGGCATACATCAATCCCTAAGGCTGGAGCCGAGTGTATTTTTGATTGACTGATCAATCAATAAAAAAATCACGTGACAGGCCTTGCCTGACGAAAAATCCGCAACCTCTTTCCGCAAAGCATTTCTGTGCCATACTTCCTCACAGGAGGAGGTACAGTCATGGTTGATATTCTTGATGAAGTTCCCCCGTCCGCGATGCGCGACAAATGGGGATGGTTTGTCGGGCTCGGGATCTTGCTGCTGATCTGCGGCGGCATCGCCCTTGGCAATCTGTTCATCGCCACGGTGGCATCGGTCTATTATGTCGGCATGCTGATGCTGATCGGCGGCATCGTGCATCTGGCCCATGCCTTTCAGGTAAGGGGCTGGGAGCACATTTTGTTCTGGGTGTTGAGCGGCCTGCTCTATACGGTTGCCGGTATCCTCGCCTTCGTCAATCCGCTGTTGGCCTCCGAGGCATTGACCCTGTTCCTCGCCATCGCACTGCTCATCGCCGGCACGTTTCGCGTCTGGGTCGGTCGCAAGCTGAAGCCGGAGCGTGGTTGGGTCTGGATTGTCATCAGCGGCCTTGCAACCGCCGCCGCCGGCATTGCCATTGCAGTTGGCTGGCCGGTCAACAGCCTCTGGATTCTTGGTCTTTTCCTGGCCTTTGACCTGATTTTCCAAGGATGGACGCTGGTGGCCTTCGGCCTTGTGCTTAGGCGGTAGCGCACCCCCCGAAAGGGTAACGGACTGCTACTTTTTGACAAGGAGCGTGAGCGGCGTTACTCTTAGCGCCTCTGCCATGTCGGGCGGAACGGCGTTGCGTTGATGTAACGACAGTATCTTCATCCGAAAGTGCGTGTGTCGACAGACATGCGTGAAGAAACTGGTCAAAGCCACGGAACATGCTTCCAGACAAATTTCCGCTAGATAACGTCAAGGGAGGAATATCATGCCGATGGTAACGGTTTCCATCTCTCCGCTTCAGGCTGCGGGCATCCGGGCAGCGGTCGATACCGGCACTTATGCCTCGAGCAGCGAAGTCGTGCGGGAAGCCCTGCGCATGTGGGATGCAGCCCGCAGGCGCGGCGACATTTGCGATGTGCCTCATGCCGCCAACGATGGCGGGGAGACGGCAAAGGGCGGTCGCTGCGTCGCCGATATGTTTGCCGACTACGAGGCGGAGCGGCACTCGAGCAATCAGCACTGAACCCCACTCATCACGGCAGCCTCTCGGCTGCCGTATGTCGGGGTCTGTGCCCCGACGAATGGTTAACATTGCTTTACCATTCATGAAACTTTCACATAGGGGAAAGGTTTCGTTGACGCTTTATGACGCATCCTCGGTTGAAAACGCGGTAAACCCAAAGTTTTACTCAAATAAATTAGATTAGAATCCGCAAGTGGAGATGGGCATGTCCCTGACTGCCGCAGCCGAACCGGGCGTCTTGCGCCGATACGCCAGCGATCAGATCGTTACTCTCGCCAAACTCGTGATCGAAAACGCATTTCAGCCGATCGTGGAGGCCGGCACGGGCGCCGTTTTCGGGTATGAATCCCTCATACGCGGCCAGGAACGCATCGGTTTCGACAGCCCGGTCGATATCCTCGACGAGGCCGAGCGCAGCGGCCAGCTTCTTGGGCTCGAGCAGATGGTCAGCAGCCGCGCGCTTGCGAAGTTTGCCACTCTGCCCAATATGGTTGCCGCTACGCTTTTCCTCAACTTAGATGTCCGGTTGATCCCGCAGGGCGCCGCCTTGGTCGATGGCCTGCTGCAGCATATGAGAAAGGCTGGCATCGCCCCTTCCTCCGTTTGCTTCGAATTCTCCGAACGTTTCGACAATACCGTCGTTCCGGAGTTTTCGGCGCTGGTTGCCAAGATGCGCGATGCCGGTTTCAAGCTCGCCATCGACGACTTCGGCGTCGGTCACGGTGAAATGAAACTGCTGTCCGATTATCCGGTCGACTATCTGAAGATCGATCGGCATTTCATCGTCGATATCGACCGCAGCGCCCGCAAGCGCCATATCCTTCGAAATCTCGTTAACATCGCCCATGTCCTCGGTACGCGCGTCATCGCCGAAGGCATAGAGACCGAGGCGGAATTCCTGACCTGCCGCGAATTCGGCGTCGATCTCGTCCAGGGCTGGTTCATTGCCCGCCCGACCGTACTGGTCAACGAGTTGAAGCCGAGCTTTCCGCATTTGCAGGATCTCGGCAAGACGGCGCGCAACAGCCAGTCGCTCGATGAAATCCTTATCCGCAAGCAGATCGAAGTGCTGCCGACCATCCGCGAGAGCGACAGCATCGATAGCGTCTTCGAGCTCTTCCGCCGCAATCCGCGCCGAGCTTATTTTCCGGTCGTGAATGCCAATGACGAGCCGCGTGGGATCATCCACGAATACCAGCTGAAGGAATATATCTATCAGCCCTTCGGCCGCGACCTTTTGAAGAACAAGGTCTATAAACGGTCGATCTCGCATTTCGTTGAAATGGCGCCGATTGTCGGCCTTGATTCCGATGCCGATACGCTGATGACGATCTTCGCCAATATGGAAAGCAGCGATTGCCTGATCGTCACCGAAGGCACGCATTATGCGGGCATCGTCTCCGCTGCCTCTCTCATCAAGGTCATCAACGAAAAGCAGCTGAAGATTGCCCAGGACCAGAACCCCCTGACCGGCCTTCCCGGCAACAGGGCGATCCATGATTTCATGCAGAGCGCCGGCCGCGATGGTGATGAAGTCAGGCATTTCTGCTATTGCGACTTCGATAATTTCAAGCCGTTCAACGATGCTTATGGTTTCCATCTCGGCGACCATGCCATTTCGCTGTTCGCCGCATTGATGCGCCGCTATTTCTTTGCTGAGCGCCATTTCCTCGGTCATGTCGGTGGCGACGATTTTTTCATCGGTGTCACCGGCTGGAGCATGCACGAGCTGCGCGAAGTTCTGGACCGGCTGCTTGCCGATTTCCATGCCGATGTTCTCGATCTTTACTCGGCCGAGGATCGTGCCGCAGGCCGCATTCGCGGCCACGACCGCAGCGGCGCCGAGGCCGAGTTCCCGCTGATGCGCTGCTCGATCGGTATCCTGCAGCTGCCGGACGGACTAGTGATCGACAATATCAATCGCGTCAGCACCTCCATCGCGGGCATCAAGACCAAGGCGAAGGAAAGCGCTGCCGGCGTCGCATTCCTCGGTCTAGCCGAGACGAATTGACGCCTTTCCGCCGTGCCATCTTTTCAAGTGCGCTGCGCTAAACTATCTCCACTGCTTTGCTGGGAGAGGAGATTGCGCCATGCCCTTGCCGTCTGAAATGCGTTTCGTGGATTTGCCATCCTTTGGCGGACCTGAAGTCATGACCATCGCCCGAAAGCCTCTTCCGGTGTTGAAGCCAGGCGAGATCCTGGTCCGCGTCGAGGCCGCCGGCGTCAACCGGCCGGATGTGGCGCAACGGCAGGGGACCTATCCGCCGCCGAAGGAAGCAAGCCCGATCCTCGGTCTCGAAATATCAGGCGAGGTCGTCGATGTCGCGCCTGGCGTGACCGAATTTGCCATCGGCAACAAGGTCTGTGGCCTAGCCAATGGCGGCGGCTATGCCGAATATTGTGTGCTTCCCGCCGGCCAGGCGCTGCGCTTCCCGAACGGTTATGACGCCGTCCGCGCGGCCGCCGTCCCCGAGACCTTCTTCACCGTATGGGCCAATCTCTTCCAGATGGCGGGGCTAACCGAAGGCGAAAGCGTGCTGATCCATGGCGGCTCCAGCGGCATCGGCACGACGGCGATCCAGCTTGCCCACGCTTTCGGTGCGACGGTCTATGCGACCGCCGGGTCGAAGGAAAAATGCGAGGCCTGCGAGAAGCTCGGCGCCAAACGGGCGATCAATTATAAAGAGGAAGATTTCGCCGAGGTCATCAAGGCCGAGACGGAACATGGCGTCGATATCATTCTCGACATGATCGGCGCCGCCTATCTGGAGAAGAACCTCGCCTCGCTTGCCCGAGACGGCTGCCTTTCCATCATTGCCTTCCTTGGCGGCGCGGTGGCGGAGAAGGCCAACCTTGCGCTGATCATGGTCAAGCGCCTGACGGTGACCGGATCGACTATGCGTCCACGCACGGCTGAGGAAAAGCGAGCCATTCGCGACGATCTTCTCGCCCAGGTCTGGCCGCTGCTCGACCAGGGCACCGTCGCCCCGGTCATTTATCGGACCTTCTCTTTCGACGATGTGGCCGAGGCGCATCGTTTGATGGAAACGAGCGACCACATCGGCAAGATCATGCTGAAGCTGGCTTGATCGTGAAGGACAGGATGACCGCGATCAGGCCGGGTATCGCCATCAGCGCATAGAGCCACATTGCTGCAGAGAGGCCGCCGCTGATACCGCCAGGATATGTCAGGCCCGCTCCATTGACGATGACGCCTGCGAGCGCTGCACCGAATGCGCCGCCCAGCGACTGCGTCATAGAGATCGCCGCCGAAGCCTTGTCCTGTTCGGTCCTGCGGGCGATGCCGATGATCCTGGTCACAAGATGCGCCCAGCCGAGACCGACGCCGAATCCCATCAGGAACATCGTGATAACGGCGGGCGCAAACCTGGCGACGGTATCAAAAGGCGTGTTCGTTGCTAGGAAGGAGATCAAGGATGCGGTCGCGGCCGTTTCCAGAATGCAGCCGCCGATGATGGCGATGGCGGCCTGCCTGCCGGAAAAAGAGGCGCTGAAGAAGGCTGCTATGGTCCAGCCCAGTGCGACGAGCGCAACGAGATAACCGGAGACGAGCGGCGTGACACCGTGCAGGGTCTGTAGGAAATAGGGAATGTAAATGTCGCTCGTCAGCACAAGCATCATCGTGAATATCGTGAGATAGAGTCGCGAAATCGGATTGCCGAGCATGACGGCGCCATAGGGCAGGAGGCGCACTTCGCTCTTGCGCTCGATCACGACCATCGTCGCGACCAAAATGATGGAAACCGCAATCAGCACCACCTTGTAGGTTCCGTGATCGACGGTGCCGGCGATGCTGACGAACAGGACGGCGGCCAGCAGAAGCCCGATCTGGGCGAGCGGCGTCCTCGTATCGATCCGGTCATCCGCAACATCGGGCAGCAGCCGGCGCGCGGAAAGCGCCATGACGATGGTCAGCGGCACGAGAATGATGAATGCCTCGCGCCATGCGCCTCCGGCGGCGAAGAGGCCGCCGAGTGTTGGCCCGAGCACGGTCGCCACACCCCAGATGGCGGCATAGAGGGTAGAGGCCTTGCGCCACAATATCTCCGGATAGACGAAACGGATGAAGGCATAGGCGAGGCCGGAGAGCATGCCGGCCCCATAGCCCTGGATGGCGCGACCCGCAAGCAATACGGGCATCATCGGCGCGATAGCGCAGGCCAGGCTGCCGATGCCGAAAGTAAGCGCCGCCCCTACATACACCGTGCGCAGGCCCATGCCCTTCGGCCGCGTGGCAACGGTAATCGAGCCAAGCACGCCGGCTGCGACGAAGAGCGTCGTCATCCATGAGAACAGTTCAAGGCCACCGATGTCCCGCACTATCGAGGGTGCGATCGTGGCGGTGATGTAGGATTCAACGGCATAAAGCGTGACACCTCCGCCGAGCATCAGCGTCGCGGGCAGACGTTTTGGCGAAAACAATGTGAAGACGGAGGATGAGGCAGGGGTAGTGTTTTCGATGCTGGACATCGGGCGATCCTCGGTATTTTCCCTAGCGATTGATTATTTTCCAAGTTATAATTTGGAAAATTACATCCTTGTTGGATTAAAACAAGAGAAAACTTGGAAAAATGCGTCAGTCACCCGCCAATCGAATTCTCATCCTGTTGAAAACCGACGGGCCGCAACTGGCGGCCGCCGTTGGCGATGCGCTCGGCATATCGTCGGAGGCGGCACGCCAGCAGCTTACGAAGATGGCTGAGGAGGGGTTGGTCGAGCCGGTGGCAGAAGCTGCCGCCGGCAGGGGCAGGCCGCGCCAGTTCTGGCATCTGACGGCGGCCGGCAACAGGCAATTTCCCGATGGCCATGCCGATTTGACTGCCACTCTGCTTGCGACCATGGTCAGCCAGTTGGGGCAGGGTGCCGTCGATGCGGTCATCTCGGCGCGCGAAACAGAGACGCTTCGACGTTACCGCAGCGAGATCGACCTTTCGGCCGATCTGCCGTCGCGCGTCGCAAGCCTCGCCGCCATCCGCACGCGGGAAGGCTATATGGCCGATCACTGGCAGGACAAGGATGGCTCGCTGGTGCTGGTGGAGAACCATTGCCCCATCTGTGCTGCCGCATCTGCCTGTGCCGGCTTCTGCCGATCGGAGCTGGAGACTTTCCGCATGGTGCTTGGTGCTGATGTCGAACGGGAGGAGCACATCCTGCTCGGCGCCCGGCGTTGCGCCTACAGGATCCGCCACGCAGCCTGAGAGATCGCTTTTTGATATTGCCCGCCGGCATCGGCGATTGGCAATCCCGGGGGCAGCGGCTATCGCTGGCCGTCTAGCAAATCAGAGGCTGCATTCCGTCATGTCCAATCCCATCTGCGTCGAAGTCACCCGTGGCAATCAGGTGGAAAGCTATCATCGCGGCTCCGTCGTTGTCGTCGATGGCGATGGGAAGCTGGTTTTCTCGCTCGGCGATATCGAAAGCGGCGTCTTTCCACGCTCGGCCTGCAAGGCGATGCAGGCCCTGCCGTTGGTCGAAAGCGGTGCCGCGGACGCCTATGGCTTCGGCAACAAGGAATTGGCGCTCGCCTGCTCATCCCACAATGGGGAGGATGAGCATGTGGCGCTCGCCGCCTCCATGCTGGCGCGCGCCGGCCGCGATGTCGGCACGCTCGAATGCGGCGCACATTGGTCTTTCGATCAGAAGACATTGATTCATCAGGCCCGCACCATCGACAAGCCGACGGCGCTGCACAACAATTGCTCCGGCAAGCATGCCGGCTTCGTCTGCGCCTGCTGCCATCAGGACATCGATCCCCAGGGCTATGTCGGTTATGACCATCCGCTGCAGCAGCAGATCCGCGACACGATGCAGAGCCTGACTGGCGCTATTCTGGCGCACGACAATTGCGGTACGGACGGCTGCTCGATCCCGACCTATGCCGTGCCGCTGAAGGGTCTGGCGCATGGCTTTGCCAAAATGGCGACCGGTGTCGGGCTGGCCCCCCTGCGCGCCAAGGCATCGCGCCGGCTGTTCGAGGCCTGCATGGCCGAGCCCTTTTACGTTGCCGGCACCGATCGCGCCTGCACCAAGCTGATGCAGATCGCTCCCGGCCGCATCTTCGCCAAGACCGGCGCGGAAGGCGTATTTTGCGCGGCGATCCCCGAACAGGGCATCGCCATCGCCCTTAAATGCGACGACGGCACCACTCGCGCGGCGGAGGTCATGGTGGCCGCAACATTGGCCCGCTTCTTCGAGAAGGACGGCCCTGTTCATGCCGGACTGATGGCAATGGCCGACCGATCCTTCAAGAACTGGAACGGCATCCAGGTCGGCGATATCAGGCCGGCAGCTGCGTTGAGGGCATAGCTTACTCTTCGTCTCAGCCGCTCGTTTTCTGAGCCGGTACATGGTGCCGGACGACCTTATATTCCTGCCAGATGAGAACCATGACCACCAGGTCGAAGATGGTGAGGATGATGAGCCCGATGCCATGCGTGTCGGTGAAGCGGTAAAGCTGGTAGACGATGAAAAGACCCAAGGCGACCAGCGAGGCCGGATAGGCCCACATCTTGCCCCGGAGCAGGCCGATGACCAACAGCACCTTCACCAGCCCGTGGCTCAGCAGGTAATAGGCATAGAAGTTCTTCGTACCGACGGAAAAGTCCTGTGCCCAAGTGAGCAGGTGCGTCGCGATGAAATCATGCGAGTCGTTGAGCAGCTCGGGCTGCGTGATTCGGTTCGCCAGCCGAAGGATCGAGTCGGTGCTGACGAGCGCCAGCACTATGCCACCAAGACATTCGATCAAGGCATGCGCACCCTTCAACAGGACGCTGATTTCAAAAAGCTGGTGAATGCGGCGTTCGTTCATGGGCGATCGTAACCTCTGGCGCATATGGAGGTAGGCCCGATCGACGATGGCGGCAAGGTGGACAGATGTAGCTTTGGCCTCAGGCCAGGAAGATCGGCATCTCGGCATGCCGGTAGGGCGCCAGGCTTTCCTCCGGAACATCCGATGATACGATCAGGCCGGACACATCCTTCATCGGCAGGATCTGGCATGGCGAGGCAGCGTCGAGCTTCTCGATCGTCGCCAGCACATAGGTTTCCGCCGAGCATTGCGCGATATGCCGCTTGATGGCCGCTTCCTCGAAATCGCCGGTCGAAAAGCCGCGGGCGGGATGGATGGCAGTGACGCCCAGAAAGAAAATGTCGGCCCTTATCGATGCGATGGCCGCCATGGCGACGGCACCCGTCGTGACCATCGAATGCTTGTAGAGCTTGCCGCCGATCAGGATTACTTCGGCCAGCGGATGATGCTCCAGGTCGCCTGCGATCGTCGGGCTGTGGGTGACGATGGTGACGGCAAGATCCTTCGGGAGCTGACGAGCGATCTCGGCATTGGTGGTGCCGCCATCGAGAAACACGGTCTGGCCCGGGTGGATCATGCTGACCGCATAAGTACCAAGCCGTCGCTTCGCATCGGATGAGACCATCTGCCGCGCGGTAAAATCGGGCAGCTCCGGTGACAGCGGCAGTGCGCCACCATGCACCCGCTTCAGCAATTTTTCCGTCGCCATTTCCCGCAGATCCCTACGGATCGTATCTTCGGATAGCCCGAGATCATCGGCCAATGCCTTGGCGATTACTTGGCCGTCCCGGCGCAATCTGTCGAGGATGAGGGTTTTCCGTTGGCTGGTCAGCATGCCGATCTCTGCACGATATATCACGAATAATCGCGAATTTATCAGAATCGATTCGACATTCAAGAAAATATGCGCATATTCGTGCAAATTCCTGCAGCAAGCAGGAGCTAAAAAGGAGACAAGACATGTTGATCCTGATCGCGGGGCCTTATCGCTCCGGCACTGGTGATGATCCGAAAAAGATGGCTGAAAACCTCAACCGCCTTGAGGAGCCTTCCTATGCGCTGTTCAAGGCCGGGCATCTGCCGATGATCGGCGAATGGGTTGCGCTGCCGGTCTGGCGCGCCGCTGGCGGCAAGAGTATCGGCGACGATCTCTATGAGGAGATTTTCCACCCAACGGCCGGCCGACTGCTGCAGCTTTGCGAGGGTGTTCTAAGGTTGCCCGGTGATTCCAAGGGCGCGGACAATGATGTCCGCATTGCCCGCGAGCGCGGTATCCCCGTCTGGTACAGACTGGAAGACGTGCCCGGCTGCGCCTAAACGCGAGCAGCCCATCCCCATCGCGCCAGCCCATGGGGATGGGCATGCCGGCTCGACCGATCAAAACCTTTTGTGGCGCCCATCAGCATCAGCCACTTCCGTATCGGCCGGGTTCGCTCTAGCTTCCTCACGGAGTTCAATCGAGGAACGGAACATGCTGACATTCTATTTCGCGCCCGGAAGCTGCGCGCTCGCCAGTCTCATCGCCCTGGAAGAATCCGGTCTCGCCTACGAGCACCGTCGCCTCAACCTCGCCAATGGCGATCAGCGCCAGCCGGACTATCTGGCCATAAATCCCAAGGGTCGCGTTCCGGCCCTGGTGACCGATCGCGGCGTCCTTACCGAGAATATCGCGATCATGGCCTACATCGCCCAGATCGTGCCGGCCGCGAAGCTGGCACCGCTCGACGACCCCTTCGAATTCGCGCAGATGCAATCCTTCAACAGCTACATAGTCTCCACCGTTCATGTGAACCATTCCCACAAGGGGCGCGGTTACCGCTGGACCGACGATGCGGCAGCCATCGAGACGATGAAGGCCAAGGTGCCGCAGACCATGACCGAAAGCTTCGCGCTGATCGAAGCCAAGATGCTGAAGGGTCCCTGGGTAATGGGCGAGCAATATACCGTCGCCGACGGCTATCTCTTTACCATGGAGAAGTGGCTGCCGGGAGACAATGTCGATATCAAACAGTTCCCCAAGGTCAACGCGCATTATGAGCGCATGCTTGAGCGTCCGGCCGTTCAGAAGGCGCTTGCCGTCGAACAGGGCTGATCGATCAGCCGAATGCTGCCAGAAGTTTTTTCGAGGCGCGGTATCGCCACGCCTCGATCAGGCGCAATTGCAACTCCTCGTCGCCGATCGCCCCGATGCGCAGGGGTAGGGATGGCCAGCCGACATAATGATCGGTCTGGAAATAGATCTCCGGCGCCATTTCCATCAGCTGCTCCTTCCTGTCGATCGGCAGCGACAGCACGATGGTCTCGTTGTTCTTGACGGTCACGAACGCCTTGCCACCGACTTTGAAGGCCGGCAGGCCATAATGCAGGCCAGATTCGACCTCGGGCAGCCGGGCTTGCGCGATAAGCCGCTGCAATCGTTCGGCGATAACGTCCATATCGATGGCAGATGTCATGTTTGCACGCGTGGAGTAGGTCTCTCTCAGGCGCATTCTTCCGGCTGAGTGCACTGCTTGTCCAGCGGACGCCCGAGATTTTCCGGCATCAGCGGCAGGTCGGCCAGTTCTTCCAGCGACATGGCCGCAAGCATGGGATGCTGCAACGGATCGCTGTCCGGTTTGCGATCCTCTTCGAGAAGATGACTGAAGAAAAGCTTCAAGATCGACATGGTATGCCTCCTTGGATGCTCGCATCGATGCAACCATGAGGGCATCAGCTGAGCAAGCGGCGACGGTCTTCAATTTCATGGTGCGATAATCGCGCGAATATGCGCTCGATGCAATTGAGAATGCGGAGATACTGATATAGATATTCTATAATGAGAAACCTAAACAATGTTCATCTGAATGGCTTGCGCGCCGTTGAAGCTGTTGGCCGGCTGGGCTCGCTGCAGGCGGCCGCCGACGAACTCGGTGTGACGGTCGGTGCGGTCAGCCAACAGGTCATCAAGGCGGAGGCGCAGCTCGGACGACCACTGTTCGAGCGAACTCCAAAAGGCATGATGGCCATGGCATCGGGGCTGGCGATATTGACGAGACTTAACGAGGGCTTCCAAGCGCTTACGGCCGCAGTCGCGCTTGCGCAGCACGAGGATGAGAATATCCTTACGATTTCGGTCGCGCCGGTCTTCGCGGCTCGCTGGCTGGTCTATCGGCTGGATCGCTTCGCCAGCCGCCACCCGGATATCCGTCTACGCATCGATGCCACCACGCGCCTGATCAATCCGGCGACATCGGATGTCGATATCGGCATCCGGGTCGGCAGCGGGCAATGGCCCGGCGTCAAGTCTGAGCTGCTTTTGACGCAGGAAGTGTTCCCGGTCGTCACGCCACAGATTGCCGCCACGCTCCGGGAGCCCGCCGATCTTCTGAAAGTCCCCGCCGTCATCGATGGACACGCCATGTTCGGCTGGGAGGTATGGCTGCGCAAGGCGGGACTATCGGGCCATTGCATGGAAGAGCGGCACATCTTCAACGACGCGTCGCTCTGTCTGGATGCGGCCATAGCAGGGCAGGGGGTGATGCTCGCCTGGCAGACGTTGGCTGGCTATGCTCTGCAGCAGAAATGCCTCGTCGATCCCTTCGGCATCCGCGTAAAGACGGGCTTCGGCCATTATTTCGTCACCGCCCCCGGCGTGCGGGAGCCGAAGAAGGTGACCGCCTTCAAGGCCTGGATTCGCGAGGAGATGGAAGAGAGCATGCGTCTCTTCCGATAGGATCTATCAGACCGGCTCGTGACCGCGGGTCGCCTGCATGGCCTTGTAGGCATCGCGTGCCTGGCAGCGCTCGATCCAGGCCTTCATCTTCGGACGCGCGTCGAACAACTCCTGTTCTGTCTGGGCATAGCGCATCACTTCCGCGAGGTTCAAGTCAGCGGCTGTGAAGCGATTGCCGACGAGATAATCCTGACTTTGCAGATGCTTTTCCAGCACATCGAGCGGCTTCTTCAGCGAGCGGCAGGCAACGGCGATCCCGGCCTTGCCGGCCTCGCTGTTTTCCTGGGCATTGTCATAGATGCGCACGAGCGCGACACTATAGGGCTCCACTTCGGTTGCCGCCCACATGGTCCACATCGACATCTGCCCTTCTTCCTCCACCGTCTTGCCGGCCAGCGGACCGCCATATTTGCGCGCGAGGTAAAGATTGATGGCGAGCGATTCATGCAGGACGAGGTCGCCATCCTTGATGCAGGGGATCATGCCCATCGGATTGACTGCCAGAAACTCTGGCGACATCGTGTTGATCGGCGCATCGGCAGCCAGCGGATTGGCAAGCCGGCTAGCCTGGATGACGGGCACGGATTTGAACTCGATGCCGAGCTCCCCAGCCATCCAATAGTTGCGCGAAGCGCGTGAGCGATAGACACCGTAGATCGTCAGCATATGCGTCTCCCAGATTCGAATGGGCGGGACCTTACGGGGCGAGTCGGATGTGGAAAACCCCTTGCGGCTGATATCTCCGATGAAACCTCGTGATGGATGCTCGTATGCGACGGGTCGAAGCACGAAAATATCCGTCAGATGCCCTAATTCTTTACAAATCATGCGGCCGACGCCCAGCCTTCGTTCGGAAATTAGCGCCGCTGCATGTTAGAATTGCGTCATGATTTTCGTTGGAAGCGGTAGGAGGTTTCCAGCGGAGACAAAGCGAATGTGGTGACTGCGATCTCGGGAGGAGAGCAGATGCTTGCGACCAGTGTATCGCTAGACGACAAATATACCGCAGAGGAAGGTCGCGTCTTCATGACCGGCTTGCAGACGCTGGTGCGGCTGCCCATGACGCAGATGCGCCGCGACCGCGCCGCCGGCCTCAATACGGCGGCTTTCATTTCAGGTTATCGCGGCTCGCCGCTCGGCGGCTACGACCAGCAGCTCTTGAAAGCCAAGACTTACCTAGACGCATACGACGTCACCTTCCAGCCCGGGATCAACGAGGATCTTGCTGCGACGGCCGTATGGGGTTCGCAGCAGGTCGGCCTTTCCCCCGGCGCCCGCAAGGATGGCGTGCTTGGTATCTGGTACGGCAAGGGTCCCGGTGTCGACCGTTCCGGCGATGTGCTGAAGCACGCTAATGCGGCTGGAACCTCCAGATATGGCGGCGTCCTCTGTATTGCCGGCGACGACCATTCCGCCAAGTCCTCGACTATGCCGCATCAGACCGACCATGATTTCATGTCTGCCGTCATCCCGGTCATCTATCCCTCGTCCATCCACGAATTTCTCGAATACGGCCTGCTCGGCATCGCTATGTCGCGCTATTCCGGCTGCTGGGTCGGCATGAAGTTCATCGCCGACACCATCGAGACGACGGCGGCGGTCGATCTCTCTGGCGAGAGGCGGCAATTCGTCCTGCCGACCGATTTCGAAATGCCGCCCGGTGGCCTCAATCTACGCTGGCCCGATCCACCCTTGGTCCAGGACGATCGTCTGCAGACCTACAAGGCCTATGCGGCCATCGCCTTTGCCCGTGCCAATCGCGTCGACGAAATCACCCACGATGTGCCGAACGCCCGTCTGGGTATCATCTCGTCCGGCAAGGCCTATGAGGATGTGCTGCAGGCACTGCGCGAGCTGGAGATCGGCCCACAGGAAATGGCAGCGATCGGCCTGCGTATCTTGAAAGTGCGCATGCCCTGGCCGCTGGAGCCCGAGGCTGTCAGGCATTTCTCCGAAGGGCTGGACGAGGTTCTTGTCGTCGAGGAGCGACGCGAGATCATCGAGAACCAGATCAAGCAGCAGCTCTTCAACTGGCGCGCCGATGTCCGTCCGCGAATCGTCGGCAAGTTCGACGAACACGATAAGCCCTATCTCAGCCTCTCGGCGGCATTGACTGTCGGCGCCGTCGCCAGAGCGATTGCGGGGCGTATCGTCAAGCTCGATCTCGATCAGGGCCTGCATGACCGCATCGCCGCCAAGCTCGCCTATCTCGCCGAGCGCGGCCAGATCAGCCGCAGCCATGTGGCGCCGCTGAACCGCACACCCTTCTTCTGCTCCGGCTGTCCGCACAACACGTCCACCAGGGTTCCTGAAGGCAGCCGCGCCATTGCGGGCATCGGCTGCCACTACATGGTCACCTGGATGGACCGCAACACCGAGACTTTCACCCAGATGGGCGGCGAAGGCGTGCCATGGACGGCGATCGCCCGGTATACCGACGAAAAGCATATGTTCGTCAATCTCGGTGACGGCACCTATTTCCACTCCGGCATTCTCGCCATCCGCCAGTCCGTCGCCTCCAAGGTCAACGTCACCTACAAGCTGCTCTACAACGATGCCGTCGCCATGACCGGCGGCCAGCCGATCGACGGCTACCTGACGCCGCAGCTGGTGACGAAGCAGCTGCATGATGAAGGCGTCAAGCCGATCTATTTGCTCTCGGACAATCCCGATGCCTATCGCGCTTCCGACCTCGCACCCGGCGTCAAGGTGCTGCATCGCGACCATATCGATCAGGTGATGTTGACGCTGCGCGAGACCGAGGGCTGTTCGGCGATCGTCTATGTCCAGACCTGCGCAGCAGAGAAGCGCCGTCGCCGCAGCCGCGGGCTGATGGAAGACCCGGCCAAACGCGTCTTCATCAATCCGGCTGTCTGCGAAGGCTGCGGCGATTGCTCGGTACAGTCCAACTGCATCTCCGTCGAGCCGCTGGAAACGGAATTCGGCCGCAAACGGCAGATCAATCAGTCGAGCTGCAACAAGGATTTCTCCTGCGTCAAAGGCTTCTGCCCGTCCTTCGTGACCGTTCATGGCGGCAAGCGCCGCAAGCGAAAGGCGCTTGATCACGCCGATGTCGATGTCCCAATGCCCGAAATCCCCGTCATCGGCGACCGGCCGTGGAACATTGCGATTGCGGGTGTCGGCGGCACGGGCATTCTGACCATCGGCGCCATCCTCGGCATGGCCGCGCATCTCGACGGCAAGGTGCCGATGATCCTCGACATGGCCGGCCTTGCCCAGAAGGGCGGCGCTGTCATGAGCCATCTGCGCATCGGCCACAATCAGGCCGATGTCACCTCGTCGCGCATCGTCAATGGCGGCGCGGATCTGCTGTTATCAGCGGACGAAGTAGTGGGCGCCTCCAAGGATGCGATCACGCTCTGCTCGCCGACCCGCACCACGGCCATCGTCAACACCGGGCTGATGCCGGTCGCCGATTTCGTCCGAAACCGCGACTTCGATTTCAAGACCGGTTCGATCCAGCACGCGATCGCCAAGACCGTCAGCGACAAGTCTGTCTTCCTCGATTTCGGCCACGTCGCGACCGAGGTGACTGGCGATGCCATGTCGACCAATATCCTGCTGACCGGCTTTGCCTGGCAGCGCGGCCTTCTGCCTCTCTCTTTGGAAGCGATCGAAAAGGCGATCGAGCTCAACGGTGTCGCCGTCAAGGCGAGCCTCTCCGCCTTCCATTGGGGCAGGCTTCTGGCGCATGATCCGCAGGCCGTGCATGCCATGATGGCGGAACCCGATGCCGGCAAGACGTTGGCGGAGATGAGCCTCGATGAACTCATCAAACACCGCAAGGCGCATCTGACCGCCTATCAGAATGCGGCGCTTGCCGAACGCTATGCCGCCTTTGTGGCCCATGCCAACGCCCTGGCTGCAAAAGAGCGGCTTTCGGACAAGGTGCCCTTTGCGGTTGCCGTCACCTATGCACGCGTTCTCGCCTACAAGGATGAATACGAAGTCGCGCGTCTTCTGACCGATCCGGCCTTCGAAACGCATCTGCGCGAGGAGATGGAAGGGGACTTCAAGCTGGCCCTCAATCTCGCGCCGCCCATCCTTGGCGGTAAGGATCCGAACGGCCGGCCGAAGAAGCGCGAGTTCGGCGCGTGGATCCTGCCGTTGCTCCGCGTCCTTGCGCCGATGAAGCGCCTGCGTGGCACACCCTTCGATCCCTTCGGCTATATGGCGGAACGCCGGCTGGAGCGTCGCCTGATTGCTGACTATGAAGGGGTTGTCGAGCGGGTACTTGCCGGTCTGCGACATGACAACGAGGCCGAGGCCCTTGCCATCCTCTCGCTGTTTGATGAGATAAGAGGCTTCGGACCGGTCAAGGAGGAGGCCGCCCGCAAGATCATGGTGAGAATTGCTGACAAGCTGAAGGCCTATGAGGCGCCTGTGAAGACGCAGGGCAAACAGCCCATGCCTGCCGACGCCGCATGATGGCGACGGCCGAAACTTGAAGCGGGCATAAAGAGGTATAGGTTCGTAAGGATCGCGCGTTCGGGAATATCGGGAGGAGAAGCCGGATGTTTGCAGGGGGATTGAACTTCGCGCTGGGAGAGGACATCGACGCATTGCGCGAGCAGGTGCGCCGTTTCGCTGCCAACCGTATCGCACCGTTTGCCGACGAAATCGATCGCAACAACAATTTTCCGATGCATCTGTGGCGGGAAATGGGCGATCTCGGCCTGCTGGGGATCACAGTCGATGAGGCCTATGGCGGCGCGGGCCTCGGCTATCTCGCCCATACGGTGGCGATGGAGGAAATCAGTCGCGCTTCCGCCTCCGTCGGCCTAAGCTACGGCGCCCATTCCAACCTCTGCGTCAATCAGATCTACCGCAACGGTACGACGGTGCAGAAGGAGCGCTATCTGCCGAAGCTGATTTCGGGCGAGCATGTGGGGGCTCTCGCCATGTCGGAACCGGGCGCGGGCTCCGATGTCGTCTCCATGAAGCTGCAAGCGGAGAAACGCGGCCATCGCTATGTGCTGAACGGCAGCAAGATGTGGATCACCAACGGTCCGGATGCTGATGTTCTCGTCCTCTACGCCAAGACGTCGCCGGATGCCGGCCCGCGGGGGATCACCGCCTTCCTCGTCGAGAAAGGCTTCCCCGGCTTCTCCGTCGGCCAAAAGCTCGACAAACTCGGCATGCGCGGCTCGAACACTTCGGAACTGATCTTCCTCGATTGCGAGGTGCCGGAGGAGAATGTTCTTGGTCAGGTGGATGGCGGGGTGCGGGTGCTGATGTCGGGTCTCGATTACGAGCGCGTCGTCCTCTCCGGTGGCCCCGTCGGCATCATGGCGGCCTGCATGGACGTGGTGCTGCCCTACATGCATGAGCGCAAGCAGTTCGGCCAGTCGATCGGCGAGTTCCAGCTAATGCAGGGCAAGCTGGCCGACATGTATGTCACCATGAATGCCGCGCGTGCCTATGTCTATGCGGTGGCGACCGCCTGCGATCGCGGCGAGACGACGCGCAAGGATGCAGCCGGCTGCATCCTCTATTCCGCCGAGAAGGCAACGGCGCTGGCGCTCGAATGCATCCAGGCGCTCGGCGGCAATGGCTATACCAATGATTATCCCGCCGGACGGCTGCTGCGCGACGCCAAGCTCTACGAGATCGGTGCCGGGACGTCTGAAATCCGGCGCATGCTGATCGGCCGCGAGCTGTTCGGCGAAACGGCCTGACTGCGAAATTCCATTCCCATCAACCGGTGAAGCGCATGACCGTCCTGAAATCAGAGATATCGACGCATTCGGATCGCTTCCGGGAAAATCGCGCCGCCATGTTGGAGGCGATCGGCATTGCCGAGGCTGCGGCGTCGCAGGCGGCGGAAGGCGGCGGCGCGCAGGCGCGCGAGCGCCATGTCAGCCGCGGCAAGATGCTGCCGCGCGATCGCGTTGCCGGCTTGATCGATCCCTCCACGCCGTTTCTGGAAATCGGCATGACTGCCGCGAACGGTCTCTACAGCGGCGACGCGCCGGGTGCCGGCCTGATCGCCGGCATCGGCCGGGTTTCCGGCCGCGATTGCATGATCGTCTGCAACGATGCCACGGTCAAAGGCGGCACTTACTATCCGATCACGGTGAAGAAGCATCTCCGCGCGCAGGAAATCGCCGCCGAAAACAATCTCCCCTGCATCTATCTCGTCGATTCCGGCGGCGCCAACCTGCCGAACCAGGACGAGGTGTTTCCGGACCGCGATCACTTCGGCCGCATCTTCTACAATCAGGCCAATATGTCGGCCGCCGGCATTCCGCAGATCGCCGTCGTCATGGGCTCCTGCACCGCCGGCGGGGCCTATGTGCCGGCCATGTCGGACGAGACCATCATCGTCGAGAAGCAGGGGACGATCTTTCTCGCCGGTCCGCCGCTGGTCAAGGCGGCCACGGGGGAGGTGGTTTCGGCCGAAGACCTCGGCGGCGGCGATGTGCATACGCGCCTCTCCGGTGTTGCCGATCATCTGGCGCGCGACGATGCTCATGCACTTGCGCTTGCCCGCCAGGCGGTCGCCAATCTCAATCGCCGCAAGCCCGAGAGCGTCGAGCTTCGTACGCCCGAGGCACCGCTCTACGATCCCCAGGAAATTCTCGGCATCGTCCCCTCGGATCTGCGCACGCCCTATGATGTGCGTGAGGTCATCGCCCGCATGGTGGACGGCTCCCGCCTCGATGAGTTCAAGGCGCGCTACGGCACGACGCTGGTCTGCGGCTTTGCCCATATACACGGCATTCCAGTCGGCATCATCGCCAACAACGGCGTCCTCTTCTCGGAGTCGGCGCTTAAAGGCGCGCATTTCGTCGAGCTTTGCTCCCAGCGCAAGATCCCGCTGGTCTTCCTGCAGAACATCACGGGCTTCATGGTTGGCCGCAAATACGAGACGGAAGGGATCGCCAAGAACGGCGCCAAGCTGGTGACGGCCGTGGCCACCACCAGGGTCCCGAAGATCACCATGCTGATCGGCGGCTCTTTCGGTGCGGGTAACTATGGCATGGCCGGCCGTGCCTATTCGCCGCGCTTCCTCTGGACCTGGCCCAACAGCCGCATCTCCGTCATGGGCGGAGAGCAGGCGGCGGGCGTGCTCGCCACCGTGCGCGGCGAGGCGCTGGCACGTGCCGGCAAGCCTTGGACGCCGGAAGAAGAGGCCGCCTTCAAGGCGCCGACGCTCAAGATGTTCGAAACCCAGAGCCACCCGCTCTACGCCTCGGCCCGCCTTTGGGACGATGGCATCATCGATCCGCGCAAGAGCCGCGACGTGCTGGCTCTGTCGCTTTCAGCAGCACTCAACGCACCGATCGAAGACACACGCTTCGGTCTGTTCAGGATGTGAGGAGACGGAGATGAAACGCGATGCCATCAATGCCAAGAATGCGCCGCAGCCCCGCGGCGGCTATGCCCAAGCCGTAAAGCTTGAGAATTTCGAGCGACTGCTTTTTATCAGCGGA
The DNA here is from genome assembly GCF_057784355.1 of Martinezella sp. CNPSo 3959. NCBI lineage: Bacteria > Pseudomonadati > Pseudomonadota > Alphaproteobacteria > Hyphomicrobiales > Rhizobiaceae > Martinezella > Martinezella sp. CNPSo 3959. Next base: position 95,912 of record NZ_JBXSOV010000002.1, read on the forward strand.
CAGATACCGACCGATGTCGATGATGCCTTGCCGGAGGGATTTAAGGCGCAGGCTCGCCAAGTCTGGCACAACATCGACGCCCAACTGAAGGCGGCCGGCATGACGAAAGAAGATATCGTCAAGGTCACCACCTTTCTGGCGGATCGACATCACACCATGGAGAACCGCGAGATCCGCAGCGAATATCTCGGCTCGCTCGCGCCGGCCATGACTGTGGTGATCGCTGGGATTTTCGATACGGCCTGGCTGCTCGAAGTCGAAGTCATTGCCGCGCAATAGGGTCTGCCGATGTTTTCGAAGATACTGATCGCCAATCGCGGCGAAATCGCCTGCCGTGTCATCCGCACGGCGAGGCGCCTCGGCATCCGCACGGTCGCCGTCTATTCCGACGCCGATCGGGATGCGCTGCACGTGGCGCTAGCCGACGAAGCCATCCATATCGGCCCGGCGGCGGCGAGCGAAAGTTATCTTTCGAAAGAGAAGCTCATTGCGGCGGCTCAGCGCACCCAGGCGGAGGCCATTCATCCAGGCTACGGCTTTCTCTCGGAGAACGCAGATTTCGCCGAGGCGGTCGAAGCTGCCGGTCTCGTCTTCATCGGCCCATCGCCGGCCTCGATCCGGGCCATGGGCCTCAAGGATGCGGCTAAGGCGCTGATGGAGCGGGCGGGCGTGCCTGTCGTGCCCGGCTATCACGGCGATGGACAGGAAGCCGGCTTTCTTGCCGATCAGGCGGCGGCCATCGGCTTTCCCGTTCTCATCAAGGCGCGGGCGGGTGGCGGCGGCAAGGGCATGCGCCGCGTCGACCGGCCGGAGGATTTCGGCGCTTCTCTGGAGGCGGCGAAGCGCGAGGCGAAATCCGCCTTCGGCGACGATGCCGTGCTGATCGAAAAATATCTCGTTAGACCGCGCCACATCGAGATCCAGGTCTTCGGAGACAGCTACGGCAATGCCGTGCATCTTTTCGAGCGCGATTGCTCGCTGCAGCGCCGGCACCAGAAGGTGATCGAGGAGGCACCGGCGCCTGGTATGACGGAAGAGATGCGCACCGCCATGGGCGAAGCGGCTGTTCGCGCCGCCCGCGCCATCGATTACCGCGGCGCCGGCACGGTCGAATTCATCACCGATGTCTCCGACGGGCTGTCGCCGGATCGCTTCTTTTTCATGGAAATGAATACACGCCTGCAGGTCGAACACCCCGTCACCGAAGCGATCGCCGGCGTCGATCTGGTGGAGTGGCAGTTGCGGGTTGCTAACGGCGAGCCTTTGCCAAAAACGCAGGATGAACTTACCATAAACGGCTGGGCTTTCGAAGCGCGCATCTACGCCGAAGACCCTTCACGCGGCTTCCTGCCGGCAACCGGCACGCTCTCTCGCTTACGCTTTCCCGAAGGCGATGTCCGCATCGATGCGGGCGTGCGCGAGGGCGATACCATCACCCCGCATTACGATCCGCTGATCGCCAAGCTGACGGTGCATGCGCCGGATCGGGCAGCCGCCCTGGCGAAGCTCACGCGAGGCCTGGAGCAGACGCAGGTCGCCGGGACCACGACCAACCTCGATTTCCTCATTCGCCTCAGCCGTCAGTCGGATTTCGCCGCCGGCCATCCGGACACGGGATTGATCGACCGTGACGTCGAGGCGCTGACTTTGGCGCGGCAGCCCGACGATGCGGCTCTTGCCGTCGCTGCTATCGTCGAGGCGGGTGGGTTCGCGCGAGCCGCTGGCAATGACCCGTGGCTGTCGCTCGGCCCTTGGCAGCTCTGGGGAGAGGCGAGCCGTCTCGTCACGCTGCATTTTGCTGGCGGCCATCAGAAATGCCGCGTGGCTGCAAAGAATCGGTCGCTGTTCAGCGTCGCCTTTGACGATCGCATCATTCTCGTTCGCTTGCTCGCAGGTGAGGGCCTTGCCCGCCATGTCGAGATCGACGGCCGGCAATCTCAACTGGATGTCTTTGAGACATCGTCAGGTGTGACTTTGTTCCTTGATGGGCAGACGCATCATTTCCATCGCCTCGATCTTCTTGACGGAGGAGAGGAGGCGGCTAGCGGCGGCGATCGCGTGATCGCGCCAATGCCGGGACTCGTCAAGATCGTGCGCGTGCGCGAGGGAGACCCGGTGACCAAGGGACAGGCGCTGATCGTCATGGAAGCCATGAAGATGGAACTGACGCTGACGGCGGCTCGCGATGGCATCGTCGAAAGCCTGAATGTCGGCGAAGGGGATCAGACCAGCGAAAGCGCCGTGCTTCTGTCGCTTCGACCGGAGGATGCGGCATGATCGACAAACCCTCCAACCACGTCACCATCGTCGAGATGGCGCCGCGCGACGGGCTGCAGAATGAAAAGCAGCCGGTTGATACCGCGGGGAAGATCGAGCTGATAAACCAGCTCTCCGATTGCGGCTTCGAGCGCATCGAAGTTACGAGCTTCGTCAGTCCGAAATGGGTGCCGCAGCTGGCCGATGCCGCCGATGTCATGGCCGGCATAGAGCGGCGTTCCGGCATCCGCTATGCAGCGCTGGCGCCCAACATGCAGGGCTTCGAAGCCGCCCTCGCTGCCGGCGCCGATGAGGTCGCGATCTTCGCGTCGGCTTCCGAAACCTTCTCCATGCGCAACATCAACTGCTCGATCGCCGAGAGCATTGAACGCTTCCGGCCGGTGGCCGCTGCCAGCCGGGATCGTGGCGTCCCATTGCGCGGCTATGTCAGTTGCGTCGTCGAATGCCCTTATGAGGGTGCCATACCGCCGCAGAATGTCGTCAGCGTTGCCTGGCAGCTTCGTGCCCTTGGCTGCTATGAAATCAGCCTCGGCGACACGATCGGCAAAGGTACCCCTGAGGCTGTCGACCGGATGCTTGCCGCAGTGCTGGGCGAACTGCCCACCATGGTTCTGGCAGGGCATTTTCACGATACGTCGGGACGCGCGCTTGAGAATATTGCCGTCGCCCTGGAGCGCGGCCTGCGCGTCTTCGATGCTTCAGCCGGCGGCCTCGGTGGTTGCCCCTTCGCCCCTGGTGCCAAGGGCAATGTCGATACGGTGGCGGTCTGCGACTATCTAGAGGCGCAGGGATACGAAACCGGCCTGGACAAGGACAAGCTTGCGGCCGCCGCCGCCTTCGCCCGCAGCCTCAGGAGTGCCGCATGATATCGCAAACGATCCGCATCACCACAGACCAACGCGGTGTCGCCTATCTGACGCTGACGCGCGCCGAAAAGCACAATGCCCTGTCGGCCGAGATGATCGATGATCTCACGGCTGGAACGAATGAGCTTGCCCACGACAAAGCGGTGCGTGTCGTCGTGCTCACCGGTGAGGGTGTCAGTTTCTGCGCTGGCGGCGATCTCGGCTGGATGCGCGCCCAGTTCGACGCCACGCGGGAGGGGCGCATGGCGGAAGCGCGGCGGCTTGCCATGTTGTTCAAGGCGCTGAACGAACTGCCCAAGCCGCTGATCGCCCGTGTTCACGGCAATGCCTTCGGCGGCGGCATCGGAATCCTCAGCGTCTGCGACATGGTGATCGCGGCATCGACAGCCCGCTTCGGTCTGACGGAGGTACGCCTCGGCATCATTCCCGCTACAATCAGCCCCTATGTCGTCGCCCGGATCGGCGAGACGAATGCGCGCCCGCTCTTCCTCTCCGGCAAGATCATCGATGCCTGGCAGGCACATGCAACAGGTCTTCTGTCACGAGTCGTGGCGGAGGAGGCGTTGGACGAGGCCGTGGAGTCGGAGGTCCGCCATTTCCTAGCGGCATCACCGCAGGCTGCCGCTCGTGCCAAGGCCCTGGCGCGCTCCGTCGGCAGACCGGTTACCGATGGCATGATCGATCACGTCGTCGAGCAACTGGCGGACGCCTGGGAGACCGACGAGGCGAAGGAGGGCATTACTGCCTTCTTCGAAAAACGGCAGCCGAACTGGCGAACGGGTTAAGGCGCATGCCGTTATCGCAAAACCGGTGCATACTTTTGCGCGGCATGCGTTAAGCCAGTCTGTTGTTTTCGATGGTCAATTGCGGGAACTGCACGCTTCCCTTGGTGAGGTCGCCCGATGCAGGCTTGTCCCAGCGAAAGCCCATGATCGCAGCTTGCTGCATCTCCTGGAAGAGATTGCCCGCAATCACCGCCGAGCCGGCACCATCCGCAACCGAGACGACGCAGCCGATGCCGGCATGTCTGACGATATTGCCTGTCGCGACGACGTTGCGGAGATATTGCCCCCAGCCGAGGCGCATGCCCCAGAGCGGCGCATTTTCGATGACATTATCGGCAACAAGCGTATCGGCTTCCGCCGATATACCGATACCGAAGCCGCCATCCTGCGCATAGGGCGCCGTCAGCGACAGGTTGCGGATGACATTGCCCGTTACCGAGGCGAGCCTTCCGCCCTTGTCGAAATTGGTGACTGAAATGCCGTTGGCGGCGCCATCGATAAGGTTGTTATTGATCGTGGCGCCGACGAATTCGAATTCGCAATAGATGGCCGTTTCGCCCGAACGCAGGCACTGATTGTTCGAGATCTGCACATTCGAGGCCGAATTGGCGCGGATGGCGGTGAAGGCGCAATCGGTGATCTGATTGCCCGAAACCGTGACGCCATCGGCGCGGAAGACGTTGATGCCGTTGCCGTTCTGGCCGGTGCCGCCGTCATTGGCGCGAATGCGGGCAATGCGATTGTTGATGACACTGCTGCCATCCTCGGCCTTGTCCCAACGATGGATCAGAATACCGCCATTGCCGCAATCCTCGACGCGATTGCCTGTCACCGTCAATCCGGTTGACTGGACGGAATAGATGCCGGCTTCCGCCGCGCCGGAGATGCGGCTGCGCTCGATCCGCCCGCCGCAGCGCTCAAGCTGCAGAGCATGCTTGCGGCTGCCGGTAACTTCGCAATTGTCGATCAGCACCTCGTCGACGCCGGTAAATTGCAGGAGGCCGCCGGCATAATCGGCAAGCCAGCGATTGCCGCCATCGAGCACGAGGCCGGAAAGCTCGATGCGCTTGGCCTTGTCGGCATTCATCAGATGGCCGTCGCCGCTATAGACCAGCCGTGAAGCACCGGGAACGCCTGTGATCCGCGTATTATTGGGCAATGTCAGGTTGGAGATATTGTATGTGCCCGGCGGGAGGAAAAGCGGCATGTCGGTCCGTGCCGCATTGTCGATCATCGCTTGCAGCTTGCCGCTCTTGAAATCGCTCGCGCCCGGCGTCGTCTTCAGCGCGATGGCGTCGATCGGTCCGCGTAGCTCGGCACCGGCCATCTTGGCCAGCGGCGCGGCGAAAACGCGCGGCGTAAGCAGGCCGGTCGCTGCCGAGGCGGCGAGGGAAGCGACGAAGGTGCGGCGTTGGATCATTGCGAGCTCCTGGAACGGCGCTTACGAAGCAGAAATCGTGCCAAGCCTGCCTGTGCCGTTTTGATACAGAGGCCATTCTTCAAAAGCTTTGAATCGGCCAAGAGCCTCGACCTTTTTCTATTTCATTCACCAGTCCTGTACAGGCGATGATCTGCACCTAATCCATTTGAGCTAGGGGCGACTCGCCGTGCATGTTACCCCTCCAGCATGCGGATCGCGGCCTTTCAACGTCTGGCACTTTTCGACGCCGTCGAGCAGGCGGCAGAGGTTTTGGCACGCGATCTCGCCTGGGCGGAAGCTGAAGGCATAGATCTCGCCCTCTTTCCAGAATGCTATCTGCAGGGGCACAGCTACAACGAAGCCATCGCCAGACGCCGCGCGCTTTCGTTGAACGATCCCGGTTTGAATGCGCTCGTCGCCCGCTTCGCAAGGGGGAAAACGACAGCCGTCGTCGGTTTTTTCGAGCGAAGGGACGATGGGGTCTACAATAGTGCGCTAGTCATCAAATCCGGTCGAATCATCGGGGTCTATGCCAAGGCACATCCGCTAGAGAAGGGTTGCATGCCCGGAACGGATTTTCCGATCTGGGAGGAGGGGAATTGGCGCTTCGGCATCAATATCTGCGCCGATCTCCGATACCCCTACACCGCACGCCGCCTCGCTCAAAAGGGCGCGGGCCTCATCTGCAATCCTATCAATCTCATGCTTCGGCCCCACAAGGCCGAGATGTGGCGTAAGCCGGGGATCTCGGGGCTGCAGATCTGCGCCAGGCATACGGGCTGCTGGGTCATGGCGTCGGATGTCGTGGGCAGCAATGACGACGGCTGGGTGAGCTACGGCACGAGCGCTATCGTCGATCCGAACGGCGTCGTCGTCGCCAAGGCCAAGCCCTATTGCGAGGATGTTCTCGTCTTCGATCTGCCCGATCGGCAACCGATACCCGGATTCGATCAAAAAGCTGCCGCCATCGCTACCTAATCGTGCAAATCGCGCTATCCTCTTTAATCATGAGACCCGATCAATTGCTTTATCCGGCGCCTGAGGGCTTGTTCTGCCCGATCGGCGGCTTCCATATCGACCCCGTGCAACCGGTCGAGCGGGCTCTTGTTACGCATGGTCATTCGGATCATGCCCGCTCCGGACATGCCCATGTGCTCGCCACGCGCCAGACGCTCGATATCATGCGCATCCGCTACGGCGATGATTTTGCCGGCTCGGAGCAGGCGGTTGCCTTCGGCGAGGAAGTGACGATCAATGGCGTAAAGGTGCAGTTCTATCCGGCCGGCCATGTGCTCGGCTCGGCGCAGATCGCCGTGGAGAAGGATGGGCTGCGCATCGTGGTCTCGGGTGACTATAAACGCCGGCCGGACCCGACCTGTGAAGTCTATGTCCCGGTTCCCTGCGACGTCTTCATCACCGAGGCGACCTTCGGCCTGCCGGTTTTCCATCACCCGGATCCGATGTCCGAGACGCGCAAGCTCCTGGCTTCGCTTCGCCAGTTTCCGGAACGAACACATTTGGTCGGCGCCTATGCGCTCGGCAAGGCGCAGCGCGTCATCCGCCTGCTGCGCGATGCCGGCTATGATAAGCCGATCTATATTCACGGCGCATTGGAAACACTCTGCGATTATTATGTGAGCCAGGGCATCGCGCTCGGCGAACTCAAGCCGGCCACCATCGAAAGCCGCGATCAGTCCATCTTCCACGGCGCCGTCGTCGTCGGCCCGCCTTCTGCGTTTCAGGATCGCTGGGCGCGGCGCTTTCACGATCCTCTGCCGGCTTTCGCCTCCGGCTGGATGATGGTGCGCCAGCGCGCCAAGCAGCTAGGCGTCGAGCTGCCGCTGGTCATATCGGATCATTGCGACTGGCCCGAACTGACCGAGACGATCTCTGATCTGAAGCCGAGCGAGGTCTGGGTCACCCACGGCCGCGAAGAGGCCCTGGTACGCTGGTGCGAGCTGCAGGGTATCGCCGCCAAGCCGCTGCATCTCATCGGCTATGAAGACGAGGGCGATTGATGAAAGCCTTTGCCGACCTTCTCGACCGCCTGGTGCTGACGCCGAGCCGCAACGGCAAGCTGAAGCTGCTGACCGATTATTTTCGCGATACGCCCGATCCCGACCGTGGCTATGGTCTGGCTGCGATTGCCGGCACGCTCGAGGTGCGCAACGTCAAGCCCGCCATGCTGCGCGAGCTTGTTCTCGAACGTATGGACGAGGTCCTGTTCCGCTACTCCTACGATTATGTCGGCGATCTCGCCGAAACGATCTCGCTGGTCTGGGACAAGGAGAGCGACATCGAGCGCCCTGCCGGCGCGCAGCCGAAACTCGGCGAGGTTATTAGGCGCATGAATGCGCTTGGGCGGACGGAGGTGCGCAGCTTCGTACGCGATCTGCTTGATCGGCTGGATACTTCGGGCCGTTTCGCATTCTTAAAGCTCGCGACGGGTGCGATGCGCATCGGCGTCTCGGCTCGGCTTGCCAAGCAGGCGCTGGCTGAGATGAGCGGCAAGGATGTAACGGAAATCGAGACGTTGTGGCATGGCCTGCAGCCCCCCTATGAAAGCCTGTTCCACTGGCTTGAGGGCAAGGGCGAGAAGCCGATTCTGGCGACGCCGGCGATCTTCCATTCCGTCATGCTCGCCAACCCGGTCGAACCGGGCGATCTCCATGGGCTCGACCCCCGCGATTTCGCCGCCGAATGGAAATGGGACGGCATTCGCGTCCAGCTTTCGCGCTCGGGCGCCACGAGCAAGCTCTATTCTCGCTCCGGCGATGACATATCCGGAGCCTTTCCCGACGTTGTGGACGCCATGAACTTCGAGGGTGTTATGGATGGCGAGCTGCTGGTCGGCGGCACCGTGCGTTCCAACAACCCGACACGCAGCTTTTCCGATCTGCAGCAGCGCCTCAATCGCAAGACCGTGACTTCGAAGATGCTCGACGAGTTTCCGGCCTTCATCCGCGCCTATGATCTCCTCTTTGACGGCGCGGAGGACGTGCGCGCCCGTGGCTTCCTCGATCGGCGCGAGCGGCTGACCGAGATCATTGAGGCGGCACCGCACGACCGTTTCGATCTATCGCCGCTCGTCGATTTCATTTCTTGGGAGGAGCTCGACCGGCTGCGCTCCTCGCCGCCCGACCCGGTCATCGAAGGTGTGATGATCAAGCGCAAAGACAGCGCCTATCTCGCAGGCCGCGCCAAAGGCCCATGGTTCAAGTGGAAGCGCGATCCTTATAATGTCGATGCCGTGCTGATGTATGCGCAGCGGGGCCATGGCAAGCGCTCCAGCTACTATTCCGATTTCACCTTCGGCGTCTGGGCGATGACGCCCGAGGGCGAGCAGCTGGTTCCGGTCGGCAAGGCCTATTTCGGCTTTACCGATGCCGAGCTGGAAGTGCTCGACAAGTTCGTGCGCAATAATACGGTCGATCGTTTCGGTCCGGTGCGTGCCGTGCGTGCCGATCGCGATTTCGGTTTCGTGCTCGAGGTCGCCTTCGAAGGTATCAATCGCTCCACCCGCCATAAATCCGGCGTTGCCATGCGCTTTCCCCGCATTGCAAGGCTACGACCAGACAAGCCGCCCTACGAGGCCGACAGGCTGGAAACTTTGATCGCGATGATTGACGCCAAGGCTCCGGTTGTCGATGAATAGCGCGGGGCGATTCCTCACCACAAAGTGAGTTGGCCTTGCCTTTCAACCCGTGCAGATTTGCGCTGCGCCGGGACATTTAGACAGAGCTTATGACCATGTCTGACGACAACGCATTTCGTCCCAATCGCCGCAGCGTTCTTGCCGGCATCGCCGCCACGCTTTTTGCGCCCGCAATCGTCAGGGCGGCTGATGACAGCACCACAGGCAGCAAGCCCGCCGAGACAAAGGCGATCGCCCGGAGCGATGAAAAGGCCGAGGACGCCCCGCCGCTGCTTTCGGGCGACTATGCCAAAGAGCGCCACCTGTTTCGAACCGATCTCCTGAGCAAGGGGCCGGCTCCCGATATCTACGAACCGCTGGTGACGCCGTCGACGGCAGAGCGGCTTTTCTATCGCAGCGGCGTTGGCGAGGAACTGGAGCTCGTTGCCTGGGTTTCGCGCTATACACGTTCGGAGAAGCAGAAGCCGGCCGTATTGTTCCTGCATGGCGGCAACGCCATCGGGCAGGGGCATTGGCAGCTGATGAAGCCCTATGTCGAGGCCGGCTACGTCGTCATGATCCCCTCCATGCGTGGAGAAAACGGCCAGAAGGGCAATTTCTCGGGTTTTTACGACGAGGTTGCCGATGTGCTGGCTGCTTCCAACCGGCTGCGGCATCTGCCGGGTGTCGATCCGCACCGCATGTTCCTGGCCGGGCACAGCATCGGCGGCACGCTCGCCATGCTGGCTGCGATGTCGACCCACCGCTTCCGGGCGGTCGCGCCCATATCAGGCAATCCGGATGCCTACGCCTTCTTCGGCCGCTATCCGCAGGATATCCGCTTCAACACCGGGAACCCGCGTGAATACCAGATGCGCTCGCCGCTCTGCTATGCGCACAGTTTCAAAAGTCCTGTAAAGCTGTTCCACGGGACCGAAGAGGCGCATTTTGATTCGCGCTTGGCATTGCTTTCGAAGCGAGCGACAGCCGCAGGCGTGAAGATGGATATGGCGACGGTGCCGGGCAGCCACAATTCGGCCCTGCCGGGCGAAATCGCTCAGAGTATCGAATTCTTCAAGAGCGTGGCAGTCTAAACCAGCCCGTAAGAGCGGTGCGGGAAATAAGCCGGAGCCTCTCCGCACGTCGCTGTTTACGCCATAAGCTTCTCGATCAGTGCTGTCGCCGCCTCCGCAATCACGGTTCCCGGCGGAAAGATCGCGTCGGCGCCGGCTGCCTCCAGCGCCGCAAAATCCTGCGGCGGAATGACGCCGCCGACCGCAATCAGAATGTTGCGGGCATGACGCCGGAAGAGCGCCTCCTTCAATTCCGGCACCAGCGTCAGATGACCGGCGGCAAGCGACGATGCGCCAACGATGTCGACGCCCTCGCGCACGGCGACGTCGGCGACTTCCTCAGGCGTCTGGAACATCGCGCCGACGACGACATCGAAGCCGAGATCGGCAAAGGCCGTGGCGATGACCTTCTGGCCGCGATCGTGTCCATCCTGGCCCATCTTGGCGATGAGGATGCGGGGCTTCTCGCCCCGCGCCCTGCGGAACGCCTCGATTTTGGCCACTGCCGTATTGAAGACCGGATCTTCGGAGCCGACTTCCTTGCGATAGACGCCGGAGATGGTCCTGATCTCGGCGACATGACGTCCATAGGCTTTTTCGAGCGCCAGCGAGATTTCGCCGACGGTGGCTCTCGCCCTCGCTGCCTTGACGGCAAAATCGAGCAGATTGCCGGTGCCGTTTCGCGCGGCATCCGTTAAGGCATCCAGGGCTGTTTCGACGACGGCCGTCTCGCGGGTGCCCTTCAGTTGCTGCAGCTTGGAAAGCTGGCGTGCCCGCACCTCGGAATTCTCGACCTTCAGGACATCGACTTCGATATCCTGCTCCGGTTTGGAAAAATTCACGCCGACGACGGTCTGATGGCCGCTGTCGATGCGCGCCTGCGTTCGGGCCGCGGCTTCCTCGATGCGTAGCTTCGGAATGCCCTTCTCGATCGCCTTCGCCATGCCGCCGAGCGCCTCGACCTCCTCGATATGGGCAAGGGCGCGCGCGGCAAGATCATGGGTCAGCCGCTCTACATAGGCCGAACTGCCCCAGGGATCGATGATCCCTGTCGTACCCGACTCCTTCTGCAGCAGTATCTGTGTGTTGCGGGCGATGCGGGCGGAATGATCCGTCGGCAGCGCCAGCGCCTCGTCGAAGGAATTGGTATGGAGCGATTGCGTGTGCCCCTGTGTGGCCGCCATCGCCTCGACCATGGTGCGGATGATGTTGTTCATCGGGTCCTGCGCCGTCAGTGACCAGCCGGAGGTCTGGCTGTGGGTCCTGAGCGCAAGGGATTTCTGGTCCTTCGGCGCGAAATTCTTCTGCATCAGCGCCGCCCAGATCAGCCGTCCGGCGCGCATCTTGGCGACCTCCATGAAGAAGTTCATGCCGACGGCCCAGAAAAAGGAGAGGCGGGGGGCGAAGCTGTCTATATCTAGACCGGCGGCAACGCCTGCGCGCGCATATTCGATGCCGTCGGCGATCGTGTAGGCGAGCTCCAGATCCGCGGTCGCGCCGGCCTCCTGCATGTGGTAGCCGGAGATCGAGATCGAGTTGAACTTCGGCATGCGCCGGCTGGTATAGCTGAAGATGTCGGAGACGATCCGCATGGAGGGCTGCGGCGGATAGATATAGGTGTTGCGGACCATGAACTCCTTGAGGATGTCGTTCTGGATCGTGCCCGACAGCTTGTCCTCGGAAACGCCCTGTTCCTCCGCCGCGACGATATAAAGCGCCATGATCGGCAGCACCGCGCCGTTCATGGTCATCGAGACGCTCATCTCGTCGAGTGGAATGCCATCGAAGAGCTGGCGCATGTCGAGGATGGAATCGATCGCCACACCCGCCATGCCGACATCGCCCGCCACCCGCGGATGATCACTGTCATAACCGCGATGGGTGGCAAGATCGAAGGCGACCGAGAGCCCTTTCTGGCCGGCGGCAAGATTGCGGCGATAGAAGGCGTTGGATTCTTCCGCTGTGGAGAAGCCGGCATATTGGCGGATGGTCCAGGGCTGCTGGACATACATTGTGGGATAGGGGCCGCGCACAAATGGTGCAGCGCCAGGATAGGTGTCCAAAAACTTCAGGCCGGTGAGGTCGCTTTCGTCGTAAGCGCGCTTGACGCTGATGCCTTCGGGGGTTTCCCAGGCGGAGGCGTCGATTGTTGGCGCCGTTGCTTTCAGCTTGGCCCAGGGGATGGTGGCGAAGTTGGGGATCTTGGTCATGCAGCGGATGCCTCTGTGAAGGCGGAGGTTGGGTTACCCCCCTCTGTCACTTCGTGACATCTCCCCCACAAGGGGGGAGATTGGCAGCGCATGGCGCTTGTCTGCCCTAAACGTTCATGTGATTTGCTGACATGACGTTGGGTTCCGTTGCAGGGCATGCGGCATTCTCCGAACGATCTCCCCCCTTGTGGGGGAGATGTCGCGAAAGCGACAGAGCGGGGTATCGCACTTGCCTCAAGCGCAATATTCATCCTCATCCCTCCACCCCCTTATCCAGCCGTACCGGCATCAACCCTATCCCGCCGGCAATCGGACCCAAAGGCCCCAAAACCGTCACCGGCCGCTCGGTCCTCATCGCAAACAGCGTCGTCCCGACGATCGGCTTGGCGATGCGGCTCTCGCGCGCCTCCGCGACCATCGCCGCCAGGCGACCGCTGGAAATGACCTTCGCCAATCCACCTTGGCCTTCGATTTCGATAAAGATGTCCCATGCCCGCGCGGCCAGTGCATCGGTCAGCGCCTCGATGCCACCGGCTCCAGCGGCGGGATCGACGACATGATCGAGGTGGCTCTCTGCCACCAGGATCGTCTGCGTATTGCGCGCCAGACGCCGCGCCAGTGGATCGGGAATGCCGTGTGTCAGGCTGTGCGGCAGAACGGAGATCTCGTCGGCGCCGCCGACGCCGGCTGAAAAGACCGCGATCGTGTTGCGCAGAATATTCGTCTCCGGATCGAGGCGGGTCAGCATGCGATAGCTCGTCTCCGCAAAGAGATGCGCCGGCTGTGGATTGGCGACGCCGCAGGCCGCGGCGATCCGGGTGAAGATCAGCCGCGCCGCCCGCATCTTCGCGATCGTCGTGAACTGGTTTTGATCGGTCGAAAGGCAAAGGCTGGTTGCCGCAAGGGCTACTTCCGGCGAAAGGCCGGCCTCTTCGAGCAATCTCAGATGACCGACAAGGCTTGCAGCCATGACCGCCAGCTCCTGCGCCTCGGTCCCGCCTGCATTATGCACCATGCGACCGTCTGCATTGACGATCGTCCCAGCCGGCTTCAATTCTTTGAAGTATTTGATGCCGCTCGAAAAATTGGCAAAATTTCCGACTGACAAGAAAGCGTCAAGTCCAAGATGCAATCTTTGGGTACCACCGTCCACAACCGAGGCTGCCATCATTTTCGCGATGCCGGAAGAAAAGCCATCGAGGCGCAGAGTTGGAGTTTTGGCGGATACTGCTGCCACCACTTCGGAAAAGATTGGCGACTGAGCATCCATGCCGATGCCGATGCCGATGCCGAAGGCAGAAGCGGAACTGCTGGAAATCAAGCTGATACCGCTTGCGCCGTTGGCAAGATCGTCGCTGAGCTGCGCCATTGCTCGCTCGGGGTCCGGATCGTCCATGCGCTGCGTCACCGTCCAGGGAAGGTCGGCCTGCCGGCGCGAGAGCGGGGCATAATCGCGCCGCCGCTCGTAAAGCGGCTGGATGGCGATGCCATCATCCGTTCGCGATGCCAGCGCTTCCTCGAAATCCTTGCCTTTCAGCGCCCTTTCCACCAGCTGCAGCCACGCTTTGTGGTCGGGCTGGCCGAAAATGCTCGGGTCGAGACTGTCGATATTCATGCGATCCTCCGTCCGATAATGGTCTAGCCCATGATGCCGCACGGGAAAACAGAAGTTTGGAGGATCCGGGTAATATCTTCGCTCGCGCTATCTGGTGCTCGACGCCAGCCTCGCTCCAGCCGCGGCGGTCATTATGCGGCCGATCCGATGTGTCCCAACTGGTTTCCGAGAATGGTCGATCTGCTGCCCGTTTCCTATCGCCTGTTCGCTCTTGCCTCTCTGGCAGCATTGTCCGCCTGTAGCATCATTCCTGACACGGGCGCCACCGACCCGGATCGTTTCGTGCAGGAAACCACGCCGGTCTTCTATCGTCCCGAGGGTATCGAGCCGAACAGGGTAAAACGCCTGCCGGTGCAGCCCGTGCCGCAGGCGCGCGATCTCTTCCAGACGCAATTCCATCAGACCTATGGTCTGCCGACCTTCAATCCGGTGCATCAGGCCATGTATGCACAGCGCAGCGAGGATGATTTCACGCTGCCGGCCATCCCGTATAAGCGCATCGACACGCGTTTCCTGCGGCAGGAGGTGGATTACCAGACCAAGGAGCGCCCGGGCACCATCGTTGTCGATACGCGCGACCATTTCCTGTATTTCGTCGAACTGGGCGGCAAGGCAATGCGCTATGGCGTCGGCCTCGGAGCTGCCGGATATGCCTGGCATGGCAGGGGCGTGATCCAGTGGAAGCAGAAATGGCCGCGCTGGACGCCTCCGGCCGAAATGGTCGCGCGCGACCCGCAGATCAGGCCGCTATCGGCCGAGCGCGGCGGCATGAATCCGGGGCCGACCAACCCGCTTGGCGCGCGTGCGCTCTACATCTATCAGGGCGGCCGGGATACGCTTTATCGGGTTCACGGCACGCCGGACTGGCAGTCGATCGGCAAGGCGGCATCCTCTGGATGCGTTCGTATGCTCAACCAGGACGTGATCGATCTCTACAATCGAGTGCCTGAAAAGGCGGAAATTGTCGTTCTGTAGCAATATTTTACCACAAATTTTCGTGATGTTGCATAAGTGCGATAGTCGGGATGATTAGCGCTCTTTAGTTTTACCTCTGTCTCTGCGAACCTCTCGGGGAACCGAATCAGCCTGTTGATGCGGGTTTTCGCTTCCTCCACCAAAGGAACTATGCTGTCGACATGAGCCTTCCTTCATCCTTATCCCGACGTAATTTCCTCGCTCTTGCTGGTCTCGGCGCTGTTTCGACGCTTGCCAGCTGTGCCTCCACCATCAATAGTGGCCCCGTCGTCAGCCCGGTTCAATATACCGGCTCGCCGAGGCCGTTCCGCACCTGGTTCTCCAGCTATGACGGCGAGCAACCCGATCCGGCCGTAATCTACGCTTCCGTCGAGGATGGCGGCTTCATCATTCCGGCGGTTCCCTACCAGCAGATCGATCCGCGCTTCTATCGTCAGCGGGTGGTCGACCCCACAGGCGAGGCACCCGGCAGCGTGATCGTCAACACAACCCAGCGCATGCTCTATGTCACAGAGCAAGGGGGCACGGCGATGCGCTACGGTATCGGCGTCGGCCGCGAAGGCTTTGCCTGGCAGGGCCGGGGCGTCATCCAGTGGCGCAAGAAATGGCCGCGCTGGAATCCGCCGGATGAAATGGTCGCCCGCCAGCCGGAACTCGTGAAATATTCCATCGCCAACGGCGGCATGGACCCGGGCCTGAAGAACCCGCTGGGCGCGCGTGCTCTCTATATTTTCGAGGGTAAACAGGATTCGCTTTACCGCCTGCATGGCAACCCCGACTGGCGCTCCATCGGCAAGGCCGTTTCTTCCGGCTGCGTCCGTCTGCTGAACCAGGATGTCATCGATCTCTATGATCGCGTTCCAGAGCGGGCGCCGATCCTGGTCACGGCCTGATACCGCATCATTGAAAAAAGGGCGCCGTTGGCGCCCTTTTTGTTTGCCGCCCTGACCGGAATTACGCGGCGCCTCGAAAGCGATCTCAAACCATTGCCAACTTGACCCTCGGCTGCCGGCGCTGGTCGCGTAGTCCGGCTCCCCGTCATATCACCCCATCGCTATCCTCGTATTGACGGCATTGTCGCATTCACTTTCTCGAAACATTTGCAAAAAATATATTGCGCACGATTAAATCGTGTTATATATAAAGCTCATCCAACCGAAGGAGACATGACATGCCTATTCTCTATACGACCAAAGCTTCCGCCACCGGTGGCCGCGCCGGCCATGCAGTTTCCGAAAATGGCGTCCTTGACGTTACGCTTACTGTTCCTAAGGAACTCGGCGGTGACGGCGCTACCGGCACCAATCCGGAGCAGCTCTTTGCAGCCGGCTATTCTGCCTGCTTCCTGGGCGCTTTGAAATTTGTCGCAGGCCAGCAGAAGGTCAAGATTCCGGAAGATGCAAAGGTCACGGCGACTGTCGGCGTCGGTCCCCGCGCGGATGGCACCGGCTTCGGTATCGAAGTTTCGCTGGCCGTCCATATTCCCGGCCTGGACAAGGCCGAGGCTGAAAAGCTTGCCGCCGCCGCCCATATCGTATGCCCCTATAGCCACGCCCTGCGCACCTCGACCGAAGTGCCCGTTACTGTTGTCTGACGCGAAACGCGCCGCCGGCCGATTGAAGGCCGGAAATACGGAATATATTGAAAAAGAGCGACAGTTTGATCTGCCGCTCTTTTTCTTTTGCAAGAAAAATGCTATATCTTTTCTTAGGAAAGGAAGTAGTCATGATAAAAGCCCAGGCAATAGGCCAGACGATGCCCGGCGAAGCACTCGTCATGACCAAGGCCGTCGTCAACGCTGCCGAAAGGCTGGGATTGAACGCCCGTGTCCTGGCGGCCATCATCGGCGTGTCGGAGGCGACGGTGTCGCGCATGAAGCGGCAGGATCATCTGCTAGAGCGCGATAGCAAGCCTTTCGAACTTGCCGTGCTGCTTGTTCGTCTCTTCCGTTCGCTCGACGCTATCGTCGGCGGCGACGAGGCTGTGGCGCGGCAATGGCTGCGTAACGGCAATATCGCCTTTGGTGCAGCGCCGATCGACAAGATCATCTCGATTTCTGGTTTGACCGATGTCCTTGCCTATCTGGACGCCCGCCGCGCTCTCGTCTGAGGCAAGGGCTATTTCCGGCCAATATTGGCGGCTGGTGGAATCGCAGCATCAGGTCTCGACGCTGAAGCTCGTGGACACGTTGGAGGAGCAGGCGCTCCTCGAAAGCATCCTCGAGGAAAGCAAGCCGGTTCTACCGCCTGAATGCGCTGGGCTTGACTATCTCCTTGCCACCCCCTTTCGCTATGGGGCGATCTATCCCCACGGTTCCCGTTTTCGACGCGCCGGCCGCACGCTCGGGGTCTTCTATGCCTCGGAGCAGGTAGAGACGGCGCTGGCTGAAATGAGCTTCTATCGGCTGCTCTTCTTCCGTGATTCCCCCGATACGCCGTTGCCCGCTAATGCCGCCGAATATACCGCCTTTGCTGCTGCGATTACGACGAAGGCGGCGATCGATCTGACTGCGTCTCCCTTGGATCGCGATCGGAAGCTGTGGACCGATCCGATCGACTACGAGGCTTGCCAGTCGCTTGCAGAGGCGGCGCGAACCGGCGGCATCGAGGCCATCCTCTATCGTTCCGTCCGCGATCCTCGCGGAGGCATGAACATCGCGTTGCTCACGGCCAGAGCCTTCTCCGCCCGCGAACCCGTTGAACGCCAGACCTGGCGTATCCGGCTGTCGCGCGTTGGGGTACAGGCGCTGTGCGAATTCCCACGGCGCCGCATCGGCTTCGAGAGACAGGATTTCGAGGGCGATCCACGGCTATCTGAGGCGCAATTCAAAGCAGAATAGCAAGATCGCTGCGCAGGCGGTCACCGCTGCCGTCGGGCAGTCGCTCTTCGAGCGCGGCGTGCGTCGTCTTCCAGATTGGCACGGCAGCGGCGAGTGCTGCCTTGCCGGATGGGGTGAGGCTGAGCAGGCGGGCGCGTCGATCTTTTGGATTCGGCATAATATTGACCCACCCCCGCCGTTCCAGCGGCTTTAAGGCCGCCGTCAGCGTCGTCTGGTCTATTGCAAGGAGTGCTGTGACCGATCCCATGGATGCCGGCACGGGCCGGTTCAGGGACATCATCAGGGAGAACTGGCCGTTGGTAAGGCCGAACGGCCGCAGCGCCTCGTCAAAGCGACGGGCAAGAGCGCGCGCTGCTCGCTGAACATGCAGGCATAGGCAGGTGTCGCGCACTAACAGCGTGGTTTCAAAGGGGATTTCGACTGCGTTTGACATGATTCATTAATATTGATATCAATATATTTGTCAAGATTTGGAAATGAAAACGCCGGAGGAGGGCGCGGACAATGAACCAGGTCGTTTCCAGGGAAGTGTGGCTGGAGGCCCGCCGTCAACTGCTCGCCAGGGAAAAGGAGGCCACGCATCTTCGTGATCGCGTCAATGCGGAGCGTTTGGCTTTGCCCTGGGTAAAGGTCGAGAAGAACTATGTTTTTGACACGCCGGCCGGCAAGAAGACACTTGCAGATCTCTTCGATGGCCGCAGTCAGCTGATTGTCTATCATTTCATGCTCGGCCCGGATTGGGATGCCGGATGCACCGGCTGCTCCTTCCTTGCCGATCATTTCGATGGAACGCTTCCGCATCTCAACCATCACGATGTCACGCTGGTTGCCGTTGCCCGCGCGCCAATCGAAAAGATAGAGGCCTACAAGAAACGCATGGGCTGGAAGTTCCCATGGGTGTCGTCATTCTCCAACGATTTCAATTTCGATTATCACGTCTCTTTCACCAAAGAGCAGCTCGCCGGTGAAAAGGTGTTTTATAATTTCAACGATATGAACGCCGCCGACGGCAACGACGAGTTGCCTGGTCTCAGCGCCTTCTACAAGGATGAAGCCGGCAATATCTTCCACACCTATTCCAGCTATGCCCGCGGCGGCGAGGAAATGATCGGTACGCTGATGATCCTCGACAATGCGCCGAAGGGCCGGAATGAGGGCCACACCATGGATTTCGTGCGACGCCACGACGAATATCAGGAGGCGGCGAAGGCGGGTTCCTGCTGCCATTGAAGCATGACGAGACTGCCAAATTCATGCCATGCGGCGCAAGGGGTCGAATTATTACACCTTGCGCCTAGTTAAGACTTGGAGCCTGCTCGCCAGGGAGCGACGGATCAACCGATTGACCATCGTTCGGCGATCACGTTCGTCGGCCGTGATGTGCTTGCGCCGACATCAGGCTCAGGATGAGACGGATGACCGTCACAATCACAATAGGGAGAGAGATCATGGCAGAGAAGGGATATTTTGTCTGGTACGAGCTGATGACGACGGACATGAAGGCGGCGGAAGCCTTCTATACCAAGGTCGTCGGCTGGGATGCGGCGGATGCCGGCATGCCTGATGTCGGCATGGATTATACGCTTTTCAGCGCCGGTGCAGGTCCTGTTGCCGGTTTGATGATCCTGCCTGACGAGGCGAAGTCCATGGGCACGCCGCCCTGCTGGACCGGCTATATCGGCGTTCCCAATGTCGATGACGCCACCAAGGCCGTTGTCGCCAAGGGCGGCAAGACCTATCGCGAGCCGACGGATATTCCAGGCGTCGGCCGGTTCTCCGTCGTCTCGGATCCCTACGGTGCAGCCTTCTGCCTGTTCACGCCGCTGCCGGGTCAGGATTGGGAGCCGCCCGCTCCTGGAACACCTGGCTATTTCGGCTGGCACGAGCTCTATTCTAACGACGGCCCGAAGGCCTTCGATTTCTATAGCGAGATGTTCGGTTGGGAGCTGAGCTCCGATTTCGACATGGGACCGATGGGCAAGTATAAGATCTTCAAGATCGGCGATCGCGACTTCGGCGGCATCATGACCAAGCCGGCGGAAATGCCGATGGCTGCCTGGAATTTCTATATCAACGTCCCGGCGATCGATGCTGCGATTGCCCGCATCACGGAAGGCGGCGGCAGGATCGTCAACGGCCCGATGGAGGTCCCCGGCGGCAGCTGGATCGTCCAGGCGACCGATCCTCAAGGCGCGTTCTTCTCGTTGGTTGCGCCGGTGCGCTGATCTTCACCCTCCCCTTGAGGGAATTAACACCTCCCCCTTGAGGGGGAGGTCGCCGCAAAGCGGCGGGTGGGGGTGACATTCGGACCTGCAGAGATTGTCGCGGATCACCCCACCCCGGAGCTTCGCTCCGACCCTCCCCCTCAAGGGGAGGGTAATCTTCTACCGCTTCAGGCTGCCGAGAATACCCCGCACCAGCGCCCGCCCCACTTGCGTCGCCACCGTGCGGGCCATGCTCTTCATCGTCGCTTCCAGGATCGTCTCGCGCTGATAGCCCGAACGGCCGCTGCTTGCCGGCTTGCTGCTGTCGCCCCCGAAGCCGGGCAAGGTCCAGCCATCGCCGGCGCTCTCGCTCTGCGGCGCAGCCGCCTTGCGTGCCCGTTCGGTCAGGATCTCATAGGCGGATTCGCGGTCGATCGTCTCGTCATAGACGCCGGCAACCGGACTGCCGTTGATGATGGCCTGGCGCTCGCCATCGGTGACGGGGCCGATACGGCCCGATGGCGGGCGGATCAGCGTGCGTTCGACGACGGAAGGCGCACCCTTGCCCTCAAGCATCGACACCAGCGCCTCGCCAGTGCCGAGCGTCGTGATGACGGTGGCGCAATCGAAAGCTGGATTGGGCCGGAATGTCGAGGCTGCTGTCTGCACGGCCTTCTGCTCGCGCGGGGTATAGGCGCGAAGCGCATGCTGCACGCGATTACCGAGCTGCGCCAGCACCGTTTCCGGTACGTCGAGCGGGTTCTGGGTGACGAAATAGACGCCGACGCCCTTGGAACGGATCAGGCGCACCACCTGTTCGACGCGCTCGATCAGCACCTTCGGTGCGTCGTTGAAGAGCAGATGCGCTTCATCGAAGAAGAAGACCAGCTTCGGCTTTTCCGGATCACCGACTTCTGGCAATTCCTCGAACAGTTCTGAGAGCAGCCACAGCAGAAAGGTGGCATAGAGGCGCGGGTTCATCATCAGCTTGTCGGCTGCAAGCACCGAGACCTGCCCGTAGCCATCGTTGCTGACGCGCATGATGTCGGAAATTTTCAGCGCCGGTTCGCCGAAGAAGTTTTCCGCGCCCTGCTGCTCGAGCACGAGCATTGCCCGCTGGATTGAGCCGACGGACGATTTCGAGATCAGGCCGTATTTGCTGGAAAGCTCGCTGGCATTGTCGCCCATATAGTTCAGCAGCGCCTGCAGGTCCTTGAGATCGAGCAGCGCCAGGCCGTTCTCATCTGCGATCTTGAAGGCGATGTTGAGCACGCCTTCCTGCGCCTCGGACGCATCCATCAGGCGCGCCAGCAGCAGCGGTCCCATCTCGGCGATGGTTGTGCGCACGCGATGGCCCTTTTCGCCATAGAGATCCCAGAAGATGACCGGGAACTGATCGAATTCATAGGGCGAGAGACCGATTTCCTCGGCGCGCTTCAGCAGGAAATCCTTTGGCTCGCCCTTGACGGCGATACCCGAAAGATCGCCCTTGATGTCGGCACAGAAAACGGGCACGCCGGCTTTGGAAAATCCTTCCGCCAGCACCTGCAGCGTTACCGTCTTGCCGGTGCCCGTCGCGCCAGTGACGAGGCCGTGGCGGTTGCCGAATTTCAGCGTCAGGAACTCGTCCTTGTTGATCCTTTCATCCGGATTGCGGCTCGCGCCGACGAAAATCTGTCCATCCTGCTGCTGCATGGTGTCGTCTCCCTTAGAGCACTTCCAGCAAAAGTGCGAAGCGGTTTTGCGTCCGGAACTGCGAAAAAACAAAAGATAGAGCGTTTTCGCGATTCGAAGAAAAGCGGAAATGCTCGAGCATGGTGCCGAAAAGGGTCACCGGTTTTCGGCATCATGCTCTACCTATTTGATTCTAGTACCGGAAGATTTTGGATCGAATCGATCCAAAATCTTCCGGTACTAGGGCGGCGGCACAACAGCCTTTCAAAAGCTGCCAGGGCCGTTCATCGATTTGTTCTGACACTGTTATAAGAACTCCCATGAAGAGGGACAACCATTCGCGTCGCAGTTCCGCTTCTGGTAGAATGATGGCCGCCGGCGCGTCTTGTGCCGATTGCCACATTCAGTTACGTTGACGTTAACGTTATAAAGGCAGGAGGCCACAGTGAACGAAGTTATTGATCAGATCGCGACCAAAGCCGGCATCGCTCCCGACCTTGCGGAAAAGGCCGTCGGCATGATTCTCGGTTTCCTGCAGCGCGAAGCTCCGGATGGTCCCGTCACCAAGATGATCCAATCCATTCCCGGCGCCTCCGATCTCGTTGCGCAATATAACGGCGAGGAAACGGGTGGCGGTGGCCTGCTCGGCGGCCTGCTCAGCGCAGTCGGCGGCGGTGGCGGCTTGATGGCCCTCGGCCAGCAGTTGATGAGCAGCGGCCTCAGCATGAGCGAAATCGGTTCGCTCGCCAAGGAGACAATTGCAACTGCCCGCCAGCATGCCGGCGACGAGGTAGTCGACCAGGTCGTCAATTCCGTTCCGGGCCTGCACCAGTTCATTTGAGGCAGCTATTGCCTTGAAAAGAAAGCCGCCGGTTAATTCCTGGCGGCTTTTCGTTGTTCAGAAGGCAGGACCGACCTCACTACGTTGCGCCCCGTGAAAGGCAGGCAGTCGGCCTCTATCGGCTGATCTTCTTCAGCATCAGATCTTCCTGCCCTTCGGCGTCCCGTCGATCTCATGCCATTTGCGGCCGTCGCGTTCGATGAGTTCGTCGGCGCAGGCGGGGCCGGTGCTGCCGGGGGCGTAAGGGTCGGGTTTGCCGCCTTCTGCCCAGAGGTCGAGGAAGGGCTGTACGGCCGCCCAGCCGGCTTCGATGCCGTCGGCGCGCTGGAAGAGCGTCTGATCGCCGACGAAGAGTTCGTAGAACAGGCTTTCGTAGCCGGTCTGTTTGCCGATATCGAAACTGTCGGCATAGCGGAAGTCGAGCGAAACCGGCGCGGTTTTCAGCACCAGCCCCGGCGATTTGATCGAGATTTCCATGTCCAGGCCTTCGTCGGGCTGCACCTGGATGATGAGCCTGTTCGGCGGCAGCTCGGGACGGGATTCGTGGCGGGGGAATTGGGCGAAGGGTACCGGCCGGAAGGTGATGACCACTTCCGTATCCCGCGCCTTCATCGCCTTGCCCGTGCGCAGGTAGAAGGGCACGCCGGCCCAGCGCCAGGTATCGACTAGGAGTTTCAGCGCCACGAAGGTTTCGGTGTTGCTGTCGGGCGCGACATCGGGTGTCTGCGTGAAGGCCGGCAGGTCCCTGCCGGCAATCGGGCCGGCCGTATAGGCGCCGCGCACGCCGTTCTTGATTGCTTCCTCCCGCGAATAGACGCGCAGCGCCTTCAGCACCTTGCCCTTTTCATTGCGGATGGATTCGGCATCGAAGCTGTTCGGCGGCTCCATCGCCACCATCGCCAGCAGCTGGAAGAGGTGGTTCGGCACCATGTCGCGTAGCGCGCCGGTCCCATCGTAGAATTTGCCGCGCGTGCCGACGTCCACAAGCTCGGCCGCCGTGATCTGCACGTGGTCGATATAGTTGTTGTTCCACAGTGCCTCGATCATCATGTTGGCGAAGCGCGTCGTCATGATGTTCTGCACGGTTTCCTTGCCGAGGAAATGGTCGATGCGGTAGATTTGGCTTTCGGATACATGGTTCAGCAGCCGCGCATTCAAAGCCTGTGCCGAGGCAAGATCATGGCCAAAGGGTTTTTCGATCGCGATGCGGCGGAAGGCACCGGTCGTCTCGTTCATCAGCCCGTTTTCAGAGAGTTTCTCGGCGATATCGCCGAAGAAGCGAGGTGGCACGGCGAAATAAAAGGCTGCGTTGGCGCTCGGCGCATGCGAGAGATAATCCGAGATTTCCTTGTAGACGTCGTTCTGGGTGAAATCGCCGGAGATGTAGCTGATGCGCTTGCGCAGGCTCTGCCATGCGGCCTGCCGCTCCGGATCGTCCATATCGCCTGATGTCTTCAGGAACGATTCCAGGCGATCCAGCAGCATGTCGGCGCCGCCTGTCTCGATGCCGATGCCGAGAATATGCAAGTCCTCGCCGATAAGCCCGCTGCGGGTCATGTTGATCAGTGTCGGGATCAGCAGGCGCCGGGTGAGATCGCCGGCGGCGCCGAAGATCACGAATGTCAGCGGCGGGGCCGGTGCGACGTCGGGGATGGTCATGCGCGGATCTCCTTCTGGAGGTCATATTCGGGGCTTCTGAACGACATCGACTATCTCCTCGGAGCTGTTGCTGTTTCAGCTTTGGCTTGTCATGTTCTACTGCATAATTCCTTAAATCGGAATCGATTTAAGGATAAAATTATGCAGCAGATTTAAAGTGTTACAGCGACCTTTGCGCGCCACATATGGCGCGCGGCGCTGTAGCGCGGGCCGGCGCCGGTTGTCGTTGGGATCGACGCACCGCCGCCAACAGGCATTTCGGGGCTGATAGATAACCTATTTCTTCAGCGCGACCAGGAAGAGCCGCGGGAAGCGCAACAGCACCTTGCCATCGACAAGCGGCGGATAGGCTTTCTCGATATGCTTCAGATACTCGGCGGTGAACGCATCGCGATGCTCGTCGCCGGCATGGTCGAGATAGGGGCGCAGGGCAGTGGCTTTCACCCATTCGACGATCGCGGCTGCATTCGCCAATACGTGATTGTAGTTGGTGTGCCAGATATCGACGCGCTGTGACTTGCCGATCAGCCTGTTGTAATAGACCGAAGGTGCAGGCAGCGGATTGCGCCGGATGCCCTTCCTAGCGAAGGCATCGCTCCAGGGACCGTTCTTTGCGGTTTCTTCCATCATCAGATGGCTCTGTTCCGTCAGATTGTCGGGCATCTGCACGGCAAGCACGCCGCCGGGTTTCAGTCCGTCCATCAGCCCATCGAGAATATCGAGATGATTTGGGAGCCATTGGAAAACCGCATTGGCAAAGAGCAGATCCACCGGTTCTTCGGGCCGCCATGTGGCGAGATCCGCCTTGACGAAGCTTGTGCCGGGCAAGCGCTTGCGCGCCGCCTCCAGCATGTTGTCGTCGCTGTCGAGGCCGGAGACGCCGGCAGCACCATAGCGCTCGATGATCAGCTCGGTCGAATTGCCGGGGCCGCAACCGAGGTCGATCGCGCGTTCGATCCGATCCAGCGGTAGCTGAGCCAGCAGGTCGCGCGAGGGGCGCGTGCGTTCATCTTCGAATTTCAGATATTGGCCGGCAGACCATGCCATGAGCGTTTCCTCTTTCTGGATTGCCGTTTCTCTCGATGCGCATAGCACCGGGATATATCAGAACCGTGTAATGACACTGATGCCCTTGCCCTCGGCTTTATCAAGAGACATCAGCGCCGGAACGGCTTCTTCCAGGCTGATCCTGCGGCCGATGAGTTTCTGGGGCGTTATCTTGCCGGCGGCGAGCATGTCGAGCAGGGCATCATAGCGCCAGGCCTGCATGCCGTGGCTGCCGTAGATTTCCAGTTCATGGCCGATAACCTGCGCCATCGGGATCTGCGGTGTAGCATAATCGCCGAGCATGAGGCCAACTTGCACATGCCGGCCGCGGCGACGCAGGTTCTTGATGGAATTGAAGCAGGTCGTGGGATGGCCGAGCGCGTCGATCGAGACATGCGCGCCGCCCTTGGTGATCTCGCGTACCGCCTCGGCCACATCGGCGACCTCAGCCGCATTGATGGTCGCGACTGCCCCACATTCGCGGGCGAAGGCGAGCTTCTCGTCGGAAATGTCGATGGCGATGGCATTGGCGCCAAGGGCGCTGGCAATCATGATCGCCGACAGCCCGACGCCGCCGCAGCCATGCACGGCGATCCATTCGCCTGGGCGCGTCTTCGCCTGGTCGGCAACGGCACGGAAGGAGGTGGCGAAGCGGCAGCCGAGGCTCGCCGCCGTTGCGTCATCGACCGTTTCGGGCAGGTGGACGAGATTGGTGTCGGCATAGTCGATGGCTACATATTCGGCAAACGAACCCCAATGGGTGAAGCCCGGCTGGAACTGGCTGGGGCAGACCTGCTGGTTGCCGGAATGGCACTCGGCGCAGTGGCCACAGCCGGAGACGAAGGGAACGGTGACGCGATCACCGACCTTGAAGCGGACGACGCCGCGCCCGGCCGCCACCACCTTGCCGGCAAGCTCATGGCCCGGCACATGCGGCAGCCTGATATCGGGATCATGACCCATCCAGCCATGCCAGTCGCTACGGCAAAGGCCAGTCGCACCGACGGCGATAACGACGCCATCTTCGCCCGGTGTCGGATCTGGCACGGTGCGGATTTCGGGCGGTGCCTCGAAGGCCTCGTAGTACATCGCTTTCATGGAGTTCTTCCTATCTTCTGACGATCCCCATGGTTCATCACTTTTGCTGATGGACCCATTCGTCAAGCTGTTGTTTCGACGCATGAAAATTGCGTTATGAATGCGGTATCGGGCGCTTTGTTGCAAATGAATTTTGCCGCGCAGTTTCTGCTTGACCCTTGGGTTGCAGGGTTATTTGCTCTTCGCCATCTAAAGCAATTCCGCCAAAGCGCGGTCGCGGCTTTCCGTCCGGAATTGCGAGAAAACAAAAAGATGGAGCGGTTCCGCGATCCCGCGAAAGCTGAACCGCTCAAACGGAGGAAACCATGTCTGTCGATACGTCGCCCCGCACCACCACCTGGACCTATGTCGAAGGAGAATGGCTTTCCGGGAATCCGCCGCTTATCGGGCCGACTTCGCATGCCATGTGGCTTGGCTCGACCGTGTTCGATGGAGCCCGCTGGTTCGATGGCATCGCACCTGATCTCGACCTCCATTGCCAGCGCATCAATCGTTCGGCCGTGGCCATGGGGTTGAAGCCGGTCAAGACCTCTGAGGAGATCGAGGCGCTCGCCTGGGAAGGCATCGGGAAATTCGACGGCAAGACGCCGATCTATATCAAGCCGATGTATTGGGGCGAGCATGGTTCGCCGGGCAGCGTCGTTGCCGTCGATGCGGAATCGACACGTTTCGCGCTCTGCCTGTTCGAGGCGCCGCTTGGTGGCAATGGCGGCATCACGCTCACGGTCTCGCCCTTCCGCCGTCCGTCGCCGGAAACGGCGATGACCGACGCCAAGGCCGGCTCGCTCTATCCGAACAGCGGCCGCATGATCCTGGAGGCGAGAGGCCGCGGTTTCAACAATGCGCTCGTCCGCGACATGAACGGCAATGTCGTCGAGACGGCATCGTCGAACGTCTTCATGGTCAAGGACGGCATCGTCTATACGCCGGTCGCCAACCGCACCTTCCTTGCCGGCATCACCCGTGCCCGCATCATCGGCCTGCTGCGCCAGGAAGGCTTCGACGTGCGCGAGGAAACCCTGTCCGTCGAGCAGTTCATGGGCGCCGACGAGATCTTCACGACCGGCAACTATTCCAAAGTCGTCAGCGTCAATCGTCTCGATGGCCGCGAATTCCAGGAAGGGCCGGTCGCCCGCAAGGCGCTGGAACTTTACATGGATTGGGCGCACGGCCGCGGTGCCAGCGAGGAATAAACCCTTCTCGCAAGGAGAGGGCATGCAGAAGAGTGCGGCCGTTTATGGCCGCACGGGTGTTGCTACACGACCTGCCGAAGCAATGTAGGATCGCGGCGCGAAGAAAACACCATTGGTCTCGAAGGCCTCAAGGCCTTCGGCCTGGAGCGCGTGGCGGACGCTCGGTCTTGCGCTGACGCGAGCCATGAACTCCTGTAACGCCGGCCTCCGTGCAACATCGATCTTGATCCACGGCGACCAGTTCAAGCAGACGAAGAGATAGGCGTCGGCGACCGTGAAGTCGTCACCGGTCAGATAGGGGCCGATGAGCCGGCTGTTCAGCCAATCCAGTCGTTTGGACACCAACTCATGGATGCCGGCATGAGCGCCTTCATAAGCGGCATTGAACAGCATCGCCATTGGCTTATGCAGTTCGGCAGTGATGAAATTCAGATAGGATTGAACCTGGCTTCTGGCGTAGGTTCCGGCTTCCGGCAGGAGCCGCGAACCCTCCGGTGAACATTCCGCGAGGAATTGCACGATGGCAGGACCTTCGGTCAGCACCCTCCCATCATCCAGCATCAATGCCGGCACATAGCCATTACCGTTGATGGCAAGGTAGTCCTCGCCCGAACTCGTCCGATGAGTCTTCCGATCAACTTCCACCAGTTCAACATCCAGTCCTAATTCCCGACAAACGATGTGCGGCGACAGGGAGCAAGCGGCGGCGTGCATATAGAGTTTCATGGGTTTCTCTCCTTTTCGATACAGGCGCGAGATATGGCGTCGGCATCTATTGAATATTTGTACCATTTCGCATAAAATTCATTCGGTCAAGATTTTTGTGCGAAGTAGTATAAAATATGAAGAGTGAGAAAAAACAGGGTCGTCCACGCGCTTTTGACGCCAAAGCAGTCATTGGGCGGGCGCGGGAGGTTTTTTGGGATAGGGGATTCTCGGCAGCCTCATTGGATAATTTGAGCGTCGCGACGAAACTGAACCGGCCGAGCCTCTACGGCGCATTCGGCGACAAGGAGGACCTCTATCTTGACACCTTGGAAGGCTACCGCGAGGACAGCCTCGATATATTGTTCGAGGCACTCAACCCGGCTCTGCCGCTGCGAGAAAATCTGGCGCGCATCTATGCCGAGGCTCTGAAAATATACCTGCATGGCGAGACTGCGGCGCGTGGCTGCTTCCTGATCGGCACTGCCACGGCAGAGGCTATTCAGCATGATCGAGTGCGGGAGGTGTTGCGCCGCAGCCTGAATGAATTCGATGATGCGATCAAGGAACGCGTGGAGCTTGCGATTGAGCGGGGCGAACTCCCGGCTGACACGGATGCTGCAACTCTCGCAAAGCTCACATCCGCCGTCATGCATTCGCTTGCCGTTCGAGCGCGCGCAGGCGACACGCGCGAAACGCTGGAGGCGATCGCGCGTTCTGGGGTCGATTTTATCTGTGGTCGGCTATAACGGTCGGCGCAACGCTGCCCGGATCGATCTCCAGACGTCAAACTAGAGCAAAGTCATCGATCCTTACATCGAAGCTTCCTTCTTCGGGCTGACCCACCAGCAATAGGCGGCGCCGATCGCCAGCAGCACGCAGGTTCCGAGGAACACGGCGCGCATGCCGATATGGCCGCCGACGAAGCCACCCATGACCGGGCCTGCCACCTGACCGACATATTGCGAGGAGATGGAGAGCCCGAGGATGCTGCCCGTCGCCGCATCGGGAACGTGGTGCCTGATAACGGCGGTGATGCAGGGCAGGAGGCCGCCGAGCGCCACACCCATCAGGAAGCGCAAGCCGATCAATTGCCAGGCCGAGGTCACGAAAGCCTGCGGTATCAGCAGGAGCGCCGCCACGGCGAGCGCCGCCATGATGACGCTCCAGTAGCCGATGCTGTCGGCAAGCTTGCCGAGCCATGAGGACGACAGGATGCTGCCGAGCGCTGCGGCAGCCATGACGACGCCCGAGACCATCGTCACATTGGCGTCCGTGACGAACTGCGCGACATAGACCGTGATGATCGGCTCGATCGACATATTGGCGAGCATCAGCAGCAGGCCGAGCGACAGCATGGCGAGGACGGGGCGTTTGTCCGGAATGGAGGCCCAGCTGCCGCTGTCCTTCGCAGCCTTCTTCCGTGCCGTGGACTTCTCCTCCTTGATCAGGAAGGTCGTTGCTAGAAAGGTCAGGAAGATCACGCCGCCCGCCAGCAGGAAGGTGCCGCGAATGCCGATAACAGGCGGCAGCGCGCCGCCGATCAGCGGTCCGACGAGATTGCCGGCCATGATACCAGCCGAAAGCGTGCCCAGCGCCCAGGCCGAGCGATGTTTCGGCGTCTGCGCCGCCACCAGCACCATCGAACCCGAGGCATAGCCGCCCGCAAGGCCGGTGAAGAGGCGCAAGGCCACCAGCTGCCAGACATTGCCGGCCATACCCATCAGCGAGATGGCGACCGTCATGCCGAGGCTGGCGCGGATCAGCATCAGCTTGCGGCCATAGATATCGCCGAGCCGCCCCCAGAGCGGCGCGACGAAGGCAGCAGCAAAGAAGGTGGCGCCATAGGCAATGCCGGACCATTGCACGATCGCGGCTTTATCGCTGACGCCGAGTTCCTCGACATAGAGCGGCAGGAAGGGGAGTAGCAGCGTCATCGCCACGATCGTCGTGAACGAACCGACGAGGCAGATGATCAGGTTCCGCATCCAATGCGCGGTTTCCGGCTCGGCCGGTGCTGCTGCATCCCATCTCGTCTCGGTCATTTCTCGGCCTTTGCATTCAATGTGTAAAACAGTTCGCGGCTGCCCGATGCGAGGATATGACCTTTCGCGGCGGCGATGAGATCGGCGCGGGTGAAGAGATCGGGCAGGTTCAGTCGGTCGACATCGAGCGCATAGACGGTGACGTGATAGCTGTGGACACGCTCGTCGTTCCAGGGCGGGCAGGCGCCCATATAACCGCCATGCGGACCATCCTTCAAGTTGCCGCCACCGGCGCCATTCTGGCCGCGTCGCCCGTAGGCCGTGCGCTCGAGCGGCAGGCCATTGGCTGAGGGACCGCTTCCGTCCGTGCCTTCGGCAAGGCCGGTGCGCGATTGGGGAATATCGGCCAGCACCCAGTGAACGAATTCCATCCGCTTGAAATCCTTCGGGATGGTTTTGTCCGCCTTATTGAACAGCGAGAAATCGGCGGGCACGTCGGGATCGACCATCGTCAGCGCATAGGATCGCGTGCCCTTCGGCCCTTTCGACCAGGAGACGGCAAGGCTCTTGTTGGGACCGGGTGCCGACTTTTCAGGCCCTGCCGAAATGCAGGAAGCATTTTCGGGCAGCAGCATCCGGCCATCGCTCTTTGCAAATGTCACCTTGAGATCGGCCGATAGTGCTGGACTGGCGACAACTGCTGCGATGACGGTGGCGTTTAGAAGGTTGAGCATGGATTTCATGATTTGCCCTTTCGCGTTTGGCTCTTGAGGGCAGGGTCTAACAAATCCGTCTCGAGCCTCGGTGCACACAAACGCTCAAAATGCGTCCGAAAACGCTCACGCGCTGCGAAGTCGATCGGCAAAGCGGCGCGGCGAGCGATAGCCTGTTGCAAGGGCGGCTTCCCGCAGCGACAGCCCGTCTTCGGTGAGCAAGGTCGTCGCTAGCGCCACGCGCTCGCTTGCCAGGACATCGCGCAGGGAAGCGCCCTCGCGTGTCAAGCGCCGGCGTAGTGTGGC
Source organism: Martinezella sp. CNPSo 3959 (assembly GCF_057784355.1). Taxonomy (NCBI): domain Bacteria; kingdom Pseudomonadati; phylum Pseudomonadota; class Alphaproteobacteria; order Hyphomicrobiales; family Rhizobiaceae; genus Martinezella; species Martinezella sp. CNPSo 3959. The sequence goes on from NZ_JBXSOV010000002.1 coordinate 127,031, forward strand.
GTTGCTGGTGCCGAGTTCTGCGGCGATGAGATCGGCTGTCCAGGCACGGTCCGGCTGCCAGCGCACCAGCGCCCGTACCGCCTCGGCGGTTGTCTCCGGCGAACCGGGCAGGGCACCGCGCATGCCGAGCACCATGAGTATTTCCACGAGTCTGTGCTCGATCAGTGGGATCGGCAGGCTTCCACCGGCAATGCCTTCGCCGGCATGGCCGATGGCAGCGGCCAGCAATGGATCGAGCGGCAGGTCGATCTGCGATGCGGTCTGCGCAGGCGGAAAGGCTTTTGCCGCCCGCCGTGTCAATTCCTCGGGAAAGGTGATGAAGATTGCGCGATAGACGCCGGTCTGCGGATCGGGATCGTTGACGACATCGCCACTCCAACCGGCCGGCAACACGAGCACCGTACCGGCCGAAAAATGCCGCTGCCGTCCCATGCTGACGATTTCCTTGGAACCTTCGAGGATGGCAACGATTGAAACCTGTGAAAAGGCCGAGCCGGCAATGCGCTCGCGTTCGCGCGTGACGAAGGTAAAAAGCGTGGAATAGCTGCCGATGCCGCTCGGCGCGACGGTCGGGCGGTTATCCTTTGCCGCCAGGCGGCGCAGCTTTTCCAACATGTGGTTATGAGCCTCGGACACTGCGGTGGCTTCCTGATGATGAGGATTGCCGGGAAGTTTGGACCACGCGGGCGACGCTGCCAAGCCCGCAAAGCGGCTTGTTGGTTCGGCTGCCTCATGCTATTAACTGATTGCGTTTTGCAATCGGTTTGTGGTGAACGGCAAAAATCACCCTGGTCCGAAGGAGGAGGCAGATCATGAATTCTCTCGAAAGTGCCCGTTGCGATGCGGTTAAACGTCTCTTCGCCGCCTATGTCGCGCAGCATCCCGATATCGTCGATCCGATGCTGACCCGGGATTTCACCTTTTCCAGCCCGCGCGACGATCATATCGACCGGAAGCGGTATTTCGAGCACTGCTGGCCGAAGGAGAAGGTGTTCCGCGACATTCATATCGAACATCTTGTACCCGATGGCGACGATGTGATCGTCGGCTATCGCGCCGAGAAGATGGATGGCGCCAGCTTTCGCAATGTCGAGCTGATCCGCTTTGCCGGCGACCGCATCGCTGAGGTGAACGTCTATTTCGGGCGGAATTTGTAGCGCTTCAGCGACCCATAATCTTCGCCATTGCGGCGGCAAGCGCGGCCGCCGGACCGGTCATAGGTTGCGGGTGGTTTCCCGGAAGAAGGCGAACGGCATCGGTCATTGATGCTTGAGCGAAAGCGATCGTGACGGCGCTTTCGCCGCTGGCCGCTTTTACCGCATCGGCAATAGACGCAAGATAGGCCGATAGATCGCCCGCCCGGAAGTGCGCCCATGCACCCGGCACCAGCCGAACCTCGATTTCGGCACCCGTCGCCTTAGCCGCTGCTTCGAAAAGTGCAGTCGTCGGGGCGATGGTCGTTTCGACGGTGCACAGCACGATAACCTTGCCGCCCGCCTTGACCGCCTGCTCTGCCAACACAGCATCCGCCTGGATGATTGGGGCTCCGGCACCGGCCGCGATCTTCGACGCCGCCGGGCCGAGCGTCGAGCAGTTCAGCACGACGGCATCGGCATCCTCCGCCAGATGCCAGAGGAGGGCCGCCGTTTCGGCCGAAATCTCATCCGTCAGACGCCCTACTTTTTCGGCGGCGAGAAGAAGATCAGCGCGGACATGATGACGCAGCATGCCATCAGGCAACCCGAGCGCGTTTGCCGCCGCTTCATAGACGGCGATATTGCTTTCGGCGGTGTGCAGGCAGGCGATCGTCACAGATATTTCTCGTTACGACGGGAGAACCGCAAAACTAACCTGGGGAGCATGCCTTGTCGACATTTCGCTGCAGTCGTTCGCCCTGTATTCGGGCATCATCATATGCGGCGAGGTTAATTTCTAAGTCTATGCTATACCTGATTGAAAAATAGGGCAATTTTTGCTCCCGCACGCAACTTTTTTGGCATGTCGCCGGTTGCTCTTCCAGGCGACGGCTCCTATGTTCCGCTTCACCTGCCGACGCAATTTTTTGCCAAGAGGAGATATGACCATGGCTTTCGAATTGCCTGAACTTCCTTACGATTACGACGCCCTTTCGCCCTTCATGTCGCGTGAGACGCTCGAATATCACCACGACAAGCACCACAAGGCCTATGTCGACAACGGCAACAAGCTCGCTGCGGAAGCAGGTCTTGCCGATCTTTCGCTCGACGAAATCGTGAAGAAGTCCTTCGGCACCAATGCCGGCCTCTTCAACAATGCTGCCCAGCACTACAACCACATCCATTTCTGGAAGTGGATGAAGAAGGGCGGCGGCGGCAACAAGCTGCCGGGCAAGCTCGAAGCTGCGTTTGCTTCCGATCTCGGCGGCTACGACAAGTTCAAGGCCGATTTCGCCGCTGCCGGCGCAACGCAGTTCGGCTCCGGCTGGGCATGGGTTTCCGTCAAGAACGGCAAGCTCGAAATCTCCAAGACCCCGAACGGCGAAAACCCGCTCGTTCATGGTGCCGACCCGATCCTCGGCGTCGACGTATGGGAACACTCCTACTACATCGACTACCGCAACCTGCGCCCGAAGTACCTCGAAGCCTTCATCGACAGCCTGATCAACTGGGACTACGTCCTGGAGCGCTACGAAGCCGCTACGAAGTAAGTTCGCCACACAGGCTGGCTTTCGCACCCGGCGTCTTCCTGGCGTCGGGTGTTTTCTTGTCTGCCGGCCTTATTGATGTATCGCGTGCCGCTTGGCGGCCCAGGAGATCGCCACAGGAGGCTGAATGCCATCAGCGCCGCTTTTCCGCTTCGGTGTCATCGCCGATCCGCAATATGCCGATCTCGCGCCCAATCTCACTCTCGATCGCTATCCCGCGAACAGTCTCGACAAACTTCGAGCGGCGATCGAGGAGTTCAATCGGCACGATCTCGCCTTCGTCGTCACGCTTGGTGACATCATCGATCGCGAATGGAAGAGCTTCGACGCCGTTTTGCCGGTCTACGAAGCCTCGCGTCATCGCAAGTATTTTCTGCTCGGGAACCATGATTTCGCCGTGGCACCCACTCATCTCGGCACGGTGCCGGCGCGGGTCGGCATGTCGTCGGCCTATTACGATTTCAGCCTTTCCGGCTATCGCTTCATCGCGCTCGACGGCAATGAAATCAGCGTCTTTGCTCCGCCGGAAGGCGATCCGCGGCGGCAGGAGGCGAAGGATCTGATGAAGGCGCTGGAGATCGCCGGCGCGCTCAATGGCCAGCGCTGGAACGGGGCGATCGGCGACACACAATATGACTGGCTTGCCGCGAAACTCAAGGAAGCAAAGGCGGCAGGCGAAAAGGTCATCGTCATGAACCACTATCCCGTCTTCCCAGAGAATGGACATAATGCCCTGAACAGCGACCGCTTGCTGGCCCTTTTGGCAGAGCATGACCATGTCGTCGCTTACCTTAACGGTCACAATCATGCCGGCAATTTCGGCGTGTCAGATGGCATTTACTTCGTCAACTTCAAGGGCATGGTGGACACCGAAGACACGAGCGCCTACGCGATTGTCTCGGTCTGTGAGGACCGGCTGGAGATCAGCGGTTTTGGCCGCGAGACAAGCAGAACCCTGGCACTGCGCTGAATCTTATTCCGCCGCCACCCGCATCTCGGTCACATCCCTTTTCGGCGGCGTGCCGAACATGCGCGCATATTCGCGGCTGAACTGCGAGGCGCTTTCATAGCCGACGCGGTAGGCAGCACTCTCCACATTGGCGTGCCCGGCGACCATCAGGCGGCGGGCTTCTAGCAGCCGCATCTGCTTCTGGTACTGCAGCGGCGTCATCGAGGTCAGCGTCTTGAAATGCTGGTGGAAGGAGGAGGGGCTCATCCGTGCAGCCGCCGCCAGTTGCTCGATCCGCACCGTTTCAACGAAATTGTCGCGCAACAGGCGGATGGCATCGGCGATGCGCCGGGTCTGTCCATCAGGCAGCACCAGCTTGCAGACCTCGCCGCCATTGGGGCCGGTCAGCAGCCAGAAGCAGATTTCCCGCATGATCGCCGGATAGAGCACCGGAATGGCGCTCGGCGTTGCAAGCAGGCGGGTCAATCGCACAAGGCAATCGGCGAGCGGCTGACTGAGATCCTCGACAAAGATGCCGAGCCGGGCACTGTCCGTCGGCTTCGGCGGCGCGTCGAGCTGTTCCATCACCTCGCGCATCATGCCGACGTCGAATTCGAGGGAGATTGCCATGTAAGGCTTCTCCTCGCTGGCCTCAACCACCTTGCCGGCTGCGGGCAATTCTATGCTGATGATGAGCGCCTGCATCTCGGCATAGTCGATTACCCTTTCGTTCAGCATCAATTGCTTTGCGCCCTGCACGATGACGCAGAGCGCCGGCCGGTAGACCATCGCATGCGGCATCTTCAGTTCCGTCGAACGCATGATGTGCAGGCCATCGATGCCGGTCGAAAACAGCCCGTTCTCGCCGCCGTCGCTGGCGTCGATGAATTGCGTGATCGCATCTTTAAGGGCTGACGACATCGGCGGTCTCCGGGGCAGGGTGCCATCGCCTCATCATAGCAGTGCGCTGCCGCTCGACAAGTCAGTTGGAGGAATAGGCAAGAAATTCGAGAGTTCCGGCATTCAAGGAAATGGCATTGCGGGCATAATTTTACGTCATCAAGCATTCCTTGGAGACGCAGCAATGACGACTGAAAATATCGATAAATCAAAGACAAAGATTGCGATCATCACCGGCGGCAGCCGTGGTCTTGGTCGCAACACCGCCGTTCATCTCGCCCAACGCGGTGTCGATGCCATCCTAACCTATAATTCAAATAGGGCAGAAGCCGATAGCGCCGTAGCCGAGATCGAAGCGCTCGGTCAAAAGGCCGTGGCCCTACGGCTTGATGCCGGCAATGTGGCCTCCTTCGACGCTTTCGTTGTCGAGGTCGGCCGCGCGCTGCAGCAGGTATGGGGCCGCGATCGTTTCGATTTCCTCGTCAACAATGCCGGCACGTCCTATCACGCCTCCATCGCCGAAACGACGGAAGCCGAATTTGACAAGCTCTACAATGTCCATCTCAAGGGCGTCTTCTTCCTGACGCAGAAACTGTTGCCGTACATCGTGGATGGTGGCCGCATCGTCAATATTTCCTCCGGTCTTGCCCGTTTCAGCAATCCGGGCTCGTCGGCTTATGCCGCGATGAAGGGTGCAGTGGAGGTCCTGACGCGCTATCTTGCCAAGGAGCTCGGCGCTCGCGGCATCGCCGTCAATACCGTTGCGCCGGGTGCGATCCAGACGGATTTCAGCGGCGGCATCGTTCGCGACAATCCGGAGGTCAACAGGATGGTCGCCTCCATGACGGCGCTCGGTCGTGCCGGCCTGCCAGACGATATCGGCCCGATGATCGCCTCGCTGCTGTCGGACGACAATCGCTGGGTCAATGGCCAACGCATCGAAGTCTCGGGCGGGATGTTCGTCTAAGGTCCGAACGTATCCTTGAATTTTCTATCACCTCAGCCGGCCGCGGCTGGGGTGCTTGTCTGCCAGCCATTCACCCAGATCTGCCTCAAACCGTCGCCTTCGCCCTTGAACCATAATCCCGTCGCCTCGCAGCCTTCGATCCGGTCGCTGCGGAAATTGCGGATGGCCTGACGCAGCTCGCACCAGGCAACGATATTGGCGGTTTCGGCATAGTAGATCAGCGCGATCGGCCGGATGATGCGTTCCGTGGCGCGGCCGAGCTCGTCGCGATAGGCAAGGTCCAGCTTTTCCTCATCGCGAATGGCGCGGCGCACCAGCGAGAGGTCGATCGCCGCGGCCGAAGGTGCTGCAAAGCCCCAGGCATGCAGCGCATTGGCATCGAGCGTCTGGCGCAGCGGCGGCGGCACGGCACCGGCAATCTTCGCGGTGACGCGCTTGGCCGCTTGTTTCAGCTCGGCGTCGCCGGTGCGCTCCAATAGCGCCAGCGACAGCACGATCGCTTCCATTTCTTCGATCGAGAACATCAGCGGCGGCAGGTCGAAGCCGGGCCGCAGGATATACCCAATTCCGCGTTCGCCCTCGATCGGCACCCGCATCGCCTGCAACGCGGCAATATCGCGATAAACCGAACGCACCGTCACCTCCAGCCGGGCGGCAATATCGGCCCCCGTCACCGGCCGCTTCGCCAGCCGCAGGATCTGGATGATCTCGAACAGGCGCGATGCCTTGCGCATTTCTTGTCCCAAAGATGAAGGCTACTGACAATACACCGTCAGTTGGCTCATTTTATAAGACTGCCTATCGACTTGAAAATCAACCATTTCCTCTCCTATTTCCATGGAGAGCTCGATAGGCAACTGACATGGGTTACGCAGAAAATCTCTGGCTCTTCTTCATCCTTCTTCTGGGCATCATCATCGTACCGGGCATGGACATGCTGTTCGTGCTCGCCAATTCGCTGACCGGCGGCAGCAATCGCGGTCTTGCCGCGACAGGCGGCATCATGCTGGGCGGCGCGGTGCATTCTCTGAACGGCGCCATCGGCATCGGCCTGCTGATGCATTTCGTGCCCGTTCTCTTCAATCCGCTGCTTGTTATCGGCGGAGCCTATATGGCCTTCATCGGCTATACGCTGATGCGCAGTTCCATCACGGTGGGAGGCGAGGGACCGGCTGGCAGCCGTTCTGCCTGGAAAGCCTTCCGGCAGGGGGCGGTCACTTGCCTCATCAATCCCAAGGCCTATCTCTTCATCTTTGCCGTCTATCCGCAGTTTCTGAAGCCGGATTACGGCCCGATGTGGATACAGGCCGTCATCATGGGAGCCATGACCATCGCCACCCAATTTGCCGTTTACGGCGGACTTGCCATTACTGCCGGGCGCAGCCGAGATCTGCTGGTTGCCAATCCCAGGGCAACCGCATTCGCAGGCCGCGCAGCTGGGTTGTTGCTGGTCGCAGTTTCGGTGTTCACGGTCTGGGAGGGCCTGAAATTGGGGTGAGGGCTGATGCGGCGAATGCATGTGTCTATTGCATGACACTGATTTCACTCAGCTCTCACCACTTTGTGACTTCATTGCCGGAAAGGAAACCGGCAAACATGTCGCCGTAATCATGCGCCAAGGCCGCCTGGGCGGCCTTGATCATTCGGAGAGGTAGGAGAACGAAATGAAGTGGAAAGCGATTGTGATGGCGACGGCTCTGGCCGGCATCGCACTGGGTTCGGTCGTCGCGGCCGACGGCACGCATGACTCCCGCATCGGCATGATGAAGAAGATCGGCGGCGCAGCGGGTGCTCTCGGCGCGATTGCCAAGGGCGACAAGCCCTATGACGCTGACATCGTCAAGGCATCTCTGACAACGATCGCCGAAACTGCCAAGGCCTTCCCGGATCAGTTCAACCCGCAGAGCGACAAGACCGATCCGGAGGTCAATCCGAAGATCTGGGATAATCTCGATGACTTCAAGGCGCATGCCGCCAAGCTTTCGACCGATGCCGAGACGGCGCTCGCCCAGCTTCCTGCCGACAAGGCCGGTGTCGGTGCGACGCTGAAGACGCTCGGCGGCAGCTGCGGCGCCTGTCATCAGGCCTACCGCATCAAGAAAGACTAAGCGGTGGGTCTAGAAATCGATCTTGGCGTCCGCACCGGTTCTGCCGGTGCGGACCTCTTTGGTTTTAGAGCTAAGGCTAAGGGGTGGAATGATGGCGCGGTTTATTCGATGGCTGCTTTGCCTTTTCGGCGTGATCATCCTCGGCAGCGTCGCGTTTTACGTCATCACCGCACCGTCGCCTTTGCCGGCGAGTCATTGGGCCAATCTCGGCGATCCCGACATCAAGAACGGCCAGATGGTTTTCTGGGCGGGCGGCTGTACGAGCTGTCATGCCGCTCCCGGCGCGCAAGGCGACGCCAAGTTGGTGCTTTCGGGTGGCCTGGCGCTGACCAGCCCCTTCGGCACCTTCCATGCGCCGAATATCTCGCCGGATGAGAAGGCGGGGCTCGGAACCTGGACGCTCGCCGATTTCGGCAATGCCATGAAGCGCGGCGTCGGCAAAAACGGCGAACATCTCTATCCGTCTTTTCCCTACGGCTCCTATACCCGCATGAGCGACAAGGACATCAACGACCTCTGGGGCTTCCTGAAGACGTTGCCGAAAAGCGACAATGTCGCTCCGCCGCACGAGCTGCCCTTTCCCTTCAATATTCGGCTGGCGCTGGGCGGCTGGAAGTTCCTTTATCTCAACGATCAGCCGCGCGTCGTGCTTGCCAATGCCGACGAGAAGGTCAAGCGTGGTCAGTATCTCGTGGAAGGGCCGGGACATTGCGGCGAATGCCATACGCCACGTGACAGCCTCGGCGGCTTCGTGAGCGGCCAATGGCTGGCGGGGGCGCCCAATCCGGAGGGCAAGGGCCAGATTCCGGATATCACGCCCGGTTCGAAGGCCATTGGCAGCTGGAGCGCCGGCGATATCGCCAACTACCTCGAAACCGGCTTCACCCCGGACTACGATTCCGCCGGCGGTTCGATGGCCGAAGTCCAGCAGAACATCGCGCATCTGCCGGCATCCGACCGGGAGGCGATTGCAGCCTATCTCAAGGCGCTGCCGGCGAAGTAAGCCGCAAGATGCTCAAGCCGCGTCCGAGCGCTTAGCGAGATAGAGATGCGTTTCATAATGCAGCTCGAATGCCCCGCCATGCGCGTTGATCGCATCGGCAAGCTCGGAAAGCAGCGCTTTCCGCTGATCCTCGGCCAAAAGCCGGTAGCTAGAGAGCGTCCGCAAGAGATCGGTATAGCTTTGTGCCGTGTGCGATCGGCTCCAGCGATAGGAGTGATGGACTGGTTCCTCGAAATAATCGGACTGCAGCAACTCCCGAGCAAAGGGACCATCGGGCAGATACCAGGCTTCCACGGGCGGACCGGCGAGTTGCGGGGCATAGCGGGCGTAGATCCCCGCGAACTTTTCTGACAGCGGCGGTTCCGGTTTCATCGGCACATTGCCGAAGACGGCGAGTGTTCCTTCCGGCGCGAGGAGGGCGGCCGTCCTGACGAAGCGCAGTTCCGGCGAAACCCAGTGGAAGGATTGGGCCGCGAATATCAGCGCGAAGCTCTCCGGCTCGCCCGGCCATGCTTCGAAGGTGGTTTGCTCGAACCGCACTCGCGGAAATTCCGCCAATCTTTCCTGGGCAACTGCAATCAGTTCCGCGCCGGGATCAAGCGCGAGAACCGAGAGGCCACGGCGAGCAAAGCTCTCTGTCGCTTGTCCGGTGCCGCAGCCGATTTCGAGGACTTGATCCTTGGCTTCCAGCCTGGCGAAATTGATGACATCGGTAAAAAGCGCATCGGGATAGAGCGGGCGGGAAGCATTGTAGAGGCTGGCGACGCCATCGAATGTGAACCGCTGTTCCAAGTCGCATCTCCAGTTGCAGATCGAAGTCGACAGCCATTTTTCTAGCGCATTTCCGGTCAAGCTTGTAGCCATCGGATTCGGCAACAGGAGAGTGTGGTCGTGGACGCAAGGGTGGCGCGGAAGGTTCCTTATTTCAGCCAATGGGAAACGCCTGACATGACGCTGGCGGTCGTCGCCGAGGGTGCACAATCGGCCTTGCTGAAGGACCCGCTCTGGGCGTCATCCGGCGCAAGCAGCGTCGAGGATTATGCGCGATGGGCCGGCAATCTCTGCGGCATGGCCTGCTTGAAGATGGTGCTTGCCGCCCGCACCGGCAAAACCATCACGATCATGGATCTGGCCATGGGTTGCCGGGAATATGGCGGCTATGTCGAGGAGGCGGATGGCCGGATCAAGGGATTGATCTATGCGCCGTTCGTCCCATTCGTTCGTGATCGCTTCGATCTGAATGCTCGCGTCGTCATTGGCATTTCCGTCGCCGACATCGCTGATATCCTCGATCAATCGGAGTTCTTCATCGCGTCTGTGCATCATTCGATCCGCTGGCCAGAGACCGAGCCGCCGGCCAAGGGTGGCCATCTGGTGCTGGTGACGGCCATCGACGGCAATAATATCCGCTTCCACAATCCGTCCGGTCACGTCGATGCGACGCGCGAGAATGCCGAAATGCCGCTGGAGGTGTTCGAGAGGTTCTTTGCAGGCCGCGGGATCGTCATCGATCACTGAAGCATTGCCAGGAAAGCGCGCAGCGGTTTTCTGTCCGGAATGCGCGAAACCAGAAACACTCTAAAAATCAATATCGGATGGCGATCCTCTTAAAGGCCGGCATCAGGCCAAAGCCTGAAGGTAGCGCATGCCGGTGACCGGACGCGGCTTGAAATCCATGTTTTCGTAGAAGCGGTGGGCCTGGAAATTCCCCGTCGCAGCGCCGACCGAAAGATAGCTGCAGCCCGCCTTGCGGGCGATATCGCGGGCGCGGTCGACGAGATGCTGCCCGACGCCATGGCCGCGATGGCCGTCGCGCACGAAGAGATGGTGCAGATCCATGCCTCGCTGTCCCTCTTGTGCCTTGTAGAGTGGCACGAGGATGGCGTAGCCGATCAGCCCCTGTTCGCCTTCGGCAACAAGCGCCGTGATCCACGGCATAGGACCGAAGAGATCGCGCTCAAGCTGCTCGGGCGTGGTGCCGGAGGGGTCGCCATGATGGGCGGCGAGCAGCCGGATCATGTCGTTTAGCTCAGGCAGGTCGCGTGGCTGGGCATTGCGGATGGTCAGAACCGGAGGGCGGAGAAGTGAGATGTCGCTATCGTCTAGCATGGCATTTTGCGTCCTTGTTTTTTTGAATGAGCCGTCAGGACGCTGCCGATACAACAAAGCCGCCTGACGGCGGCTTGTTGACAATATGATCTGTCTTGGCCGCCTGTTACAGGTACAGCCAAAAATACGAGCAATTATGGAGCGCGTGCGTGATCATGGGCGCATCAATGATCTGGTTCAGCGCTTTTGTCAATGGGGCCTCAATGCTCGTGTTCGCACAGGCCGTGATCGGAGAGTGCGCGGATGACATAGCAGTCTTCGATGCTATGGCCGTCGCAATGCGAAACGATGCGCTCCAGCTCATGCTCCAGCTTCTTCAGGCGTGCGATCTTGGTGCGAACGTCATCGAGATGCTCCTTGGCGATACGGTCGGCGCCCACGCAGGGGCGGTCCGGATGCTGGCTGAGCGAGATCAACTCCTTAATAGCATCGATCGTCAGGCCCAGGTCGCGGCCATGTCTGATAAAGGCGAGGCGCTCAAGATCGGCTTTGGAGTAACGCCGCTGGTTTCCTTCGCTGCGTTCCGGCTCCGATATCAGGCCCATCTGTTCGTAATAGCGGATCGTCGGCACTTTCACGCCGGTCCGCCTGGATAGATCGCCGATGGTCAGCATTGCATGGCCCTCAAATACCTCTAGTCTCTAGAGCAATAGATGAGGCCATGCGTCGAAATTGCAAGGCCAGGTAGTTGTGACAGCCGCCTGGGATTACTGTCTGCCACCTCATCATCCGGTCGTCATCACGAAATTTGGCTTCCAATTCATCATCACAAATAGTATACCCCCCTATATTATAAATCGAGGCTACGATGTCCCATACCATTCGACAGCAGGCGAAGCTCCTTTCTCGCGTCCGTCGCCTTAAGGGGCAGATGGAAGCGGTGGAGCGAGCGTTGGAGGCTGAGCTGCCTTGCGGGGAAATCTTGCAGCTTCTTGCCTCCATTCGCGGTGCCCTGACGGGGCTGACCGGAGAGGTGCTGGAAGATCATCTACATGAACATGTGCTGCATGCCGAAACTGATGAGGCCCGCCGGCAGGCGGTCGATGAGATAGCCGACGTGCTGAAGACCTATCTGCGGTGACGGGCTTCAGGCGTTCAAAAAGAGAGTGATGTCATGAGTATTTCCTCCGAAATGGGCCACAGCCATGTTTTTCTGGGCTCCGACCACCAGCGCAACGAACGCCGCATCTGGCTCGTCATCGCACTCACAGCGGTCATGATGGTGGTCGAGATCGGCGCGGGCACGATTTACGGCTCGATGGCGCTGCTCGCCGATGGCTGGCATATGTCGACCCATGTTAGCGCCATGCTGATTTCGGCGCTCGCCTATCTCTACGCACGCCGGCATGCGCATAATGCACGCTTCACCTTCGGCACCGGCAAATTCGGCGATCTCGCGGGCTTTGCCAGCGCGATCGTGCTGGCGCTGATCGCGCTGATCATGGGCTGGGAGAGCATTCTGAGATTGCTCGATCCGGTGGCGATTAATTTCCGCGAGGCGATTGCGATCGCGGTGATCGGCCTTATCGTCAATCTGGTCAGCGCATGGCTTCTGCGCGACGATCACAGCCATCATCACCACGGTCACGCCGGCCACGGGCACAGCCATGGCCACGCCCATACTCACGATCACGACCATCATCATGAGCATCATGATGATCACCATCATGATCATGGCCAAAAAGGTGGCAGGGATAACAATCTGCGCTCGGTCTACGTCCATGTCATCGCGGATGCGATGACCTCGGTTCTCGCCATCGCTGCCCTGCTGCTTGGAAGCCGTTTCGGCTGGACCTTCCTCGATCCCGTCATGGGCATCGTCGGCGGCCTGGTCATCCTGCAATGGGCCTGGAGTCTGCTGCGCGCCTCCGGCGCAGTTCTCCTGGATTTTATCCCACACGGTGAAGATCTGCCTGAGGAGATCCGCGAGGCGATCGAAACGGACGAGGATCGGATTACCGATCTGCATGTATGGCGGGTCGGCCCTGGGCATCATGCGGCTATCGTTGCGGTCGCGACGCCCGTCTCGCGCGATCCGTCCTTCTACAAGGCGCGGCTTGCCGAGATCCACGAGCTCTCGCACGTGACGGTCGAAGTTACCGTCGACAAGGCGGCATAGAATCCGCTAGCAATCGGTAAGGTCAGAGGCTTGCCATATTCCTCGCATAGCCAAAATCTGCCCGATTCTGCTGGAGGCCTCTCATATGCCCACATTGCTCACACGCCGCCGCCTCATGGCGGGCTCGGCACTGCTTCTTCCCGCCCTGACGCTCGGCCCCGACGCGCTCTTTGCCCAGAATAGCAGTGCCTCGCCACAGACGCCGCCCACAACGGATAATTCGGCAGCACCCGATGCCAGCGGCCAGGGAATGGAAGACAGCAGCGGAACGCAGGATAATTCGCAGCTGTCCGACGATGTCGACAAGCAGCTTGCCGATCTGGAAAAGAAGACCGGCGGGCGCCTCGGCGTCTCCGTACTCGATACCGAAACCAATATTTCGCTCGGCCATCGCGAGGAGGAGCATTTTCCCCTGTGCAGCACCTATAAGGCGCTTGCCGCCGGCTTTGTGCTGGCGCGCGTCGATCAGGGCACGGAAAAGCTCGACCGCCGCGTCACCTACGGCAAGGATAAGGTCGTCACCTATTCGCCGGAAACGGAAAAGCACGCCGACGGCGATGGCATGACCATTGCCGAGCTCTGCGCAGCTGCTATCACGCTGAGCGACAATACGGCCGGCAATCTTCTGCTCGAAAGTTTCGGCGGACCCGCCGCTTTGACCTCGTGGCTGCGCACCACAGGCGATACCGAGACCCGCCTTGATCGCAACGAGCCGGATGTCAACCAGGCCGTCAAGGACGACCCGCGCGACACGACGACCCCCGATGCGATGCTGGATTCGATCGGCCTTCTGACACTCGGCAATACGCTGTCGGAAACATCGAGGGAGCAGCTGGTCAACTGGCTCGTCGCCAATACCACAGGCAACAACCGCTTACGGGCCGGCCTACCGAAGGACTGGAAGGTCGGCGATAAGACCGGCACCGGTAATAATGGTTCCTATGCTGATATCGCCGTCATCTGGCCACCGGACCGGGGTGCGATCTTGGTCACGACCTTTGTTGCCGAGGCGACCGCGCCTGCAAAGGATGTGGAGGCAGTGTTTGCCGAGATCGGCAAGATCGTTGTCGACATGGTCGGGCAATAGCGAGATATCGATAATGAAAACAAGACGATAAGAGCGAGATGTGAATCAGGTCCGTATCGTCTTCAAGTGGTTTGGCAATTGACTCAGACCAGCGCCAATGCCGCAGCTGCGCTGTCCGTTTCCTGATCGCTATCATCATCAGTGTTGCCGGCTCCGAGCTTCTGCTTGATCTCATCGGCAATCTGGTCGTTGATTGCCTTCTGCTCGTCGGCCGGTAAGGACTTGAACGAATCTTCCGTCAGGCCATGTGCCTCGAGATATTGCGCGCGGATCTTCTGGGCCGGCGTCATGTTCGCCCATTTGGCAAACTCGTCGAGAATGTCCTGATCGGATTGCCCGCTTGACGACGCCGAGCTGCTTCCGTCCGCGGCCGCCACGCTATCCTGCTCACCGCCGTCACCCGAGGTCGAAGACGATGCGCTGCCAAACTGGCTGAGCCAGAAGCCGGATGAAATCGAGGAGGGGACACCGCTGGACGAGATGGACGGTCCCTGCGAATCCTCCTGCTGGTCGTCGCCGTCGTCCGGCAGCGAGAAGGGTGTGCTGTCGTCACTGTCGCTGCTTTGCTGGCTGCGGATCGGCGTGCTGAAATAATTTTGGGTGCTGCTGTGCACTTTCATCGTCATATCTCCCTGCGGGTCGAGACGACGATGACTCTGCAAGCCTGTCTGGGGCTTGTGCGCTTAAGCTTCCTCAGGTGCCGCAGAAGGTCTGAAGCACCCGTTCCGCCGGCAATGGCGGTTCGGCAAAAGACGCAAAAGCAGGCTGATCCTGGTAAGGAGTTGCCAGCACCTTCAGCAACGCTTCGAACAACGAGAAATCACCATCCTCGACCGCAGCGTCGATGGCCTGCTCGATTCGGTGATTGCGGGGGATGAAGGCCGGATTGACCTTGCGCATCGCCGCCGACCGCGCTGCCGGCGTCTGCGGATCGCGAGCGAGCCGCTCGCGCCAGCGTTCGAGCCAAGGTGCCGCTGCTTGCGGGTCGTTGAACGCAGCAGCGAAATCGGTCGCCTCGTCATCTGCGGCGAGTGCCGCAAGTCGGCGGAAGGTGAGCGTAAAATCAGCGCCTTGCTGCTGCATCGTCGCCAGCAGCGACTGGATCAGGTCCAGATCGCCGTCCTCTTCGCTCACAAGCCCGATCTTGGCGCGCATGCCGGCAAGCCAATAGGCCTGAAAGCGTTCGCCATAGGCTTTGATGACCGTGTTTGCCAGATCGATCGCCGTATCGACGGACGGGTCGATCAGCGGGATCAGCGTCTCGCCGAGGCGTGCAAGATTCCATTGGCCGATCGCGGGCTGGTTGGCATAGGCATAGCGGCCGTTGCGGTCGATGGACGAGAACACGGTCGCCGAATCATAGGCATCCATGAAGGCGCAGGGACCGAAATCGATCGTCTCTCCCGAGACGGTCATATTGTCGGTGTTCATCACCCCATGGATGAAACCGACATGCAGCCAGCGCGCGATCAATGAAGCTTGCCGATCGGCCACGGCTTCCAGCAGTGCAAGATAAGGGTTCTTGCGGTCTCTGATTTCCGGGTAATGCCTGGCAATGACGTGATCCGCCAGGGTCCGCACACTCTCCGTATCGCCCCGCGCCGCAAAGAACTGGAAGGTGCCGACGCGGATATGGCTCGCCGCCACGCGGGTAAATACCGCACCGGGCAATACTTCCTCGCGATAGACAGGCTCTCCTGATGTCACGGCCGCGAGCGCCCGCGTCGTCGGAATGCCGAGCGCATGCATGGCCTCGCTGACGATATATTCGCGCAGAACGGGCCCGAGCGCCGCGCGCCCATCGCCGCGGCGGGAAAACGGCGTCGGTCCCGGACCCTTGAGCTGAATGTCCCGGCGCTTGCCGTTGCGATCCTTCACCTCGCCAAGCAGGATCGCGCGGCCATCGCCAAGCTGCGGAACGAAATTGCCGAACTGGTGGCCGGCATAGGCCATGGCGATCGGCCGCGATCCCGGCAGCAACTCGTTACCAGAAAAGATCGCCGCCGCATTTTGTTTGAGCGCCTCCACATCCAGCCCGAGTTCCCGCGCCAGCGCCTCGTTGAACTTGATCAGCTGCGGCGCGGCGACCGGGGTCGGCGCCTGGTCAGCAAAGAACTGCGGCGGCAGGCGCGCGTAGCTGTTGTCGAAGGCGATCGGCGGCGCCCGAAGCGCGGTGTCATCGTGAAGAGGAGAGCTCATGCTCCTAAGGTAGGGCCGGTGCGTGGGAGGCGCAAGGCGGATATCGTAATCGGCTTTGCTGTTGCCAATTTCAAAGTCCGCTGTCCTCCAGCTCCCGCGCCATCTCCGCAAGCTTGCGCACCGTATTGAGATTTCTGGACGTGCCCGCCTTCAGCGCCGGTAACTTCAGCTTCGAGCGTCCGGAGCCATCTGGGTAGTGCACATAGATTTCGCGGCCGGCGATATCCACTTCCTCGCCCCCGGGTGCGACGAGCTTGGTGAGTGCATCCTCCGGTGCCGCCTCCTGTAGGAAAGTCACCAGTAGGTAGTTCGGCTTGGCATGCGGGAAGGGCGAATTATCAGCCGCCCTTTCCAGAGCCTCGCGGCTGCGCAGGATCACGCCCGGAGACTTGCCCATCTTGGCGGCCAGCGCCTTTTCAAGTTGCACTTGCACCGTTGCCTCGTTCTCCCCTGTACGGAAGACCACGTTGCCGCTCTGGATGTAGGTGCGCACATCCTTGAAGCCGATCTCTTCGCAGAGCGCCTTAAGATCGGTCATGGACAGCATGCCGGTGCCGCCGACATTGACGGCACGCAGCAGGGCGACGAAGACGGTCATGGTTTCCTCCCGCCGTTCCGTTTACATCTTTTCAGCGACCTTGACGGCGAAGGCGTATTCGAACGCCACTTCCTCCAGGCGCTGGAAACGGCCGGAAGCGCCGCCATGGCCGGCATCCATGTTCGTCTTCAACAGGATGGGCGCGTCGCTCGTCGTCTTGTCGCGCAGCTTGGCGACCCACTTTGCCGGTTCCCAATAGGTGACGCGCGGATCGGTGAGGCCACCGAGCGCGAGGATCGGGGGGTAGGGCTTCTCGGCGACATTGTCGTAGGGACTATAGGCGGCGATCTGCTCGTACTCTTCCTTGCTCTCGATCGGATTGCCCCATTCCGGCCATTCCGGAGGGGTCAACGGCAGAGTGTCGTCGAGCATGGTGTTGAGCACGTCGACGAAGGGCACGGCGGCGATGATGCCGGCGAATTTCTCCGGCGCCATGTTGGCGATGGCCCCCATCAGCATGCCGCCCGCCGATCCGCCCTCGGCAATGATCCTCGCGTAAGAAGTGAACTTCTCCTGATTCAAATAGTCGGCGGCTGCGATGAAGTCCTTGAAGGTATTGGTCTTCTTTTCCATCTTGCCATCTTCGTACCAGGCAAAACCCTTGTCCTTGCCGCCGCGGATATGGGCGATGGCATAGACGAAGCCGCGATCGGCAAGCGACAGGCAATTGGTGTTGAAACCGGCCGGGATGGTGACGCCATAGGCGCCATAACCATAGAGCAGGCAGGGGGCTGAGCCGTCGAGGGGTGTGTCCTTGCGATAAAGCAGCGTTACCGGCACGGTTTCGCCATCCCAAGCGGGTGCGAAGACGCGGCGCGTCACATAGTCTTCCGGATTGTGGCCAGAGGGCACTTCCTGCGTTTTCAGCAGGGTGCGCTCGCGCGTCACCATATTGTAGTCGTAGAGCTGGCTCGGCGTCGTCATCGAGGAGTAGGAGAAGCGGATGACATCCGTATCGTATTCTGCCGCACCCTGCAGGCCGAGCGCATAGGCCTCCTCTTCGAAGGCGATCGCGTGTTCCTCGCCGGTACGACGGTCGCGGATGATGATGCGCGGCAGGCCGTCCTTGCGCTCCAGCCAGAGGAGATGGCGGGCATAGGCGAGATGGCTGAGGATCAGCGTGCCCGGCTTATGCGGCACGACCTCACGCCAGTTTTCCTTGCCTGGATTCTTCGCCGGCGCCTCCATGATCTTGAAATCCTTGGCGTCGCCATCATTGGTGAGAATGTAGAAGACGTCGCCGCCTTCACTGATCTCATATTCGATCTCGGTTTCGCGCTCGGCCACGATCTTGGGCTCGGCGGTCAGATCCGAGGTCGGGATGATGCGATATTCGCTGGTCTCGTGATCATGGATATCGATGAAGATGTAATCGTCGAGCAGCGAGCCGCCGACGCCCATGAAGAAGCCCGGATCCTCCTCCTCATAGACGAGCCGGTCGTCCGACTGCGGCGTGCCGATGATGTGATGGAAGATCTTCGAGGGGCGATGGTTCTCGTCCTGCAGCGTGTAGAAGAAGCTCTTGCCGTCGGGCGCCCAGACGGCATCGCCGCCGGTATTCTCGATCACGTCGGGCAGATCTGCGCCGGTCTCGAAATTGCGGATCTTCAGCGTGAAATATTCCGAACCCTTGTCGTCATAGCCCCAGATGCCGAGGCTGTGATCGGAGGAATGATCGAGGCCGGAAAGGCGGAAATAGGATTTCCCTTCATTCTCCTTGTCGCCATTCAGCAGCAGCTTGCGTTCGCCACCGTTGCGCGGTTCGCGGAAGAAGTGGGGCTGCTCGCCGCCGGTAACGAAAAGTGTGCCGTAGGCATAGGGGCCATCCTTCATCGGTATCGAGCTGTCGTCTTCCTTGATACGGCCCTTCATTTCGCCGAAGAGAACCTTCTGAAGCTCCTTCGTATCCGCCATCGCGGCGTTCATGTAGGCGTTCTCCGCCTCCAGATGCGACCGGATTTCCGGCGCGAGGATCGACGGGTCCTTGAACATGGCTTGCCAGTTGTCGGCCCGCAGCCAGGCATAATCGTCGGTGCGGGTAATGCCGTGACGTGTATCCGTAAACGGCTTCTTCGGAGCGGCAGGCGGAGTGGGAAGGTTCTTGAAAACTGACACGAGGGGCGCTTTCTCTGGAGTGAAAGTCGGATGTGAAGTGAACAGAGAAATAGAGGGCAGCGACGTGAGGTTCAAGCGGCAAGTCTGTTCCTCAAGCTCCATGCAAGCAGCCGATATTAGTCTCCCTCGAATTGGCAGCTTGCGGGAGACCGCATCGGCGCTGCCTTGATGAGACCACATTCTTTCTCGAAGTCGGCATACAGTGCGTCGACACGAAGGCGGTCAGCCTTCTCCGATGGAGCGAACGCACTCAAATCCAAAACAATGCAAGGGACCGGTCTTCATGCTGAAACTCTTCGCCATCTTGATTCCATTGGCTAGTATTGCCACCTCCGCCTTCGCCGTCGATGCGGCTATCAAGAAGCAGTTGGAGAAGCTCGATCCCTCGGAACGAATGGAGCAGGCATGCGACGCAGAGGCCATGAAGCGGATCGGCACGGACAAGACGGGTTTCAAGCCGGACAAGGTGATTGCCTATACATTCGGCGATCCGGATATGCAGCCGGATGCCATGAAGGCGCCCGGCGCCGTCTTTCGCAGCAAGGGTGACTGGTATCACCTCTCATACACGTGCGTGACCGGGCCGCAGCATATTCATGTCCGCGATCTGAGCTATCAGATCGGTGACAAGGTGCCGCGCGACGCCTGGCAGGAGCATTATCTTTACGATTGAGCGTCCGGATGAAGCACCAAGGGCCTCCGGACATCACTTCATGGCGGCCATGTTCTATCCTGAGGTAGCTCGCTGCCTTATCGCCGTCTCAGCGATTCCACACGGGTCAGCTCCGCCAGGATGTGGTCCTGTACATTGGACGGCTGCCGACATACGGCATCCGTCAGGTCGCGCAGTGTCGCTCTGAGGCTGTGAAGCTGATCGACCAGGTCCATGACGACATCGACGCCCGGCTCATTGACGCCCATCGCGCTGCTGAGATCGAGGATGAGCCGGCCGCGGGCAATGTCGGCGTCACGGAAGTTGCGGCCCTGATCGGTGACTTCGGGGACAACCCAGCCCTGAGATATCCAGACTTCCAGCACGGTAGTTTCGATCCGGAGGTGAAGTCGAAACTCGTTCTCGTTCATCGCTTATCCTCCCATGGTCTTTCTGGGATCTTGCGCCTTGCCTGCCTCCCATTCGGAAACGAAGCGCGTCAGCTCGGGATCCGGCGCATCTGGAAGGACGATCTTCAGCGAGACATAGGCATCGCCATTGTCTTTGCCGCGCACGGGCGCGCCCTTGCCCTTCAAACGCAGCACCTTGCCCGTATTGGAGTTCGGCGGCAGTGTCACGGTCACAGCACCCGAAGGTGTCGGAACCCGGATCTTGCCGCCGAGCACGGCCTCGCTCAGCGAAATCGGCATTTCCATTCGGATATCATCGCCGTCGCGGGTATAGAAGCGGTGCGGATGCACATGCACCGCAATCAGCGCATCGCCGGGCCTGCCGCCGTTGAAGCCCGGATCACCTTTACCCTTCAGCCGAAGCGTTTGCCCATCGCGTGTTCCCGGTGGAATCTGAACGTCCAGCGCAGGCCCGTCGGGCAGGCTGATCTGCTTCTTGGCGCCGTTGATGGCGTCGAGAAAATCGACCTCCATCGTATAGTGACGGTCTTGACCCTGCATTTGCGATTGGCCCCGGCTGCGCCGCGAGAAGAAGCTGGAAAATATATCGTCGGAATCGCCAAAATCGGCAAAGCCGCCCGCATTCTGATAGCGGCCTCGCTGGCCTTCCTTCGCTGCATAATCGCGATAGTAGTTGCGCGGCGCCT
This sequence comes from Martinezella sp. CNPSo 3959, assembly GCF_057784355.1. Lineage (NCBI taxonomy): Bacteria > Pseudomonadati > Pseudomonadota > Alphaproteobacteria > Hyphomicrobiales > Rhizobiaceae > Martinezella > Martinezella sp. CNPSo 3959. The sequence goes on from NZ_JBXSOV010000002.1 coordinate 147,637, forward strand.
GTTCGGCGCCGCCGCTGTCGATTTCGCCACGGTCGAATCGCGCACGCTTCTCCTCGTCGCCGAGGATGCCGTAGGCTGAGGAGACCTCCTTGAACTTGTCCTCGGCTTGCTTGTCGCCGGGGTTGAGGTCTGGATGCAGCTTCTTGGCAAGCTTGCGATAGGCGCTTTGAATATCCTTTTGCGGGGCGTCCCGCTTTACGCCCAAAACTTCATAGGGATCGCGACTCATACATGTCTCTCTTTGGGAGCACGGAAAAATACGCAGATAGTGTCACGCCAATCTCATATCAATCGTAGCATAGACGCGATGAGGTTGAAGCCCGTTTCACGCCTGATGCATTTCCGATGTGAAATGGCATAATGCCGCCGGTCCGCCATATTTCCGGCGTGTTGCCGGATGATGGCGGGCATTGCGGCTGGGAATGGCATCATGTTCCTGCCGCCAGATTTCGTTTGCTTGATCGATCCGGTGGCCGCCTGATGAAACGCCTTTTGCTGACATCCATGCTCTTGTTTGCCGCAAAGCTTGCTTTTGCCGCCCAGCCGGAGCAGCCGCCTGCCGGTTGGCCGCAGCTGCCGCCGAAGGCCCCGGTTTCGAAGGTCAAGCTCGTCGAGCCACATCTGCACGTCGATCGTGCCGGCAAGGGCACACCCCGCATTGCGCTTACCTTCGATGCCTGCATGGGCAAGACGGACCCGCGCATCTTGAGCACGCTCGTCGATCAGCGCATCCCGGCAACCATCTTCGTCACCGCGCGCTGGCTTCGGACCAATCCGGACGCATTGAAGGTTTTCCTTGCCCATCCCGATCTCTTCGAACTGGAAAACCACGGGCAGAACCATATCCCGGCTGTCGATGTCCCGACCAAGGTCTATGGCATTGCCGCCGCCGGTTCTCCGCAGGCGGTCGCCCAGGAAGTTCAGGGCGGTGCGGATGCGATGACTGCCGCAGGCATCCCGCAGCCGCGCTGGTTCCGCGGCGCGACCGCGAAATACACACCCGCTGCCATCATGCAGATCCGCGGCATGGGCTATCGGATTGCCGGCTATTCCGTGAATGGCGACAGTGGGGCGCTGCTGCCGGCCAAGATGGTGGAAAAGCAATATGCCTCCGCGAGGGATGGTGATGTCATCATCTCCCATATCAATCAGCCGACGCACGCGGCGGGTGAGGGGGTAGCGGCCAGCATCCTTGCGCTAAAGGCAAAGGGCGTTAATTTCGTTCGCCTGCAGGATATCGCTGAAAAAGGCGATGACGACACGACGAACTGATCGCCAGATCGGCCGGAATATTTCCAGGAATAGTGCGCGGCACTTTTCCGTGCGGGGCGGCAAAAGACTATGCTCTAACCCGGCAATTGCGGCTGGGCTTTTTCCTCGATGAAAAGCTCGTCGATGACGGTCATGACAATCAGAGACAGCGGCAGAGCGAGCATGGCGCCGACCGCGCCCCACATCCATGTCCAGAAGATGATGGCAAGGAAGACGACAAAGGGATTGAGCTCTAATTGGCGTCCCATGACTGCGGGAAAGACGAGGTTTTCCACGGCCATATGCACCCCGAAGAAGGCTATGGCTGGTGCCAGACCGAAAATGATGTCCGAATGGGTGACAATGCCCGCGATTGCGAGCGAGAGTGTCATCGCGGTTACGCCAAGGAACGGGATGAAGCTGGATACGAAGGCGAAAACGCCCCAGAGAATCGGCACGCTCATGCCACCCACATAGGCGATCACAGTCATCGCCACGCCTATTCCGACATAGATCACCGAAGCGGTCGCGAAGTAAAACCCCAGCACTCGCTCCACGGCATTGATGATGCGGATTGCAGCGAGGCGGGAAGCTCTCGTGGAAAAGGTCATGATGATGGTCTTGCGCAAGCTCACCCTGCCGGCGAGGAACAGCAGCAAGGCAGCAAAGAAGATCAGGATCTGTACGATTGCGGGCGTGAGACTCGTGGATACGAGATGCAGCACATTGCCGCTGTTCTCGAGCACGGTGCTGATCGAGACAGGGTTGCCCTGAAATGTTTCGGACGAGATATGCAGCCATTTAAAACGGCCGAGATAGGGCATCAGCCGATCGGAGGTCCGTTGGACGAAATCGGGCAGCTCTTGCGCGAGCGTGGCCACAGGTCCGGCAAGCGCATTGACAACGAGAAAGATAACCAGCGCGACGCCCGATGAAAGGAGGACAGCGTTCAGAACGCGAGGCACGCCGAGCTTGCTGAGCTTCTCTGCCGCAAGCCCAAGAATCATGCCGACGACGACCGCCAGCGTCAGCGGAATGAGGATCAGGGACATCATGTAGACGCCCGCCAAGGCGAACATGAGGAAGATGCCTATGGTCGCCCAGGAGGCGGCGACATCGAGCCTGCCGCGCCTCGAGCCATGGGATATGTCGAAAATACTGTCCGCGCCGCCGTCATCGTCGGATGCATCGCGTTCCGCGTCGGGCCTGCCTTCGCGTATAATTGTTGCTTCCGATCGCTGCGTGACGATTTTATCGACTTCCATGCCCTGCGGGCTCCTGAAGGCACGATCGCCTCACTATTCAAACGCGGAAAGGCTTGTTCCGGTTCCGTAACGGGCATGAAGCGATAGTGAATAGAAGCAAATCAGGCGATCAGGTTCAGCCCAATGCCCCAGGGGTCGCGCAGCGATATGCCGCCATCACGTTTCTCGGTCTTGATTTCGTGCTTCTCCAGAGCCGCCGCTGCCTTGTCGAGCGCAGCTTTGTCGTTGAACCGCAGCGTATAGTCGGAAAGGCCGGTCATATGCTCGCTGCGCACGCCGGCGCCTCGGCTGTTCCAGGTATTGGCGCCGAGATGATGGTGGTAGCCGCCGGTGGCAAGGAAGGTCGCGCCCGGATAGCGCGCCGCCATGACCTGCATGCCGAGCACATCGCGATAGAAGGCGTTCGCTTCGGCCACGTCGCCGACCTGCAGGTGGATATGGCCGATGGCCGAGCCCTCAGCCATGCCGTCCCAGCGATCCTGCGGGGCGCTTTCGTAGAGCTTCTGCAGATCGAGCCGGAGCGTGGCCATCTCGACCGTGCCGTCATCGTGAAACGTCCATTGCTCATGCGGCCGGTCGGCATATATCTCGATCCCATTGCCTTCCGGATCGGACAGGTAAATGGCTTCACTGACGATATGGTCCGAAGCGCCTTCCAGCACGACATTGTTTTGGGCGGCATGGCGAAGCCAGCGCGCCAGCTCGACGCGGCTCGGCATCAGGAAGGCGGTGTGGAACAGGCCAGCGGCCGTTGTCGGCGCACGCGTCGCGGCCCGATCCGTCGTCAGCGTCAGAAGCGGATGACCGGCGACGCCCAGAACCTCGCCGCTTGCGGTCTTCTCGATGACCTTCAGGCCAAGCATATCCTGGTAGAAGCGCGACACGAGCGGCAGATCGGTAACGACAAGGTGGGACCCGCCGACATAGGCAGGACGGGTCAAGGCGTAGGAGGGGGCGGCTTCGGTCATGGGGTAAGTTCCAACCTCGATAATCTTGAAAAAGGCAACCGGCGTCGACGGCAATGGCCGCCAGCGGCGGGCAGGAGGGTTTCGCCGGTTGATATGCCTCTTTGATCCCCTGGCCCGCTGTACTTGTACATTCATATGGCGGATTTCGATTGTTCACAGAAGGCCATAAATTGCGGATTGAGCGTTCGCTTTCCATTGACGGGGCGAGCAGGCCCGCAGCACGCCATTCACGAAGAGTGATCGATGCGCGCGTTTGGCGCAGTTGCGTCCTCTTCGCTCCGGTGCAAGGATCAATGCGCTACGGAAACGGAACCGGATGAAATGACCGAGTACAGAGGCATCCGTTGGGCCTATGACCGATATGAGATTATCGCGGACGGCATCGTCAATGGTGTCGGTGTGGTCTTCGCGCTGATCGGCGCCACCGTATTGATCTTCTATGCGACGGTTTGGAGCTCCTATGGCGGTATCGCCGCCGCCTGGATCTATGGCGTCGGTCTGGTGCTGACGCTTGGGATGTCCTTCACCTACAATCTATGGCCCGTGTCTAGGACGAAATGGTTCCTCCGCCGCTTCGATCATTCCTTCATCTATGTCCTGATCGCCGCCACCTATACGCCTTTTCTGGAGCGGGGGTCCGAAGATCCGCTGCTTTTGGGCGTGCTGATCGCCGTTTGGGTCTTTGCGGCCTTCGGCATCATCCTAAAGGTCCTTTTTCCGGGACGCTTCGATCGGCTGGCGATCCTGCTCTACCTGGCGATGGGCTGGAGCGGTATTCTCGTCGCCAAGCCCGTTTCCATGCACATCCCGTTTGCCTCGATGCTGCTCATCGTCATCGGCGGCGTGATCTATTCGCTCGGCGTGGTCTTTCACGTCTGGGAAAGGCTGCGTTTCCAGAACGCCATCTGGCATGGCTTCGTCGTTACCGCGGCCGCCGTACACTATTCGGCGGTGCTGACCTGTTTCAGCCTGTCGCCGGAAAATTTTTGACGATCTCGGCTGTGGGCGCGCATTTCTTCGTCGAACGCAGGCTGCGCACCAGGCGCATGACGACGGCGTCGTAGCGCTGCATATCAGCCTTTGAATAATCCATCTGGAAGAAGGCGGCGCCGCCGTTGCAGAGCGCGACCCCACGCACATAAACGATGCGCCCCTGCCTCGTGCCGGAAAAGCTGATGCCGCGCGAGTTCGATTTCGAATAGGAAATTTTCCAGCCCTGGTCCCTGGCGAGCGCCACGCGCCCATTCGCCTCCGAAATGAAATCGCCATTGGCGATCATCGTGCCGAAGACCTGCAGCGAAGCCGAGCGATCCGCTGGCGATAGCGAAAGCCGGTCGGTATCCTCGGAAGGAGCGGTAAGACGGAATTCCGACGGCAGCTCGATCGCATAGCCAAGACCTGCATTGTCATACGACCACCAGTCCGCGGCAGAGACCGGGATGGTCGAAAGGAGCAGGAGGGTAATGACGCGGGTGAGCATTGCGGTTTCCGGGAGGCAGGATCTGCAAACCGGTCAAGATTAGCGCATTTTTGAGCGCAATTTCCATGGCGGTTCAGAAAATACCGGTAAATTAGCGCAAATTCATTACAACTTCATTGCGAGCCATGCAGGAATGACAGGAATTCGTCAATGATGCGACGTCCAAACCGGCATCGTGGACTTCGGGACGATCCGTTATGTCCCGCAACCGCTAAGGCCGCTGGAAGCAAAAATCGATTTCAGTGGTTTAAGTCCGGTTTTCCCTCGGCAGGGCTTGAGGCCATGTGCCCTTTCGCCTATCCCTTCAAACCAGCTCCGGCTTTGCCGGATTCCGCATGATCGTTCGATAAGGGGGGAGCATGGCCGCCGCCGCCGCGGGCCTGACATTCCTGGCTCTATGCCTGCCCTTTCTCGGTGCGCTGATCGCGCCGGTTGTCGTTCGGCGTTTGGGCCACAATGCGGCGTGGCTCCTGGCGCTGCTTCCCGGCTTCGCCTTCCTTCATTTTGCGAGCTTCCTTCCCACTGTCGCCGCCGGTCGCGTCCAGCTTGGCGGTTTCGATTGGGTGCCGAGCCTTGATCTTAGGTTTTCCTGGCTGATTGACGGCCTGTCGCTCACCTTCGCTCTGCTCATCACCGGCATCGGCACGCTGATCGTCCTCTACGCCGGCGGCTATCTGAAGGGGCATGTCGATCTCGGCCGATTCTTCTCGTTCATCTTTCTTTTCATGGGCTCGATGCTCGGCCTCGTAGTCTCCGACAGCTTCCTGACGCTCTTCGTCTTCTGGGAGCTGACCTCGATCACCTCCTTCCTGCTGATCGGCTTCGATCATCATCGGGAAACGTCGAGACGGGCGGCGCTGCAGGCGCTCGTCGTCACTGGCGGCGGCGGGCTTCTGCTGCTGGCTGGCCTGCTGCTGATCTGGCAGGTGACCGGTATCGGCGCAATGTCCGATCTCCTGAAGGCCGGTGATATCATGCGCGCAAGCCCGTTCTATCTTGCAGCCCTCATTCTTGTGCTCGGCGGCGCCTTTACCAAATCGGCGCAGTTCCCGTTTCACTTCTGGCTGCCGAATGCCATGGAGGCGCCGACCCCGGTCTCGGCCTATCTGCACTCCGCAACCATGGTAAAGGCAGGCGTCTATCTGCTGATGCGGCTCAATCCGGTCATGGGCGGGACCATGGCCTGGCAAACGATCCTGCCGGTCTTCGGCGCGGCGACGCTACTCGTCGGAACTCTACTTGCCATTCGCCAGACCGATCTGAAGCTGAAGCTTGCCTATACGACAGTCTCCTCGCTCGGCCTGCTCGTGATGCTCACCGGTTTCGGCACGGATTATGCCGTCGAGGCCTCCGTCCTCTATCTCGTCGCGCATTCGCTGTTCAAGGGCGCCCTGTTCATGGTTGCCGGCATCGTCGATCATGAAACGGGAACGCGCGATATCACCCGGCTTGGCGGCCTGCGTTCGGCCATGCCGCTGACCTTTGCAACCGCGCTTGTTGCGGCGGTGTCGATGGGTGGTCTGCCGCCGGCTTTCGGCTTCCTTGCCAAGGAAGAAATCTATGCAGCGTTGGCGCAGTCATCGCCGGCTGCGATCATCCTCACCATTATTGCCGTGGCCGGCAATGCGCTGATGTTTGCCATCGCCTTTGCCGTGGCGTTGAAGCCCTTCATCGGGCCGCGAACCGAAACGCCCCGCCAGCCGCATGAGGCGCCACCATTGCTCTGGCTGGGGCCGGTGGTGCTCGCTCTTCTCGGCCTCCTGTCGGCTTTGTTTTCGGCGCCTTGGCACGCATATGTCTCTTCGCCAATGGCGAGCGCGGTCGGCGGCAAGGGATTGGAGATTTCGGTCTCCTTGATCCCGCATATCGGCTTGCCTTTGGCGCTTTCGCTGGTCACCGTCCTGATCGGCGTCATTGTCTACTGGCAGCTCGATCGCGCCCGCTTCCTGATGTCCGTCATGCTGCGCGCCCTCGGGCATGGACCGGATCGCGGCTTCGACGGCTTCATTTCCGGCCTGGTGCGGCTGTCGCATGGCGTCTCCCGTCTCCTGCAGCCCGGCCGGCTGGAAATCTACGTCACCGTCACCTTCCTCTGCCTGGCGGCAATGCTGCTGATTCCTCCTATGATCCATGGCGAACTGCCCGCCATGCCAGCCTGGCCGAACCTGGAATGGCATGAGGCGACGATCTTCCTGATCGCGGTCATCGGCGTTGCGGCGGTGGTCTTTGCGCGCGACCGGCTGACGGCGATCGTTTCGCTCGGCATTCAGGGCTTTGCCGTCGCCGTCATCTTCCTGCTGTTCGGTGCGCCGGATCTTTCCTTCACGCAGTTCATGGTCGAGACGCTGGCGGTGGTGATCCTGGCGCTGGTCATGACGCGCCTGCGTCTTTCGCCTTCCGACAGGCGTCCCCCGCTTGCAAGGATCGGCCACGCCGCCCTCGCCACAGCCTGCGGCGCCGGCTTTGCGCTCCTGTTGCTGAAGGCGACGGAGGCGCCGTTCGACCTGACGCTGACCGCCTTCTTCAATCAATATTCGAAGCTGATCGCGCATGGCGACAACGTGGTCAACGTCATCATCGTCGATTTCCGCGGCACGGATACGCTGGGCGAGATTGCCGTGGTCGCCATGACCGGTCTTGCCATCCTGGCGCTGATCCGCATCCGCGCCGGCGGGGAGCGCAAGCTTGCGACAAACGATCCTGATCTTGAGGATAAGCCCGGGCTTGATCAGAGGACGGAGGCCGGACGCTCGTGAACACCCTGATCTTCCGCACCGCCGCGCCGTTTCTGACGGCCTTGATGTTGCTCTTCTCTGTCTTCGTGCTGCTGCGCGGCCATAACGAGCCCGGCGGCGGCTTTATCGGAGGCTTGATCGCGGCTTCGGCGCTCGCGATCTATGGAATCGCCTGTGGTGTGACGGCGGTCCGCCGCGCGATTGTCGTCCATCCGCTGTCGATTGCCGGCTTCGGCCTGGCTGCGGCGACCATCGCCGGCATGGTGTCCGTCTTTGCCGGCGTACCGTTCATGACCGGGCTCTGGATCTATCCCCGCCTGTTCGGCATCGAAGTGCCGCTTTCCACCGTCATGCTCTTCGACACAGGTGTCTATCTGGTCGTCGTCGGCGCCATCACCTCGATCGCGCTCGCGCTCGAAGAGCGGGAGGTGGATTGATGGAGGCCGTCTTCGCCGTCGTCGTCGGCATCTTCTTCACCGCTGCCATCTATCTCATGCTGTCGCGGTACTCTATCCGCATCATGCTTGGCATCGCGATCCTCGGTAACGCCGTCAACCTTCTGCTATTCACGGCAGGTCGGGTCACGCGCGAAGTCCCGCCCATCATCCAAAGGGGGGCAACCACGCTCGATCTTGCAGCCGCCAACCCGCTGCCGCAGGCATTGATCCTGACTGCGATCGTCATTTCCTTCTCGTTCCTGGCCTTTCTGCTTGTCCTGACCTATCGGGCCTATCAGGCCTTGAAAACCGACGACACGGACGAAATGCGGCTCGCCGAACCGGAGGAGCGGCCACTGCCGCCCTTGGGGTACTGACGCCATGGCCGGACCCACGGATACCGCAGTTGATCTCTCCCAAGCGCTGGTTGCTGCGCCGATACCGATGGGACATTGGCTCGTCATTTCGCCGGTGGTCTTGTGCATCGGGCTCGGCGCGCTTCTTCTGATGCTGCGCAATCGCACCGAATGGCAGGCGGCGGTCGCCATTCCAGGCCTTGTGCTGTTGGTTCTGATCGATGCCGCCTTGCTCTATAGGGTCGTCAGCGCCGGCGCAGTGACCATGGTCATGGGACGATGGCTGCCGCCCTTCGGCATTGCCTTCACCGTCGATATTTTCGGCGCCCTCATGGCTCTGGCGGCGGCGCTCGTCGCGCTTGCGGCCAGTTTCTATTCGCTTGGCGAAATGACCGTAAGTGGTCGGCGATATGGTTTCTTTCCATTCCTGATGCTGCTGCTTGCCGGCGTCAGCGGCGCCTTTCTGACAGGCGACGTCTTCAATCTCTACGTATGGTTCGAGGTGCTCCTGATCTCTTCCTTCGGCCTGCTGATCCTCGGCTCGGAGCCGGAGCAGATCGACGGCGCGCTGAAATATGCCGTATTGAACCTCATCGCGACCACGCTCTTCCTCGTTTCCGTGGGTTATCTCTACGCTGTTTTCGGCACGCTCAACATGGCCGATATCGCGGTGAAGGTGAGGGCGGATGACAGCAACGCGCCGCTGATGACGCTCGCCGGCCTGTTCCTGCTGGCTTTCGGCATGAAGGCTGCCGCCTTCCCGGTCAATTTCTGGCTTCCGGCCTCCTACCATACCCCGCGCATCACCGTTTCGGCTTTGTTTGCCGGCTTGCTGACCAAGGTGGGCATCTATGCGCTGATCCGGATTCTGGTCATGCTGTTGCCTGTCGAGCGGGCAGGGCTCGGCCCGCTTGTCACGATCATCGCCATCGTGACCATGCTTGTCGGAATGATGGGTGCGCTGGGCGCAAATGATATCCGCCGAATGCTGGGCTACATCGTCATATCCGGCATCGGCACGATGCTGGCGGGCGTGGCTCTCGGGAGTGTCGACGGTCTCAGCGGAACGATCTTCTACGCCTTGCATTCGATGGTGTTGATGACGGCGCTTTACCTGATTGCCGGGCAGGCGGCGCATCTCGGCGGAGGCTTTTCATTGACAGTTCTTGGCGGCCTCTATCGCCAAAACGGCTGGTTTGCTGGCCTCTCGCTGGTCCTGTTTTTTGCCATCAGCGGCCTGCCGCCATTTTCGGGCTTCTGGCCTAAGGTCGTACTCGTCAAGGCGGCGTTTGCGGCAGGCGCCTGGTGGCTCGCCGCGGCAATCCTTCTGGTTGGATTCCTGACGACCATCGTTTTCGGGCGGGTGTTTCTGCTTGCCTATTGGCGTCCTGCCGCAGCCAGCGCCACGACAGAGCGGATGAAATGGCATGCCACACTGCCGCTTCTTGGTCTGACCCTGCTTGTCGTGGGCTTCGGCTTGTTTCCGGAATGGCTCCTGCATCTGACGCATGCGGCCGCTCTCGGCCTCGATCAGCCGACGGCCTACCTGCAATCCGTCTTTCCGGCGGCGGGAGGCGCTCAATGATCCTGTTTATCTTCAACCTGCTGCTTGCCATTGTTTGGGTGGCCATCACTGGCAGCGCCTCTTTCCTCAACCTCCTGTTCGGCTTCGCCCTTGCGGCAGTTGCCCTGTCGATCGTCCGAGTGTCCTATGGAGGCGGACTCTATCTGGGCCGCGTGCGCCGGATAATTTCGCTGTTGCTGCTGTTTCTAGGTGAGCTTGCCAAATCGGCCTGGGCGGTCGCTGTGGCGGTCATGAGCCCGAAGATGGACGTGAAGCCCGGGATATTTGCATTTCCGCTGACGGTCGATCGCGATTTCGAAATTACCCTGCTTGCCAATCTGATCACGCTGACGCCCGGCACCCTATCCGTCGATGTTTCCGACGACCGTAAGATGCTCTACGTGCACGCGCTCGATTGCTCCGATCCGGAGGCCATCCGGCGCAGTATCGCGGATGGTTTCGAACGCCGGATCATGGAGGCTTTCCGATGATCGCCGCATCCGTGGTTTCGGCCGGTGCCATGGTGGCGCTCGGCATTCTGAGCGTGGCGTTCCTGCTGACCGTCTATCGTGTCGTTGCCGGCCCGACATTGCCGGACAGGGTCCTGGCACTCGACATGCTGGTCGCGATCGCCATCGGCTTCATCGCTGTCATTGCCATCAAGACCGGGTTCACGCTGTATATCGATATCGCCATTTCGCTTGGTCTTATCGGCTTTCTCGCCACCGTCGCCTTCGCGCGGTTTATCCTGACGCAGGCACCATCGAATGCGGCCGAACGAATCGGCGCCGGGCAGAATGCCGACGTCATTGCTGAGCGCGGAAAGATACGAAAACATAAGCGAAAGAAGGGAGGCCGATAGTGGATATGCTTTGGGCCGTCATAGTAACGGCGCTTCTACTTTCGGGTGCGTTGTTCTCGCTTATCGCGGCAATTGGTATCGTGCGCCTGCCCGATCTCTATAGTCGCATGCATGCCGCGTCGAAGGCGGGCACCGTCGGCTCAGGCCTGTTGCTGCTTGCCGTCGGTATCCACTCGCAGGACATGGCGATTCTGGCGCGGGCATTGGCCGGGTTTGTTTTTTTCATCTTGACGGCGCCCATTGCGGCGCATCTTCTCGCGCGTGCGGCACACAAGGCAGGTCATCGGCTAACGCCGCCTTCGGTACGGGATGAACTCCTCGCAAGAGAGCAAATCGCAGTACGAGGGTATAGAAAAAAGGGCTAACAAACGCGGAAATTGTTCTATTAGGAATAACTTTTCGCGTTATTAGTTACCTGCTTTTTAATAGATGAATTTTTTGCAAAGAAATGTAGGGATTAAAAACTGGACATTTGGGTAAAGAGTGCTAATTCAGATTCAAGTAGAGTTCTGATGTTAAGTTAGTCTCGACCGGGTTTAAGCTCTCGATGCTTTTATCTTTCTTTGATGAAACGCTGGGCAAAACTTTCTTCCGGTAAGCGATTAAAGATCGCTATCGCGGGTCACTAATTCTAACGTCAGGCGGCAAGGGGCGGTTTTCTCTCGCATGAGGTCTAGGGGTGGATTTCATGTTCGTGGGAAATTTGGCTTTATCCACCGTTTTCTTGCTGTCGACTGCTACGAATACGAGCAGTGCGTTCGCGCGGATTGCTCGGCGCTGGTACATAGAGAGATCAACAGATTTCATTAGCCAGGCGCAAATCATATAGCAACGTTGCGCCGCGTGCTCTCCGGAGGCGTGGACGCAGCAGGCAAGCCGATGAACAGGAGAACACAATGACAGATGCGGCCCTCGGCAACGGGCAGGAGTTACTGGTTGAACTGACTGCCGACATTGTTGCGGCCTATGTCAGCAACCATGTCGTACCGGTCAGCGACCTTCCGAATTTGATTTCCGACGTACATTCCGCCTTGAGCAGCACCTCGGCTCCGGCACCTGCCGTAACCGTGGTCGAAAAGCAGAAGCCGGCCGTATCCGTTCGTAAATCCGTACAGGATGACCAGATTACCTGCCTCGAATGCGGTGGCAGCTTCAAGTCTCTGAAGCGCCATCTCATGACTCATCACGGCCTCTCGCCGGAAGAATATCGTGAAAAATGGGATCTCGCCGCCGATTACCCGATGGTAGCACCGGCTTATGCGGAAGCCCGTTCACGCCTTGCAAAGGAAATGGGCCTGGGCCAGCGCCGTAAGCGCGGCGCCCGCTAAGGGCTTCATGACAGGCTGAAGATAATCCGGCTTTCGGGCCGGGTTATCCATAACGATTGCTGAAATCCGATCTATGCTGCGGTCCTGACCCGAGCCTCTTCGCGAATACGCTTAATCATCGAGCGCAATCCATTGGCGCGCTGCGAGGAGAGATGCTCCACCAGGCCGATCTTGCCGAAGACGTCGAGTGCGTCGAGAGCGGCGATTTCCGAAGCCGGCTTTCCGGAATAGGTTGCAAGCACGATCGCCACCAGCCCCCGCACGATATGCGCGTCTGAATCGCCTTCAAAGGTCAATATCGGATTGTCCGGATCGCCCGACGCATGCGTGACGAGCCAAACCTGGCTTGCGCAACCCTGGACCTTGTTTTCAAGCGTCCGCTTTTCCTCCGGCAGATCAGGCAAAGCCTTGCCGAGCTCGATCACAAAGCGGTAGCGGTCCTCCCATTCGTCCAGGAAGGAAAAGTCTTCGATGATCTTGTCGAGCGGTATCATTGCAGCAGTCCAAATTGTCCGTTGCCTTGGATATAGGCGAAACCATGCGTGATTTGAACCCGGGACAAGAAAGAACGCCGCTGACCCTAAAAGGTCCGCGGCGCAGAAGTCGGGGCCAATGGAAGAAATGTCAGATGTGTGGGCGCGGCATCGGCAGCGGAATGGAGGACGGCAGCTTGACCGTGCCGGTCACGACGACATCGGCCGTTTCGGTGCCGGGAATGCGCTTGGCCGGCATCGGCTGGGCCATGGCAGCGACCTGATCGGTGTTAGCGTGAGGCGCCACGACATTGGCTTCGGCGGCAGACTGCTGATCCTTGAAGTGGCGGCCGAGCATATCGTAGGCGACGCGGGCGCCGTCGCCAACCTGATAGCCGAGGGCCGTCAGGGTTTCGCCGCCCTTGGCACAGACATCCGGCTTCTCATTGCACATGGCGCCGACATATTGCACGACACCGGAGGCGGCTGAAATCGCATCAGAAACCTGTAGCGTCGTTTCACCTGCCGGCCGGGGAGCACCCTCGGGCTTTGCAAAGATCGGCAGGAACATGAGAACCAGCGAAAACCAGAACCCTGCTCTAATCAGAAACCACATCGCCTAGCCCATCCTCTCTGTCGATCGGCTCGATCGCCGATTCGGACTTGCCCGCCCGATCTGTTTCGAACCTACCCGGCAGAGGACAACAGCGCTTTTCAAAACTCGGCAGCATTTTCTGCAATTTTGATTCAAATTTTAGCTTTCCGACTTTGAAGAACACTTTGGTTCAAATTGTAGCAATTGATGTTAAGCATGTCTCGCCCGATGCCGTTGATATGCAGGGCTTTGCGGCGGCGGGCCTCGTCACAAAAGTTAACGCGCAGCGGAAATATGAATAAAATCCGTTGCTTACCTGCTGTTAACCACAAAAAGCAAAGGTCGCTCGTTCTGCGCCAAAACGGGATTTTGAAGGCTTTTCAGCCGCCCGGCCCGTTCCTTCTTTATTCTTTCCTTAAGCCGGCGGGGCCTATTGTGCAGTCCGATAAGTGACCGTTTTGACGGGTTGTAGCGTGCGCGTATTGAGTGACATTTCTGTCGGGGCTGAAGCTCTCGTGGACCGGGTAGGCCGAAGCTGGCTCTCCCGGACGAGCGGGAATGGTGAAGTCCGTGGACAGGAACTGGCGATCCTGCGCCGGCTTGCGCTCGCCTCTTCCGTTGCGCTGTTTGCTGTTCCGGCCGGCCTTTCCTTTATCACCAGTCCCGCCGTGGCGTTGCCTGCCGGTGTGGCCACAGTCTGCGCGGCCTTCCTCTTCTCGGCCGTCGGCAGCATCGCGCTGTCGCGCCAGCGGCCCGAATCTCGTCCTGCGGAGGCCGTTGTCGTCGAGCACCGCGACTTGATGCTGGAGTCGGCCTTCGGTCTCGTCCTACTGCTCGATTCCCAAGGCAATGTGACCACGGTCGGCGGTCGGGACCGTGCAGAATTCCTGAGCTGGATGCGCGATCCCACAGGGCGTGGTTTCGTCGAGCAGATTCATGTCTCGGACAGAATCGTCTTCCTGCAGGCAATCGATGTGTTGCGCCAGGGCAGGGATGCCCATGGCGCAGACTTGCGGCTGGAGCGCTCTGCGGTCGTGGGTGGCGATCAGCAGTTCGTTCATGTGCGGATGGAATTGAGTGCACGCCGCGATGCCGAAGGGCATCTGACGGCGATCATCGGGCAATTGCGCGATATCTCGCAGGACCAGCAGCTTCGCGATGATGCGGCGCGCAAGGCGGCCGAAGCGGAATCCGCCAACGACGCTAAGTCACGCTTCCTCGCTGCCGTCAGCCACGAGCTGCGCACGCCGCTCAACGCCATCCTGGGCTTCTCCGATATTCTGAGCGGCGAATATTTCGGCAAACTGGAAAATGACCGCCAGCGCGAATATGTCGGCTTGATCCGCCAGTCGGGCGCCCATCTTCTGTCGGTCGTCAACACCATGCTCGACATGAGCAAGATCGAGGCTGGCCGCTACGAACTGCTGCTCGAATCCTTCGCGATCGAGGACACCATTGCGACGTGCGAAGCAATGCTGGGGCTGCAGGCGAAGGAGAAGGGGTTGACGCTGACAAGCCGTATCCAGCGCGGTCTCGGCGAGATCGTCGCTGACCAGCGGGCGATCCAGCAGATCCTCATCAATCTCGTCGGCAACGCCATCAAGTTTACCGATGCCGGCGGCGCGATCACCATTGACGCGGCCATGGCCGATGGCATGCTGAAATTGTCGATCGGAGACACGGGCATCGGCATTGCCAGCGAGCGCCTTGCCTCGCTCGGCCAGCCCTTCGTGCAGATCCAGAACGATTACACCCGTCGTTACGCCGGCACCGGCCTCGGCCTGTCGCTGGTTAAGGGTCTCGTCGGCCTGCACGGCGGAAACTTCTCGATTGCCAGCGCGCCGGGCGAGGGCACGGTCATTACCGTCCTCATTCCGTTCGACGGCTCCGGTGCCGTGACGATGCAGCAGCCTGTGGATGTCAATCGGCCTGTCGATTTTCCGCCGCGCCTGAAACATACTGTGGAGATAGATGAAGGGCGAAACAAGGAACTGATGAATGGCCCCGCAAAAGCGAAAATCGCCTAAGGGAAGAGGAAGGGGCAAGCGCAAGCAGCCCGGCCTGGCTTCCCGTGGTGCGGTTGCCCTTGGCAGCCTGAGCCTGCGCGGCAGCACCGCGCTGGGCGGCCTTGGCCTTCGCGGTGCGGGCGCGCTCGCCGCTCTGATCGGCAGTGCAGTCGGCCGTCATCCCGCCATTGCCGGCGGCGTTGCGCTCTTCTTCGGGGTTTTCGGTTTCGTTACCGCCAATGCGCTCTGGTATCAGACGGGCGCGCATCCATCGCCCATATTGCGGACCCGTGATCCGGCGTCTCCCTATCAGATCCCCGGCCGCAAATCCTTTTTGCATGCACAGCAGGCCGACGCAGGCAATGTCACCACCTTCCGGATCGAGCGGCAGGATTCGGCGTCCGATCTCGCCCCGCCGTCGTCAACCGGCCAGGTCGCAGCACAATCGTCCAGCACGCCGTCGAAACTCATTGCCGATATCCAGGGCGAACTTATCCGACACGGCCTCTATGACGGCGCGGTTGATGGAAAGCCGGGATCGCGCACGACATCGGCTATCCTTTTCTTCCAGGAGGCCTCGGGCCTCTCACAGACCGGCACGCCGACGCCGGAACTTCTCGCCGCCCTCAAGGCCAGCAATGCCGCCAACGCCCAGGCTGCCAGCTACAGAACGAATACGACAGCTGTTGTTCCCGCCGCACGCCCCGTCAATATTTCCGCTACGGCGGATGCGATCGACCCGGTTGCCGCCGCCATCCAGAATGCCGAGAAGAACATTAAGACCGGCGCCGTCGCGACCAAGGCGACGCCGAGCGATGCGGTCAACACGGTCAATATGGTCATGCAGATCCAGAAGGGCCTGAGCAACATCGCCTACAGCAACGTCAGCATCGACGGTGTTGCCGGAGAGCAGACGAAGGCAGCTATCCGCCGGTTCCAGAAGCACTATCGCTTGCCGGAGACCGGGGAGCCGAACATGGCGGTCCTCAAGAAGCTGCAGGATATCGGCGCGCTTTGAGCGTCTCGTCCGAACGCTTATCCCTCGAGTTGGTGCAATCGGGTAGGGGGACGGCTTCGATTGCCTTGGCGGCCCCCCGTCGTTATAGCTCCCCTATGAGATTGCGCAGCGACATCTTTGTTTCCGCTCTTGTCCGCCGCCTGTTCGCCAGGGGCGATTTTGCTGCCGTGGAGCGCAAGGGCGAGGAGCAGGCAGGCGCGATCTTCATCCGCCAGCGTTTCCGCGACGGATTAGAGACCCTCTACGCGCCGGCACCGCAGAGCCTCTTCGATGAGGAGGAGAGCGGCACGCGGCTTTTCGAAATCCGCGTCGACCGCAGGGAGCCGCAAGAAATCCGCGAAACCCTTGATCGCGAGCTGAAGTTCGATCCCGATTTGTGGATCGTCGAGCTTGAGACGGACGATATCGGCGATATCGTCCCCTTGGCCGGCTTCCGCGCCAATCCGTTGGATTGAGCCGTCCTTATCGACGGTTCGCCACGCGTAACGCGCGTGTGGACGCCGAATTCGGCCCGAACAGCGGTGTTGCAGGACGCTGGGAAGGTTTTTCCTGTGGCAGGTAGGTGTAGCTGTCGGCGCGGCGCCAGGCCTCGACGCGCGCCTGACTTTCTTCTGCATCGATATCATCGAGCACCAGCCATGCCCGACTGACGCTGCCGTGCCGTTCGGCCAGGTGTGGATAGAAGCGCTCGAGCGAATAGACGGCATCGGCGATACCCATGCCGAGGCTGACGAGCGTGACGGCGAGTTGTTGCCCCGAAGTGTCGAGCAGGATGCGTTCGGCGAGCCAATAGCTCGAGGAGAGGGCATCGGCGAGCGTCGTTGCGAATTGCACCGCATCGCGCTCGCGCGCAAAGCGGACGAGGAGTGCCTCCTGCGTCTCGCTGAGGCTGCGCAGACCGAGCCGGTCGCTGTCGTCGCGGGTTAGATGGCGCGCAGCCTGTTTGATCTGCTGGCGCAGGATTTCCTCACGCGATTGCCGCTCGGTTTCCGACGCCTGGGCCTGCGATGAAACCATATCAACTGGCTGCTCCGCCACGGTCATACCGCGTTCCGGCTCGGCCTGATGCAGACCGACGAGCGCGTCTATGACTTTCGGGGACAAGGACGAGCGGCGGACGATCGCGCGCACATGGGCGGCCCCTTGCGTGCGGGCAATGGTGATGAGCGTATCGTCATCGATCGCTTGCGAGCTTGTCAGGAAGGGCGCGGCGATCGCGATCGGCTGACAGCCGATGAACAGGGCAACGGCCTGCGGCACTGTCTCGCATTGGGAAAGGGCGGCAACGGCCTGTCGCTTCGCTTCGTCGGAGGACGCCTGGAAAACGGGGGTGAAAAGCTCGGCGAACTGTCGAAGCTCCGATTTAGACGGATGGCCCATGCCCTCGAAGCTGGTGATCGTCGCCATCAGAACCACGTCCTTCTTGCGGACAGTCGCAGGCTCTTCAAGGTCTCGAAACCGATCACGCACGCCAACACCCATACTGATACGCCGAACAAAAAAGCAGGGAGCCCCAAGATCGACCATGGCTTCCGCTTCAATTCACTCCAGTCGAACCTGACGACTCTTTCGATAAAGAGGGCATCGTCGGTGATGACTGTCGAAACGGGTATGGACACGGTCGTCCTTATCTGGCTTTCGCGAAAGACTAAGGCCGGCAGGGTTAATGGTTCGTGAAAACTTTATTAAAATCCGAATAAAAATTGCGCGTTAAGCTTGCGCGAGGAGCGCAGCAGCATTTTGCCCGTATGGACGGCAGTTTGGGGCGCAAGCGGGCCTGTGGAAAACCTTTCTCGGCATAGGCGCCCACAGGCAAATTCAACCTATGGGTGTTTCCAGTGCGGAGATAGTCAAAAGCGACGTCACCCGCTGCAAAAGCGGAGATCCGGCCTATCGATACCGATGGGATTCTTTAGATGCCCTTATGCTCGCGCAAGGCCGCGAGCAGCTTTTCCGAGGTGTTGTAGCCGGATTGAAAAAGGCCGATTGCCGCTGTGGCCGCGAACTGGGCTTCCGTACTTTTAATATCGATCCGCTTTTCCAGGCACCACCCGTCCAGCGCATTACGCAGGACCGTGACATCCTCCGGCGAAAAGACGGAACTGCCCGTCGCAAACATTGATTGCCCTCGAATTTCAATTCTTACATTACGTTAATTTTTCGTGGGCGCAAATAATATTTGTGTGACGCTTTTTTGCAACGCGAAGCCTCTCGTTCTATTGCGTGGAAGCTCATCGTCGCGGTTAAGTATGTAATATTATTAGACTTTATACGGAAGTCGGTTGTTGGAATTTTTCCGCTGGTAATGAAACCAAAACTGTCGCCGAAGCGTTAATAGGGCATGTCGAACGATACCGGAAATGACACGCGACGAGAATTAGCATTCTGTTAACTGCGATATGTATGAATTCCGATTGACAGCAGCCATTAGCAGAATGTGATCGAGTGTAAAGACAGCATGGGAGCCAAAAATTGGTGCTCATGCCACGGTGTAAGGGAAATGCCGTGAGAAGGCGTAGATGCCTCCATCGAAGCCCCTAGCAGAGAGGCCGGATGGAGGGAAGCGCTAGCCCGCTTCAGCAGCGGGCAGGGTGAAATCCAGTCGCAGGTTCATCCGTCTCGAGACGTTAATGGAGACGAGAATGGCAAAGATCATATCTCTTTCGGATTGGCGTTTGCGCCTGCCGCCGCGCGCCCAGAAGGAACCGGTGGAGGCGAGAATACTCTTGTTCACCGGCGTGCGTTACGAACATCTTGATACGCCAACGCATCGTCCCGGCGCGGGACCGAAGCGGGCAAAAGGGAAATAATCACTTCAAACGAGCAAGTGCGCAGTGCATTCGCGCGCACTGCCGGCTGCTGCCGCAATCAGCTGGTCGGCGCTCATCCCGGCAGCTATCCCAGATCAACCTAGCTCCAGCCGCGGTTCCAAGAATATCTCAGCCCCAGCAATATCTCAGCCATTGTCGAATTCATCGCATCCGGCTTGGGAGAGAAATTCTCTGGCCGCATCGTCGAAGCTCGCCTGCGGCGCCATCGTGCGTAGGACCGCATAGCCTTGAGACCGCGGCACTTCCACCAGGATCGATTGGGCAAGGGCGGGCGGTAGCGCCTTGCGTATGCCCGTCAGCTGAACGGGGGATGCAAGCAGCAGATCGAGCGCTCCGCCGACCGATGTGCGGTCGCTCATGCTGAACACTTCATTGGATGCCGCGTCATAGATGGCAAGCGACCAGAACGGCACCTTGCCCTTCGCAGTCAAATGAACGGGCGTATCCTCGATGTCGAAAGCGCAGACGGCTGTGCGGATGTAGGGATCAGTGTTGGAAAGTCCCGCGTCATCGTCCTTGTTGTCGAGCATGTAGAAATGGTTCTCGTCGCCCTCATCAGACACGCGCGTATAGGCGTCACGATCGGAGAAGTGCGGCAGCGACAGAATGATGATGATATGCAGCAGTACCGCACCGAATAGGCCGGTCAGGATCGCGAAGACGAATCTAAACATTGCCGCACCCGATCTTCTCGAGTTTCGGCATGCCGAGGTCAATCAGGCCGGAATTGCTGGCCGCCGGCGAATCCAGAAGCGTCCATACCAGACGGAAATTCCCGGCTGTGGGCAAGGCTAGCCAGTTGCCCGCCTGCGCAGAGGATGAAACGGTGATGTTGAAGGTCGAATCCGGCTTGCGCAGCACCACCCAGGAATTGATGGTGGAGGGGCGGCCGGCAGCATCCTCGATCGGCCGGCCGTCATTGCCGGCGATGAAGAGGGTCCACAGTCTTGCCGGCGGCGTCTGGCCGCTGATGCGGTAGGTACAGTTCGCCGTCAATCTCGCGCCGCCATCGTCGTCGGAGGCGGTAAACACAAGCCCTTCGGCGGTGCCATAGAGCAGCCGCCCGGCACGCGCTCTATGGGATTTCGCATAAGGGTCCGCATCCACCGTCTGCATTTCGGGGAAAGCCTGCCAGGCGCCAAGCTTGATCGCGCCGAAGCCGGAGGTGGCATCCAGCGCCAGAAGCGTGAACACGATCCCGCCGCCAAAGGCGATGACAAGCGAAAGCGCAACAAGAAGGGGAACTCGGAACACCCTGGGATCGTCCTCGTGACAAATCAGTGCCGATTTATTCCTGATTCTGGCGGTAGGGGGAAGGGCAAGCCACTATTTACGGCTGTCTTGAGAGCAATGGCGAAGATCGGGAATAGCAGCGGACATGCAAAACACCAGCCTCCGTCCTTCAGTTCGACGGCGGGTTTGCCACTGTCATCTGCGTCGCGCCGCGGCGCATTTTCTGGGGAAACTGGTCATTCAGGCGCCGTCGTGTTGCGATGCTCCGCCGTCGCCACCTTCTGCGCCCCGAGCGGCGTCGCGGCCTTCAGCCTCTCGCCGATATCGCGCAGGATGCTCGTGGAGTCGACCGAAAGCGAGCGCGGACGCACCAATGGTGGCAGGCCGCTATTGGCAGGGTCGGCGGGCTTCTTGGCCGCAACCGTTTGTGGTTTCTGTACGGGGAAGGGGTTGGCGATGCCGGGGATCGGCTTCAGCACGATGCCCTGATTGGCGTAATCCATGATCTTCTTGAAGGTCATGGCCGGCAGGGTGCCGCCCGTCATGTTGTTGGTGGAGGTATAGTCGTCGTTGCCGAACCAGACGGCGCAGGTGTAATTGCCCGTAAAGCCGATGAACCAGGCGTCGCGATAGGCCTGAGTGGTGCCGGTCTTGCCGCCGACCACGATGCCGTTGTCGAGGGCTGCCTTCCGGCCGGTGCCGATCACCGGAACCTGCGTCAGCATCTGGTTCATGTAGGACGTGGCTTTTTCGCTGAGAACCCGTTTTGCAGGGAACTCGTCGTGACTGAAATCGTAGAGCACCTTGCCGTCATAGCCGGTGATCTGCTCGATGCCGTGACGCCGCGACTGCATGCCGTTGGCCGGGAAGACGGCATAGGCGGTCGCCTGGTCGAGAACGGTCACTTCCGATGTGCCGATCGGAATGGTCTTGTCGTTGCGGATCGGCGTCTCGACGCCCATGGCCTTGGCCATGTTGCGGATCGGCTGAATGCCGAATTTCTCCTTGGCGAGCCGTACGGGGATGGTGTTGATCGACTGCGTCAGCGCCTGGGTGAGCGTCACCTTGCCTTCGTAGCGGTTCTCGTAATTATGCGGGCTCCAATTGCCCCAGCTGATCGGCGCATCGACGATGGTGGATGTCGGCGTCATGCCATTCTCCATCGCCACTGAGTAGGTATAGATCTTGAAGGATGAACCGGGCTGGCGCAGCGCCTTGGTCGCGCGGTTGAACTGGCTTTCGCCGTAGTCGCTGCCGCCGACCATGGCGCGCAGAGCGCCGCCGTTTTCGATGACGACGGAAGCGCCCTGTTTGGCCTTATAGCGCTCGCCGAACTCCATCAGACTGGATTGAACCGAATCCTCTGCCGCTTTCTGCAGCCCCATATCGATGGTGGTGCGCACGATCAGCGAGCGTTCGGGGAAACGCGTGGCAAGCCGCTGCACTTCATCGAAGGCCCAATCGAGGAAATAATCCGGGGATTCGATCTGGGCGCGGTCGACCACCGAAGCCGGGTTGCGCCGCGCGGCGACGACCTGTCCCTCGGTCATCAGCCCGCTCTGCACGAGATTGGACAGCACGTCGTTGGCGCGGGCACGCGCCGCCGGCAGGTTAACATGCGGCGCATATTTCGCCGGCGCCTTGAAGAGGCCGGCGAGCATTGCAGCTTCGGCCAGATTGACGTCGGTGATGCTCTTGCCGAAATAGAATTGCGCCGCCGCCGCTGCGCCGAAGGTGCCGCCGCCCATATAGGTGCGGTCGAGATAGAGGCTCAGGATCTCCTTCTTGGAGAGATTGGCCTCGAGCCAGATAGCCAGAAAGGCTTCCTTGACCTTGCGTTCGATGGAGCGCTCGTTGCTGAGGAAGATGTTCTTGGCAAGCTGCTGCGTCAGCGTCGAACCGCCTTGGACGACACCACCGGCTTGCGCATTGACTGTCACCGCGCGGAACAGGCCGATCACATCGATGCCGAAATGGTCGAAGAAGCGCCGGTCCTCGGTCGCCAGTACCGCCTTGATGAAATAATCCGGCAGCTGGTCGACCGGCACGGAATTTTCGTGAATGATGCCGCGATGGCCGATGACATTGCCGTAGCGGTCGAGGAAGGTGACGGCGAAATTGCCGCGGTTGCGCCAGTCGCCCTGGGTGGCCTCGAAGGCCGGCATGGCGAGCATCAGCATGACAACGGAGCCGGCGGTCCCCAGCGTCAGGCCCTCACCGAGCAATTCGAAAAAGATACGTTTCCAGCCGCGAACGCGGAAGCGGCGGAAGAAGATGGTGATCTCTTCCCATGCCTGGGCGAGACCGAAGCCGGCATTCCATAAAGTGGAATCGATCCATGAATCGAGGCGCAAGAAGAAATAGCGCTTTCGACGCCGTGGCTTTTCGGCCCCGTTATCCCTAGGCGTCTCGGGCCCTCTGTTCGGCCCGTTTTCTGGATTGGATGGGTCTTCCACGCTCTACTTCCCGACCACATTACTGCTGCGTGTCTCCTTGTGGCACACGCAAAGCCCATTATCTCATAGAACGGCTAATTGAATAATTGGTTGATTTAGAGAAAAGAACAAGAGACATGCATGCCGCAGCCCGAATTCCTCTCGGGTGGCGAGGACGATGACGATGACAGACGAAGTGCCCTTCTGGAAAAACAAGACCCTGGCGGAGATGACTTCGTCGGAATGGGAGAGCCTTTGCGACGGCTGTGGCCTCTGTTGTCTCAACAAGCTCGAGGAGTGGGATAGCGGCGACGTCTATTTCACCTCGATCCGCTGCAAGCTGATGGATAGCGAAAGCTGTCGTTGCACCAGCTATCCGAACCGCTGGGATTTCGTGCCGGACTGCGTGCAACTGACGCCGGAGAAAGTGCCGGAGCTGCAATGGCTGCCGCCCACCTGCGCCTACCGCCTCGTCAACGAGGGCCGCGATCTCTATTGGTGGCATCCGCTGATCTCGGGCGATCCGGAAACGGTGCATATAGCGGGTGTCTCCGCTCAAGGGCGCACCATCAGCGAAAACGATGTCGCTCTCGATGATTTCGAGGATTATGTCGTCGACTGGCCGCTGACCGTCGAGGACGACATGATGCCTAATCCTCCGGCAAAGCCATAGATTTCGGCGCTGTATTCCGCCAGGCCTGACGCACCAGCATTCTGACCTCCTCGCTTCCGGCATCGCGATGGAAAAGTCGCGTCCACCCTTTCAGGCCCCAGCTGCCGGGCACGGCGGCGACACGTTCAGGTATGATGGTCGAAGCCATCTGCTGCTGATCCGGCGTCAGCTTGACGACGCAGAAATCGGGCCCCCGAACTGTCATGAAGATCTTGCCCCGCACGCGAAAGTCACGGGTTCCGAAGTGTGAGCTCTCTTTTGCCTCCGGCAGGCCAAGGGCAAGGGATATAAGGTCCTCGTCGGTCATGGCCGCGATGATAACACGCCGCGTCGCCATGCCGTAAATGGGCGCTTGCGTGACCTGCGACGAAACGGTTCGGGAAGCGAAGGGGCCTGTTTATTGAATTGCACCCATACGCATGGTATCGCGCGATGCCCTCGCATATGCACAAGGAGCCGCCGCGTGATCCGTCATATCGTCTTTTTCACCGTTCCCGATCGCGCCAAGCTTGAGGAGGTCCGTTCCGGCCTCTCGATCCTCACGGCCATTCCGCATGCGCGGCTTTTGGAGATCGGCACGAACGTCAAGACCGATCAGCTCGGAACCGAAGTCGATCTGGTGGTCTACGGCGAATTCGACGACGAGGCGGCATTGGCGGCTTACAAGGCCCATCCGAATTACCAGCGCTCCATCGAGCGCGTTCGTCCGCTGCGCGAAATGCGCATTGCGGCAGACTATGAGACGGTGACAGCCGTCCGTAAACCTTTCTGAACGTCTGGCCCCGCAGAACCATTTCCCGCCAGCCCTTTCAACGGATTGAGCACGCGAGCGGAATCGGATTGTCGGCTACCGGATTCTCGGCTTGAGGTTCTTGAATCAACTTTTGAAGCTCCGGATTCAACTTGAGAAGAAATCGCGGCAAGCGATTCAAAGGACTCAAGGAAATCGCCACGCCTTATGTCGATAAGACGCTTGCAGGCCGGTTGCATTGGCCACGAAAGGCGACGTTTCATCCCGCCTCTATGAACCGATGATAAGCAAGAATGATTAAAAATGGCTAAGCCTTCGGCTCAGGGCGTGTGGTGCCTGCGAACGCGGATACGTATCGATTCACGCAGATCGCCGATAGATTGTATGGATGCGGCGCTCCGGAACGACAGCCGGTTGCCGTTGTCACGCTACGGCAGATTCGCATTCAATAATTTCAAATGGTTAGAGCATCATTCAGGTGGCCTCCACGCATGGCGGCCCGAAAAATTACAGCCCATTCATTTGCCATTCAGACGTGTTTAGGTAAATAATCGGCCAAGTTCATATCCCTGTGGGAAGTCCGAAGCATGGCCTCATTTTCAAGCATAGCAGCAGCGGCCCTCGTTCTGGCCGGCTCGTCTGTTCTGCCGGCGCCAGCACCGACGTCGACCTTGGTCGCGCGCGCCAACAGCGATTGCAGTGAGGCCGCTGACGAGGTCGTCGCCAAGACCGGCGGCCAGCTTCTCTCGGTACAACCATCCGGCGACAGCTGCATCATCACTGTCCTTGTGCAGGGCAACGGCCAGCGTCCGCGCAAGGTGACGATGAAGGTGCCGATGTGATCCCCGCGCGTTTTGGTGCCAACCTAAAGCCTTGAATCTTACACGAAATCTTATTGTTTCCGTGATTCCACTGCACCACGATTTGCGGTACTGTTTCTCGAACCGGGGAAATTGGATTTAGAGATGCGCATTCTCATAGTCGAAGACGATATCAACTTGAACCGTCAGCTCGCCGAGGCCTTGAAGGAGGCAGGCTATGTGGTCGATACGGCCTTTGATGGCGAGGAAGGGCATTTCCTCGGCGATACAGAGCCTTACGATGCGATCATCCTCGATATCGGGCTGCCTGAAATGGATGGCATCACAGTGCTTGAGAAATGGCGCGGCGCTGGGCGCACCGTACCAGTGCTCCTCTTGACCGCACGTGATCGCTGGAGCGACAAGGTGGCAGGCATCGACGCCGGCGCCGACGACTACGTCGCCAAGCCTTTCCATGTCGAGGAAGTGCTCGCCCGCATCCGCGCTCTCATCCGCCGCGCCGCCGGCCATGCCTCTTCGGAAATCGTCTGCGGCCCGGTGCGGCTCGACACCAAGAGCTCGAAGGCAACTGTCGACGGCAAGCCGCTGAAGCTCACCTCGCATGAATATCGCCTACTTGCCTATCTCATGCATCATAAGGGAGAGGTCGTCTCACGCACGGAGCTGGTCGAGCATATGTACGATCAGGATTTCGATCGGGATTCCAATACGATCGAGGTATTTGTCGGTCGTCTGCGCAAGAAGATGGGTGTTGACCTGATCGAAACGGTTCGCGGCCTTGGTTACAGAATCCAAGCTCCGACCAATGCGAATTAAGTCGCTCACCGCTCGCGTCCTGCTGCTGACCACGCTTTGGTCGGCCGTGGCGCTGGTGGTGATCGGCCTCGTCATCTCGAATATCTATCGCAAGAGCGCCGAGCGCGGTTTCCAGGACCTATTGCGCGCGCAGCTCTATAACGTCATCAACTCGGTGACGATCGGCGACCAGGGCACATTGTCAGGCAGCCCGCAGCTCGGTGATTTGCGTTTTGCCCAGCCGAAGACCGGCTGGTACTGGATGGTCGAGCCGCTTGGCACCTATACGGCGACGCCGCTGGTTTCGCCGTCGCTCGGCGCATCGAACCTGCCTGTTCTCTCCGTGCTGGAAGCGCCCTTCGACAAGAATTACGAACGCTATTACATCGTCACCGATGCCTTCGGAAACCGCGTCCAGGTAGCCGAAACCGAAGTCGTGCTCGACACGGACGGCCGCGCCGCACGCTTCCGCGTAACAGGCAATGTCGCCGTGGTCGAGGACGACGTCCGCAATTTCTCCCACAGCCTCTACTTCGCACTCGTCGGCTTCGGCGTCGGAAGCTTGATCGTCAATGCGCTCGCCATTCTCTACGGCCTGAAACCGCTCGATAAGGCGCGCGCCGCGCTGGAGCGCATCCGCGCCGGTGAAAGCGAACGCTTGCAGGGCGATTTCCCGCGTGAGATCCTGCCGCTTGCCAATGAGATCAACGCGCTGATCGAGAGCAATCGGCGTATCGTCGAGCGCGCCCGCATGCAGGTCGGCAATCTCGCGCACTCGCTGAAAACGCCGATAGCGGTGCTGCTCAACGAATCCCGCGTCCTGGAGCGCTCGCATGGCGATCTGGTGAAGAACCAGGCAGAAGCCATGCAGGGGCAGGTGCAATCCTATCTCAATCGTGCCCGCATCGCCGCCCAGCGCGAATCCGTGCTGGCACGCACCGAAGCCGAGCCGGCGCTGGAGCGACTGGTCCGTGTCATGCGGCGGCTGAACGCCGACAAGGAATTCGAACTCTCCGTCTCGCCCAATCTGGCGCTCGCTATGGAGCAACAGGATCTCGAGGAGACGGTCGGCAATCTCCTCGAAAATGCCGCCCGCTTTGCCGAACACAAGGTGCGTCTGGTTGCAAACGAGGCGCCGGCCGAGATCAAGGGCATCGATCCGGCGCGGCGCCACTGGGTGGAACTGGTGGTTGAGGACGACGGTCCCGGGCTGGAGCCGGATCAGATCCGCGAAGCCCTGAAGCGCGGGCGCAGACTGGACGAGAGCAAGCCCGGCACGGGGCTTGGGCTTTCGATCGTC
Source organism: Martinezella sp. CNPSo 3959 (assembly GCF_057784355.1). Classification (NCBI taxonomy): domain Bacteria; kingdom Pseudomonadati; phylum Pseudomonadota; class Alphaproteobacteria; order Hyphomicrobiales; family Rhizobiaceae; genus Martinezella; species Martinezella sp. CNPSo 3959. The sequence continues at coordinate 174,814 of NZ_JBXSOV010000002.1, forward strand.
AGCGAGATCACCAACGAATATCAAGGCCGTTTCGAACTCTCCCGGGGGAGCTGGGGCGGGCTTCGGGCGAGCCTAATTTTGCCGGGCCTGATGAAGGATGTTGCGTGAGGAACGGCATGATGCCAAAAGACGTTGTGGGTCATGATGATGCCGCAGCGCAGTACCTATTGGTTTTGCTTTTTGATACTGGTTCGGTTGTATGAAGCTTCGTACCTTTTTCCTGGTCGTTCCCTCTCTTTTCGCCGCACTTGCGCTTTCCGGTTGCTCGACGACGGGCGGCCTGGGAGGCAGCAAGAGTCTGTTTTCATCCGCGAAGCCTCCAGCCTCCGCGACCTTCATCAATGCTCTTGATGGTGGTATCGTCGAGCGCACCGGCGTCAAGCTCAGCGACAGCGACAAGCAGCGCGCGCTGGAAGCCGAATATCGGGCGCTTGAGACCTCGCCTCTCGGCCAGCCTGTGGCATGGAAGGGCAGGAATGCAAGCGGCGAGGTTGTTCCCGCCGCGCCCTATCAGGTCGGCTCGCAGAATTGCCGGCAATATACGCATATAGTCACAGTCGACGGCAAGCCGACGACGGCGAGGGGCGCGGCCTGTCGCAATGACGACGGCACCTGGACGCCGCTTGAATAGGCGTCTGCACTGAAAGGCGCGGCCAAACGCCTCAAATCTTCGTCAGATGGCCTTTCCCGGTTGGAATAAGCGCCCCGTTAAAGTATTGGGCGTCTATGCTGTTCTGGATTCTCGTGGCCGTTCTTACGGCGATTGTCGGCGCTGTGCTGCTCTATCCTCTTCTGCGTGGTGCGAAGGAGGCTGAGGGCGGTCGTTCCGGCGAGGCCGAGGTCTACCGCGATCAGCTTCGTGAACTGGAGCGCGATCTTGCCGGCGGCCTGATCTCCGCACAGGAGGCAGGCTATGCCCGCGCCGAAATAGGACGGCGGCTCATCGCTGCGGCCAAAGACGAGAAGACGGCAACGAAATCGGCGGCGCATGGCAGCTATCGCCTTGCTCAAGCCTTCATCATCGTCCTTCTTCCGGCCGTTGGTCTCTGTCTTTATCTTGTCAACGGCGATCCCGGCCTGCCGGCGCAGCCGCTGGAAGCGCGGCTGGAGAAGCCAGGAAACGATCTCGCCATCTCGATCGTCAAGATCGAGCAGCATCTGGCCAAGAACCCGGATGACGCCAAGGGCTGGGAAGTCCTGGCGCCCATCTATTTCAAGACCAACCGTGTCGGCGATGCGGAGCTTGCCTATCGCAATGTCATTCGTCTGTTGGGGCCGAATGCGGCCCGGCTTGGCGATCTGGGCGAGGTGCTGGTCGTCAAGGCCAATGGCATAGTAACGGCGGAGGCGCGCGGCGTGCTGCAGCAATCCCTAGCGCTCGATGCCGCCAATCCGCGCACGCTTTTCTATCTGGCGCTCGCGCTGGAGCAGGAGGGCAAGGCTGCCGATGCGAAGACGGCATTCGAGGCTCTGGCCAAGCAATCGCCACCTGACGCGCCCTGGATTGCTGTCGTTGATCAACACATCGTCAAGAATGGCGGCCGGCCGACGGTATCGGCGAACGACAAGGCTCCTGGCAATCCGACGGCGGAGGACGTCGCTGCGGCCAATGCGCTGAGCAGCGGCGATCGCCAGCAGATGATCCGCGGCATGGTCGACAGCCTCGATGCAAAGCTCAAGGAAGATCCCAAGAATTTCGAAGGCTGGATGCGGCTGATCCGCTCGTATGCGGTGCTGAATGATCGGGAGCGTGCAGCGGATGCGTTGAAGCGAGGTCTCGCGGCCTTTCCGGCCGATGGCGGGGAGGGCCAGCAGCTTCTGGCACTGGCGAAAGAATTGGGATTGCCGACAGAGGTGACGCAGCAATGACCCGCAAGCAGAAACGTCTGGCTGTGATCGCCGGCGGCATGGGTTTCATCGCCGCCGCCGTGCTGCTCGTGCTGTTCGCCTTCAGTCAGTCGGTCGCCTACTTCTATATGCCGGCGGATCTTGCGAAGACGCCGGTCAATGCCGGGACGCTGATCCGCCTCGGCGGCCTTGTCGGCGAAGGATCGATCGTGCGTGGTCAGGGTACGCAAGTGCAGTTCTCCGTCACGGACGGCACCGACACGATCAAGGTCAAGTATGACGGCATTCTGCCAGACCTGTTCCGCGAAGGGCAGGGTGTGGTGACCGAAGGCAGGTTCGAGCCGGGCAGCGACGTTTTTGTTGCCGACAGCGTGCTCGCCAAGCATGATGAGCGCTATATGCCGAAGCAGGTCGCCGATAAGCTGAAGGCTGATGGCGTCTGGAAGGGCGAGGAGGCCACCCGATGATCATCGAGCTTGGACATTATGCCCTCGTGCTGGCGCTCGCCACCGCGCTCATCGTCTCCATCCTTCCCGTGATCGGCGCCCGGCGCGGCGACGTGTCCATGATGGATATCGCCCCGGTCGGCGCGATCGTCATGTTCCTGCTGGTCGCCTTTTCTTTCGGCGTGCTGACCTATGCCTATGTCGCCTCTGATTTCTCCGTCCTCAATGTCTGGGCCAACTCCCATTCGCTGATGCCGCTGGTCTTCAAGATCTCCGGCGTCTGGGGCAATCACGAGGGATCGATGATGCTCTGGCTGCTGATCCTGGCGCTGTTCAGTGCGTTCGTCGCACTGTTCGGGCGCAATCTGCCCGACGTGCTGCGCGCCAACGTGCTGGCCGTGCAGTCGTGGATCTCCTCGGCCTTCCTGGTCTTCATTCTGCTCACCTCCAATCCCTTCATTCGGCTCAACCCGGCGCCGGCGGAGGGCAAGGATCTCAATCCCGTCCTCCAGGATATTGGCCTCGCGATCCATCCGCCGCTGCTCTATCTCGGCTATGTCGGCTTCTCCGTCTGCTTTTCCTTCGCTGTCGCCGCACTTTTGGAAGGTCGCATCGATGCCGCCTGGGCGCGCTGGGTCCGCCCCTGGACGCTCGCCGCCTGGAGCTTCCTGACGCTCGGCATCGCCATGGGCTCCTACTGGGCCTATTACGAGCTCGGCTGGGGCGGTTGGTGGTTCTGGGATCCGGTGGAAAACGCGTCCTTCATGCCATGGCTTGCCGGCACGGCCCTGCTGCATTCGGCTGTTGTCATGGAAAAGCGCGATGCCCTGAAGATTTGGACGGTGCTGCTGGCAATCCTGACGTTTTCGCTGTCGCTGCTCGGTACCTTCCTCGTCCGCTCGGGCGTGCTGACATCCGTCCATTCCTTCGCCAGCGATCCGACCCGCGGCATTTTCATCCTCTGCATTCTCCTGATCTTCATCGGCGGCGCCCTTTCGCTTTTCGCGCTGCGAGCACCGAAGCTTGCTGCCGGCGGACTGTTCGCGCCGATCTCGCGCGAGGGCGCGCTGGTGCTGAACAACCTGATCCTCACGGTCGCCTGCGGCACGGTTTTGACCGGTACGCTCTATCCGCTGGCGCTCGAAACGCTGACCGGTGACAAGATTTCCGTCGGTCCACCCTTCTTCAATATGACGTTCGGGCTATTGATGACCCCGATCCTCATTGCTGTGCCGTTCGGCCCGCTGCTCGCCTGGAAGCGCGGCGATCTGCTCGGTGCGCTGCAGAGGCTTTATGTCATTGCGGGCCTAGCCTTCCTGGCCGGCCTTGTCCTGTTCTATGTCGAGCATGGTGGGCCGGTGCTTGCCGCTCTCGGTCTCGCCGCCGGGTTCTTCCTGGTCTTCGGCGCCTTGGCCGATCTCTGGTATCGCGCCGGCGTCGGCAAGGTGGCGGCGGGTGTCGCCTGGCGTCGCCTGAGCGGGTTGCCGCGCTCGGCCTTCGGCACGGCACTTGCCCATGCAGGTCTCGGCATCAGCGTGCTCGGCATTGTCGCGGTGACGACCTTCGAGGCGGAACACATCACCAGCATGAAGCCGGGCGAGACAGCCGAGCTCGGCGGCTACAGCCTGCGCTTTGACGGCGTGCAGCCCGGCGTCGGCCCCAATTTCACCGAGGATCGCGCCCACTTCACGGTCAGCCGTGGCGGGGTTGCCTTTGCAGAAATGTCGTCCGCCAAGCGCGTCTTCACTGCAAGCCGCACGGCGACCACCGAATCCGGCATTCTCACGCTAGGTCTCAACCAACTCTATGTATCGGTCGGCGATGCCAGCAAGGATGGCGGCATGGTCGTGCGCATCTGGTGGAAGCCGTTCATTCTCTGCATCTGGCTTGGCGCGCTCATCATGGCGATCGGCGGTTTCGTATCACTTAGCGACCGTCGTCTGCGCGTCGGCGCCCCGAGCCGGAAGGCAAAACCGGTTCGCCCGGCGATGGAGCCGGCAGAATGATAGGTTTGACCGTCACCCCCTCATCCGCCCTTCGGGCACCTTCTCCCCGAGGGGAGAAGGGAAAACCGCTGCATTCCTCGATTGGCTTTTGTGCGATACCGGCACCACAGCGGCAATTTCCCCTTCTCCCCTCGGGGAGAAGGTGCCCCGTAGGGGCGGATGAGGGGGTATTCCGTGTCAAGAATAGCGGAGCCGGGAAGAAGGTAGCGGTGGTCGCGCGCCTGCTTATGCTGCTGGCATTGCTCTTTGCCGCGGCCCCTGCCTTTGCGGTCAACCCGGATGAAGTTTTGCCCGATCCGGCCTTGGAGGCGCGAGCGCGGACGATCTCGGCCGAACTGCGCTGCATGGTCTGCCAGAATCAATCCATCGATGATTCCAATGCCGATCTCGCGCGGGACCTGCGCTTGCTGGTGCGAAAGCGCCTGAGCGATGGCGACACTGATCAGCAGGTGCTCGACTACATCGTCTCCCGCTATGGCGAGTTCGTGCTGCTCAAGCCGCGCCTGAGCGAAAAGACATACATTCTCTGGGGTGCGCCGATCGCGCTCTTCGTAGCGGGCGCATTGGCTCTTGCCGTTTACGCACGCCGCCGCGCGGGCAAGCCCACCGGTAGCTCTCTTAACGCCGATGAAGAGGCGCAGTTGAAAGATATCCTCGGCAAGTGACGCGGCCGTCGTCTTTCGTCATAACGTTGCATCGATGCCTTACATTACGAATTTTTCATGGGGCGGACAGTTCGTTGTAAGGTGCCGTGCCCTATATCTTCATTATGACGCACCATAGCCGGTTCCACCCGGCGGAAATCCGACGAGAAACGAAAAGGTAATTCGCATATGTTCAGGAATATCAAGGACACTTTGTCGCGCAGCACGGCTATGAAGGCTTCCGTCGTCGCAGGTCTCGCTGTCGCTGCTCTGGCAACGGGTGTTCCGGCCGTTGTCACCGGTGCCTATGCCGATGCCGTCAATGTTCAGGCGCCGCAGGTTCCGAGCTTTGCCAATGTGGTGGATGCCGTTTCGCCGGCCGTCGTGTCGGTTCGCGTCGAATCCCGCGTCAATCCGGTTGCCGACGAGGACGATTCTTTCGGTCTCGGCCGCGGCTTCGATGACCTTCCGGACGATCACCCGCTGAAGAAGTTCTTCCGCCAGTTCGAGCAGCAGCAGGGCCGCGGCCAGCAGCGCGGCCAGAACCAGCAGAAGAATTCCGACGACAAGGGCCACCTGCGCCCGGTCGCTCAAGGGTCCGGCTTCTTCGTTTCGGAAGATGGCTACATCGTCACCAACAACCACGTCGTTTCCGATGGTGCAGCTTTCGTCGTCGTCCTCAACGACGGCACCGAACTCGACGCCAAGCTCGTCGGCAAGGATAGCCGTACCGATCTCGCTGTCCTGAAAGTCGACCCCAAAGGCAAGAAGTTCACCTATGTCGGCTGGGCCGATGACTCCAAGGTTCGCGTCGGCGACTGGGTCGTTGCCGTCGGCAACCCGTTCGGCCTCGGTGGCACCGTGACCGCTGGTATCGTTTCGGCCCGCGGCCGCGATATCCATTCCGGTCCCTATGACGATTACATCCAGATCGACGCGCCGGTGAACAAGGGCAATTCCGGCGGCCCGACCTTCAACCTCAATGGTCAGGTGGTCGGCATCAATACCGCCATTTTCTCGCAGTCGGGCGGCAGCGTCGGCATCGCCTTCGCGATCCCTGCAACGACCGCCAAGGATGTCGTCGCTGACCTGATCAAGACCGGCACGGTTTCGCGCGGTTGGCTCGGCGTCCAGATCCAGCCCGTCACCAAGGATATCGCCGAATCTCTCGGTCTGTCCGAGGCGAGCGGTGCCCTCGTGGTTTCTCCGCAGGATGGTTCGCCGGGCCAGAAGGCCGGCATCAAGAACGGAGACGTCGTCACCGCCGTGAATGGCGACCCGGTCAAGGATCCACGCGATCTGGCTCGCCGCATCGGCGCCATGCAGCCGGGCTCCAAGGTCGAGGTTTCCATCTGGCGCGCTGGCAAGTCGCAGTCGGTCACGGTCGAGCTCGGCACGCTTCCGGCCGATCAGAACCAGGCCTCCAATGACGACTCGCAGCCGAGCCAGCCGCAGCAGCCGTCCTCCGAGAAGGCGCTGGCTGACCTTGGCCTTACCGTCGGCCCTTCCGATGATGGCAAGGGCGTAGCGATCACGGCAGTCGATCCCGACTCCGATGCTGCCGATAAGGGCGTGAAGGAAGGCGAGAAGATCACGTCGGTCAACAATCAGCAGGTCTCCAACGCCGGCGATATTGCCAAGATCATCGAGCAAGCGAAGAAGGACGGTCGCACCCGCGCCCTCTTCCAGATTCAGTCCGGTGACGGCAGCCGCTTCGTTGCTTTGCCGATCAACGCCGGTTGATCCTTCAGACGGATGAAATGCATTGGGAAAGCCGCGCAGGCCACGGCTTGTGCGGCTTTCCCTTTTAGAACATGCCAAATGACTGGTTCCAAGGCAGGTGAAAGATGACAACCGCTAGCCAACATGCCGTGAGTTCTCCCGATTCTGGTTGTGCCGAGGCAGCGTCGGCAGGTAATGTCGCTCACATGAAGATTCTGATCATCGAAGACGATCTTGAAGCGGCGGCTTACCTTACCAAGGCGTTTCGCGAGGCCGGCATCGTTGCCGATCACGCGAGCGACGGCGAGAGCGGTCTCTTCATGGCCACGGAGAACACCTATGATGTCGCCATCATCGATCGCATGCTTCCGCGTCGGGACGGGCTGTCGGTCATCAGCGAATTGCGCCGCAAGGGCGTGCATACGCCGGTTCTGATCCTTTCCGCGCTCGGCCAGGTCGATGATCGTGTCACCGGCTTGCGTGCCGGCGGCGACGACTACCTGCCGAAACCCTATGCCTTCAGCGAGCTTCTTGCCCGTGTCGAAGTACTCGGCCGCCGCAAGGGAACGCCGGAGCAGGACGTTCTCTATCGGGTCGGCGATCTGGAACTGGACCGCCTCTCGCATGAGGTACGCCGTGGCGGCAAGGAAATCTTGCTGCAGCCGCGCGAATTCCGTCTCCTGGAATATCTGATGAAGAATGCCGGCCAGGTCGTCACCCGCACCATGCTGCTCGAGAATGTCTGGGATTATCATTTCGACCCGCAGACGAACGTCATCGACGTCCACGTTTCGCGCCTGCGCTCCAAGATCGAGAAGGATTTCAGCCAGCCGCTGCTGAAGACGATCCGGGGCGCCGGATACATGATCAAGGACGAGGGATGAGCCGCTTCCGCGTCCTCTTCAAGTCCACAGCAGTTCGCCTTTCCGCCCTCTACATCCTTCTTTTCTCGCTTTGCGCCGCGACACTGGTCTTCTACGTGACGGCCATGTCCGAGCGGCTGTTGACGGGGCAGATCCGCGATGCCGTTCAGCAGGAAGTCAGCCAGGTCAAGCGTGCCTATGACATCGGCGGCCTGAATCTGCTTCTGCGCACCATGGAGCGCCGCGCGCGCCAGCCGGGTGCCAATCTCTATGTCATTGCCGGTCCTTCCGGCGACATCCTGGCCGGTAACGTTGCTTCCGTACAGCCAGGCGTGCTCGGCCAGGCCGGCTGGACGGAGCTGCCCTTCTCCTACGAGCGCTACACTGACGCCTCCAACGATCCGGAGCGCCGTCATCTGGCAATTGCCAATATCTTCATTCTCGACAATGGCTTGCGCATCCTCATCGGCCGCGACCTCGGCGAGCCGGAGCGCTTCCGCGTGCTGGTACGCCAGGCACTGATGCTGGCACTGGCGATTATGGGGCTCGGCGCGCTGGTCATCTGGTTCGGTATCGGCCGAAACGCGCTGAAGCGCATTGATCGGATGACGGATGCTGGCCGCAAGATCATGGCGGGCGATCTCTCGCAGCGCCTGCCGGTCGGCGGTTCCGGCGACGAGTTCGACCGGATGTCGGCATCGCTGAATGCCATGCTCGAGCGCATCGAAAAGCTGAACGAAGGGCTGCGGCAGGTCTCCGACAATATTGCCCACGACCTCAAGACCCCTTTGACGCGCCTGCGTAACAAGGCGGCCGATGCGCTCGACAATGCCGATAGCGAAGGCCGCCGCACAGCGCTTGAGGGCATCATCGGCGAATCCGATCAGCTGATCCGCACCTTCAATGCGCTTTTGATGATTTCCCGCGTCGAGGCGGGTTCCGTGGCTGCAGAAATGACTGCGGTCGATCTTTCCTCCATCGTTGCCGATACAGCGGAACTTTACGAGCCGGTGGCGGAGGAGGCGGGTCTGGCGCTCACGGCCGAGATAGAGCCGGAAGTCGAGGTGCAAGGAAACCGCGAGCTGATCGGCCAGGCGTTGTTCAATCTCATCGACAATGCCCTTAAATACGCGTCGGGCTGCAACGGAAAACCGGCGATTACTTTCAAGCTGGCGCGCACGAGCGACGCGGTGACGCTCGCCGTTGCCGATCACGGGCCGGGCATTCCTGCCCATCAGCGTGCCGATGTGGTCAAGCGTTTCTTTCGGCTGGACGAAAGCCGCTCCAAGCCGGGAACCGGCCTTGGCCTAGCGTTGGTGGAAGCCGTAATGGAGCTGCATGGCGGCCGGCTGGAGCTTTCCGATACCGATCCCGAAAATCCAGATGCCAAGGGATTAACGGTCACCATGATCTTCCCCATGCAGAAACAATAGGTTAATCCTGCGCTAGAGCCGGATGATTTTAGGTCGAAACGACCTAAAATCTGAATCCGCTCTAGGGCAACTCCAGGAAAAGTGCGCAGCGGTTTTCCGTCCGGAATTGCGTCAAAACAAAGAGATAGAGCGGTTCAGAGATTCCGCGAAAAGCTGAACTGCTCTAGCGTCAAAGAAGTGGAGCATAATGCTGTCCGAAAACCCCTGACACTTTTCGGCATCATGCTCTATCCGCTTGCTGTTGGGGAGAACTGCATGACGACGACGCAAAGCGATTTGCTGCGGGAGGTTTCGGCCGGGCGGCTGCGGGCGTTGAACCAGACGGAGACGAAGTCTGTACTGGCGGATCTCAAGCAGATCGCCGGAGGCGAGCCCGTCATTGCCGATCTGCTTGCGGGCGAAAGCGCATTGCGGGATTTTGTCGTCGCTGCCCTCACTCTCTCTCCTCATCTGTGGGAAACCGCCAGTCTCGAACCGTCTCTTCTGGTTGCCGCCATCGAGAAGCCGCTGTCGCCGCAGATCGAAGCATTGGTTGGGGAAGCCCGGCAAGCCTGGCTGCCGAGGGAGGACGGGGGAGTTTCGCCTTCCGAATCCGAGGTGATGAGCCGCTTGCGCATCGCCAAGCGCCGCGCTGCCTTTCTCATCGCACTCGCCGATCTCGCTCGCATTTATGATGGCAAGCAGACCACCCGTTGGCTGAGCCGGCTCGCCGAGGCCTCTATTTCAGCGGCCATCGACCATCTGCTGCTGTCGTCGCATGAGGCCGGCAAGATCACGGTTCCCGATCCCGCCACTCCGAGCGAAAATTCCGGCCTAATCGTGCTCGGCATGGGTAAGCTCGGAGCAGAAGAACTGAACTATTCCTCCGATATCGATCTGGTGGTCTTCTTCGATGAGACCGCGGGCATCGTTCCCGATCCCGACGATGCCATCGATGTCTTCCCGCGGCTGATGCGGCGGCTGGTGCGGATCCTCCAGGAGCGCACGGCGGATGGCTATGTCTTCCGCACCGATCTTCGCCTGCGTCCCGATCCCGGCTCGACGCCGCTCGCGATCCCTGTGGACGCGGCAATGATCTATTACGAGGGCAGGGGGCAGAACTGGGAACGCGCCGCCTTCATCAAGGCGCGGCCCGTCGGTGGCGATGTCGTCGCCGGTCAGGCCTTCATCCGCGATCTCGTGCCCTTCGTCTTTCGTAAATATCTGGATTATGCCGCGATATCAGACATCCACTCCATCAAGCGGCAGATCCACGCGCATAAGGGACATGGCGCGATCGCGGTCAAAGGTCACAACGTCAAGCTCGGCCGCGGCGGCATTCGCGAGATCGAGTTCTTCGTGCAGACCCAGCAGCTGATCGCCGGCGGGAGAATGCCGGCCTTGCGCAGCCGATCGACGGAGCAGACGCTTGCCGAATTGACCGAGGCAAAGTGGATCGATGCGGAAACCCGCGACGAGCTGACCTCGGCCTACTGGTTCCTGCGCGATGTCGAGCATCGTATCCAGATGGTGCGGGACGAGCAGACGCATCTGCTGCCGGAAACCGATGCCGAGCTGAGGCGCATCGCCTATATGATGGGCTTTGCCGATGTGTCGGCTTTCTCCGAAGCACTGGTGACGACATTGAAGACGGTTGAGCGCCGCTATGCGCGCCTCTTCGAACAGGAAACGAAGCTGTCGAGCGAAACCGGCAACCTCGTTTTCACCGGCCAGGGCGACGATCCGGATACGCTGGAGACGCTGCGGCGCCTCGGCTTCGAGCGACCGTCCGACATCGCCAATGTCATCCGCACCTGGCACTACGGCCGGTATCGCGCCACGCAATCGGTCGAAGCGCGCGAGCGACTGACGGAATTGACGCCGGAGCTGTTGCGCGTCTTTGGCGAAAGCAAGCGTGCCGACAAGGCTTTGCTGCGCTTTGACAGCTTCATTTCCGGTCTGCCGGCAGGCATCCAGCTCTTCTCGTTGCTCGGAACCAATCCGGCGCTTCTCTCGCTCATTGTCAACATCATGTCGTCGGCACCGAGGCTTGCCGAAATCATCGCGGCCAAGCCGCATGTCTTCGACGGCATGCTTGACCCAAGGCTTATGGCCGAACTGCCGACGCGCGATTATCTCGCCGAACGCCTGAAAAGCTTCCTGGCCCCGGCGAGACATTATGAAGAGACGCTCGATCTGCTGCGCATCTTTGCATCCGAACAGCGCTTCCTGATCGGCATTCGCCTGCTGACGGGCGCAATTGGCGGAACGATGGCGGCCCGCGCCTTTACCTATCTCGCCGATCTCATCGTCGAGGCGGCTCTGGATGCCGTCATGAAGGAAATCCGGGCAGCGCATGGCGAATATCCCGGCGGCCGCGTCGCTGTCGTCGGAATGGGCAAGCTCGGCAGTTTCGAGCTCTCGGCCGGTTCCGACATCGATATCATCCTGCTTTACGATTACGACGATACGGCCGGCGAATCCGATGGCCCGAAACCGCTGGATGCGACGCGCTACTTTACCCGTATCACGCAGCGTCTGATCGCGGCCCTTTCGGCGCCAACGGCCGAGGGCGTACTCTATGAGGTCGATATGCGTCTGCGGCCTTCCGGCAATAAAGGCCCGGTCGCCACGCGCATCAACTCTTTCGAGAAGTACCAGCGCGAGGAAGCCTGGACGTGGGAGCATATGGCGCTTTCGCGCGCTCGCCTTATCTGCGGCGACGAGGAATTGGTGAACGATGCGGAGCGCGTCATCGGCGAGGTTCTCTCGATCAAGAGAGATGTCGCCCAGATCGCTAGAGATGTTCGCGAGATGCGCACCCTGATCGAACAGGAAAAGCCGCCGGAGAGCATTTGGGATCTGAAGCTTATCCCTGGCGGGCTGATCGATATCGAATTCATCGCGCAATATCTGCGCCTGATCGCGCCTGCACGTGGCGTCGGCATCGATGCAAACGGCCTTAGCACGGCCGAGGCGTTGAAATTGCTGGGCGGCAGCCTGATGGACCGCAACGATCTCGACGTCTGTCTGGAGGCTCTGCAGCTCTACACGGAAGTATCGCAGCTTATCCGGCTTTGCATCGACGGTACGTTCGATCCGAAAAACACGCCTTCCGGCCTGATCGAACTGGTCTGCCGCGCCGGCGATTGTCCGGATCTCCGCACGCTGGAAGCCGAGCTGAAGCGCCTGTCGAAAGCGGTGCGGAAAGTATTCCAGGCGACGGTGGGAAGCTGATCAGCTCTGATCCGGGATGCGGATCGCGATCACGGTGCCGATGCCCTCGCGGGAGCGGATGCGCATGCGGCCGTGATGCAAAGCGGTCAGTGAGCGCGAAATGGCGAGTCCGAGGCCGGAGCCTCCCTTGCTCTTCGCATATTGGCTCTGCACCTGTTCGAAGGGCTGGCCGATCTTGCTCATCGCCGATTTCGGAATGCCGATGCCTGTATCGGCGATGACGAGCATGACGGCATCCCCGATCCTGCGCGTGCGAACCGAGATGCGGCCGCCGTCGTTGGTGAATTTCACCGCGTTGGATAGCAGGTTGAGCACGATTTGCTTCATCGCCCGACGGTCAGCGCTCAGCTTGATGTCGGAAGAGATGCGCTGTTCGACGAGAATGTTCTTCTGCGCTGCCGGAATGCGGGTGAAACGCAGGCATTCCTCGATGAGCGGCGCGAGATTGATCCGCTCGCAGCTGAGTTTCATATGCCCCGCTTCGATCTTCGACATATCGAGGATGTCGTTGATGACGTTAAGTAGATGCTTGCCGCTGTCGTGAATGTCCTTGGCATATTCATTGTAGCGGGCCGAGCCGAGCGGACCAAACATCTGATCCTGCAGGATTTCCGAGAAGCCGAGAATGGCATTGAGCGGCGTGCGCAGCTCATGCGACATGTTGGCCAGGAACTCCGATTTCGCCTTGTTGGCGGCTTCGGCGCGTTCCTTCTCCGCAAGATAATTGGTGTTGGCAGTCGAAAGCTCCGCCTTCTGCTTTTCCAGAATCCGCCGCGATGCCGAGAGGTCGTTGATGGTCGCCATCAGCCGGCGTTCCGATTCGCGAAGCCGCTCCTGATTGCGCTTGAGTTGGGTAATATCGGTACCGACCGAGACGAGGCCGCCGTCGCGGGTGCGCCGCTCGTTGATCTGCAGCCAGCGCTCGTCGGCAAGCTGCACTTCCGTCGTCTGCGAGTGATTGGAGCGGCCGGGATCGACGATACGGCGCTCGATGACCGGCCGTGCGGCAGCGGCATTGACGACGGCGCGCTCGGTGCCCGGCACGAGCACATTGTCCGGCAGGCCGTATGCCTGCTGGAAATGGGCGTTGCACATGACCAGGCGATCGTTTTTGTCCCACAGCACGAAGGCTTCGGAAGTGCATTCGATGGCGTCGGCCAGGCGCTGATCGGCCTCTGCATAGCGCTGCGCCAGCCGATGCTGCTCAGTCACGTCCATGGCGATGCCGATCATGTGGACGCGGCCGGAATTGGTCCGGATCACCTGGGCGCGGGCGCGCATCCAGACATAATGTCCCTTGGCATGGCGGATGCGCAGGATCTGGTCCACTTGGCCGGCATTGCCGCGGGTGACGGTCCGGGCGAGCATATGCAGGCTGTTGTCGTCCGGATGCATCAGCCGGGCCGCGTCCGTGAAGGCCAGCGGCTTGTCGGCGACCGGCAACCCGAGCATGTCGTACATCGACCGCGACCAGAAGAACTGGCGACTGGTAAAATCGAAATCCCAGAGGCCGCAGCGGCCGCGCGACAGCGCCGTTTCGACACGCAGGTTGGATTCGAGAAAGATTTCATCCGCATCCCGGGCGCGCTTTACCTGCGTGTAATAGGCATAGAGAATGACGAGCAGGATGGAGGATATGCCGGCAAAGAGCGTGACATTCAGGGTCAGCTCGTCGCGCCAGAGCTTTTCGATCTCATCCATCGATGCGGCCGACAGAATGAAATCGCCTTTGTCGCCGATCAGAGAAATCGCGGCATAATAGGGCTCGCCGCCGATCATGGTTTCGATCACGCCGGCATGATCGCCGAAACTGCGGATGGCCGTTACTTCGGGAAAGAAGTCGGAAACCAGCATGCCGATATAGCCGGAGCCGGCGGCCGACGAACCGAATACACGGCCGCTCGACTGCACCAGCAGGACGAAGGCGCCGCTGTCCAGCCGATCCTGCGGCAGGTAGGAGGCGAGTTTTCGCTCCGCGCCACGACGGTCGCCAGCCTGAAACAGGCTAGGATCGTTCGAAAAGGCTGCTGCTGCTGCTGCGATGGAAAGCGAGGTCGTTCGGCGGGCGGAAGCCGCCATGCGGCTATGTTCCGTGATCATGCCGAAGAAATGCGAGGCGGCAACGACCATCAGGAAGGAAACGATGAGGACGGGGATGATGCGCTTGAGAATATGTTCCGTCTGCGGAAAACGACGCGAAATCGTCTCCATCCGCACTCCGGTTCGATCAGTAACGCCGCTATGCCAGGATTTCAGACCGTCGAAATTAACACGCAGCCGTCCATCGGCCGCGGTTGCCCGCCGCACGTCCACCATCGCTTTAGCCTTGTCCCTCGTGTGATTCGCTGCGCCGCTCGCCCGAATCTGCCTTAATGAATCATTCGTGATTCGGCTTGTCCAGAGGGTGCGGTAAAACTTTCTTAACCATCTGCGATTTCAGCGCATTTTACACACGCAGCGGTAAGTTGCACGCGTTCGGGACTCGTTGAAGCTGAAAAGGCCGATGCAAATCAGCCTTTGAAATCAGTGCGCCGGCTGATCGAAATCACTCCTTGAGGATACGTTCGACGATGTCACGCACGTCGGTCGAAAGACCGGCCGCGCGCTCGATCCGCATCAGCGCCGAGCGGGCATAATCGGCGCGCACGGGTTCGAGCAACCGCCACGAGCGCATCGAGGTCAGGATGCGGGCCGCAAGCTGCGGATTGCGCTGATCGATCTCGAGGATTTCGTCGGCGAGAAAATTGTATCCGGCGCCGTCCGCCCGGCCGAAACCCGTGGGATTCGCAAAGACAAAAGTGCCGATAAGCGAGCGGACGCGATTGGGGTTGGTCCGTTTGAAGAGCGGCGTTTCCATAAGCAGCCGGATGCGCTCCAACGCCCCGGCGCCCGGGATTGCCGCCTGAATGGCGAACCATTTGTCGATGACGAGCGCATTGTCGGCGAAGCGGTCACGGAAATGCGCAAGCGCTGCCGCCGTCTCCGCTGTGTCGGGGAAGCGCTGGGCGAGAATGGTCAGCGCGGCGCTGAGATCGGTCATGTTGTTTGCCGCATCAAAGGCGGCCTTCGCCCTCGCCGGCGTTTCATCCAGCTGCGACAGATAGCCCAGTGCCGCATTGCGCAAAGCGCGGCGGCCGGCGCTTGCCGCGTCGGGGCTGAACGGCTCCGGCGTCTGCATCCCATCGTAAAGCGCGGTGAAGGCGTCCTTACCGGCCTCGGCGATGCGCTTGATGATCGTCTGGCGCGCTGCATGGATGGCATCAGGATCATTGTTGCCGCCGAGTTCGCGGGCAATGTCGGATTCACTCGGCAAGGCGAGCGCCTGGGCGCGGAAAGCCGGCTCCAGACTTTCGTCGGTTGCAGCCGCCAGCAAGGCGTCGGTGAAGGCCGAGCCGCATGTTATGTCGGCACCCTGGCGGGCATCTCGCGCCGCCTGCAAGAGGTTGGGCAGGCCAAGATCGATCAGCGCCTGCCAGCGGGCGAAATGATCGGCCTCATAGCGGGCGATCAATGCGAGATCCTCAGTGCTTTGGCTGAACTGCAGATTGATCGGCGTCGAGAAGCTGCGGTTGAGGGAGAGGACCGGCCGGGAGGGAACGCCGTGGAACGTCACCGTTTGCGCCTTCTTTGTCAGGTGCAGCACGTCGTCGGTCAGCTCTGCTCCGGTCACGGATGCCGGCGTGATGAGACTGCCGTCTTCGGCGAGCAAGCCCAGGCGGAGCGGAATGTGCATCGGCTTTTTGATGGTCTGGCCCGGCGTTGCCGGCACCATCTGTTCGAGCGACAGAGTGAATGCCTTGGCATTGGCATCATAAGCGCCCGATGCGGTGACGAGCGGCGTACCGGCCTGATGATACCACAGCGAAAACTGCGTGAGATCGCGCCCGCTGACATCCTCGAAACACCTGACGAAATCTTCGATCGTCACCGCCTGTCCGTCGTGCCGATCGAAATAGAGATCCATGCCTTTCTTGAACAGATCGCGGCCGAGCAGCGTCGCGATCATGCGGGTGACCTCGCTGCCCTTCTCATAGACGGTCGTCGTATAGAAGTTGTTGATTTCGCGGTATGTCGTCGGCCGCACCGGATGGGCAAGCGGGCCACTGTCCTCCGGAAACTGTTCCGATTTCAGATGGCGGACTTCGGCAATCCGCTTGACGGGACGCGAGCGCTGGTCGGCGGAAAATTCGTGATCGCGATAGACGGTCAGGCCTTCCTTGAGGCAGAGCTGGAACCAGTCGCGGCAGGTGATGCGATTGCCGGTCCAGTTGTGGAAGTATTCATGCGCGATGATGGCTTCGATATTGGCGTAGTCGGCGTCAGTTGCCGTCTCGGGATCGGCCAGAACATATTTGTCGTTGAAGACGTTGAGGCCTTTGTTTTCCATCGCTCCCATATTGAAGTCCGACACGGCGACGATCATGAAGATGTCGAGATCGTATTCGCGGCCGAACCGCTCTTCGTCCCACTTCATCGAACGCTTCAGCGCATCCATGGCATAAGTCGCGCGCGGTTCCTTGCCGTGTTCGACATAGATCTTCAGCGCCACCTCACGGCCGGATAACGTCGTGAACGTGTCCTCGACGACACCAAGATCGCCGGCAACGAGCGCAAAGAGATAGCTCGGCTTCGGATGCGGATCGAACCAGGCAGCAAAATGCTTGCCTTCGCCATAGCCAGCACCACCGAGGAAATTGCCGTTCGACAGCAGCAGCGGGTTTGCTTCCTTGTCGGCGATGATATTGACCGTATAAGGGGCGAGCACATCCGGCCTGTCGGGGAAATAGGTGATGCGGCGAAAGCCCTCGGCTTCGCACTGCGTGCAATAGATGCCGCCGGTGCGGTAAAGGCCCATCAGCTGGGTGTTGGCTTCCGGATTGATGACGGTCGTGATCGTCAGTTCGAAAGGTGCGCTTTCCGGCAGGTTGCGGACGGTCAGGCTTTCTGGCGTCGCATCATATTGCTCCGCCGGAAGTTCGCTCTGATCGAGCAGCAGGCCGGAGAGAACCAACTCGTCGCCATCAAGCACAAGCTGCGCATTCGCATCGACACCCTCGCGCCGATGGAAGATCAGCCGCGCCTCTACCTTCGTTTCTGTCGGATGGAGATCGAAGGTGAGATCCACGCGCTCCAGAACGAAGTCGGTGGGACGATAGTCTGCCAGATTGATGATCTGGCCGGTGTCTGTGCGCATGGTCTATCCTGATCAGGCTATGCTTTGGCGGGCACGGTCCGAAGCTGTCCTTCGAACCGAAAGTGGCCGCATCATTACATCGAAATCTGAACCAAAGTTAAAGTCATATCGCAACATCAATTTGTTTTGTTATGGCACGGTAAGTATTTGCCCGCTGTGCTGTTCCCGTTTCAGCTATTCGAACGAAAAACAGAAAATCTGAAGCTGCATTTGCAGGTCAACAGTAGAATTGCTAACATAATGTTTAGGTTAAACATCATGGTTGCATTACCATCAAATGTTGACCGTTACGGTAAGGAAACGATAATTTAAAGTAAATTATCGTTTAACCTCTTGTGATATTGGCAGGCTTGCATAACTATAGCATGCTATTAGATATCGGAATTATGATCGATTCCGGCAAGTTTGTTCATAAAAATGAAACATCAACTTTCTGCTGCTTTTTAAGAAGGGCGCCCAGGGAGGCCCGATTGAGTTTTCCCATCGAGCAACTTGCTCGCCATCCCAAGTTCGTAGCGTCCTTGCGCTTTCTCTCCGAGACATTGCGTAACCGTTACGACAACGGTCCGAGGATTGCGCGTATGCTCGCCTCACATCAGCGCTGGCTGCTAAGCCAATCCGCCTATGCGCTCCATCTTGAACATGATCCAGATCGTCCCCGCTCCGGGCTGACTGTCGTCGCCCTGCGTGACCTCATCACTCATTATCGCATTGCCAGCCGCAATACGGTCTTGAGTTTTATCGAGGAGTTGTTGACCTATCGCTTTCTGGAGTTGGCTCCTGGGCCGGCTCGCCGCCCGCGGCGTTACGTGCCGACTGAAACTGCCTATTCGGCGATGTTCGGCTGGTATCTCGCCAATTTGGCGGCGCTCGATCTGATTGACGATGGTAGCCGTGCTGCTGCGCTGGTCGCCTCACCGATGCTTCTGGACCTGGCGCAGCCGCGCATGGCACGCACATGCTTAGGAGCCGATCTTTGGCGTGAGCCGCCGGAAAGTGTCGGTCTGTTTCTTTGGACGGAATCGGGAGGTCTGGTCGTCGATTACATTATGTCGAGGCTCGAGCTCGAGGGGCAGGTGGGTGATCGGATCGATATCGGTCACGTCGATGCACGCGCTTTGGCGACCCATTTCATGATATCGCGAACGCATCTGCAACGTATCCTGCGCAAGTCGGCAGATCGCGGCGATGTCGGCTGGTATGAATCCAAGAAGACCCAGATGTGGATCTCGCGCAATTTTCTCGATCAATATTGCGGCTGGCAGGCCATAAAATTGGCGGCGGTCGATGAGGCTTTTGCCTGGGCGCAATCAACCTCCCGAGGCTGATCCCGATCCTTAAAGTGGGATGCTGGCTGCCGCACTTCGTGCGTGAGAGGTTCCGTCTTTGCAGACGTTGCGCGCGCGCTCGAATTCTTCGGCGGCCCGAACCGCCGCGCCGATATGGCCGACGGAATCGAACAGGGCGATGAATGGACGCAAACCCGAAGACATGGTGTCGTTCCTGATACTCAAACTTTTTTGCTGGATTACTGGCCTAGTCGCGCCTGTCGGTCAGCAGGCGCGGAAATCGGCGAAGATCGTCGTCGGGCGGCTCACACGAGCCGATAGCCCGGTGCCTCGCGCGGTCATCTGCTCATTGGCAGCGATGCCGAGGTTGCGATGTCCATTTGATGCGCGCACAGGCTCCAGCGCGCGGCGCAGGGTATCAAACCCGCAGTGGATGGGACGAAAACGTGCAGTCATGGCCTTGGTTCCTTTCGAGATTCCTCCCAAGACACCAGCATATATTGCAATGCAACATTGATTTCGCAATGCACAACAAAAGAAGACTGCCATGCGAAAAATGCATGACTATGATCATGTTTCGTTAGTAATTGGGAGAATCAGCCTAATATTTCAGCGGCGATATAATTCTTGAAGGTAAGAAGATCGCTCCAGGCCAGCCGCTTGTTGACCGGCGCGGTCAGTAATTCCTGGGGATGAAGGCTGGCGATGGCCGGTATTACTCGACCGAGAACGCTTATTTCCCGCCACTCTCCACGCAATCCATGGATGGTTTCAGTACTTCCGAAAAAATGCCGAGCGGTGAAATTGCCCAGCAGAAGCACTGCCTTGGGCTCGGCCAGCGCAATCTGCCTTTCTATGAACGGACGGCATATCTCGATTTCGGGTGGGGAAGGGGCTCGGTTGCCCGGCGGCCGCCACGGAATGACGTTGGTCAGCAGGATCTCATCGCGCTTCAGGCCGATGGCGGCAAGCATTCTGTCGAGCAACTGTCCCGCGCGGCCGGCAAACGGCGCCCCCTCACGATCGTCGTCGGCACTCGGCATCGGCCCGATTACCATGATGCGGCCCTCCGGCGTGCCGCTGGCAAAGATCG
This sequence comes from Martinezella sp. CNPSo 3959, assembly GCF_057784355.1. Classification (NCBI taxonomy): domain Bacteria; kingdom Pseudomonadati; phylum Pseudomonadota; class Alphaproteobacteria; order Hyphomicrobiales; family Rhizobiaceae; genus Martinezella; species Martinezella sp. CNPSo 3959. The sequence continues at coordinate 194,568 of NZ_JBXSOV010000002.1, forward strand.
TCGAGCGCGCGCTGTTCTTGAGATTGCAGCCGTTGAAGGCTTCGAGTGCAGTTTTCAACTCGCTGAGTGACCGCGCGCTTTCGGCAGCGAAGCGGGCCTGCTCTACAGCTTGCTCGTCAGGAATGGCGGGCGTCGCACGCGGCGGCGCTGCTGCGGGAGATGCCGTCGGCTTGGCTGCCGGGCGGCGCTCGGTTTGGGGCCGCGCCGCAGCTGCTGTAGCTTCAGGCCGAGGCTGCGTTGCCCGCGCGCCCTGTCTTGCCGCGCGCATGGCCTCGAATTCGGCAAACCGATCCACCGGCTGATCTTCCAGCAGCCAGTCGATTCCGGCATCCGCATGGAAATGCAGAAGGGCGGCAAGCTCGGCCGGTGTGAGGTCGCTGGCGGAAATCATGCGCGAACTCTATCCAATGCGGCGCACGAACGAAAGGGCAGGGTGGGTGCTATGTCAGGCCGTCCACTGGGCGATATCGTCGCGCTCGCCGATCAAGGCCAGGCCATGGGCGATGGACAGCAGTTCGCCGCCCGTCTCGATCCGCTCCTGGCCGAAGCGTTCCGTGAAGATGCGCCGAACGGCCGGCACGAAGGAGGTGCCTCCCGTCAGAAATACTTTGTCGATCGCATCGGGTGACGTGTTCGTCGTTGTCAGCACGTCGTCCAGCGCCCCTTCGATGCGGGCGAGATCGTCGGCGATCCAGCTTTCGAAGTCGGCGCGGCGAACGTGCTTGCGGCCGGCCTTGCCGAGCGGCGGGAAGTTGAATTCGGCCTCTTCCTCGCTCGAAAGCGCCATCTTCGTCGCCGATACCGCCTGATAGAGCGGATAGCCTTCGTCATGCTCGACGAGTTCGATGAAGGTCTCCAGCTTCTCCGGCTCCAGGCTGCTGCGCACCAGCGTCTTCAGGTCGGCATATTCGCGCGAGGTCTTGAAGATCGAGAGCTGGTTCCAGCGGCCGAAATTGGCGTAGTATGAGGTCGGCACTTCCAAAAGCTTGTCGAAGCTCTTGAAGAAGCTGCCCTTGCCGATGGCCGGCGAGACGACGTTGTCGATCATCCGGAAATCGAAATGATCGCCGGCGATGCCGACGCCGGAATGGCCGATCGGCGTCGCCGTCAGCTTTCCGCCGTGGGTTTCGAAGCGGATCAGCGAATAGTCGGTCGTGCCGCCGCCGAAGTCGGCCACCAGCACGGTCGCATCCTTCTTCAGGTGTTGGGCGAAGTAGAAGGCTGCCGCTACCGGTTCGTAGACGTAGTGGATTTCCGGAAAGCCGAAACGCGCAAGAGCGGCGTTGTAGCGCTCCGTCGCAAGGGCAGGGTTCGGATTGGCGCCGGCAAAGTGCACCGGCCGGCCGGTAACGATGCGCGAAACATTCTCCGGCCATCCCTCTCCGGCATAGGCGCGCAGACGGCGCACGAAGATCTCCATCAGGTCTTCGAAGCTGTGGCGCTTGGCGAAGATCAGCGTGCCCTGGAAGAGGGCGCTCGCCGCAAAGGTCTTGATCGACTGCAGGAAGCGACAGTCACCGGGATTGTCGATGAACTGTTGGATGGCCGCGTGTCCGGCTTCGACCTTGAGTGCGGCCGCGCCCAATCCCGGATCCTTCATGAAAGAGAGCGCCGTACGCATGCTGTCCGCCATGCCGGCAGCGCTGTTGAAGGCGACCGATTGTGTCGCGGGTCCATCGGCCATCGCCAGAACCGTATTCGTCGTGCCGAAGTCGAAACCAAGCGCCCGAGCCATGCCCGCACTCCCTTCCGTCCAAATTGTCTGGATTGGGGCCAAGCCCCTATGAGACGCTGACGCGCCCTGTCGCAAAGAGGGCGCGTCATGACATGGCTAAGCTTCAAGTTCAAGCCGGGATGATGCTTTTATTTTTGCCCGCAGCGACGTCAGCCGGCGGCGCTTCCGCACCCGGTTGACTGGCAAAAGAACGGGCGCCTTTTGGCGCCCGCTGACCTTATTCGGCGGCGATGGCCGCTGGCGGATCCTTGTGATGCGGGTCCGCCTCCTTGCGCTTGGTGAGACGGGCAAGGAAGTCGTTGAGGCGATTCATCTCCAGGAAGATGACGGGTGTGATGAAGAGCGTGAGAAGCTGCGAGACCACCAGGCCGCCGACAACGGCGATACCGAGCGGCTGCCGGAGTTCGGAGCTCGCGCCGCCGCCGACCGCGATCGGCAGGGCGCCGAGCAGCGCGCAGAAGGTCGTCATCATGATCGGGCGGAAGCGGCGCACGCAGGCCTCATGGATGGCCTCAGCGGGCGATATGCCTGTTGTCGAACGCAGCGTTTCCAGTGCGACGTCGATCATCATGATCGCATTCTTCTTCACGATGCCGATCAGCATCAGCAAGCCGATGAGCGCGATGATCGAGAGGTCGAAGCCGAACACCTTCAAGGCGAGAAGGGCGCCGAGAGCAGCAGCCGGCAGGCCGGAAAGAATGGTCAGCGGATGGATGAAGCTTTCATAGAGAACGCCAAGGACCACGTAGATCGTCAGCACGGCAGCCAGGATCAGGTAAGGCGTGCTGCCCTGCGACTGCTGGAAGATCTGTGCTGTACCGCCGTAGGACGTGAAAATGTCCGCCGGCATGTTGATGTCCTTCTTGATCTGATCGATCCGCGCGGTCGCATCGCCAAGCGCTTCGCCGGCCGGCAGGTTGAAGGAAACCGTCGTCGACACGAGCTGACCCGTCTGGTTGATGGTGACCGGGCCAGTCGTGCGTTGCACATGAGCGAAGTTCGACAACGGCACCAGAGAGCCGTTTGACGAAGCAACGTGGATATCCTGCAGTCTCTGGTCATCCCAGGGCTTGCTGGTGTCGAATTCGACCATCACGTCATAGCTGTCGCCAGTGGTCTGAATCTGCGCCGCATCATAGCCACCGAACGCTTCTTGCAGCGTCGTGCGGAGCTGATTGTTGTTGATACCGTATTGCGCGGCTTTCTCCGTGTCGACGACGATGTTTGCCTGCAGCGCGTTGTTCTGTTCGTCCGATGCAACGTCGGTAAAGCGCGGATCGCGCCGCATCGCATCCAGCATCTTATCGGCCCAGAGGTTGGTCTGGTCGGCACTCAGGGCTTGAATGACCAGCTGATATTGGCTGGCCGTCTGACGGCCGCCGAAGCGCAGGCTCTGCTGCGGCGTAATATAGGCCTTTATGCCGGCTATCTTGCCGATGCTGGCGCGGAGTTCGCGTAGCGTCTGGTCCAGCGGTGCCCGCTGCTCCTTCGGTTTCAATTGGACAAACATGGTGCCGTTGTTCAACGGCTGACGGACGCTGCCGCCGACGATCGACATGACGTGGTCGACGGCGGGGTTCTGCCGGACGAGTGCTGCTGCCTGGTTCTGCAGGTCACGCATCGCCGGATAGGATATGTCCTGGCGCGCCTGCGTGCTTATCTGCAGGCGGCCGATGTCCTCGGTCGGAAAGAAGCTCGCCGGCAATACCATAAAAAGATAGGCCGAGAGTGCAACCGAACCGAGGAAGCTCAGGAGAACGAAACCGCGATTGCGCAGGCACCAGGCGACGCCCTTGTCATAGCCGCGCTGCGTCCAGTCGAAGCCGCGATTGAACAGGCGTACCGGATAGGGGGGCTGGCTGTGGCCCGCCGAAAGACGCGAGCTGAGCATCGGCGTGACCGTGAGCGACACGACCGCGGAAGACACGATGGCGATGGCGACGACCATACCGAACTCGTTGAAGATGCGGCCGACCACGCCGCCCATCAGCAGGATCGGGATGAATACAGCGATGAGCGAGATGGACATGGAAATGATGGTGTAGCTGACTTCGGCCGAGCCTTTGATCGCCGCCTGCAGCACCGGCATGCCGTCTTCGACATGCCGCAATATGTTTTCCAGCATGACGATTGCATCATCCACCACAAGGCCGACAGCGAGCGTCAAGCCGAGCAATGATATGTTGTCGATGCTATAGCCGAGCACATACATCATGCCGAAGGTCGAAACCAGCGACAACGGCACGGCAAGGCCGGGGATGATCGTGGCCGTGACGTGACCGGTGAACAGATAGATCACCAGCACGACCAGACCGATGGTCAGCATCAAGGTGAATTTCACGTCCTTGATCGCATCGCGGATCGGCTGTGCCGAGTCGTTCATGATATGCGTCTGCACCGAAGCCGGAATTTCCGCATGGAGCTGCGGCAGCTTGGCGTTAATCGCATCGACCACGTCGACGGTGTTGGCATCCGGTTGACGCTGGATCGCAAGAATGATCGCCTGCTTGCCGTCATACCAGGAGCCCGCATTGGTGTTCTGCACGCTGTCCTGCACGTCGGCGACATCGCTCAGGTGGATCGGTGCGCCCTTAGGATTTGCAATGACCAGCGACTTGAACTGTTCAGCATTGGTCCTCTGCGTGTTGGCATTGAGCGTCATGCTCTGCTTGCTGTTTTGCAGGGTTCCGACCGGGACCTGGCTGTTGGCGCTGACGATTGCGGAGTTGACGGTGTCGATACCGATACCGCGAGCCAGCAGCTTGTCCGGATCGACCTCGACCCGCACTGCGTAGGTCTGAGCGCCATAGACGGTGACCTGCGCGACACCGGGCAGGGTCGACAGCGATGGTGAAATGATGTCTTCGGCAACTTCGTCGAGTTTGCTGCGCGGCATCGTATCGCTCTGCACGGCAAGCAGCATGATCGGCGCGTCGGCCGGATTCGTCTTCCTGTAGCCGGGCGGCGTCGTCAGATTGTTGGGCAATTGACGTGTCGCGTTCGAGATCGCGGCCTGAACGTCGGCCGCAGCGGCGTCGATGCTGCGGTTGAGATCGAACTGCAGCACGATGCTCGTATTGCCGAGCGAGTTCGTCGCCGAGATTTCGCTGATGCCCGGGATGGTTTCGAACTGCTTGATCAACGGCGTGGAAACCGAGGTCGCCATCGTCTGCGGCGAAGCGCCGGTCAGCTGGGCCGAAACGTTGATGGTGGGAAAATCCACCTGGGGCAGCGCGGCAACGGGCAGCAGCTGATAACCGGCGAGGCCGGCCATAACTACACCCAACGCCAGAAGTGTGGTCGCGACCGGTCGCTGGATACAGAATTGCGGGATCATTGCTGTGCTCCAACGGAAATCGTTTCGCTCTTCTGGCTCGACTGATCGTTGGCGGCGGCCACCTTCTCAGGCTTTTCGTCATTGAACTGCTCGACGACCGTCTGTCCGTCGATCAGCTGCACCTGTCCTTCAGTGACGACATGATCGCCTTCAGAAAGCCCCTTGGCGACTGCGGTGAAGCTGCCGTTCTGCCGTTCCACGGTGACGGGCGTCAAATGAACCTTGTTGTCCTTGACGACATAGGCATAGAAACCATCCGGACCGGGGCTGATCGCAACCGTCGGAGCGACGATCACCGGCTCGTTGTCGGTCAGATGAACGACGACGTTGACCGATCTGCCGGGCCAGATCGCGCCGTTGGCATTGTCGAACTTTGCCTTGACGAGGATGGTGCCGGAGGCGGTATCCACGGAATTATCGAAGAAGCTGACTGCGCCCTGGCGGGATTTGCCCTTGCTCGAATTCGGCACGGTGCTGACCGGCACCGTGCCGGCCTTCATCGCTTCCTCCAATTCCCGCAGCTGATTCTCCTGCATGTGGAATTGCACGTAGATCGGATTGTATTGCGTGATGGTCACGATGGCAGTGCCCGGCGTCACATAGGCGCCGGGGCTAGGAACGACATTGCCGAGGCGCCCGTCATAAGGGGCGCGGATCTCAGTGTTTTCCAGGAGAACCTGGTCGGATGCGAGTTGGGCCTTGTCGGCATTGACATCGGCAGCCGCGGTATCGCGGGCCGCCACGGCCTGATCGACGGTCTGCTGCGTTCCGGCATTGTTGAGCAGGCTCTTGGCTCGGGTGAGCGCGGCTTCCGCCGCAACGAGCGTCGCCTGATCCTTGATGATGGTCGCCTGGTCCTTGTCGACGGCGGCCTGCGCGGTTCGCGCATCGAGCTTGGCGATCAGGTCGCCAGCCTTCACCATCACGCCGTCCTGCGCTTCGATCGATGTAATGATGCCGGATTCCTGCGCGGCGATGGTCGTCGTATTCTGCGCAACAGCCGAGCCTGTTGCTGTAATATCGTTCGGCAGAGTTCTCTTCTCAACCGCGGCCGTCTTGACGACGGAAGACAGCGCCTTGTGTTTGCCTGCCGCCTTTCCGGCATCTTTGGTTTCTGCGGAGGCTTGATCGACAAAGGCGGAAAGGAAAGGAATACGGTCGCGATAGCTCCATGCTGCAAGGGCTGCGACGACAAGAAGGCCGAGGGGAAGCCAAAGTTTTTTCATATTTAAAGAACCGGTCGGGGCTTGTTGCAGGAAGCGCGGTGACGGTGAAGTGTATCTGCCGCGCCGCACAACAAAGACGCGCTTCGCCGCAGTTCATCACATCGCCGTCGCCGCTAACGTTCGGTAATTCTGTCCCTTTTTACGCGAATTCATGAACGCTGTTGCCGTGCAATTTATCACAGTTCCGGAGGGCGAAAAATTAAAGCTTGGAAAGCTTTGGAACAGGTTCTGTTTGTGCAGTGCAGCAAATAATCAAATGACTATTTTTTGATTGCCATTGCGTAATATTCGGCTGGAAAAACAGCCTTAGGCAGCATTTATACTCTGGAGACGTGCTGCAGCGTGTAAAGAAGCGTCGCGCCGCTCACGGAATTGTGTTGTCAGGCCCTATTGCAAGGGCCTGCACTCTGTTCGCCGGTGGCAGCCTCAAAGTGAGCGAGCAGCTCCCCCATCGCAGCGAACCATGGTGCCCGTGACGTAGCTTGCCGGTTGGCTGCAGAGGAATGCTGCCGTAGCGGCGAACTCCTCGACGCGTCCGTAGCGGCCGGCCGGGATGCGCTGCTGGCGTTCGGCGCTGACATCTTTCAGGCTTCTGCCTCCGCGCTTGGCCGTCGCGGTATCGAGCTCCGCCAACCGGTCGGTCGCAATGCTGCCCGGCAGCAGCATGTTGACCGTGACGCCATGCGCGGCCACTTCGCTGGCCAGCGTCTTGCTCCAGCCGGCAAGCGCCGGGCGTAGCGTGTTGGAAAGCGCGAGATTGGGAATGGGCTCGATGACGCCGGAGGAGGCGACGGTGAGAATACGTCCCCAGCCTTGTGCCTTCATACCTGGCAAGAGCGCATTGGTCAGGGTGATGATCCGCGACACCATCGAGATGAAATAGGTCTCCAGCCGGTCGGCAGTCATATCCTCAGTCGTCCCCGGAGTCGGCCCGCCGCTGTTGTTGACGAGGATATCGATGCCGCCCAGCTTCTCTATGGCTGCCTTGGTGACGACATCCACGAAGTTCTCATCATTGAGGTCGGCCCAGATCCAGTCTGCCCGACCCTTGCCTTCAGCATTGATGGCCTTGCAATTGTTCTCGAGCCTGTCTCCACTTCGGCCACAGAGCAAGACATTCGCGCCTTCGCGCGCCAGCGCTACCGCGATGCCATGGCCCAGCCCCTTCGACGACGCGAGCACCAGCGCGCGCTTTCCGCCAATACCAAGATCCATCTTGATCACCCTTCATGCTATTCGGATTGTCTGATCGGCATTTATAGAGCCATCGGAGGACTATGGAAGGCGCACTTTGCAGGTGGTCGCAAATACCAGCGGAATATTGACGTTAACGTAAGAGTAATTTAACTTGTTTTACGTGTTGGGCGAATTGGGGGATTGCCTGTCGCTTCCCGGCTCGACAATTCCCTCCCATTTTGACAAGAGATAACCGAAATGGGGAAGACGCCCAAAGGGGATGAGGCCGTGGTCCGAGATCATCGGACGCCGGCCAAGCGGAGAAGATGAATGACTGACGCCAGCGAGCTGCCGGAACGCGAGAGCATGGAATTCGACGTTGTGATTGTCGGCGCAGGTCCAGCGGGCCTGTCGGCGGCGATCCGGCTGAAGCAGATCAATCCGGATCTGACCGTCGTCGTGCTCGAGAAGGGAGCCGAAGTCGGCGCGCATATCCTGTCGGGCGCCGTCGTCGACCCGATCGGCATCGACCGGCTGCTGCCGGGTTGGCGCGAGGAGGAGGGGCATCCCTTCAAGACCGAGGTGACATCGGATCACTTCCTGTTCCTAGGCCCCGCCGGCTCCGTCCGCCTGCCGAATTTCCTGATGCCGCCGCTGATGAACAATCACGGCAACTATATCGTCTCGCTCGGCAACGTCTGTCGCTGGCTGGCCGAAAAGGCTGAAGCCCTCGGTGTCGAAATTTACCCCGGCTTTGCCGCGACCGAAGTGCTCTATACTGACGAGGGCGCCGTCATCGGCGTCGCCACCGGCGATATGGGCATCGAGAAGAATGGCGAACCCGGCCCGAACTATACGCGCGGTATGGCGCTCTTAGGCAAATATGTGCTGATCGGCGAAGGCGTGCGCGGCTCGCTCGCCAAGCAGCTCATCGCCAAGTTCGATCTTGCGCGGAATAGCGACGTGCCGAAGTTCGGCATCGGCATCAAGGAGCTCTGGGAGGTTAAGCCGGAGAACCACAAACAAGGCCTCGTGCAGCACTCCTTCGGCTGGCCGCTCGGCATGAAGACCGGTGGCGGCTCGTTCCTCTATCATCTGGAGGACAATCTCGTCGCCGTCGGCTTCGTCGTGCACCTGAACTACAAGAACCCCTATCTCTATCCCTTCGAGGAATTCCAGCGCTTCAAGACGCATCCGGCGATCCGCGGCACCTTCGAGGGTGGCAAGCGCATTTCCTATGGCGCGCGCGCCATCACCGAAGGCGGATATCAGTCGGTGCCGAAGCTGACCTTCCCGGGCGGCGCCCTGATTGGATGCTCGGCCGGCTTCGTCAACGTTCCCCGCATCAAGGGCAGCCACAATGCGGTGCTGTCGGGCATGCTGGCGGCCGACAGGATCGCCGCGGCGATCGCGGCCGGTCGCGGCAATGACGAAGTGATCGAGATCGAGAACGAATGGCGCTCTTCGGATATCGGCAAGGACCTGAAGCGCGTCCGGAACGTCAAGCCGCTGTGGTCGAAGTTCGGCACGGCGGTCGGCGTAACGCTCGGCGGCCTCGACATGTGGACGAACCAGCTGTTCGGCTTCTCCTTCTTCGGCACGCTGAAGCATGGCAAGACGGATGCCGCCTCGCTGGAGCCTGCCGCCCAGCACCAGAAGATCGACTATCCGAAGCCGGATGGCGTCCTGACCTTCGACCGTCTCTCCTCGGTCTTCCTGTCGAACACCAACCACGAGGAAGATCAGCCGGTGCACTTGCAGGTCAGGGACATGGCGTTGCAGGTGTCGTCGGAGCATGATGTCTTCGCCGGTCCGTCGACGCGCTACTGTCCGGCCGGCGTCTATGAATGGGTCGAAAAAGACGGCAAGGAAACCTTCGTCATCAACGCCCAGAACTGCGTCCACTGCAAGACCTGCGACATCAAGGACCCGAACCAGAACATCAACTGGGTTCCCCCGCAGGGTGGTGAAGGACCGGTCTATCCGAATATGTGAGATGCAATGACGGAGATCGAACAAGGCGCCTGGACGATCCGTTCGGCCAGGGCAGACGAACTGCATCTCCTCGCTGCCATCGAGATCGATGCCTTTTGGGCTCTGCATGAGACCGGCGCGATCGCCTGTGAGCCGACGTCGCTGCCGCTTGACGTGTTGGAGCAATCCCTTGCGGAAGGCTTGCTGTTCGTCGCCGTCGACGATGAAGATCAGCCATTCGGTTTTCTGGCCGGCGTTATGAAAGATGGCTCGGTTCACATCGCCGAAGTCGATGTCGTCAGGCGCCGGCAGAAGCAGGGCGTCGGACGGCGGCTGATGGAAGCTGCGATTGCGGCGGCGAGAACGCAAGGGGCCGCTGGCGTCACTTTGACGACGGACCGGCAGGTGGCTTTCAACGCGCCATTCTATGCGTCCGTAGGATTTCAAATCCTCGATGCTGGAGAAAGGCCGACCGCTCTCACGCAGATCCTGGAGAATGAATTGGCCCACGGCGCCGATCCGGCCAGACGCGTGGCCATGGCGCTTCGATTTTGATCCTGGCTCCATGAATTTCAGGGCAAATAGAAAGAGCGGCTCAGCACTTCGCTGAACCGCTCCATATCTCCGCAAGATGCGATTTAATGCTGGACGGCCTTCCGGGCGAGCAGGCCTGTGGAAAGGGCAACGCCGACGCCGGTCACGATTGCGGCTGCAATGCCGGCCATTCCGATTTCCTCGCCGAGCAGAAAGCCGCCGCCGATAGTGGCGAGAACCGGCGTAATTGCGGTGAAGGCTGCGGCCTGCGTGCCACCGAGAGCCTGGACGGCAAGACCATAGGCAAGCGTGGCAGCAAGACCTGACAGCAGCCCTTGGCTGACAACCTGCAGACCGATTTCCGGTAGCGGCACCGAGGCAAGCGAGCTGCCGAAGATGGCGGCCAGTGCGACATGGATCAGGAACGACCAGACGGCGATGATGGCGCTGGATTGCACGGCGCTCAGCCCGGAGCGGCGGAAGGCGTGGGTATAGGTTGCCCAGAGCAGGGCGGCAAGCGGCAGCAGCGTAAAGCCCTCCCAGGAAATCTGCACGCCATAGAGGCTGCGGACAAGCAGGATGACGACGCCGGCGACGATGCCGCCAAGACCGAGCCAGCGCGTGATGTCGAGCCGTTCGCGGAACAAAACCATGCCGATCAGGGCGGCTGCCAGCGGCATGGAGCCGCCGAGCAGAATGCCGGCCGACGATGCCGGCGTGAACTGGATGGCGAAGGTGGTGAGCTGGAAGAAGAGGGCGCCGGAGCCGCAGACCATCAGCGCCAGCAGCTTCAAAGGCACGCCCTTCGGCAGCAGGCCTGTCCGCCACCAGACGGGAGCCAGTACCAAGGCCGGCACGCCGTAGCGGATCAGGCCGAGATCGATGGTGCCCATCTGCGTTTCGGCTGTATGACGGGTGGCAAGAATCCAGTTTGCCCAGATCAAGACGGTCACGATGGCACCTGCATAGCCGACCATGGTGGGGGTTGCCTTGCGGGTGGAGAGAGACAAAGCGGTCATCGACATATCCTTTCCAACGATCCGGTTATCTTTCGAATGAAGAGAAGATAGCGCCGAAGCCCGAGGCATGTCCTTGCTAGTTATGGCTCTAAAATTGTGTTACGAGCAATGATCTGCCAAAATTTATGATTGAGTTTCCCGGAAATGCCAAAACTGGATAAATTCGATATTGCGATCCTCAACTGCCTGCAGGAGGATGCGCGCGCCACCAATGTCGAGATTGCCGAGCGCGTAAATCTCTCGCCGTCTCCCTGCCTCAGGCGCATCCGAAATCTGGAAAAATCCGGGCTCTTGCGCGGCTACCGCGCGGATATCGACCGCAAGCAGGCCGGCCTCGGCCTCACGGTCTTCGTGGAACTCAAGGTCGGTCATCATTCAAAGGAGAATTCCGAGACGCAGCAGGCAGCATTGCTCGCCATTCCGGAAGTCGTCGCCTGTCATCTAATTTCGGGCACGGCCGATTTCCTGGCTGAAGTCGTAGTGGAGGATCTTGCGGCTTATGAAAAGGTGATGTCGGAAAAGCTGCTTGTTCTTCCCGGCGTGGTGGATCTGCGTTCGAACTTCGCCATCCGCACCATCAAAACCAATGGTGCTCTGAAACTGCCAGAGCCTGAATGAAAATGAAAAGGGGCCGTTGCCGGCCCCTTTGTCGTGAGAGGTTTGTTGTCCTCAGAGCATCGTTCCACTGAGGATCAGCAGCGCGACCGAGAAATAGATCACCAAGCCGGTGACATCGACCAGCGTCGCGACGAAAGGTGCCGAGGCGCTGGCTGGGTCGAGCCGCAGTTTCTGCAAGACGAATGGCAGCATCGAGCCGGCGAGCGAGCCGAAGGTGACGATGCCGATGAGGGCAGCGAAAACCGTAAGGGCGACCAGCTGCCAGTGCGGGCCATAATCGAAGAGGCCGATGTTCTGCCAGAGCACGATGCGGGCAAAGCCGACAAGGCCGAGGATCGCGCCGAGCACGATGCCCGTCGGCAACTCCCGGAAGGCCACGCGCCACCAGTCCGAGAGCTTGAGTTCGCCGAGCGCCAGCGCCCGGATGATGAGCGATGTCGCCTGCGAGCCGGAATTGCCGCCCGAGCTCATGATCAGCGGGATGAAGAGCGTCAGCACGACAGCCTTCTCCAGCTCTCCTTCGAAATGCTGCATGGCGCTTGCGGTCAGCATTTCGCCGAGGAAGAGGGCTGCAAGCCAGCCGGCGCGCTTCTGGATCATGCCCGCAAAGCTGATCTTCATATAGGGCTGGCCGAGGGCTTCCATACCGCCGAACTTCTGGGCGTCCTCGGTGGTATCGGCGATCATCGTGTCGATGACGTCGTCGACCGTGACGATGCCGAGCATGTGGCCCTTGTCGTCGACAACAGGAAGCGCCAGCAGATCGTGGCGGCGGATCAGGCGGGCGACGTCCTCCTGCTTCATCAGCGGCGGTGCCGTGACGGGCACGCCCTTCTGGGCCACGGTCAGGATGCAGGCATCCGGCTCACCGGTGATGAGGCGACGCAGCGTCACGACATGCAGCAGCACGTGCGTTTCGTCATCGAGCACATAGATCGCATAGACGGTTTCGCGAGAGCGCTCGACCTGGCGAACGTGATCGAGCGTCTGGGCCACGGTCCAGCTCGCGAAAACGCTGACGAATTCCGTCGTCATGATGCCGCCGGCCGTGCGCGGCGGATAGCCCATCAGGCTCTGAATCGCCTGCCTTGCATGCTCGTCGAACGTTGCGAAGAGACGGACGCGCGCGTCGACATCCATTTCGAGCAGCACGTCGGCGACGCGGTCGTTTGACATGCCATGCAGCAGGCGGGCGGCATCCGCATTGCCCATGACTTCGAGAATGGCGGGGGCGTTGCGCAGTTCCGGCCGGTCGAGAATGCGCACGGCGCGCTCTTCCGGCATTTTGGCGAGAATGCGAGCAGCCTCTGCCACCTCTGTTGCGTTCAGAGCCTCGACGCGTTCCGCGATGGTAACGGCGCGATTATTATTGATGAATGCACGAGCGGCATTGCCGGCCCGCGCTGGAAAGCTGTTGATGTTCATTATAGCTCGCCTTTCCGGTCGATCCGCCGTCGCAGCGGATCGTGGCGAGCCGACAGGAGTCGGTTAGTGCACGAATGCTACTGACGGCAAAGGCAATCGACTACTACTGTCGCTAGGCATCGAAAGATGGCTCCGGTTAATCGGTATGGAAAACGCTGTTCCCCACGTGCGGAGAAGTCGCGCCGAAGGCATCAAAAGTCAAGAGGCGGACCTGCCTAAACGCTCGATCCTGCGATAAAAATTTGTTTAGGCGGCTGCAAATTTTTGCGATGCAACAAAACCTAGTGCCAATGCGTTAAAACAATGCGGCCGGACGATATTCGCCCGGCCTGATCTGTCGCGAATATTGGTCGCTCAGAAGCCGGCCAGAACGACCTTGCCCTTCATCTTGCCGGTCTCGACGAGGGCATGCGCCTTCTTGAGATTGGCGGCGTTGATCGTGCCCGCGGTCTCGGTCAGCGTCGACCTGATCTTGCCGGCATCCACCAGTTCGGCGATCTTCGTCAACAGCTTGTGCTGCTCGATCATGTCGGCCGTGTTGTAGAGGGGGCGGGTGAACATCATCTCCCAATGGATCGATATCGCCTTCCACTTGAAGGGCACGACATCGAGCGTTTTCGGATCGTCGATAAGGGCGAATCGGCCCTGGGGCGCGATGGCCTCCGCGATCGAGGCGATGTGATCCAAGGTGTTGGTCGTCGAGAAGACGAAGGCGGGGGCGCCGATGCCGAGCGCCTCGATCTGTGGCGCAAGCGGCTTCGAATGATCGATGACGTAGTGGGCGCCCAATTCCTTCACCCAGGCCTGCGTTTCCGGGCGGGATGCTGTCGCGATGATGGTGAGATCGGTCAGCGCGCGGGCGATCTGGATGGCGATCGATCCGACGCCGCCAGCCCCGCCGATGATGAGAATGGTATTGGCCGTGCCGGGAACCGGATCCTGCACCTTCAGCCGGTCGAACAGCACCTCATAGGCGGTGATCGAGGTCAGCGGCAGTGCGGCAGCCGCCGGAAAATCGAGGCTCTTGGGCTTGGCGCCGACGATGCGCTCATCGACGAGATGGAATTCGGCATTCGAACCGTCGCGATTGATGGCACCCGCATAGAAGACTTCGTCTCCCGGCTTGAACATGGTGACGTCGGGTCCAACCGCCCTGACGATGCCCGCCGCATCCCAGCCAATGATCTTGTATTCCCCCTCGGGCGGGGCAACGTTGGCGCGGACCTTGATATCGACCGGATTGACCGAAACCGCCTTCACCTCGACCAGCAGGTCATGGCCCTTTGCCTCGGGCGTCGGCAGTTCGATGTCGATCAGCGATGTCTCTGCGGAAATGGGTTGTGGTTGCTTATAGGCGACTGCGCGCATGGGAGAAGCTCCTGGGTTGGTTGCACAGAGGCTAGATGCGCATTATCCTTAAAAGGCGCAAGAATGCACAATTTCTGTACGTAGGTACAAAAAGGATACTGTCGATGTCGGTTCCCCGCTCCAAGCTCGTCGGAAATTTTCCAGGTTGCCCGGTCGAGGCGACGCTGAGTGTGCTCGACGGAAAATGGAAGGGCGTGATCCTGTTTCACCTGATGGAAGGAACGCTGCGCTTCAATGAAATCCGCCGCAAGCTGCCATCGGTGACGCAGCGCATGCTGACCAAGCAACTGCGCGAACTGGAAGAATCCGGGCTGCTGTCACGCACCGTCTTTCCGGTGGTGCCGCCTCGCGTCGAGTATGCGCTGACGCCGCTTGGCGCCAGCTTGGGGCCGATCATCAAGGCGATGGCCGTGTGGGGTGAGGAGAATGTATTTTGCCATGACGGGCGCCAGCAGCTGGGCGCCTCTGGCATGTCATGCGCGCCCGGTACGGCGCTCCAGGCCAACTGAAACGGCGAAGACTGCGAGGCCCGCGACGGAAAGCACCGCGCCGACATAGCCGGTCGCAGCCGCCGTGAAACCCCAGGAGATCACCAGCCCACCCAGCCAGGCGCCGAGCGCATTGGCGATGTTGAAGGCGGAATGATTGGAGGCGGCGGCCAGCGTCTGTGCATCCGCGGCCACATCCATCAGCCGCGTCTGCACGGCCGGGCACGCTGCAAAGCCGCAGCCGATCAGGAAGACGCATATGCAGAGCATGATCGGGTTAGCCGCCGTCAGCGAGAAGAGCGTCATGATGACGATGTTGAAGATCATCATGCCGCCGATCGTGCCCTTGATCGAGATATCGCCAAGGCGCGAACCGACGATGTTGCCGACATTCATGCCGATGCCGAAGAGAGCCAGCACAACCGGCACCATGGCGGAACCGAGTCCGGCAACATCGGTCGTCGTCGTTGCGACATAGCTGAAGATCGAGAACATGCCGCCGAAGCCGACGGCAGCGACGCCGAGCGAAAGCCAGACCTGGATGCGCTTCAGCGCACCGAGTTCACGGGCGATGCTGGCGCCTTCCTCGACCCTGTCCTTGGGAAGGAAGAGGGCGATCAGCAGCATGGTGGCGAGGCCGATGGCGCCGACCATCGTGAAGGCCGCGCGCCAATTCAGAAGCTGTCCCAGGAAGGTGGCGATCGGCGTGCCGATCAGCGTCGCGATCGTGAGACCAAGCATGACCTGGCCGACGGCGCGCACGCGGCGATGCACCGGCACCATCGAGGCGGCAACGAGTGCAGCGACGCCGAAATAGGCGCCATGCGGCAGGCCGGTGATGAAGCGAAGCGCCGTGAAGCTTTCGAAGGTCGGCGCAAAGGCGCTGGAAATATTACCGGCAGCAAAGATCGCCATCATCAAAAGGAGCAGCGTGCGTCGCGCCATCTTGGCGGCAAGCACGGCAATGATGGGCGCACCGACGACGACGCCGAGCGCATAGGCGCTGATGACATGGCCCGCTTCCGGGGTTGTCACGCCAAAGGTGTCGGCTACATTCGGCAGAAGTCCCATGATGACGAATTCACCCGTGCCGATACCGAAGCTGCCGACGGCCAACGCCAAAGTTACCAGCGCGATCGCGGTGCGCGACGGCGCTTCCAGGGCGGTTTGGGTGTCGAGGGCCTCGACGGCAATATCGCTCACGAAAACTCCTTGGGCGACATACGAAGATCACATGCCGCGAATCAGACGGTAAACTCCGGTTATGCGGTGTTCAGTGCATCAAACTGGGATATGGGACTGGCGAGGCACGGACATGCCCCGTTGATACTATCAGTGACCGAGGCGCATCTGTCGCGTGCGTTTTTTGCAGTGCAGCATGTCGGATCGCGCATAAGTGTGCTGCAGTCGAGATCGGCGAAACGGCTATAACGCTTGAAATCGGTCCATCCAAAACCATCTGAGAAGAAGCGCACGGGGCCTCAGCCCCTGATACAATTTGCGGAAAGACCGAGAGCCCCAATGAAGTTGATCGGCTTTTTCAATCGCGATGGCGGAACGTTCCGCACGACTGACATGGCTGCCTATGAAAAGAAAGCGGAACAGGTCTTCCGCGACGCCGGTCACGATTTCGAAGCTGTTGTCGTAGAGGGGCGCAACGTCGTTTCGGCGATGGAGCGCGCTGCACGCCGCGACGACATCGACGGGATCGTTGCGGGCGGCGGCGATGGCACCATTTCGGCGGCCGCGGCCATTGCCTGGAAAAACGGCGTCGCCCTCGGCGTCATCCCGGCCGGCACCATGAACCTCTTTGCTCGTTCTCTGCGCCTGCCGCTAGACATCTGGCAGACGCTGAACGTTCTTGCGACGGGGGAGGTCGACAATGTCGATATCGGCAGCGCCAACGGTCGCGCTTTCATTCATCAGTTTTCAGCGGGCTTGCATGCGCGCATGGTCCGTTACCGCAATGGTTATACTTATCGCTCGCGCATCGGAAAGATGTCGGCCAGCACGCGCGCGGCCTTCGGCGTCATCGCCAATCCGCCGGAATTCGACGTCGACTTCGAGGCCGTCGGCATTCGCGAGCGCCGGCATGTCTCGGCGATCTCGGTTTCGAACAATCCCTTCGGCGCCAATGCGCTGCTGTACGCCGATAGCCTGCGCAGCGGCGAGCTGGGCTTCTACACTGCGAAACCGCTGCGACCGCTCGGTGTCGCACGGCTTGCCATCGACATGCTGCGGGGCCGGGTTCGCGAGAATGCCGATGTCATGGTCATGCACGCGCCGGAAGTGAATCTGCACTTCCCGAAACTGCGCCAGCTCGCCAATTGTGTGATGGACGGCGAGCTGTTGCCGCTCGAGCGCGATGTGACGCTCAAAGTGCATCCCGGCGAACTCAAGGTGATGGTCCGAGAGGGGACGGCCGCCAGCGTTGCGCGCGAAGGCGCCGTCGACAGCGTCGCCCTCTGACGGCTTCAGAGGCGGGGCAGGTAGGTCCTGTAATCGAAATCGGAAACCGTGCGCAGGTGGCCGAGCGCTTCCTTATGCTTCGTCTCGCCGTAGAGCTTCCGATACCGCTCACCGAAAACATCGGCGATGAAGGCCGAGGCGCGGAAACGCTCGACGGCAGTCAGGAAATCATGCGTCAGCTTGGGCGCATCGGTCGGCACGTGAGCCGGCGTCGTCTCCTCACCGGGATCGAGGTCGTTCTCAAGGCCCAGCAACATACCGCCCAGGATCGCCGCCAGCATCAGATAGGGATTGGCATCCGCACCTGCGACACGGTGCTCGATGCGCGCGCCCGGCCCGTCTTTTTCCGGGATGCGCACGGCCGTGCCGCGATGGCCGAAGCCCCAGGTGAGATCGACCGGGGCAAACGAGCCCGGCTGGAAGCGGCGGTAGGAGTTGGCATAAGGCGCAAACACCAGCTGAGCATCCTGCAAGGTCTGCAGGAGGCCCGCGCAGATCGACTTCAGCCTCTTCGGCTCGCCGCCGGCCGCATCGAGGACATTGCGCCCCTGAGCGTCGATGATACTCGCATGCACATGCAGCCCCGAGCCGGCATGGTCGGTATAGGGCTTTGCCATGCAGGTCGATTTCAGGCCATGCTTGCGTGCCGCCTGTTCCGCCACGCGCTTCAGCATGATGCAGTCATCCGCAGCCGCCAGCGCATCCGGACGATGCAGCAGGTTGACCTCGAACTGGCCGGGGCCGAACTCCGCCGTCGTCGCATCCGCCGGCAACCCCTGCGCCCGGGCGTAGGCGCGCAGCGTTTCGAGGTAATCGTCAAGGAGATCGACGGCATCCATATCGTAGAGCTGAAAGCCGTTCGGTTCGCCCCGATAGGTCAGGGCCGGCGGCGGCGAGGGAATGCCTTTCTCACGCCAGTCTCCGGCCAGAAGGTAGAATTCCAGTTCGGTCGCGATGACGGGCGTCAGGCCGAGCGCCTTGTAGCGATCGACCACGGCCGAAAGAATGGCGCGCGGGTCCTGGAAGCTCGGGCTGCCGTCGAGCTCGTGCATGGTCGCCAGCACCTGCTTCGATCCCGCCGGCGCCCAGGGCATATCAGCCAGCGTGCGCTTATCGGCAACACAGGTACCGTCCGGATCACCGATCGTCAGCGACAGGCCTGTGATATCGTCATTGTCGTCACCCCAGATATCGAGCGATTGCGTCGAGGTCGGCAGCCGCACGGCGCCGGACCAGACCTTCTTTTCGGCTGAAATCGGGATCTGCTTGCCGCGCAGCCGGCCGTTCATGTCCGAGATCAGCACTTCGATGCGCGCGTTACCTTCGGTTGCGTTGTCGGCCGCCATGCTCTTGTAAATCCCCAATGCTCACGGCATGGTCGTAAACCAAGATAGCTTGCAGTCAAGTCCGGCTGCGTTGCGCTCCGGTGCTTAGCCCCTCACCCTAGCCCTCTCCCCGCACATGCGGGGAGAGGGAACTCTCCAGTGCTCAGCTGTGCTCAAAGCGGCATGGGGCAGGATAACCCCCTCTCCCCGTTCGACGGGGAGAGGGCTGGGGTGAGGGGCCATGCACAGAGTCGCGGCGCTCAAGGATTTGCCTGACAGGCACCAATCGCAATGAGGTGAGTTTCAACCATGTCCGATACGTCCAGCCGCTCCAATCTCGCCGCCCTCGATGCCGCCCATCACCTCCATCCTTTTGCCGATATGCGCAAGCTCAATGCCGAGGGTGCCCGCATCATCCAGCGCGGCGAGGGTGTCTATATTTTCGATGCGGAAGGGCGAAAATATCTCGACGGTTTTGCCGGCCTCTGGTGCGTGAATATCGGCTATGGCCGCACCGAAATCGCCGACGCTGTCGCCAGGCAGATGAACGAACTGCCCTATTACAACACCTTTTTCGGCACCACGACCACGCCGGCGACGCTTCTCGCCGAAAAGGTCTGCGCCCATGCGGGGCCGCAGTTCAACCATGTCTTCTTCACCAATTCCGGCTCGGAGGCCAACGATACCTGGTTTCGCATGGCGAGGGTTTATTGGGCTGCGGTCGGCAAGCCGACGAAGAAGACCATCATCGCCCGCAAGAACGGCTATCACGGCTCGACGGTCGCCGGCGCCAGCATGGGCGGCATGAAATATATGCACGAGCAGGGCGACCTGCCGATCCCTGGCGTCGTCCATATCGGTCAGCCCTATTGGTATGCCGAGGGTGGCGATCTCTCGCCGGAGGAATTTGGTCTCAAGGTCGCTCGCGAACTCGAAGCCAAGATCGACGAGCTGGGTGAAGACAATGTCGCAGCCTTCGTCGCCGAGCCGGTGCAGGGTGCCGGCGGCGTCATCATTCCGCCGTCGACCTATTGGCCCGAGATCGCGCGCATCTGCAAGGTGAGGAACATCCTGCTCGTCTGCGACGAGGTGATCTGCGGCTTCGGCCGCCTCGGCGCATGGTTCGGCCATCAGCACTTCGGCGTCGAGCCGGATCTGGCCCCGATCGCTAAGGGACTGTCGTCGGGCTATCTTCCGATTGGCGGCGTGCTGGTCAGCGACCGCATCGCCGATGTGCTCATCAATGAAGTCGGCGAATTCAATCACGGCTTCACCTATTCAGGCCACCCGGTCTGTGCGGCAGCCGCCCTCGAAAACCTGCGGATCATCGAGGAGGAAAGGCTGGTCGAGCGCGTGCGCGACGATATCGGCCCTTACTTCGCCAAGGCTTGGGGCAGCCTCGCCGATCACGACATGGTCGGCGAAGCCGTCAGCATCGGCTTGATGGGCGGCCTGCAGCTCGCCGCCGATAAATCGACGCGTCGCCGTTTCGAAAAGCCTGACACCATAGGTTCCGCCGTCCGCAACTATGCCCTGGCGAACGGCCTGGTCTTGCGCGCCACGGGCGACCGCATGCTGGCCTCGCCGCCGCTCGTCATCAGCCATGAGGAGGTGGATACCATGGTGCGGATCGCGCGTGGGGCGCTCGATGCCGTGTGGGTGGAGAATAAATCGTAGTCAGGGCTTAGGTTTCGGCACGTCCCACTTGCCCGCCTTATGAAGGGCAAGGGTCAGCGCCGCAACATGGATGACCTGGATCATCTTGCCTTCCAGCGCCAGCTCGATGGCTTGGCGGATCGGCATGCGGATCAACCGGATGCGCTCGGTCGGGTCGTCCGCCGGCCTGCTTGCAAGTTCGACATTGCGGGCAATAACGATATGCGAGTGGTTTGTATGCGTGGCAGGATTGGGTGCAAGCTTACCGACATAATCCCATTCGGTGGCTGAAAGCCCCGTTTCCTCGCGCAGTTCGCGCGCGGCCGCTTCGACCGGACTTGCATCATTCGCATCCACGGCTCCGCCAGGGAGCTCGAGCGCCACGACGCCGAGGCCGTGACGATACTGCTGAACAAGATAGATATGATCCTCGGCATCAAGCGCGATGATCCCGACCCAATCGGGATATTCCAGCACGTAATAGGGCGCGATCTCCACGCCCTCCGCTGTCACGCAGTTATCCGCACGAACCTTCAGCCAGCGATCATGAACAAGGCGTGTCGAGCTTGTTGTCCGCCATGATGGCAGGTCTGCCGTGTCCGATAGCTGGCTGTTGATGTCGTCTTTCGAGCTCATGCGCGGCTCAGCTCCTGTTGCCGATAGACGCGGGCCTAAGCACGATAGGCCTAGGCGTCCTGATGATCTCGATCGAAGATCTTGCGCACGATATAGTTCGGCGAGAGATCGTCGCGATAATAGATGCGGGCGATCATTTCGGCGAGGATGCCTGTCGTGATCATTTGCACCGACGACAGGAGCAGCACGACGCCGACCATCAGCAGCGGGCGGCTGCCGATATCGTCGCCGAAGATGAACTTGTCGATGAAGAGCCAGAGCAGGATGATGCCGGCAAGCGCGCCGAGGCCGAGGCCGAGCGAGCCGAAGAAGTGTCCTGGCCGCGCCTTGTAGCGCATGAAGAACATCACCGACAGCAGATCGAGGATGACGCGGAAGGTGCGCGAGATCCCGTATTTCGACGTGCCGTGCTGGCGGGCGTGATGGGTGACCGGAACTTCGCCGATGCGCGAGCTCGGCACGACACCAGCAACCCAGGCGGGGATGAAGCGGTGCATCTCGCCCATCAGCTTTACCTGCTTGATGATGGAGGAGCGATAGATCTTCAGGCTGCAGCCATAGTCGTGCAGCTTGACGCCGGTGATGCGGCCGATCAGGTAATTGGCGCACCAGGAGGGGATCTTGCGCAGCAGCAGGCCGTCCTGACGGTTCTTGCGCCAGCCGACGAGCAGGTCGAGCTGGCGCCGCTCCAGTTCGTCGACCATCGAAGGGATATCCTTCGGGTCATTCTGCAGATCGCCGTCCATGGTGGCGATCAGGCGGCCGTTGGCCGCATCGATACCGGCCTGCATGGCCGCGGTCTGCCCGAAATTACGCTGAAGCTCGACGATGCGCAGCGTGAGCCCTTCCTGCGAAAGCGAGCGGCGGGCGTTGACGAGCGTCGCGTCCGTGCTGCCGTCATCAACCAGGATCAGTTCCCAGGATTTGGCAAATCCGCTCATGGCGGCACAGATGCGCTCGATGAGCGGTCCGACGCTTTCTTCCTCGTTGAAGACGGGCACGACCAGCGAAAGCTCGAGAGGGCTTTCCGGATCGGCCTGGGGGAGGGTCGACTCTGCCGTTGTCTGCAACACTTCTTTCTCCTAAAAGACCGGCAGTACTTGCCGGACGAAACGAGCGAAAAGTCCGGTTTCAGCCTTCCGCTCGCATTTGGGTGCCCTAACTACATGAAGACTCCGACGGTTGCCAGCCGACAGAATTGGTTTATTCGCAACCGAATGACGCTGCTGACGCTCGCAGTCGTCCTTGCCTATGCCGTCTTCATCGAATGGTTCTGGGGCTGGACCTCGATCCTGGCGCAATGGGGTAAGGTCGGCGCCCTGCCGATCCTTCTGGCGCTGGCGCTCCTGACGAGCACCTATTTCCTGCGCACCTGGCGCATCTACGATTACTTCCCAAAGGAAACCTCCGGTCATTTCGCAGCGCTGTTCCGTGTGACGCAGGTCCATAATCTGCTGAATATCATGATGCCCTTCCGAACGGGGGAAACCAGCTTCCCGGTGCTGATGCGCTCCGAATTCGGCATTCCTCTGGCGCGGGGAACTTCGGCGCTGTTCGTCATGCGGCTGCTCGACCTGCATGCGCTGCTGGCCGCAGCCGGCGTCGGCCTTGCGCTTGCTTCGCCCTATCATGTCCTGGCCTGGATCGTATGGGCAGCCTTCCTGCTGCTGCCGGTCGGTGGCTTCGCCTCTCGTCGGCCCCTGATCCGCCTTGCCGCCCGCGCCCTGCCAAAGAAGGCGCAAGGGCTGGTGCATGAGCTTGAGCGCGGCCTGCCGGTTGATGCCGGCGCCTTTGCGCGCGCCTGGCTGACGACGATCGTCAACTGGCTCGTCAAGGTCGTGGTGCTCGCTTGGGCGCTTGGCCTCATGAACGTCACGCCGCTTTCAGCAAGCTTCGGCGGCGCTCTCGGCGGCGAATTATCATCAGTCCTGCCGGTGCATGCGCCCGGAGGCGTCGGCACTTATCCGGCCGGGATCACTGCCGGCGCCATGGCTTTTGGTGCTTCGAGCGCCAAGGAGGCAATCGAAAATCTCGCACAGGCGAGCATCAACGCTCACCTGCTGATCGTGGTTTCTGCGTTGACGGGAACGGCGATCGGATTGCTGATCTCGCGCAAGCGCGTACCCATGGCTTAAAAAACAGCAGCATTTTTAGTGCCGGATCTGGTCGCCGAGCTCGGCCAATCGCTTTCGTAGGAATGCCTGCTCCGGCGTCTGCTGGCATAGCGAAAGCGCCGTTTGATAGGATTGCCGCGCCTCATCCGTCCGGCCAAGCTGGCGCAGAAAATCGGCTTTTGCGGCGTGGGTGAGGTGATATCGTGCCATCCGTTCCTCTTGCAGCAGCCCATCGACGATGGAAAGCGCTGCCAGCGGACCGTCGCGCATGGAGACTGCCACCGCCCGATTAAGCTCGATCACAGGGGAGGGGTTCGCCGTCAGCAGCAGATCATAGAGCATCACCAGCTTTCGCCAGTCGGTATCCTCTGCAGTCATGGCGCGAGCATGTTCCGCCGCGATCGCCGCCTGCAGTGCATAGCTGCCGACGCTATCTGCCGCCATCGCTCTTGCTGACAGCGCCAAACCTTCGCGGATCTGACCATGATCCCACAGCGCACGATCCTGATCGACGAGCAGCACGAGATCGCCGGAGGTATCGGTGCGGGCATGTCGCCGCGAATCCTGCAGCAGCATGATTGCCAGCAGTCCTTCGACTTCCGAATCCGGCAATAGCTGCAGCAAAAGCCTGCCGAGGCGTATGGCCTCCACGGCGAGATCGGTCCGCACGATCGCAGCACCCGATGATGCCGAATAGCCCTCGTTGAAGACGAGGTAGATGACATGCAGCACCTGCGCCAGCCGCTCCGGCAGCTCGGTCTTGCCGGGAACCTCATAGGGAATATGTTCGGTGCGTATGCGGGTTTTGGCGCGAACTATGCGCTGAGCGACTGTCGGAGCAGGAATCAGAAAGGCATGGGCGATCTCTTCCGTCGTCAGCCCGCAGACCTCTCGCAACGCCATCGCCATCCGCGCTTCGGCTGGAATAAGCGGGTGGCAGCAGGTGAAGATCAGTCGCAGCATGTCGTCCTCGATCTCCTCGCTTTGCGATGTCTCCATTATCTCGCCCTCCGGATAGAGGCTGTCGGCAATGTCGGCCTGGGCAGCGTCGAAACGCGTGCGCCGCCTTATATTGTCGATGGCGCGAAAACGTCCGGCGGAGACGAGCCAGGCATAGGGATTGGCCGGGATGGTCTCCTCCGTCCATTGCTGCGACGCTGCTGTAAAGGCATCGTGAAGGGCTTCCTCCGCTCGGTCGAAATCGCCAAGCAGACGGATCAGCGTTGCCAGCACGCGGCGTGAATGGCTGCGATAGATGCCGTCGATGGTTTGGTTCAGCGACACGGCGTCAGCCTTCCTCTGCCATATCTCCCCGAAGGGTCAGGATACGAACCGGACGGATTTCGACGGCGCCATAGCGCGCCGAGGGAATGCGTTTGGCGATATCGACAGCGTCATCGAGGTCTGCTGCTTCGATGAGGTAGAAGCCGGCCAGATGCTCCTTGGTCTCCGCGAACGGTCCGTCCGTTACCGAAAATGTGTCGCCGTCCGGACGGACGACGATCGATTTGTCTCGGAGCGCCAGTGCATCGGAAACGATCATGGTGCCGTCCCGCCGCAAGCCCTCGTCGAAGACGAAGTGCTCGCCGATCAGATGGTTCATCTCGTTCGGCGTCAATCGTCCGTCGACATCGACTGTTGTGTAGATCAGGCATAGAAACCGCATGTCTTCTCCTCTCGCTATTCATTCGGAAAGCGGATGTCGAAGGCGGCGCGAACCTCGATCATGCCGTAGCGGGCAACGGGGAAGGTGGCGGCGATCGCGGTCGCTTCCTCCATATCTCGGGCTTCGATCAGCACGAAGCCGCCGAGATGTTCCTTGATCTCCGCGAACGGGCCGTCGGTAACGGCGGTTTCGCCCCTGCGTACGCGGACGGTTTTCGCAGTCTCCGGCTCGCGCAAGGCATTGGCGACGATGAGGTGGCCGCTCTCGCGCAGCCGGTTGTCATTGTCGACCGAATCCTGCGTCAGCTTTCGTCCTTCCTCTTCGGAAAGCTTGGCGATTTCTGCGCTCTCGAACCAGACCTGGCAAAGAAATTTCATGGTAACCTCCTCAAACGTCCGGGCCGAAATTATAGATCGGCCGTACCTCGATAGCGCCGAGCTTGGCGAGCGGAATGCCGGCGGCAATCCGAATCGCATCGTTCAGATCCTTCGCCTCGATCAGGATGAAGCCGCCAAGATACTCCTTGGTTTCGATGAAAGGTCCATCCGTCACCGCCGTCTCGCCGTTGCGGACCCGCACCGTTACCGCAGACTTCGGCGATTGCAGCGCTTCGGCGTGGATCATATTGCCGCTCGCCATCAGGTCGCGGTCATAGCCGAGCGAATCCGAATCGAGCTTGTGCTTTTCATCCTTGGTCATGACGTCGAGCGTCGTGCCATCGAACCAGACCTGGCAGAGATATTTCATCGCAGCGTCTCCTCTTTCAATTTGCTGACAGCCATAGACGAGCGGCCGCCAAGCAAATCGACATCCCGATCCGCAGCATGACAAAAATTTTCGGTGCTGTCGAAAAAGCCTGAGCCCGGTCGACCAGTTCCGTCAACACCATAAGGAGAGACGGAAATGTACAGTCTGGAAGCCGCAATCGTGCATAACTGGCAAAAGAAGACACTGTCGGAAGAGGAGCTGCTAGACGCAGCCGATGTCGGCAGGGTCGTGTTCCGCATCTGGGTCGGCTTGGCGGGCTTTGCCCTGCTGATCCTGTGCCTGAGCTGGGGTGCGCAGCCAAACGACGAGCGGCCGCAAGTCGCGGCCGCTGCTAATGCATATTCGGTGCCCGTGGATGGGCAGTAGGAAGCAAGGGCTGTCGTTTACTGGAACGCCGTTTCGAAGAAGCTGCGCAGCTTGCGCGAATGCAGTGCTTCCGGCGGCATGGCAGCCAGTTTCTGGATCGCGCGGATGCCGATCTGCAGATGCTGGTTGACCTGGGTACGATAGAAGGCGGTCGCCATGCCCGGCAGCTTCAGTTCGCCATGCAAAGGCTTGTCTGAAACGCAGAGCAGCGTGCCATAGGGAACACGGAAGCGGAAGCCGTTGGCAGCGATCGTTGCCGATTCCATATCGAGCGCGACGGCGCGGGCTTGCGACAGCCGCTTGACCGGGCCGGCCTGATCGCGCAGTTCCCAGTTGCGGTTGTCGATGGTGCCGACAGTGCCCGTGCGCATGATGCGCTTCAGCTCGAAGCCCTCATAGCCGGTGATTTCGGCGACGGCGGCCTCAAGCGCGACCTGCACTTCGGCGAGCGCCGGGATCGGCACCCAGACCGGCAGGTCGTCGTCAAGAACATGGTCCTCGCGCATATAGGCATGGGCGAGCACATAGTCGCCGAGCCGCTGGCTGTTGCGCAAGCCCGCGCAATGGCCGAGCATCAGCCAGGCATGTGGGCGCAGCACGGCCACGTGGTCGGTGATCGTCTTGGCGTTGGAAGGGCCGACGCCGATATTGATCATGGTGATCCCGGCATGGCCCTTCTTCTTCAGATGATAGGCCGGCATTTGCGGCAGTCGCGGCGCGGCCACATCGCCCTCGGGCTGGCTGGAACCAGCCTTCGTGATGATATTGCCCGGTTCGACGAACTCGGTATAGCCATCGCCGCCGCTCGCCATCAGGTCGCGCGCCCATTTGCAGAACTCGTCGATATAGAACTGATAGTTCGTGAACAGCACGAAATTCTGGAAATGCGCCGCACTGGTCGCCGTGTAGTGGACGAGGCGGGCCAGCGAATAGTCGATGCGCTGCGCAGTAAACGGCGCAAGCGGCGAGGGCTCGCCCGGCGGCGGGATATATTCGCCGTTGGCGATTTCGTCGTCCGTGGTGTTCAAGTCCGGCGTGTCGAAGAGGTCGCGCAGCGGAATGTCTTCGAAAACGGTGGCGGTTGCTTCGACGTGAGCGCCTTCGCCGAAGGCGAAATGAATTGGGATAGGTGTCGTCGATTCTGACACGACCACCGGAACATTATGGCTGCGCATCAGGAGCGTCAGCTGCTCCTTGAGATAATGCTTGAAGAGCTGCGGGCGGGTGATCGTCGTCGTGTAGACGCCGGGTGCCGTGACATGGCCGTAGGAGAGGCGCGAATCGACATGGCCGAAGCTCGTGGTCTCAATGCTGACCTGCGGATAGAAGGCGCGGTAGCGCGCGGTGATCGGCGCGCCTTTGGCAAGCTTGGTGAAATTGTCGATCAGGAACGCGGTGTTGCGATCGTAAAGCTCCGTCAGCGCTTCCACGGCCTTGCCCGGATCATCGAAGGTCCGTGGCTGGAACGGGCTGGGAGAGGAAATGTCGAGGGGTGAAAAGGGAGAGATTCTGTTGCTCATGCGCCATTATAGAGTGTCGTTGGTTACAAGCAAACGACGTTGCAACAAGCGGCCCGGATTCTCGCAGCTATTTTTAGAGCCACCCACTGGCCTGCGCGAGGATTACGCGCAGACGTTTGTTACTGTACCGTCGTGCAGTAAGGCGCGCCGGTCTGCACGCAGGTGAAGCTTGCGCCGAAATGCGATTGTGCGCCGCTGCGGCCGGCGTGTTCGACCGCAACCGAGAAGCTGAATGCGAAGACGGCAGCAAACAGCATGATAACAACGAAGCGCCGTGCGATGATGATCGAGTCCATATTCCTGGCCTACCCGTGCCCTATACTGGACACTGTTTTGCCATGGTCAGGCTGAACAGGTGCTGAGATACCGGTTCATCCGGCGTTCAGAAATATTACCGGTTTCGAATGGTCGCCGGCCACTCCTCGCAGGCTAATAATAAGAGCCCGCCGGCGCCAGGCGGCAGGCACGTCGAGTGCTTTCTGGGACAGGCAGGGGCTGTTTTAGAGCTTCGTCCAGGTCTGCGACTTGCAGAATACCTTCAGCACGCAGCCCTGCATCTTGATCTTGTTGCCGCTGACCGTGCCGGAGCCGCTATAGGTTTTGTCTTCGGAAGGGTCCGTAAGCTCGCCCGTATAGCTGTTACCTGTGCCCTGCATCTTGCCGATCTGCTTGCCGGCATATTTGCCTGTCTTCAGGGTCACGCAATAGCTGTCGCCGCAGGGAGCGATGGCAGCCGTGTCGCCAGCCACCGTTTTCCAATTGCCGACGATCGGTTCTTCGGCAAGAGCGGCACTCGCACTCATCAGCAATGCGATCGCGAGAACGGTAGTGCGGATCATGGTGTCATTCCTCCCCCAAGGCGCATCCGGTTCTGTGACCGGGAATGCAGTGAGATTATCTAACGCGAACGTAAAGGTAAATATGGTTTTCGGAGCTCAAATACCCGTTTCGGCGGGTATTCGAGCGCCGTCGAAACACGACATCGAATTCAACTGCGCTCTTTTTGTGGTGAAGAAAGAGTTTAAATCCAAATCTTAACGGAAGGTTAAACACGCCCGAAAATCCTTAATTTGCAAGGGAAGCGATGTTTAACAAAATCCCAAGTTTACCAAGCATTTGCACTTTGTTTGCATCGAATTAATCATGCATTTTAGGCGTTTTTTGAAAGCCGTCTGCGATAGTGAAGCCATCAAACGAGCGGGGCAAACCCGCCGGCCGGAAGAACCGGAAAGCCGCGTATGACGGCAAGGTTCGGACGGAAAACAGGGCAGATACGAACAGAAGTCAAACAGGGATAATAGCAATGGCACGCTTTGAAACGCCGATGTCTGGAAATGCCATGATGGGTGGTAACAGCGCCGATGCCCTTTGCGAACTGGGCGTGAACTACGCGACCGGCAGGGGCTGCAATGCGGACCTCGTTGCCGCCCACAAATGGTTGAATATCGCCGCCATCCGCGGCAGCGAGCGCGCCGCCGAGCTTCGCGCCGACGTTGCCGCGACCTTGACCAAGATGCAGCTCGCAGCAGCGCTGCGCGCCGCCCGCGAATGGATGACCACGCACTAGAGCCGGATGATTTTAGGTCTGTTCGACCTAAAATCTGAATCCGCTCTAGAATCAAAGAAATAGAGCGTGATGTCGTCCGAAAACCGCCTGCACTTTTCGGCATCACGCTCTAAGGCGTGCCGTAGGCAATGAGACTTCCTGACCTCGACGGAGGGGATATCGGCGATCGACGGGAGGCGAACGCCGAAATGATGAAAACCGCGACCAGCCGGAACAAGGCGGGCGCGGTTTCGTCGTTTTGAGCTTAACCGATCGCCTTCAACACTTTGGGCAGCGCTTCGGCAAGCAGCTCCAGATCTTGCTTCGGGCCGACGCTGACGCGGATGCAGCGATTGAGCGGCGCAACCCCCGGCATGCGGATGAAGACGCTGTGCTGGATCAGCCCGTCGACGATGGCGCGGGCATGGGCGCCGTCGCGGCCGCAATCGATGGCGACGAAATTGGTGGCGGAGGCAAGAGGCAGCAGCCCGTTGACGCGGGCGATCGTGCCGATCTCCTCGCGCGCAGCCCGGATCTTGCCGATTACTTCGGCAAGATAGGCCTGATCCTCCAGCGCGGCGAGCGCCGCTACAGTCGCGAGCCTGTTCATGCCGAAATGATTGCGGATCTTGTCGAAGGCCAGCACGGTCTCCGGCGCGCCGATGACATAGCCGACGCGGGCGCCGGCAAGGCCATAGGCCTTAGAGAAGGTGCGGGTGCGCAAGACATTCGGCAGGTCGATCAGGGTCGTGATATCAGGAAGCGAGCTGGCGGGCCCCGTTTCGCTATAGGCTTCGTCGAGGATCAGCAGGCAGTTTTCCGGCAGCGCACGGGCAAAGGCGACGATCTTGTCGGCATCCCACCAGCTTCCCATCGGATTGTCGGGATTGGCGAAATAGACGAGCGGTGCATCCTCGCGCTTCACCGCTTCGAGCAATCCATCGAGATCCTCGCGATCATTGACGTAGGGCACAGTAACGAGGCGGCCGCCAAAGCCGGCGACATGGAAATTGAAGGTGGGATAGCCGCCAAGCGAGGTGACGACGGGCGTGCCCGGTTCGATCACCATACGCGCGATCAGGCCAAGCAGGCTGTCGATCCCTTCGCCGACGGCGATATTGGCGGATTGAACGCCGAGATGGGCCGCAAGCGCCTGCTTCAACTCGTAATTTTCCGGATCGTTATACATCCAGATATCGCCGGCCCGCTCGCGCATGGCCGCGATGACGGAGGGCGCTGGCCCAAAGCCGTTCTCATTGGCGCCGATACGGGCCTTGACCGTCAGCCCGCGCTGACGCTCCAACGCTTCTGGGCCGACGAAAGGAACGGTGGAGGGAAGGGCGCTGATCAGCGGCGTGAAGCGCGAGAAGGCGGACATGCTGGCTTTGTTTCCCGAATTCGGTTGCTGGGTGCGGCAGAATAGGCGCTTGGTGGGTGGTTGCAAGAGCGGAAAAACGTTCGTTTGCATTGCCGCCATTTGCAGTCATCGCAACCGCTGGGGTCACTTTTTCGATAATCTATAAAACAGAGGAGACGCGCTTCACCTGACGGCTGGGTGTTCCCTCTAATGCACGGTCGAAGTCGGAACGGCAGCAGCTTTTTGGCTGCCACCGGTTCCGGTTACAAACCTACCTCAGCCATCCAGAGTTCAGCATCCGCACCGCCCGGAATTCGCAGCGGGGCGGATGGATCGGTGGCAGCCCGCCAAACCGCTTCCGCGACATCGGGTGCGTGAGTCACTGGACCAGTATCGTCCTGCACATTCTTGATGAATTGCTGAATGAGCGGCGCATAGTCCGGATCGTCCAGACCACGCAAATGTGGACGCGCATTCTCCCCAAAGCGAGTTTCCGGCGACCGGCCTGGCAGGACAATATGCACCCGCACGCCAAATGGCTCCATCTCCACCGATAAGGACTCGGTGAAGGCGTTCACCGCTGCCTTGCTCGCCCGGTAGATCCCGATCACCGGCAGAGTCTTGACCGTCACCGTAGAGGTGACGTTGACGATGACTCCGGCCCGACGTTGACGCATCTGGGGCAATACGGCCTGAACCATCGCCAATGTGCCGATCGTATTTGTCTGGAACAGCGACTGCACCGTCTCCGGCGCAGTCAGCTCGATCGGTGAGGGCGCTCCGAAACCGGCATTGTTGACCAATACGTCTATCGGACCGGCGGCCTTCACGGCGTCCGCGATGCTTGCCGGATTGGTGACGTCGAGCGCGAGAATACGCAAGCGTTCGGAAACCGATAGCAGCTCGGGTTTGGGCGTGCGCATTGTCGCGATGACATCCCACCCTCGTTCAAAAAACAGTTTCGCAGTCTCCAGGCCGAAGCCAGACGAGCAACCAGTAATCAATATCGTGGACATGAGCCTCTCCAAACAAAAGGAATGATGCCATGGTAGTGACCGGGCGAGAGACTTTATATATGCTATAGTCTCCATTTCTTTAGCGTTAGTCCTGATTATGACCGTCGATCCCCTTGCCGAAATCGTCACGCTGCTGCAGCCGGCCGCACGCTTTTCGAAGCTGGTGGAATGCGCCGGCGCCTGGCGAATTCATCGCGAGGCCACGGGCGAGCCATTCTACTGCGCAATCCTTGAGGGGCGTTGCCGCGTAACGTTTGGAGGACATCAGCCTTTCATCCTGCGAGCCGGCGATTTCGTGCTCGTGCCGGCCATGCGCGAGCTTGTCAGCGAGAGCGTAGACGCACCGGCCGGTCTGTCCGCCATGGTTCCAACGCAGTTGAGTGGCGGTCATTTCCGTGTCGGCCGCCTCGAGGGGCCGGCGGATATGCGCATGCGCATAGGGCATTGCAGCTTCGGCGCGCCGGATGCGGCCTTGCTCGTTTCCCTCTTGCCTGATGTCGTTATCGTTCGTGACGAGCCCCGACTCGCGACGCTGATGCAATTGGTCGGTGAAGAAACGCGCGAGCGCCGGCCGGCACGCGAACTCGTGCTGGAACGGCTGCTGGAGGTGTTGTTGATCGAGGCATTGCGATCCGGCACGGAAACAACCGTGACGTCGAGCTTGAGTCGCGGCCTTGCCGATGACCGCCTAGCCGCAGCACTTCACGCAATGCATGCGCGTCCTGCCCATCCTTGGACTGTCGCGGATCTTGCGACCGAAGCGGCCCTGTCCCGATCGGCTTTCTTTGCGCGTTTCAGCCGCGTCGTTGGCCTGCCGCCAATGGAATATCTATTGGCTTGGCGCATGGCTCTTGCAAAGCAGCTATTGCGCAGCCGCGAATTGGGGATGGATCAGGTAGCTGAACGCGTTGGCTACGGATCGGCAAGCACTTTCAGCGTCGCCTTTGCGCGATACGCAGGCATGCCGCCTGCACGATATGCCCGCGGCGACGTGCGAAGCGATTGAGGACGTGAAGCCGAATTTATACCGGCCGCCGCTTGCCGCGTGCAGCCAGGGCTTCGACATTGCCGATCATGAAATCGGCGCGCACGACGCGGCGAAGCGTCTCCGGTTCGATCAGGTTGATAAAGCGGACATGGACGCGGTTGTCGATGCGGCTGACCTCGGCGCAGGCGATGCGGTAGGCGAGACCGAGGATGTTCAGATAGTAGTGGGTCGGCAGGCCGACCGTCGTGGCGACGGTGAAGCTGGCGCCGCCGCGCGAGATGTCGGTAATTTCGGCGCTGCGCACCGAAATGCCTGTTAGGCAGGGACGAACCGCCACGAGACGCGCCGGCCGCTGGACGTAGAAACGTTCCCAGCTGCGTTCGTAGACTTCGGATTTGACTTTCGCCAGATGGGTTGCGCGAAGCATTGTCATTCCCTGTTGGAAAACAGACCGAATTCATCTCGGTTACAGCATGAACCTTGCACGGAGATTTTGCGGAAGCGTCAATTGCATTGGTAGAATTTTAACGGGTTCGTCTTTTGTACCGATTTGGGCGCATCTTGACAGGCGCATCGGCTTCGATCATACGAACGAGCGGTTCGAGGCACCTGCCGCTCGCGGATGAAAATCCAAGGTGAAGTCCTCGCTGTTTTAGGTCACGGCCATTCAGGGCATGCTGACTGACGGTAATGCGAGCTCCGTTTCACAGTCATAATTGCATGCCTTAGCAAAGGCTGATCCTATGACGACGTATCCGTCCATAGATGAATTGAAGGCTCAGGCCCGGCGTCTGCGTCAGGCCATGGCCGAGCGCGGCGACGACATGAGCCACTCGACAGCGCTGGAGCTGATCGCGAAGCAACACGGGCTGCGCGATTGGAACACGCTCTCGGCGCTTGCGGCAAAACCGAATGACGGGCCTGATGCGCCCTTCGATGTCGGCTCCGCGGTGCGTGGACGCTATCTGAACAAGCCGTTTACCGGCAAGGTTCTGGCGATGTCGGCGAAGTCGGGCGGGCTCTACAGGATTACGATCCACTTCGACGAACCGGTCGATGTGGTGGAGTTCGAGAGCTTCTCCGCGTTTCGCCAGCGCATCAACGCCCAGGTCGATGCCGACGGCATTTCGCCGCGCAGGACATCGAACGGCGTGCCGCATCTGGTTCTCGACCTTTAATCTTCATCCCTGCTTGTTACGCCGCTATCTTTGCCGCTCGCGAGCGATTCCGTCCGGATACCACCATGACGCACACCCTCGAAAACAATATGTTTCTCACCGGCTGGCTGCCTGGCGTCTTTGCCAAGACAGCCGCGCCGATCATCGTCATCACCACTGTCAGCGGCCTCTTTGCTGTCGTTGACGCCTATTTTCTCGGCGTCTATGTCGGCGCCGAGGCGCTCTCCGCCGTCAGCCTCATCTTTCCCGCGCTGATGCTGCTGATCGCGCTGCAGACGCTGGTTTCAAACGGCATGGCGAGCATTCT
The DNA here is from genome assembly GCF_057784355.1 of Martinezella sp. CNPSo 3959. Taxonomy (NCBI): domain Bacteria; kingdom Pseudomonadati; phylum Pseudomonadota; class Alphaproteobacteria; order Hyphomicrobiales; family Rhizobiaceae; genus Martinezella; species Martinezella sp. CNPSo 3959. The sequence goes on from NZ_JBXSOV010000002.1 coordinate 228,380, forward strand.
CGCCCGCTGTCTCGGCGCCGGAAATCGCGACGCCGCGAAGTCCGTGTTTACCGGCGCCCATACGCTGGCGCTCGCCGTCGTGGTCGCGGTCAATCTCATCTATTGGCTCGTAGGGCGACAGTTCATTGCCGTGGCAGCGGCGGGAAATGTCGATGTCGCCCGCAGTGCCGAGGCCTTCATGGGCGTCATGGTCGCCTTCGCGCCGATCAGCTTCTTTCTTTCGATCCATCTCGACGGGCTGCGTTGCGAAGGAAAGCTCGGCTTCATGACGCTGGTGACGCTTGCCTCGACGCTGCTCAACATCCTGGCAAACTGGCTGCTGATCGCGGTCTTTCAGTGGGGCGTCGTCGGCTCCGCCGGCGGCTCGGTGCTGGCGCAATTCATCTGCCTAATGATCGTCATCATCTATCGCCTGCGTCGGCCGAATGGCCTTTGGGTCGACATGGCGCTGCATGTTCGCGAGTGGCGCGGCATCTTCGCCTTCGGCGCTCCGATGAGCCTCGGTTTCATCGGCATTTCGCTGAGCTCGGCGGCGATCCTCTTCAACGTGTCGATCTGGCATGAGCGGGATTATGTCGCGACCGTCGGCGCCTATGGAATCGTCACAAGAGTAATGACCTTCGCCTATTTGCCGCTGCTGGGCTTGAGCATCGCGTTGCAGACCATATCAGGCCATAATCATGGTGCCGCCCTTCCAACCCGCGTCGGTCATAGCGTCCTGATCGCCCTGATTTCGGCTCTTGTCTATTGCGGCGCCGTCGAACTCATCGTCGAGCTGCTGGCGGGGCATATGGGTTCGATTTTCGTAGGCGATCCTGTGATCGTCACGGAAGTCGGCCGCATCCTGCCCTGGACGATCGGGGCCTACTTCCTCTTCGGCCAGGCGATCATCCTGTCGTCCTATTTCCAGTCGATCGGCGATGCGAAGCGTGGAGCGATCTTCGGTCTGTCGCGGTCCTATCTGTTCACCTTGCCGCTGACATTCCTCCTGCCGCTCGTCTTCGGCGAACGCGGGATCTGGATGACGCCGATCTTCGCTGAGATAGGAATGATCCTGCTCACCTGGCTGGTATTGTCGCGCAATGCCAGGGATCGCAAATGGCGCTATGGCTTGTTGCCGGCATGAGAATGGAAAAGGCCGCGCTTTCGGGCACGGCCTTTTCGCTATGAGCCTATATCAGGCGTCATTCAGGACTTTAGCAGCCATTCATGTTCCACGGCATTGTGGAACTTCCAGATGCGCTTTGGGCCGGCCATGACATTCAAGTAATAGAGGTCGTAGCCGTGGCAGGCGGCGCAAGGGTGATATCCTTTCGGCACCAGCGTCACGTCGCCATCCTCCAGCACCATGACTTCGTCCAGCGACCGGTCGTCGGTATAGACACGCTGGAAGCCGAAGCCCTGCGGCGGGTTTAGGCGGTGATAATAGGTCTCCTCCAGGAAGCTTTCGTGCGGAAGATTGTCCTGATCGTGTTTGTGCGGAGGGTAGGACGAGGTGTGTCCGCCCGGCGTGATCACTTCGACGACCAGCAGCGAATGCGCGGCGCCATCGTCTTCCGGCATGATGTTGTTGACGTGGCGGACATTGGTGCCCTTGCCGCGCGTCAGCGCCGGATGTGTGCCCGGCGGAATGGCGCGCGCTTCATAGGAGCCGCCGCCCGGTGCCGAGCAGACGGCCAGTTCCAGATCGGTCTCGGCGATCACCGACCAGCTCGAGCCTGCTGGAATATAAAGCGCGTGGGGTGCGCCCTCGAAGGGACTCATGCGGCCGCCGAGCGAGCCGAAATCCTTTGTACCCGCCTTGGCGCTTCCCTTGCCGCTAACCCATACGAGGCAGACCTCGCGATCGCCGGTCTCGGCCGAAGCGGTTTCGCCCGGCTTCAAGCGATGCAGGTCGAAGCCGACATAGGTCCAGCCGGCGCTTTCGGGCGTGACATGGGTGACGCGGCCATGCGAGCCGCTAGGTTTGACCTTCAGATTGGGCATGGTCTTGCTCCATTGCTTGGAGAGTGCCTCTCGCCAACCTGTGAGGGAGGAGAGGGGCACGTCTTCCGTTATCCCTGGGGAAAGCCTTCGGTTTCAACCGTGTAGCCTGCGGCCGTCATCACGCGCATCAGCTCGGCATAGCCGATCTCGGCCATCTTCTGTGGCGGCGCTTTGCGCGGGTCCTGTTCGGCCTCGACCACGAACCAGCCTTCATAGCCGTAATCGGCGAAGCGCTGGACGATCGCGCCGAAATCGAGCGATCCATCGCCCGGCACCGTGAATGCGCCGAGCGCGACGGCATCGAGGAAGGACTGCCGGCTGCGGTCCAGCCCGTCGACGACAGACTTTCGGATATCCTTGACGTGGACGTGGTTGATGCGGGCGTGGTGACTATCGATGGCGCGCAGCACGTCGCCGCCGGCAAAGGCGAGATGGCCGGCATCGAGCAGCAGCGGAATGCCTTCGCCGGAATTGCGCATGAAGGCATCGAGTTCCGGCTCGGTTTCGACCACGGCTGCCATATGATGGTGATAGGAGAGCGGCATGCCCTGGTCGGCACACCATTCGCCGAACTCGGTGACGCGGCGGGCATAGGCCTTCATCTCGTCATCCGAAAGGCGCGGCTTGGTGGCGAGCGGCTTGGAGCGGTCGCCCTGGATGGAGCGGCCGACTTCGCCATAAACGATGCAAGGCGCGTTGACGGCCTTGAACAGTTCGATCATCGGCGCGATGCGATCCTTGTTGGCGGCAAGCTCCTCGTTGACGAGGGTGCCGGAGAACCAGCCGCCGCAAAGCGTTACATCGGCGGCACGCAGGATCGGCAGCATTTCATCGGGGTTGCTCGGGAAGCGCCGGCCCTGTTCCATGCCGGTGAAGCCCGCACCGCGCGACTGGCGAAGGCATTCCTCGAGGGATACGTCGTCGCTGAGCTCAGGAAGATCGTCGTTCCACCAGGCGATGGGCGACATGCCGAGTTTGGCCTTCATCAATGGTCTCCTTGAAACATGGTTGGAGGAGCGTCTCAGCTCCTCCGAAAAAATGAAAGAAATCGATCAGCCGATGCGCTGGGCGGCACGGGCTTGTTCGTAGGCGGCGCGGGCCTTGTTGACCTCGGCACGCGGGCTGACCTCGGGAACGGCGACGTCCCACCAGTGGCCGCCTTCATCCGTGGTGATCAGCGGATCGGTGTCGATGACGATGACCGAGCTGCGATCGTTCTTCTTCGATGCTTCGATGGCCTGTTCCAGCTCAGCGATGGAAGAGACCTTCACGGCGATCGCACCCATGCTGGCCGCATGCGCCCGGAAGTCGATCTCCGGCATCACTTCGAAGCGCGAGTCCTTCAAGAGGTTGTTGAAGTTCGCGCCGCCGGTCGCCATCTGCAGGCGGTTGATGCAGCCATAGCCGCGGTTGTCGAGCAGCACGACGGTGATCTTCAGGCCGAGCATGACAGAGGTCGCCAGTTCGGAATTCATCATCATGTAGGAGCCGTCGCCGACCATGACGACGACATCCTTCTCCGGCCGCGCCATCTTGACGCCGAGGCCGCCGGCAATCTCATAGCCCATGCAGGAGAAGCCGTATTCCATGTGGTAGCTGCCGGGTGCGGTCGCCGGCCAGAGCTTATGCAGCTCGCCGGGCAGGCCGCCCGCTGCGCAAACGAGAATGCTGTCCTTGCCGCCGAGCGTGCGCGTAACAGCGCCGATGACCTGGGCGTCGGAGGGCAGAGCGGCGTTCGTAGTTGCCATCGCCTTGGCGGCGGCCTCCATCCAGACCTGCTTTTCTTTCGTCGCCTTTTCGGCCAGCGACGCCGGAGCGCGCCAATCCGCCAGGCCGGCGGAAAGCGCCTTCAGCCCCTCGCGCGCATCCGTCACCAGCGGGTGACTATTGTGCTTGAGAGCGTCGTAGGCCGCGATATTGAGGCCGATCATGGCCAGCTTTTCGTTCTTGAACAGCGCCCAGGAGCCGGTGGTGAAATCCTGGCAGCGGGTTCCCACAGCGATCACCAGATCCGTGTCTTCAGCAATGGCATTGGCCGCCGATGTGCCCGTCACACCGACGGAGCCGAGCGCGAGGGGGTGCGTCTCGTCGATGGCCGATTTGCCGGCCTGTGTGACGACGACGGGAATACCATGAGCTTCGGCAAAAGCGGCCAGTTCCTTCGTCGCCTGCGAATAGAGCACGCCGCCGCCGGCAAGAATAACCGGCTTTTCGGAGCGGCGGATCAATGCAATGGCATTGGCAAGTTCATCTGCATCCGGCTGCGGACGGCGCGGCACCCAGACATGCTCCTCGAAGAAGCTTTCCGGATAATCGAAGGCTTCGGCCTGCACGTCCTGACACAGCGAAAGCGTCACAGGACCGCAATCGAGGGGATCGGTCAGCACCTGCATGGCGCGCTTCAGCGCCGATATGATTTGTTCCGGCCGCGTGATGCGGTCGAAATAGCGCGAGACGGGGCGGAAGGCGTCATTGGCCGACACGGTGCCGTCACCGAAATCCTCGATCTGCTGCAGTACCGGATCGGGGGCGCGGTTGGCAAAGACGTCGCCGGGCAGGAAGAGAACGGGGATGCGATTGACGTGTGCGACGCCGGCGGCTGTCACCATATTCAGTGCGCCAGGACCGATGGAGGTCGTGCAGGCCATGAAGCGCTGACGGAAGCTTGCCTTGGCATAGGCAATAGCAGCATGGGCCATGCCCTGCTCGTTGTGAGCGCGGAAGGTCGGCAGCTCCTCGCGTACCTGATAGAGCGCCTCGCCGATGCCGGCGACGTTGCCGTGACCGAAGATCGCCCAGACGCCGCCGAAAATCGGCTGCTTCTGCCCGTCGATGATGGTCATCTGCTTCTTGAGGAAATGCGTGACGGCCTGTGCCATCGTCAATCGGATCGTCTTGCCCATCGGGCGCCTCCCAAATGCTTGTTTCTTACAGGCCGCGGGTTTTAAGCCACGCTTGCGTCAATTGCCGGAAGCGGCCGGCCATATCGGCAATCGCTTCCTCGTCGTTCATGCCGCCCGACAGCCACGCGCGGGCCGCATCGGAGAAAATGGTCCGCCCTACGGCGAAACCCTTGACTGCAGGGGCGGCCAGCGTCGCCTCGAAACTGCGGATCAGTTCCTCCGCTGGTGCCTCCAGGCCGAGCAGCACGATACCTCGGCACCATGGATCATTTTTGGCGATCACGGCATCGATTTTTTTCCAGGCAGCCGTCGATTCCTGTGGCTCCAGCTTCCACCAGTCCGGCTTGATGCCGAGCGCATAGAGCTCTTCCATAGCCGTCGGAATCGTATCGTCGGTCAGCGGTCCGTTCTTGCTGGCAATGATTTCGACCAGAAGCTCGCGGCCAACCTTGCGCGCGGCCTCGAACAGTGTCCGCAGCTTCTCCTGCTGCTCCGCCTTGAGCTCCTTCGGATCGTCTGGATGGTAGAAGCACAGGCATTTGATGCAATGGTTGAGCGGCCATTCGACGAGCTGCGAGCCGATATCCTGGCTGAACTCGAATTTCAGCGGCTTCGATCCCGGCAGCTCGACGGGGCGGCCGATCCAGGAGAAATTCTTGGTTGCCGCATCGAAGAAGGCGTCGCGCCCGAAGCGTTCATCGATCAGCATGCCATAGCCCTGGCGGCCGTCGGCCACACGCGCCGCAGCCTCGACCGCGAGCCGCTTGAAGGCGACGATCCTGTCGTAACCGACGCTTAGCTCATCGCAGACGCTGACGAGCTGCGAACGATGGTCGATCGCAAGCGCCATCAGCAGCGGGATTTCGTCGCCGCGACGGGTCGTCGCCCAATGAATGTGATTGATCGCCTCGTCCTTGCGCAGCGCCCTGTGTTTGCTGCCCGTCTTCAGGAAGAAATCGAGTTCCGTCCAGGTCGGATATTCCGGTGAGCAGAGCAGGCGGGAGACGGCGAAGGCGCCGCAGGCATTCGCCCAGGTGGCGCAGGTCTTCAGCGGCTCGCCGCGCAGATAGCCGCGCAGGAAGCCCGACATGAAGGCATCGCCCGCGCCGAGAACATTGAAGACCTCGATCGGGAAACCCTGGCCAACGATGCCGGATTCGAGATCGTCGGAGATCGGGCCGTCGTAGACGATGCAGCCCATCGCGCCGCGCTTGAGCACGATGGTCGCTGGAGAAAGGCGGCGGATTTCCTTGAGCGCGCCGAGCACGTTGTCGACGCCCGAGCCGATCATGATCTCTTCTTCCGTGCCGACGATCAGGTCGCAATCCGGCAGCGTCTCCCTCATCTTCGAGGAAACGCGATCCGATTTCACATAGCGCTCGAAGCCCTCGGCATGGCCGGCAAGACCCCATAGATTTGGCCGGTAGTCGATGTCGAAGATCACCTTGCGGCCGTTCGCCTTGGCGATGCGGATCGCCTTGCGCTGTGCCGCTTCGGTATTGGGTTTGGAGAAATGCGTGCCGGATACGAGAACGGCGCCCGAAGACTTGATGAAGCCTTCGTCGATATCGTCTTCGTTCAGCGCCATGTCGGCGCAGTCTGAGCGATAGAAGATCATCGGCGAGACGCCTTCGGCCTCGACCGCCAGCAGCACCAGCGCCGTCAGCCGCTCCTTGTCCGTCGCGATCCCATCGACGGCCACGCCCTCGCGTGCCGCCTGTTCACGGATGAAGCGGCCCATCTGCTCGTCGCCGACGCGGGTGATGAGGCCGGATTTCAGGCCGAGCCGCGCGGTGCCGATGGCGATATTGGCCGGGCAGCCGCCAACCGACTTGGCAAAAGAGGCTATGTCTTCCAGGCGCGAGCCGATCTGCTGGCCGTAAAGGTCGACGGAGGACCGGCCGATAGTGATCACATCGAGTTTTGTCTCCGGCTGTGCGCCAGGATTGTCGTGTGCCATGATGTCCTCCCGTCGGGGCATGACCTCTTCTGCTTTTCAGCCTGCGCCGAGATCATGCGTTATTGAAAGTGCCGGTGCTCGTTTCGTCCCGGCTGCTATGGATCTGGCGGCCATCTCCCGCGGCCGTGATCTTGGTTGTAGTGAAACATTGGTTCCGAGATTTTGTCAATTCGGAATGTTTATTCCATTTTCGTTTTATCGGCTTTTGTCGCAGCTTTTCGCCGGCGCTCGGCAATGGCAACCGGAAACGCCATGATCAGCGCCATCGATGCCGACAGCGAGCGGAAACCGGCAAAATCGGCTTCCGCCACTTCAAACCAGTAATCCGCGCAGGCGGTAAGCGGCGAGAAGGCCGAATCGGTAATGGCGATGACGGGCACGTTGCGCGCAGCGAGGTCCTGTGCCTGCGCCAAACTGTCGGCTGCGTAGGGGGAAAAGCTTGCGGCGATCGCTGCGTCCTTCTCCGTGGCGAAGCGTGTGATCTCGCCGTCGATGCCGTTCGGCGAGGCGACGATCTGATGACGTATGTTGAGCTTGGAAAAGGCATAGGTCATATGTGCCGTCAGCGGATAGGAGCGGCGCTTGGCGATCAGATAGATCGTCTCGGCCGCTGCAAGCACGTCGATGGCTTTGGCGAAGGTGTCGGTCTCGATGGTTGCGGCGAGCTTGTTGACGGATTGGCTCGCCGCAGAGAGGAAGCCCGAGAGAATAGTGGCCTCTTCGTTCTCTACGCCGGAGCGTTCGAGCGTTACCAGCCGCTCCTCATAACTCAGCGTCCGGTCGCGCAGCCGTTCGCGAAAGATGCTCTGAAGATCGGAAAAGCCCTCATAGCCGAGGTGATGGGCAAGGCGCACCAGCGTGGAGGGTTGAACTTCGGCGGCAGTGGCGATGCTCGCCGTCGTGCCGAAGGCGATCTCATCGGGATTGCCGAGCGCGAAGGCGGCGACCTGCGCGAGGCGCTTTGGCATGGCGTTCTTGCGCTCGATGATGATGCTGCGCAGGCTTTCGAAGTCGCGCGGCACCCTGGTTTGCGTCTCGACATTATTGTCCATGCGCCGTCCTTCAGCTCCCCACATGCCCGCAATGAAACATATATTCCATATTTACAACGATACCGGATTTTGAATCGTTCGGCACGAATAATTTTAAGCTAATGAATTTACATATATAAATACGGGTTTTCGTCATTTCGGATTGAAGTCGATACCATGAGTGCGCTTGTCAAAACGGTCTAAATATTCCAAAAATCATCCACTTCGGGAGAAGATGTGAGGAGGAAAGGCAAATGAAGCCATTGGGCGTTGGATTGATCGGCACCGGTTATATGGGCAAATGCCATGCGCTAGCCTGGAATGCGGTCAAAACAGTATTCGGTGATGTCGCGCGGCCGCGCCTGGTGTATCTTGCCGAAGCCAATGCCGATCTGGCAAAGGCGCGTGGTGACGAATTCGGCTTCGAAAAGGCAACGGCCGACTGGCGCGATCTCATCGCCGATCCCGATGTCGACGTCGTCTCGGTCACGACCCCCAACCAGTTCCACCCGGAAATGGCGATCGCAGCCCTTGAAGCTGGCAAGCACGTCTGGTGCGAAAAGCCGATGGCGCCGTCCTATGGCGATGCCGAGCGCATGCTGGCCGCAGCCAAGGCCTCCGGCAAGGTCGCCATCCTCGGTTACAATTATATCCAGAACCCGGTGATGCGTCACATCAAGGCGCTGATCGCAGAAGGGGCGATCGGCGCGGTTAATCACATCCGCGTCGAGATGGATGAGGATTTCATGGCCGATCCGAACGGTCTCTTCTATTGGAAGAGCGAACTTGCTTCCGGTTACGGCGCTTTGGATGATTTCGCCGTGCATCCGCTTTCGCTTCTCTGGTTCCTGTTCGGCCATGTCGAGGCTGTCATCACCGATATGGTGAAGCCTTATGCCGAACGGCCGCTAAAGGACGGGGGCAGCCGCGCCGTCGAAAACCACGATCTCGCCAATGTGCTGATGCGGCTTGGCGGCGGCATTTCCGCCGTGCTCATGGCCAACCGTTCTGCCTGGGGCCGCAAGGGCCGGATCGCCCTGCAGATCTTCGGCTCCAAGGGCTCGATCTCCTATGATCAGGAGCGCATGAACGAATTCGAGCTCTATCAGGCCGAGGGCAGGGACAGTGAACAGGGCTTCCGCAAGGTGCTGGCCGCACCCGCGCACAAGCCCTATGACCGTTTCATCCCGGCACCCGGTCATGGTCTCGGCTTCAACGATCTGAAGATCATCGAGTGCCGGGAGTTGATCCGCGCCATATCAGGCGAGGCTGCGTCAGTCGTGGCTTTCAAAGACGGCCTGCGCATCGAAAAATCGGTACACGCCATGGCCCAATCCTTCCACGAACACCGCTGGGTCGAAATATCAAGCTGAGCGTTTGGCCTAATTTTCTCCCGATCCGGGGCGCAGGGTCAGCCGTGATTGACGCTTGCGGATGCAGGCGTTACCCCTGAAGTCCAAAGGCGGCCTTCCGCGCAACGCGGAAGGAGCGCCATAATAACAATGGAGTACGGATCGTGACGGGCAGATTGGTCATTGTCGGGGCCGGGCAGGCGGGTTTCGCGCTTGCGGCCAAGTTGCGTGGGCTGGGTGATTCTCGGCCGATCACCATCGTCGGTGCCGAGGAAAACCTTCCCTACCAGCGCCCACCTTTGACCAAGAAGTACCTGCTCGGCGAGATGGCTTTCGATCGCCTGCTGTTCCGGCCCGAACATTGGTACACCGACAACAATGTCGAGATCCGTGTGTCCACCTGGGTCGAGCAGATCGATCGTGTCGCAAAGCAGATCGTCATGCAGGACGGCTCCAGGCTGGATTACGAGACCCTAGCGCTTGCGACTGGCTCGACGCCGCGCCGCCTGCCGCCCTCCGTCGGCGGCGCGCTCGAAGGCGTCTATCTCGCCCGTGACAAGCGAGACGCCGATCTTCTTGCCGGGGAAATGCGTCCAGGCCGCCGGGTGCTCATCATCGGCGGCGGCTATATCGGGCTTGAGGCCGCTGCTGTCGCGCGCCATCGCGGCCTTGAGGTCACGCTCATCGAGATGGGCGACCGGATATTGCAGCGTGTGGCGGCCAAGGAAACGGCCGATATTTTCAGAGCCATTCATCAAAAGCACGATGTCGTCATTCGCGAGAAGACCGGCCTGAAGCAGCTCATCGGTCGCAACGATCATGTCATCGCCGCCGAATTGTCCGACGGGTCTACCATCGACGTCGATTTCGTCGTCGTCGGCATCGGCGTCGCCCCGAATGACAGGCTCGCCAAGGAGGCCGGTCTCGAGGTCGGCAACGGTATCGTCGTCGATTCGTTCGCCCGCACCTCCGATCCCACGATCTTCGCCATGGGCGATTGCGTAGAATTGCCCTGGGAGGGCGGCCGCATTCGGCTCGAATCGGTGCAGAACGCCGTCGATCAGGCTGAGGCCGCGGCGGGAATCATAGCCGGCGGCGAAAAAGCCTATGATCCAAAGCCGTGGTTCTGGTCGGATCAATATGACGTCAAGCTGCAGATCGCCGGCTTCAATCTGGGTTACGACGAGACCCTTCTGCGTCCCGGTGCTCGCGAGGGCGCGGCTTCCGTCTGGTATTTCAAGCAGAACCGCTTCATCGCTGTCGACGCGATAAACGACGCGAAGGCTTATGTGACCGGCAAGAAGCTGCTGGAAACCGGCGCCAACCCATCCAGAGAGATCCTTGCCGACCCGGCCGCGGATTTGAAGCAGCTGCTGGCTTGATGTGAATTTTCGAGCCGGCCGGAGCATGGTTCGGTCGACAATCGCCTGTTGCTGAATCATGGAAAGAACGTACACAAGCGCGAAAAAGCGCTTGCGTCGATAAATGAATGGCCCTATCAGGGCCGCACCGGAGAGGTGGCCGAGTGGTCGAAGGCGCTCCCCTGCTAAGGGAGTATACCAGAAATGGTATCGTGGGTTCGAATCCCATCTTCTCCGCCATTTTCCTGATTATCCTACCTTGCAGGCGACGACCCGCGATCTTGGCGCTGCGCCAAGCCGATCAAGGTCAGTTATTTCGGCCTGCAAAGCCTTCGTAGCGTTTCAGATATGCTATCAGCGCCCTCAGCTTCGGAGCCATGTTCCGTCGGTTGGGATAGTAGAGGTAGAAGCCCGGAAAATAGGGGCAATATTCCTCCAGGATCGGCACCAGTTCGTTTCTGCCGATGAAGGCGCGGAAGCTTTCCTCCATCCCGAAAGTGATTCCCGCTCCGGCGACAGCTAGCCTGATCATCACGCCCATGTCATTCGTCGTCACCTCCGGCGCGACCTCCACCCGGAATTCCTTGCCTTCCTCGGCAAACTCCCATCGATAGGGGACAGCCTTTGGTGAGGATCGCCAGCCTATGCATCGATGCATCGAGAGTTCTTTCGGATGCGTGGGGATGCCGAATCGGTCGCGATAGGCCGGGGAGCAGACGGCCAATTGCCGCTCGTTGCCGGCGATCGGTACGGCAATCATGTCCTGTTCGATGACTTCGCCAAGCCGGACGCCTGCGTCGTAGCCTTCCGATACGATGTCGAATTCCTCATCCGTGATGGTGATGTCGAGCTGAATCTCGGGATTGGCGTCCGCAAAGCCTGCGAGAAAGTCGCCGGCGAGAAAACGCTCCGCGATCGACGAGACGGCAAGCCGTAATTGACCGCGAGGTCGGCTGCGCAAAGTCTCCGTCTTTTCCATAGCGGCGCGTATGTCCGAGACTGCCGGCTCCACCTCCGCATAGAGCCGTTCGCCAGCCTCGGTCAGGCTGACGCTGCGGGTTGTGCGCTGCAGCAGCGCGATGCCCATGCTCTCCTCCAATCGCCGTATCGTCTGGCTGACTGCCGAGCGGGTAACACCGAGCCTATCGGCAGCGGCGCGAAAATTGCGCTCCTGAGCGACCAGGATGAAGACGGAGAGAGCATTGAGATCGGGCCACATTGGTAACTATTGCTTTCCAAGCTGTCACTGAATGGATGTCTTATCACGACAATGAGGCTCTGTATTCTTCCTGTAGCCGGTTCCAAGAGAACCGTTCACATAGCAAGGAGTGATCGCATGCCTATCGATAAAGTCATTCTCATCACCGGTGCCTCCAGCGGCATCGGTGCGGGCATCGCCCGCGAACTCGCTTCTGCCGGCGCAAGGGTCATGCTGGGCGCCAGGCGCATCGACAGATTGGAAGCATTGGCGGCCGAGATACGAGAAAAGGGCGGCACGGTCATGACCCGCCGGCTCGATGTCACCGACAGGGCTGACGTGGCTGCCTTTGCGGAGGCGGCACGCCTGGCCTGGGGCGGCGTCGATGTGATCGTCAATAATGCCGGCATTATGCCGCTTTCCCTGATGGCTTCGATGAAGGTCGAGGAGTGGGACAGAATGGTCGACGTTAACATCAAGGGCGTGCTTCATGGCATTGCGGCGGTCCTGCCGGAAATGACGGCGCGTGGTTCCGGCCACATCATCAATATCGCCTCGATCGGGGCGCTGGCCGTCTCTCCGACCGCCGCCGTCTATTGCGCGACCAAGTATGCCGTTCGGGCGATCTCCGATGGGCTGCGGCAGGAATGCCGCGACATCCGGGTCACCTGCATTCATCCGGGCGTCGTCGAGAGTGAGCTCGCCGATACGATCACCGATCCGGCGGCGGCCGAAGCGATGAAATCCTATCGAGCCGTTGCGCTGACTCCCGATGCCATCGGTCGGGCGGTGCGCTTCGCCGTCGAGCAGCCAGATGATGTCGATGTCAATGAGGTCGTCGTGCGCCCGACGCGGGCGGCGCATTGATCCGCTCCCTTGCTCTCATTCTCATCCTGGCAGGCATCCTGTTCGCTTCGCCGGCACTTTCCGAGGATCGAATCCAAATGAAGAAACCGACTCACACTTACGCCGGCATGTGGGTGACCGCAGATGGTCATATCCGCCATGAGCTCCTGCCGAACGGCCGCTATATCGAGGCGCGGGGCAGCCGTGAGCGTGCCTATCAGGGGCGCTACGTGTTGACTGGGGATCATATCGACTACTGGGACGACACCGGTTTCACCGCAGATGGTGACTTTATCAATGGCGTGCTCCATCACGCCGGGATGATCCTCTATCGAAGGAAATGATGGTTCGGAGCGGCGTTTGGTGTTCAGCGGCCCTTCCTTTTCCAATGGCTGCTTGCACTTATCCGAATCGCTCATCCTGGAATCACCCGCGTCCTTGCTTCGTTTTGGGACGCGGGTGGACGTCACCAGGGGCTATTTGTCCGGCGACGAAGCGACGCCAGTGCCGCAAAGAGCTTGCCGGACCGCGCAAAAATCCGCCGGTTAGCCATGGAATGGCCATTTCCCCGCCTTTTTCCAGCTGACTGAAGCTATTCCAGCCGTTGGCGTAAGTACCCGTAGATTAAGACGTTTCTTAACGAAGTCTAAATAAATGTGGCCACCGTGTCGCCGACTTGTGTCCTTTCAGCAACAGGAATTGCGGAAGGCTTACCCAAATCCCCCTTTCGGAGAAGATGTCGATTGCGTGACAGGCCGCGTCTTGTATTTTCACTCTCGGAAGCGAGGGCGATTGATCGTCCACTTCTTGAAACACGAGGATGGGACAGGGAATGCCTTCGGGTAGTTCTCATTCTTGAGATAAAACTTTGACTGGAGGTCAATATGAACATCAAGAGCCTTCTTCTCGGCTCCGCTGCTGCGCTGGCAGCAGTATCCGGTGCTCACGCGGCTGACGCGATCGTCGCTGCTGAGCCCGAGCCGTTGGAATACGTCCGCATCTGCGACGCATACGGTGCTGGCTACTTCTTCATCCCGGGCACCGAAACCTGCCTCAAGATCGGCGGTAAGGTTCGTACCGAAGGTAAGTGGTACGATGCTTACGACGCAGACAGCCACAATGGCACTCTCTGGCACACGCGTGCTGAGCTGCAGCTGCAGACGGCAACCGACACCGAATACGGTCCGCTGAAGACCAACACTGAACTGCGTTGGGACTGGAACGACGGCAACGCGACGTCGACCAACCTGCTGCATGCCAGCATCAGCCTCGGTGGCTTCACCGTTGGTAAGGAAGACTCGCAGTTCAACGTCTTCACCGGCTACGCCGGCGACGTCATCAACGACGACGTGGTCTATGACGGTCCGTACGAACTGAACCAGATCACCTACAACTACGACGCCGGCAACGGCTTCACGGCTGTAATCTCGGTTGAAGACTCGAACTCCGGTAAGTTTGCAACTGGCGCAAACGGCGAAGACAGCACGAACCACTACCTGCCTGACGTTGTTGCCGGTGTTGGCTACAAGGCCGGCGCATGGGCCTTCAAGGTCGTTGGCGGTTACGACTCGATCGTCGAAGAAGGCGCTATCAAGGCTCGCGTAGACGCTGACTTCGGCGTATTCTCGGCCTTCTTGATGGGCGGCTGGAACACCGACGGCGACAAGCTGAACAAGTACGCTGGTGCAGGCAGTGAAGGCATCGGCTGGGGCGACTGGGCAGTTTGGGGCGGCGTTGGCGTACCGGTCAACGAAAAGCTGAAGTGGAACCTCCAGCTCGCTTACACCGACTCCAAGGTCTTCGCCGCTACCACGAACGTCAAGTGGAACCCGGTTAAGAACCTGCTCATCGAGCCGGAAGTCTCCTACACCAACTGGGACTCCATCAACAAGGACCAGTGGGCTGGTATCCTCCGCTTCGAGCGCTCGTTCTAATCTGATTTGACTTCGGTCATATGAGATTTCTCACTTCGGTGAGGAAAAGCCCGGTCGAAAGGCCGGGCTTTTTGCGTTATCGGCAGCCGCATTTCTTTTGATCTTGAAGATGATGCGACCATTTTGGTATGGCGCATTTTTCTCTGCGGATATTGCCCTCCGCGCGAAAGTTGTTTCCGTGTAATTTTAAGCAGAATTCGCTCCGGGTGCTTCGGAAGTATGACAGATTTGCGACGTGATTTTTGTGCAACGCACTCTTTTGAAACAGCTGTCACAATTGCTCATAGTTTGTCTCTGATATTGCTCTGAAAAAAACGATCTGTAGGTTCCAAATCGGAAGCAAGACTTAGCGTCTTGGTTCTCCCGGATCAGGGGTCAACTTTTAAAGCTAGGTGGGGTAGGGCGCGTCGTTTTTTGCGATGTGATTTCTCATACCTAATTGATATTGAAACTGGAGTTACTATGAACATCAAGAGCCTTCTTCTCGGCTCCGCTGCTGCGCTGGCAGCAGTATCCGGTGCTCACGCGGCTGACGCGATCGTCGCTGCCGAGCCCGAGCCGCTGGAATACGTTCGCATCTGCGACGCATACGGTGCTGGTTACTTCTTCATCCCGGGCACCGAAACCTGCCTCAAGATCGGCGGCCGCGTTCGTACCGAAGGCGGCTGGTACAACGCCTACAAGGCTGGCCAGGACGCTGGTGGCCGCGGCACCTATTGGCATACCCGCGCTGAACTCTCTCTCGACACCGCGACCGACACCGAATACGGCCCGCTGAAGACCAATACCGTTGTTCGTTGGGACTGGAATGACGGCAACGCGACCACGACCAAGTTGCTTTGGGCCAACATCAGCCTCGGCGGTTTCCTCGTCGGTAAGGCTGATTCGGTCTACTCGACCTTCACCGGTTACGCCGGCGACGTCATCAACGACGACGTGATCGAATACGGCATCAACAACACCGACGAACTGAACCAGATCACCTACAAGTACGACGCCGGCAACGGCTTCACGGCTGTGATCTCGGTTGAAGATAGCAACTCGGGCGCTGGCGCCAAGGGTGCAAACGGCGAAGACAGCACGAACCACTACCTGCCTGACGTTGTCGCTGGTGTTGGCTACAAGGCCGGCGCCTGGCAGTTCCGCGTCGTCGGCGGCTACGACTCGATCGTCGAAGAAGGCGCTGTCAAGGCTCGCGTCGATGCCGACTTTGGCGTTCTCACCGCTTTCGTTATGGGCGGCTGGAACACCGATGGCGACAAGCTCAACAAGTATGCCGGTGCTGGCGGTGCTGGCCTCGGCTGGGGTGACTGGGCTGTCTGGGGCGGCGTTGGCGTTCCGATCAACGACAAGCTGAAGTGGAACCTGCAGCTTTCCTACGACGATCTGAAGACTTTCGCTGCAACGACGAACGTCAAGTTCAACCCCGTCAAGGACCTGCTGATCGAGCCGGAAGTGACCTACGTCAACTATGACGCCGTCAACAAGGACACCTGGGCTGGTATCCTGCGCTTCCAGCGCACCTTCTAATTCGGTCGCCGAATCGAATTTGACAGATCTTCCGATCAGACCTCCGATCGGAAGAGGGAAGGCCCGGTTTCCCACCGGGCCTTCTTGTTTCATGAGGACTGAACGATTTCAGGCTTTGTCCTCAAAGCCGCGAGATGAAAGCGCCGATTGCCTCTGGAATGTCGCTGAAATGCAGGATGGGAGCGTGTCCTTGTCCGTCGGCGATCTTAACGACGATGCCTGGATGCCGTTTTGCCATTTCATTGGTCGTGGATTGCGTCAGCAGCTTCGAGTTCTCACCGCGAATCACCATCAGCGGAATATGCTGAAATCCTTGGAACTGCGCCCATAAGTCGGGAATCGGCGCGTCCAGATCGAGTACCTGCATCTGGAGCGCGATGGCAGGATCGTAGTCAGCGACAGGTTTCTCGTCGACAACCGTGTAGATCGCTCGGGCCATGTCCCACCAGTCCTCTTCGGCAAGCGCGGTAAAGGCATTCCCATGGTTTTCGCGCAGGATTTCGACCGCCTCGCTCCAGTTGGCGGGCCTCTTGTCACGATTTAGATAATCGCGGATATCCGCCAGCCCATTCCTCTCCAGGAGGGGGCCAATATCGTTGAGAATGACCGCTTTCAGGATGTCCGGCCGACTGGCCGCGATCATATGCAGAACCAGCCCACCGCGTGAGGTGCCGATGAAGATGGCTTGCGAGATATCGAGAGCGGCGCAAACGGTCAGGACGTCCTGCGCTTCGACGGCGAGATTGTAGTGGGACTTGTCGGGATCTCGTTCGGATAGGCCGCGTCCGCGGGCGTCGAGTGTAATCACCCTGTGTGGGCCTAAGGAATCCTGCGATAGAAGCAGCGCCAACTGGTGAAAATCGCGCGAGTTGCGTGTGAGCCCCGGCAGGCAGAAGACAGACGGCCGGTTGTGCGCCGTCGCTTCGCTGCAGGCATAATCCCGCACATAAAGCTTCAAACCGTCCCCGGCCGCGATCGTTCTGGCAAGGAAGCCGCTTTCATCGTCGCTGCGCATGTATCACTCCCTCAAGTTTCGGATATTGCGAGGGATGTAACGGCATTTCCGCAGCACGCACAACTGGGGTTACCGGCTAGCCGCGACCGCTTATCAGATCGTGTACGATGTCGGCTTTCTGCCCCAGTCGCGCCTTGTACATCTGATAGTTTTCCATCACGCGCTGCACGTAGTTGCGGGTCTCCGGGAAGGGGATGCGCTCGATCCAGTCGATCACGTCGTCGAGCGACTTGCCGCGCGGATCGCCATAGCGGCTGATCCATTCCGGCACCTTGTTCGGCCCTGCATTGTAGGCGATGAAGGTCAGGATGTAAGATCCGCCGAAGGTGTCGATCTGCTCGCCGAGATAATGGGCGCCGAGCGTGGCGTTATAGCCGGCATCCTGCGTCAGCTTGTCGGCGGAATAGGTTATGCCGTGCCGGCCGGCAACGGCCTTTGCCGTCTTCGGCAGCAACTGCAGCAGGCCGCGGGCATTGGCAGAGGAAACGGCGGCCGGATTAAAGGCGCTTTCCTGCCGGGCGATGGCATAGGCGAGTGCCTTGCCCGAGCCCGAAATATTGGCGTTGTCCGGAATGACGCCGATCGGGAAGGCGAGGGCTGCAACGTCGATGCCGCGCCCATAGGCGATCTTGCCGATCTGCAGCGAAAGCTGGTGATTGCCGGAACGCTCGGCGCGGGCGGTCAGCATGGCGACTTCGCCGGGGCTATCCAGCTGTTTGGCGAGAGCGCGATAGAGCGCGTCGGCACGCCATCCGTGCCCGGCCGCCTCAAGCCGCGAAATCGCCTGCACCGCCTCGCGTGTCTGGAAGCGCTGGCGATCCGTAGCGGAGGGCGAGGGATAGGTGACATCAAGGGTACGGCGGCCAAGTTTCTCAGCGGCAAGTTGGCCGTAGAAAGTGCTCGGATAGGAGGCGGCCTTCGCATAGAAATCGGCAGCCTTGCCCGGTCCGCCTACCTCTGCTGCCCGGCCGAGCCAATACCAGCCGCGCGATTGCGAGATCGGTCCGTTCGAGACCTGCAGTATCTTGCGGAAATGGGCTGATGCGTTTGCGCCGTCCTGCAAGCCGCGCAGAGCGTACCAGCCGGCGTGGAATTCGGCCTCGCCGATATCCTGCGGGCTTTCTGCAACGCTGGCGTCGACGATGCGATAGGCAGCCTTGAATTCACCCTGATCCACCAGTCCGCGGCTGACGATGCGCTGCTCGGCCCACCATGCGCCGGGGCTGACAAGCACGCTGCGGTCTTTGGGCATCTGCGCCAGAAGATTGGCGGCATCGTCATATTTGTTCTGGCGGCGCAGGTTCTCGATCCGCATGAAGAGGTAGGCGGGATCCGTGCGCAATTGCGCATCTACGCCTGCAATCAGCGCATCGGCTTTCGGCGAGCGGTCATTGACGGCCGCCCACGCCTTGTAGAGTGATTGCGCCCTGCCGAGATCGCCGAAGCGTTTGGCCTGTGCCGTCCGGTCGCGGTAAAGCAGATAGTCCATGCGGGCCTTGTGATCGGCGGGCGAAAGCAGGCTGGGGAATTCCGCGAGGATCTTGTCTTCGAGAGACTTGTCCAATGGCTCATCGCGCCAGATCTTGCGGATCAGTTTTCCGGCCTGCGCCGACACGCCGCGCGCCATAAGAGCACGCGAGAGGATGATGCTGCCCTCCACGGTCTCCGGCTGCGAGTTGCCGAAGGCGGCCAGGACCTGATCCGTCGCCGGATTTTCCGTGTAAAGCGCCCGCTCGGAATTGGCGCGCAGGTTGCCAAGCCCCGGCCAGCCGACAAGCTCGCGAGCGGCGGCGGCAATCTCGCCGGAGGGGATGCCCGGCTGGCCTGAAGTGGCGATTGCCCAGGTCAGGATATGGCGGTCGAGCGTGCCTTCGCTCATGCCATTGCGAATAGCGAGCGCCTGCATCGGGTTCTTATTGGAAAGCGCGTCGAGTCCTGCCTTCAGGTCGCCGTTGACGGGGGCGATGGCGCCGCTGCGCGGGATCGCGGCCGTGCTCATGGGATCCGGCGCCATCGCGACATAGGCATTGGCGCTCGTCGGTATCTGCTGGCCGGGAAATTGCGAGGCAACGGCGCCCCGGGCGACCGCCAAGCCCACGGCGGTCCAGATCATGACAGGTCTCTTCATCCGGCTACTCACAAAACAAAAGGCCCCTTCCATTTGCCAAATGCAATATTAACGAAACCTTACCGGTGGTCCGAATTTCAATCAATTATGATATCGGAAACTGCCCTTTACCATTCAAAGCGTGCTTGTCGCCGTCAAGCGTGCGCTTTATGGTGCGCGGATTCATAACCATGGATTGCGGCTGAAGCATGAATGCCGCGCCGCTAGGAGACTTGCATGTTCCAGGGATCCATTCCCGCTCTCGTTACGCCCTTTACTGACGCCGGCAAGGTGGATGAGGCTTCTTTCGCCTCGCATGTCGACTGGCAGATAAAAGAGGGCAGCAAGGGACTGGTGCCCGTGGGTACGACGGGTGAATCGCCGACCCTGTCGCATGACGAGCACAAGCGCGTCGTCGAGCTCTGCATCGAGATCGCCAATAAGCGGGTCCCTGTCATGGCGGGCGCGGGTTCGAACAATACCCGCGAGGCGATCGAGCTGGCGCAGCATGCCGAAAAGGTTGGCGCCAATGCGGTTCTTGTCGTCACGCCCTACTACAACAAGCCGACCCAGAAGGGGCTTTACGCGCATTTCGCCGCGATCGCGGAGGCGGTGAAGCTGCCGATCTATATCTATAACATTCCCGGCCGTTCGGTTGTCGACATGACGCCGGAGACGATGGGCGCGCTTGCCAAGTCCTATTCCAATATCGTCGGTGTCAAGGATGCGACCGGCAAGATCGAGCGCGTCTCCGAACAGCGTATCAGCTGCGGCCGCGATTTCCGCCAGCTTTCCGGCGAGGATGCCACGGCGCTCGGCTTCAACGCCCATGGTGGCGTCGGCTGCATCTCGGTCACGGCCAACGTCGCACCGCGTCTTTGCGCCGAATTCCAGGCGGCGACGCTCGCCGGTGACTATGCCAAGGCTCTGGACTATCAGGATCGATTGATGCCGCTGCACAAGGCTATCTTCCTCGAGCCTGGCCTTTGCGGTGCCAAATACGGTCTCTCCCGGCTTGGCCGCATGAGCCGCAATGTGCGCTCACCGCTGCTGTCGACCCTGGAGCCAGGCACGGAGGCTGCGATCGATGCGGCCCTGCGCCACGCCGGCCTCTTGAACTGACGCTATTCGAGGCCATTGCCAAACTCTGCCGGACCGCTCTCTTCACAAGGAGGGCGGTCTCGCTTATTTAGGGACTAGGATGTGGCGCACCTCTGTTGCTGCCGGAACGACGCAGGAAAAGAAGAAGAATCATGGCACCCAAAGGCAGCCAGCGCGTGGTGAACAAGGTCGTGGCGGAAAACCGCAAGGCCCGCTTCAACTACGAGATCATCGATACCTATGAGGCTGGTCTCGTGCTGATGGGCACCGAGGTCAAGTCGCTGCGTGAAGGCAAGGCCAATATCGCCGAATCCTACGCTTCGGACGAAGGCGACGAAATCTGGCTGATCAACTCGTATCTGCCGGAATACCTGCAGGCGAACCGCTTCAATCACGAGCCGCGCCGTCGCCGCAAGCTGCTGCTTTCCAGCCGCGAAATTGGCCGGCTGCGTTCGGCGATCAACCGTGAAGGCATGACCTTGGTGCCGTTGAAAATCTATTTCAACGACCGGGGCCGCGCCAAGCTGGAATTGGCTCTCGCCAAGGGCAAGAAGCTGCATGACAAGCGCGAATCCGAGAAGGAACGCGATTGGAACAGGCAGAAGAGCCGCCTGCTCAAGGACAATGGGTGAGGGTGAGAAGCGATCGGGCAAAGCCCGAGCAATCGATCCAGTGAATCGATTGCAGCGACGAACGCCCTGAGCCCTAGCGAAGGGCAGGCTGCCGCGGCAAATGCAAATGCTTCCACCGCGCGCAAATATCCCTGGGCAAGGCAGCTACGCATGAATCGATTGCAGCGACGAGCGCCCCTTCAGCAGGCTCAGGATGCCCTAGCGAAGGGCCGGCTGTCGCGGCAAACGCGAAACGCTTTCTGCCGCGTGCAGCGAACCCGTCTAATGCAGTCCCTAATTACTCCTCGGATTCCGCAGCGGTGTGACCTCCCTCGGGAGCGCGTGCAGGCCGTTCCGAGGCTTCGCGGCCGATCTCGGCCTTCAGCGAGACAAGGTCGATGAAATGGTCGGCCTGGCGGCGCAGATCGTCGGCGATCATCGGCGGCTGGGTCGACATGGTCGAGATCACCGAAACCTTGCGTCCGCGGCGCTGAAGGGCTTCCACGAGGGTCGTGAAGTCGCCGTCGCCGGAAAAGATCACCAGATGGTCGACGGTCTCGGATTGCTCCATGGCGTCGATCGCCAGCTCGATGTCCATGTTGCCCTTGATCTTGCGGCGTCCCATGGAATCCGTGAATTCCTTGGCCGGCTTGGTGACGACCTTGTAGCCGTTATAGTCGAGCCAATCGATCAGCGGGCGGATGGAGGAATATTCCTGATCTTCGATGAGAGCGGTGTAATAATAGGCCCGCAGCAGATAGCCGCGTTTCTGAAATGCCTTCAGCAGCTTGCGGTAATCGATATCGAAGCCGAGGCTCTTGGACGCAGCGTAGAGATTGGCGCCATCTATAAAGAGTGCAATTTTTTCGCGTGGGTCAAACATTGCTTACTTATCCACTGTTATAAAAACGTAATCACTTCATTCAAACGCTAGCTAAAACAATGCCTTGTAAGGCGTTGCAGAATAATTCGTATTACTTTATGAATTATTCATATAACCGAGATTTAGGGCACGCAATGGGATATTCCAAGCAACTTCCGGTGGAAATCGCCGTTTGTCTAGGGGAATTTTAGCACTTTCCCGGGGGCTGCAAAGGCGCTGAAACAGGAAAAACTTGAATTTGCCATCGTTTGCTTGTATCGGCGTGCTACTCCGAGACATGATGACGACATCACGACCGCAAAGGACAGGCAATGGCCCGTGTCACAGTAGAAGATTGCATTGATAAAGTAGAGAACCGGTTCGAGCTCGTGCTGCTCGCCAGCCATCGCGCCCGTCTGATTTCGCAGGGCTCGTCGATCACCATCGACCGCGATAACGACAAGAACCCGGTCGTCGCGCTGCGCGAAATCGCCGACGAGACCCTGTCGCCTGATGATCTCAAGGAAGACCTGATCCATTCGCTGCAGAAGCATGTCGAAGTCGATGAGCCTGAGCCCGATCCGGCAAGCCTCCTGGCAGCAGGTGCTTCTACCACCAGCGAAGAGGAAGAAGACGCTCCTGAAGCCGTTACTTTCGACCAGATGTCGGAAGAAGAACTTCTGGCCGGCATCGAAGGTCTGGTTCCGCCGGAAAAAAGCGACGATTACTGATCGTCGATCTTGATGCTCCGGGCAGGAGCGATATGATGGCAAGATGCGTGCGCCGGTCAGATGACTGGCGCGCTTTTGTTTTTGCGGGAGTAGCTTCGGAATGATGCGGCAATACGAGCTTGTTGAGCGCGTGCAGAAATACAAGCCCGATGCCAACGAAGCTCTTCTCAACAAAGCCTATGTTTATGCGATGCAGAAGCATGGCCAGCAGAAACGTGCCAGCGGCGATCCCTATATTTCCCATCCTCTCGAAGTTGCTGCGATCCTGACGGATATGCGTCTGGATGAATCGACCATCGCAGTCGCGCTTCTCCACGATACGATCGAGGATACGACGGCGACGCGCGCCGAAATCGACGAGATGTTCGGCGAGGATATCGGTCGCCTGGTCGAGGGCCTGACGAAGATCAAGAAGCTGGATCTCGTCACCAAGAAGGCCAAGCAGGCCGAAAACCTTCGCAAGCTGCTGCTTGCCATTTCCGACGACGTACGCGTGCTTTTGGTCAAGCTTGCCGACCGCCTGCACAATATGCGCACGCTCGATCACATGTCGCCGGAAAAGCGCGCGCGCATTTCCGAGGAGACGATGGAAATCTATGCGCCGCTCGCCGGCCGCATGGGTATGCAGGACATGCGCGAGGAGCTGGAGGAGCTCTCCTTCCGCCATATTAATCCGGAAGCGCATGAGACCGTCACCAAGCGCCTGGAGGAGCTGTCGCGCCGTAATGAAGGGCTCGTCAAGAAGATCGAGACCGAACTGCGCGATCTGCTTGTTGCCAACGGTCTTGCCAACGCCATGGTCAAGGGCCGGCTGAAGAAGCCCTATTCGGTCTTCCGCAAGATGCAGTCGAAGTCGCTCTCTTTCGAGCAGCTTTCCGATATCTACGGCTTCCGTCTTCTCGTCGACGATATTCCGTCCTGCTATCGGGCGCTCGGCATCGTCCACACCCGCTGGCGCGTCGTTCCCGGCCGCTTCAAGGATTATATCTCGACGCCGAAGCAGAACGACTACCGCTCGCTGCACACGACGATTGTCGGCCCTTCCAGTCAGCGCATCGAGCTGCAGATCCGCACGAAGCGCATGCATGAGATCGCCGAATTCGGCATCGCCGCCCACACGCTCTACAAGGACGGCACGAATAGCAACGGCAATGGTGCGGATGGTGAGCTCCTGTCGCGGGAAAGCAACGCCTATTCCTGGCTGCGCCATACGATCGAGGCTTTGGCCGAGGGCGACAGCCCGGAAGAGTTCCTCGAGCACACGAAGCTCGAACTGTTCCAGGATCAGGTCTTCTGCTTCACGCCCAAGGGCAAGCTGATTGCCCTGCCGCGCGGCGCGACGCCGATCGACTTTGCCTATGCCGTCCATACCAATATCGGCGACACCACCGTCGGCGCCAAGATCAATGGCCGTATCATGCCGCTCGTTACGCGGCTGAACAACGGCGATGAAGTCGAGATCATCCGCTCGGGCGTGCAGGTGCCGCCGGCCGCCTGGGAAGAAATCGTGGTCACCGGCAAGGCGCGCGCCGCCATTCGCCGCGCAACCCGTCTTGCCATCCGCAAGCAATATGCCGGCCTCGGCCACCGCATTCTGGAGCGCACCTTCGAGCGCGCCGGCAAGGTCTTCTCGCGCGATGCCCTGAAGCCTGCCCTGCATCGCCTCGGCCAGAAGGATGTCGAGGATGCGATCGCCGCTGTCGGGCGAGGGGAGATGTCGTCGCTCGATGTCTTGCGCGCTGTCTATCCCGATCATCAGGATGAGCGTGTGACTGTGAAGCCTGCCGGCGACGAAGGTTGGTTCAACGTTCGCAGCGCCTCGGGCATGATCTTCAAGATCCCCGGCAAGAACAAGGCCGAGGTTTCCGACGGCGCCGATCTCGATGCGCCGCCGATCCGCGGTATCTCCTCGAATGTCGAGGTGCTTTTTGCGCCGACCGGCGCCGTCCCAGGCGACCGTATCGTCGGCATCATGGAAAAAGGTAAGGGCATTACCATATATCCCATCCAGTCGCCGGTCCTGCAGCGGTTTGACGACGAGCCCGAGCGCTGGATCGATGTGCGCTGGGATCTGGACGAAGCCAACAAGTCCCGCTTTGCCGCCCGCATCCTGATCAATGCTCTCAACGAGCCGGGCACGCTTGCAAAGGTGGCGCAGACCGTAGCGGACGTCGACGTCAACATTCGCGTGCTCAATACCGTTCGGGTTGCGGCCGATTTCACCGAAATGGCCCTCGACGTCGAAGTCTGGGATTTGCGCCAGCTCAACCAGCTTCTGGTGCAGCTCAAGGAACTCGATTGCATTGCGACGGTAAAGCGCCTCTACGAGTGATGTCGGCCGATCTCAAAGCAGCCTGCATATTTTGTGATCATTTTATGACCAAATTCGAGCGCATTTCCGGATAGGTATGCGCTATGCGCATGGCTGCGTATATTTCAAAGCGGTGGTAATTAGCCTTTGTCGCGCCTATCTTCTGGTCATCGAAGAAACGAAACTGAAATGAGAGAAGACAATGTTTAGCCCGATCAAGAAAATCGCCCGTGCTCTGCGTGTTCCGAGTGTTGAAGAACGCGAAATGGCTTACCTGAATGGTTCGCATGACCGTTTTGACCTTGAGTATCGTCAGCGTCAGGTCGACCGCGGTCTGTTCCGCACGCGTTAACAGCCATTAATACTTGAAAGACCAGGAGGGGCGCGTCGTTGTTGCGCCCTTGGAGCATCCCGATCTTGCGGGATTGCTGCCCGCCGCTGAAGGGGAACGTCCATTTTCTGCTTCAATAGCAGCTGATGTTGCAAAAAAGAGCCGTACTTTCGGTTCTTAATCGGTGCATGATACGCTTGGCCGCTCTTGTCACGACGGCCCCCATTGCACTAGATAAGCCGCATGCTGTTTCGCCGCCGAAAACCACTGACATTCAAGGAAAAACTGCGGGAGCACCTTTGGCCCCGCAAGGGTTTTGTCCGCTCGTTCCAATATTTCGGCAAGCGCCTCGTTCGCCTTGCCGCATCGCCGCATTCGGTCGCGGCCGGTTTTGCCGCGGGTATTGTCGTGTCCTGGACGCCGTTCATCGGTGTGCATTTCGTCATGGCGATCATCATCGCATATCTGATCCGCGGCAATGTCATCGCTTCGGCGTTGGGCTGTCTGGCCGCCGGTAATCCGATTACCTACCCCTTCATCTGGGCCCTGACTTGGGAGATCGGCCATCTGATCCTGTCACGCGATAGCGGCGGCCAGGGCGGCAGCATCGACCTGCCCGCGCTTTGGCATAAGGGCGATCTCTCGCAAATCTGGGACCCGGTGTTGAAGCCGATGCTGATCGGCGGCATTCCGCCTGCCATCGTGACGGGCGTGATCGTCTACGCGCTGACTTATTATGGTGTGAAGACCTTCAAGACCCGCCGCAGGGAGCGCCTGATGGAGCGCGCCCGCGAGCGGCTGGCGATTGCCGAGAACGCATCGAGCGTCTGACCCAGACTGACCTTGTCCGGGCCGCCAGGAGGGCCTTCCCATGATTATCGGCATAGGCAGCGACCTTATCGACATCCGCCGGGTTGAGAAGACGATCGAACGTTTCGGCGCCCGGTTCACGGAGCGCTGCTTTACCGATATTGAGCGCGCCAAGTCCGAGCGTCGCAAGAACAAGGCGGCCTCCTATGCCAAGCGTTTTGCTGCCAAGGAAGCCTGCTCTAAGGCTTTGGGCACAGGATTGGCGCAGGGCGTCTTCTGGCGCGACATGGGTGTCGTCAATCTGCCAAGTGGAAAGCCGACCATGCAATTGACCGGCGGTGCCGCAGAAAGGCTGGTTTCCATGCTGCCAGCAAATCACCGCGCTGCCATTCATTTGACGATAACGGATGATTTTCCTCTTGCTCAGGCCTTTGTGATTATCGAAGCGCTGCCGATGGATGCCTGAATCACGGCTGTATGTCGCTTTTGGCATCCGCGCCATTGCCGCGATGATATGAAGCGAGTAGACAGTGCCTGAATATAAGTGCGCCGGTGGGGTGCGAAAAAGGAAAAAGACTGCGTGTCCGAGAAAGCCGTAAAACAGCAGAACGCCCTGTGGGAGAACATTAAGGTCATCGTTCAGGCGCTCGTCCTGGCCATGATCATCCGCACGGTTCTCTTTCAGCCATTCACCATTCCGTCCGGCTCGATGATGCCGACGCTTCTTGTCGGGGACTATATCTTCGTCAACAAGTTCGCCTACGGCTACTCCAAGTACTCGCTGCCGTTCTCGCCCGATCTGTTCAGCGGCCGCATTTTGGGCAGCGAGCCGAAGCGTGGCGATGTCGTGGTCTTCCGCTTCCCGCCGAATCCGGATGTCGACTACATCAAGCGCGTGATCGGCCTGCCGGGCGACCGCATCCAGGTCAAGAACGACATTCTCTATATCAACGGCCAGGCCGTTCCGCGCGAGCCGCATGGCACTTTCTCGTCCGACTATAGCCAGGAGCCGGGTGACCATATCGCCGTCTACAGCGAACGTTTGCCGGATACAGGTAAAGTCTTCGACACGCTGGATCTTTCGCCGAATTCGCGTGGCGACAACACCCAGGAATATGTCGTTCCGCCGGCCCATTACTTCATGATGGGCGACAATCGCGACAATTCCGACGACAGCCGTTTCGATGTCGGCTATGTCCCAGCTGAGAACCTGATCGGCCGTGCCAGCGTCATTTTCTTCTCGCTGGGTCACGACACCTCGTTCCGTGAAATCTGGAAATGGCCGACCAATATGCGTTGGGACCGTATTTTCAAGGTTGTCGAATGACGAAGGCACTGACGCTCTCCCAGGCGGATCGTGCCAGGCTTGAGGTCGTTATCGGCCACGAATTCGCCGAAAAGGAGCGTCTCGACCGCGCGCTGACCCATGCCAGCGCGCGTACGCACAAGACGGGCAACTACGAGCGGCTGGAATTTCTCGGTGACCGTGTTCTCGGCCTCTGTATCGCGGAATTGCTTTTCAAGACCTTCGGTGCGGCGACGGAAGGCGAGCTGTCTGTTCGCCTCAACCAGCTCGTGAGTGCAGAGACCTGCGCCGAGGTTGCCGATGAAATGGAGCTGCATCTCTATATCCGCACCGGCGCCGACGTGAAGAAGCTGACGGGCAAGCGGATGCTCAACGTGCGCGCCGATGTCGTCGAAAGCCTGATCGCAGCACTCTACCTGGACGGCGGACTTGAAGTCGCCCGCGCCTTCATCCTGCGCTTCTGGGAGCCCCGCGCCATCCGGCCGGAGGGCGCAAGGCGCGACGCCAAGACGGAGCTGCAGGAGTGGGCACATGCAAAATTCGGCGTCACCCCGGTCTACAGGGTTGATGATCGCAGCGGACCGGATCATGATCCGCGCTTTACAGTGACTGTGGAAGTCAAGGGAACGGCGCCTGAAACGGGAATAGAACGCTCTAAGCGTGCGGCCGAACAGATGGCGGCGACACGGATCCTGGAGCGTGAAGGTATTTGGCAGCCTCAGTTGACTGAGAAGTGACTGCCGGGGAATAGTGGAAAATGACCAATCAGCAGGACACGCCCGCCGAAGACGGCGCGGTTGAACATATCGGCCCGACGCATTCGGGCTTCGTTGCCCTTATCGGCCCCACCAA
The DNA here is from genome assembly GCF_057784355.1 of Martinezella sp. CNPSo 3959. Taxonomy (NCBI): domain Bacteria; kingdom Pseudomonadati; phylum Pseudomonadota; class Alphaproteobacteria; order Hyphomicrobiales; family Rhizobiaceae; genus Martinezella; species Martinezella sp. CNPSo 3959. The sequence goes on from NZ_JBXSOV010000002.1 coordinate 256,518, forward strand.
TGCCGGTAAGTCGACGCTCGTCAACCGGCTCGTCGGCGCAAAGGTCTCGATCGTCAGCCACAAGGTGCAGACGACGCGCGCCATCGTGCGCGGCATCGCCATTCACAACAACGCGCAGATCGTTTTCATGGACACGCCCGGCATCTTCAAGCCGCGCCGCCGTCTTGATCGCGCCATGGTGACGTCCGCCTGGGGTGGCGCCAAGGACGCCGATCTCATCATGCTGCTGATCGACAGCGAGCGTGGTCTGCGCGGCGATGCCGAGGCCATCCTGGAAGGGCTGAAAGATGTTTCCCAGCCGAAGATCCTCGTCTTGAACAAGATCGACCGCGTTCGCCGTGAGGACCTGCTGGCGCTTGCCGCCGCCGCCAACGAGAAGATCGCCTTCGAGCAGACCTTCATGATCTCGGCGGAAAACGGCTCCGGCTGCGACGACGTCATGGATTATCTGGCGAAGACCTTGCCGGAAGGTCCCTGGTATTATCCGGAAGACCAGATTTCCGACCTGCCGATGCGCCAGCTTGCCGCCGAAATCACCCGCGAAAAGCTGTTTCTGCGTCTGCATCAGGAGCTTCCCTATTCCTCGCATGTCGAAACGGAAAAGTGGGAAGAGCGCAAGGACGGCTCCGTGCGCATCGAACAGGTGATCTATGTCGAGCGCGAAAGCCAGAAGAAGATCGCTCTCGGCAAGGGCGGCGAAGCGATCAAATCGATCTCGACCGCATCACGCAAGGAACTCTCCGCGATCCTGGAGCAGCCCGTGCACCTCTTCCTCTTCGTGAAGGTCCGTGAAAACTGGGGAGACGACCCCGAGCGCTTCCGGGAAATGGGCCTCGACTTCCCGCATTGACGAGAGTTTGCGTTCCTGCAACGCTTAATATTACAGTGGCTTATTGGGCATTCTGTTTGCCGCTGTAACTTGAGGGGTGTTTCATGGCGAAAGCAGCAGCGACGGTGCATGGACGACGCACGCCCTGCCAGCAATGTCCGCTGAGATCACTGCCTCATTTCCGGGAATTCCAGCGCGACGAGCTGAATTTCATCAGCGGCTTCAAGAAGGGGGAGCTTCTTGTCGATGCCGGTGCCACGATCTTCCTCGAAGGCGCGCATAGCGCTCACCTTTTCACCATCCTCTCCGGCTGGGGTTTTAGATACAAGACGCTGGAGGATGGCCGCCGCCAGATCCTGAACTACGTGATGCCCGGCGATCTTATCGGATTGCAGGGGTCGATCATGGGGGAGATGCAGCATTCGACGGAAGCGCTCTCGCCGATATCGCTCTGTGTTTTCGAGCGCACGGAGTTGATGACACTCTATAATTCTCACGCCTCGCTGGCCTATGATCTGACCTGGATCGCATCGCGTGAGGAGCGGATTCTCGATGAGCATCTGCTGAGCATCGGCCGCCGCTCCGCGATGGAGCGTGCCGCTTATCTCATTGCGTATCTGCACCAGCGCGCCAGCACTCTGCGCCTTTTCAACGGCAGCAAGGTTATCCCCATTACGCAGCAGCATGTCGCCGATACACTCGGCCTTTCCGTCGTCCATACCAATAAGACTTTGAAAAAGCTGGCGGCCCGAGGGTTGCTCCTTTGGCAGGAGAAGGGCTGCGAAGTTCTGGATGGGAAGGGGCTCGCAGAACTTGCGGGCTGGGACGGTCTTGATTCGGGCAAGCGCCCCTTCATCTAGGCACTGCCTTTTTAGCAAACGCATGTCTTTTTTAAATGCCGGCAATAACTGTATCAGCATAGATTACTGTTATCGTCACTTTTCTACCAGTTTCACCTTTTACTAACCCCGGCGACAAAAGCGATTGGAGCATAATGACGAGCCCATAGTACCGCAGTGCAAAAAGTGCGAAGCGGGTTGGAGGCAAGGTCATGTCACAAGAGACTGAGCCAAGGCGGATGGGGCAAACCATCCATTCAATACGGGCCGATGATTGGCGCCGGAGGGATAGATGCGGGACTTTTTACGGGCTGCGCCAACTGGCGCATACGTGCAGGGATGGCGCTGATATGACGTTTCAGCGCGTGCTTATACTGGAAGATAATCTCATTATTGCAATGGAGACTGAGGAAATCCTTCGTCTTGTAGGTATCCAGCAGATTGAGATTGCTTCGAATCTGGAACAGGCGGTCAACGCAATCCATTCCGAACATTATGATTTTGCGATGCTTGACGTGAATCTTGGAGAGTCGACGAGCTTCGGCTTTGCCAGATTGCTGATGGAACGCGGCATTTCCTTCGGCTTCGTCAGCGGTTATTCCGATACGCTCGATTTTCCGGCCGATCTGCGGCATGTGCCGCTTTTGAACAAGCCCTTCGACGAGCAATCCATGCGTCTCTTTGTCGACGCCCTGGCCGGCGGCTCCTCTCTTGCCATGTGACAGCTGCGGCCGTTTGCCCTAAACTCGAATCGCGGAAATTTTTCGGGGCAGCCGGCCGATGCAATGGCAGGACCATGCGATCATTCTGGGTGTCAAACGTCTCGGCGAGACCAGTGTCGTCGCCGAGGTGATGACGCGTGGCCGCGGCCGCCATATGGGGCTGGTGCGATCCGGCCGCTCGCGCGCCATGCAGCCGGTGCTACAGGCCGGCAATCTCGTCGAGGTCACTTGGCGGGCCAGGCTGCATGAACATCTCGGCGAGTTTCGCATGGAGCCGGTCACGCTCAGGGCCGCGCGGTTGATGGAGACCGCGACCGCCGTCTATGGCGTGCAGGCAATGGCCGCATTGTTGCGGCTCTTGCCGGAGCGTGATCCGCATCCACATCTCTACGATGCGCTCGATGTCATTCTGGAAAACCTGCAGAACCCTGCCGATGCCGGCGAACTCTTCGTGCGCTTCGAACTTGCCGTGCTGAACGATCTCGGCTTCGGCCTCGATTTGACGGAATGCGCAGCAACCGGCGTGCGTGAAGATCTGGCTTTCGTTTCGCCGAAATCCGGGCGTGCCGTTTGCCGGGCAGCCGGCATGCCCTGGGCGGACAAGATGCTGGCATTGCCGCCGTTTTTGACGACCGGAGCCCTGATCGCCGCGGATCGGGAAAGCCTTTCCGCCGCTTTCCGCCTGACCGGCTTCTTCCTGCATCGCCATGTCTACGAACCGCGCGGCATAGAGATCGCCGCGGCGCGCGAGGGCTTCATTCAGGCCGCAATGAAGGCACTGAATACGGTGTCACGGGAACGGTCAACCGTTGCAGCCAAAAGATAGAGCAAGCCGCGCAAAAGTGCGCGGCAAATAGGATCGCGCTCAACGCGTGTTCGGAGCCGAAAGACCGCTCGCTTCAAACCGCCATATTCGACGCCGCCGACATCACCTCCCGCGGGGCGGGAATACCGAACATATGACGACCGGCCTCTTCGACTTCCGTGAAACACCAGCGGATGACGCCATCCCGATCGAGCAGGAATTCGCCGACGAGCTGACCTTCGCCGGTAGCAATCATATGTTTGTCGTCCTGCGTGAATTCGTAGCCATCCGCCTTGTCGAGGAACTCCGTCGCCGCCATCGGATCCATCGGTTCGGGAAGCTCGCCCGGCATCTCGATGCGCATCGATCGCACCGCATTCATTCCGACCTTGCGCGGCCAGTCGGTCTCGTCTTCGGTGAACTGGATATTCGGCAAGCCGAAGGCCCTGTGCGATACCCGTTCAGGATCGGAAGCGGCCAGTAGGTTGGGAAGCGGATGAAACCGGAAGTAGAGCCGGGCGCGTTCGATCGGTGTGTTGACGACGGTCAGGCTATCGATGCCTTTCTCCTGCAGGGCTCCGGTGAGTTCGGACATCGCGGCGATCTGCCGGCGGCAGAAGGGACAATGCAGTCCACGGAATAATCCGACAAGGACCGGCCTCTGGCCGCGAAAATCGTCGATGGCGATCTTGCCCTGGCGAGTGATTGCATCCAGCACGACATTCGGCGCGCGATCTCCAGGCTGCAATGGTCTTTCGGTGTGGTTCTCCTGCATGTTTCGTTCCTCCCTTTATATATTTGAACCGGTTCTCCCAACCAATCGCCTAAGATCGTCACAATGAAGACAGTCAGTCGAGAAACGGCAATACGACGAGTGTGCCTGGATCGAGGTTGTGGCGGATGCACACATCCTGTGCCAGCGTGAAATACCGTTCCGCCTCGTCCATGTCGTCATGCTCGAGGCTCAGTGTCGCCAAGCCATCATAGCACGGAAAAAGCAGCTGCGGCTCATCGATCTCCTTTGCGACCTCAAGGGCTTCTTCGTAAAACCTGCGGGCTAGCTTCGGCTGCCCGTGGCATTGATGAATCTGTCCGAGGACGATCAGCGGTACGGAGAGATGATCGCGCTGATCGAGCGCCCGGTCGATTTCCACTGCCTTCTCCGCCGCCGGCACGCCTTCGGCGGCGCAGCGGTCGGTAAAGGTACAGCAGGAAACGGCGAGGTTGGCGAGAAGGCGAGCCTGGAAGCCGAGATCGCCGATGCGGGTCGCGACCTCAAGCCCGCGTCGGCAGATCTTAATGGCGTGGGCCGGATCCACAATGGTGTAGAGCACGCCGAGGTTGGAATAGGCGCGACAGGCGGCACTTTGCAGATCGGCCTTTTCGGCGACAGCAAGGCTGCGCTCCACTTCCTGCACGGCATCGCGGCGGCGGCCGAGCCGCGCAAGTGCCGCGCCCTTGGTGTTCAGTGCCTCCGCCATCGCCCGCGCCGCCTCTCGTCCGGCCTCGGTCGAACCGTCGATGGGGAGCGTTTCCAGCCGTTGCAGGGCCTGCGTCGCCCATTCGGCGGCCGCGGCCTGGTCGCCCATGCGGAAGGCCATATGGCCGCGCTCCTGCAGGAGATGCGCGTGTTCGACTGGGGCATCGATCGTCGCGATCAAAGCCTCGGCCTCGGCGCAATGCGCTTCCGCCTGATCGCGGCGCCCCGCCTCGTGATGCAGCCGGCCGATTTTTCGCAATATCCTCGCTGCAGCGATCCGATCGTCTCTCTTGCGGTGGATCGCAAGCGCTCGCTGATAATGGTTCAGGGCAGCGTCGCGGAGACCGGCAGGGCCGCAGAGATCGGCAAGACGCTCCAGAAGCGCCAATTGCTCCGACGTCACCTCCGGCTCGTCTGCGAAGGCGGCAAGAGCCTGACGGTAGAGGCGCATTGCATCGTCATTGGCATAGGTCATGCGTGCCAGATCACCCGCCGCCATCAGATAGGTGGCTCCCTTGGCTTTCTCGGTGGTTAGGCTGAAGTGATGGCCGAGCTGCGCCAGATGCTCGGGGCGATCGGGCGCCGAGCCATATTGGCGTTCCAGAACCTGACCGATCCGGTGATGAAGGTCGGTGCGCCGCTGCAACAGGAGATTATGGTAGATGACATCGTGCAGCAGGGACTGGCTGAAACGATAGGTGGGTGAGGCGCCGGCATCCGGCGCGCGCAATTCCTCGACGATATCTGCATCGCAGAGATAGTCCAATGCGGCATCGATGGCAGCCGGGTCGGTGGCGATGCTGCGGAGCAGAGCGGTGTCGAACTTCGGGCCGACCACTGCCGCCTCCTGCGCCAATCGTCTGATCTCCTGTGGCAGACGATCGACACGGGCAAGCAACAGGGCCTGCAGATTGACCGGAATATCGACATCCGTGTCTTCCGCCGCAACTTGCCAGCGCTGACCGTCATTGTGCAGCCTGCCCATGTCGATCAATCCCCGAAGGATCTCCTCGATAAAGAGAGGATTGCCGCCGGCACGATCGAGGATGCGCTGACACATCGCGACCGGCAGCTTGCCATGGCTCTCGCCGAAAAAGGCCGCGAGCAGCTTCCGCCCGTCGGCTGCGACGAGTGGGCCGAGACGTTGCACGGTAACACTGACCCGATTGGAATCCAGCGGATCGATCCGCGATGTCGGCCGATAGATCGCCAGCAGCATGAGCCGGCTGCGCTCCAACCGATCCATCATGAAGCGAAGTACTTCCAGCGAGGCGGCGTCTGCCCAATGCAGATCCTCGATGACAAGCAGCAGCGGACCTTGCGCCAGCCGCCGCTCGAAGACGGTGCGGACCGCATAGAAGATCTGCCGCCGCAACTGTTCAGGCTCGATATGTCGCAACGCTCCGTTGAGATCGCCGAGGCCGAGGACATGCAGGAAAAGCGGCAGAAGCCCGTCGATATCCTCCTGGGTGAGATCGAGCGCGCGGAATCCTATCGCCAGCAATTGCCGTGTCCTGTCGAGATTGTCCCGCTCGCCGATGCCGTAGGCGCTGCGCACCACCGCGGCAAGCGTCCCATAGGATTGTTCGCCGAGAGGCGAGCAGGTCGCCTTGCGGATGGCGAGACCTGGAAAGCGGGCCGTATTGCCGGCAATGGCGATGAACTCGTTGGCCAGCCGCGACTTGCCGATACCCGCTTCGCCGATGAGGCGGACAAGTTGAGCCGCACCACCGCAGGCAAGGTCGAGACAGGTTAAAAGCCGCGACAGCTCCGTATCTCGTCCGATCATCGGTGCCTGGAGGCCGAAACTTTCGAGCCCACGCGCCGTATGCGGCGCTTCCAACGGTCCCGTCAGCCGATGAACAAGCACATTGCCGCTTTTGCCGCGCAAGGCTTGGGCGCCGAGGCTGTCGAAGGCGAAGGCATGGCGGGTGAGGCGATAGGTCAGCGGCCCGACGAGGATATCGTTTTCACCCGCCATGGATTGCAGCCGTTGGGCGGTATTCACCGTGTCGCCGGTCACGGAATAGGATTTGGTACTGACCGCGCCGAAGCCGCCGGTGACGACCGGGCCGCTATTGATGCCGATATGCAGACGCAGCGGCACGCCGGCGCGCGGTTGCCAGCGCTCGCCCACCTGCGTTGCCCGATCGATCATATCGAGCGCTGCGTTCAGTGCCCGCACCGGATCGTCCTCATGGGCGACCGGCGCGCCGAACAGCGCCAGCAGCGCATCGCCGACGAACTTGTCGACGAAGCCGCCATAGGCCTCGACTGCTTGGGTCATCTCTTCGAACAATTCGTTCTGCAGCATCCGCATGACTTCGGGGTCGATCTGCTCGCTCAGCGTCGTAAAGCCGCAAAGATCTGCAAAAAGCACGGTCACCGGCCGCCGGTCGGCATCATCTTCGGATTTTGCCGATGCAGCCTTGATGACCGGCTTGGCCGCGGGTTGCGCCTTGTCGGAAATCGCAGCGCCGCATTTGGGGCAGAAGGCAAAATCGGGCTGGCAAGGGTTGCCACACGCGGCACAGGAGATTGGCTGCTTTGTGCCGCATCGCGGACAGAAAGCAAAGCCGCTTTGAATATCGAAACCGCAGCCGGCGCACTCCATCGGACGCACCTCAACCAAGCCCGCGCACCACGGCTGTTTCAGCCGTAACCGCCGGGTTCAAAATGAGCGATAAGCATGCGCCTGCTGTCTTAGGTCCGCAAGCTAAACAAACGGCGGAACGACTATCGCCGCTTGAGCGCCCAGCCCTCCGGCCGTTCCTCAAGTACCGTCACTGCATCGCCGATCTTCACCGAGCCTTCGCTGCGCGGCACGGCATTCCAGCCGAAGAGCGGGCCGGGGACGCGGCGGTCGGCGGACATGCGGATGCGGCCCATGGCGGGCATGGGATTGGGCACATCGCGCGAGCCGGTCTGCTGGTCCTGCGTCGTCATGATGCAGCGCGAGCAGGGCTTGACGAGATCGAGGCGAATGCCGCCGATCTCGATTGCCGCCCAGCGGTCCTCCGGCCACTCCTCGTCGATATCGATGACGATATTCGGGCGGAAGCGCTCCATGCCGACGGCGCCTTCGCCGTGAGCGGCGAGATTGGCGTTGAGCGCCTTCAGCGAGCCGGTGGTGGTAACGAGAATCTGATAGCCATCGGTAAAGGTGACGGGCGTATCCTCTCCCGCCCATTCCGGACTGGCGATGCGCTTCGCGAGCCTGTCGAAGAAGACCATTTTGACTTCGCGGCCCATCCATGTCGACAGCGCCTTGTTGGTGTCCTCATCCGCGACGGAGGCGTTGACGGCTGATTTCCAGACGACGATGTCCATACGGTTGTCGGGATGCGGCGGCGGCACGATGATGTCGGGCCTGCCCTCCATCTTCAGGCGCAGATGGGAAGGCGCCGGCTGGATGTCGATCCGGGCCAGTGCCTGCAATTCGCGTTGGGTGATGAAGTTGCCCGAGGGATCGACCAGCATGGCGCGGCGGTCGCCGGCGAGACCGAAAGCATCGACGGCGGCCGACGGAATGGCGATGCCGCGCGCGCTCTTGAGGGGATAGATGAAAAGATCGCTGACGCGCATAGGTGGCCCTCAGATTTCGTCAATGAACATTGCCAGCACGGTTTTCAGGCGGTCGTGCCGTGCTTCGGCAAACCTGGCTCCGGTCTCGGTCTGGAATCCATCCGCCAGTTTGAACAGCTTTGTCTCGAAATGGTCAATGGCGAAGCGCTTGTCGTCAAGCGGCCGCTCTGTCGCAAGCGGATCGAACGGGTCGTACAGGCCGGAGCCGAGACGCCCGGCAATATAGAAACAACGCGCAGCGCCCACCATGCCGATGGCATCCAGCCGGTCGGCATCCTGCAGGATCTTCGCTTCCAGTGTTTCCGGCGGCAGGTTGGCGGAAAAACTATGGGTGGTGATCGCATGCGCAGCAGCGGCAATGTCGTCGTCTGCCCAGCCGAGTTGCTGCAGAATGCCCGAAGCTTTCTCGGCCGCAAGCCGCGAGGCCTGCGCGCGATGCGGCGAATTCTTTTCGACGGCGACGCAATCATGCAGCAGCACGGCGGCTGCGAGAATGCGCGCATTGCCGCCTTCTTCGGCCTGGATGGCCATGGCATTGCGGAAGACGCGCAGGATATGGGCAATATCATGCGAACCGTCATCGCCATCCGCGGCGTGGGGAATGAGATCCGCAGCCAGTACTTCGAACGGGGCGAAAGCCCGCGCCATCTTGTCGGTGTCCATAACTGCACTTGCTCCGGGATAATCAGTCGGCGGGTTTCATTGTCCTATCGGGTCGATGTATCAGCTGCAATCACTCCGTCGCCTTCTTACGCGTCAGGATTTTTTGGTAGAACAGGCCGATACCGATCAGGACAGCGCCGAGGCCGATGAAGGATAGCGCCCGCAGGAAGCCTTCGAGATTCGCCATGTCGATGAGGAAGGCCTTGACGACGGCGATGAAGACCAGCACCGCCGAGGCGATGCGCAGGCTCCGGGCCTCGAAGCGGGCGCCGAGCCCGAGAAGCGCGATGCCGATCAGCAACCAGACGACAGAGTAGGAATAGAGCTCGCCCTGGATGAAGCCGTTCCAGAAGGGAATGTACTCGCCCTGCCAAAAGCGCCGCACCGACAAGGTTGCCCATGCGAAGGCCATCACGGCCGCCGCGACGGCCAGCATTGCGACATAGGGGAGAGGACGCCGGTTGCGAGCAAAGAGCGCCAATCCGCCATAGGCGGCAGCAGGCAGAAGATAGGCTAGCAGCAGCAGGTTGAAGAGTGGGATGCGACCGGTGCTCTCGCCTGTCATGAACGGGTTCAGTCCCAGCAGATGCAGGGTGAGGATCATTGCGACCGAAATGACGCCGAGGGCCATGCCACCATAGCGGAAGACAGGGCTCGCGGCGCTGAGATCGAGCGCCATCAGCGTTGCGGAAGCACCGATTGCCAGCAGCGTATAGATCGACTGCTCCCCGAGCGTTGGAGCCGCATCGTTCAGAACGCCGCCGTTCATGGCGTGGCGCACGAGGATGGCGATCGTTAGCAGTACGAGGAAGCAGGCGAGCGCCTGCAAAGCATTGCGCAGCCGCAGGCTCGGCGAATGACGCGTAATGAACGCCGCAAGGACGGCAAGGGCAGCCGGAATGCCGTAGCCGGCAAGCAGCATGTTGAAGACCGGCGTCGTGCCGAGCTCCGAGGGATCGACGATCGTCGGTTGCCAGGCGATGCGCCCCATAGTGATGACAAGCGCGGCAACCATGGTCCATGGCAGAACGGGCCAATTGCGCAGGCGTCCGGCCAAAAGATAGGCGATGCCGAGAACCGGCAGCAGGATCGTCGCTGTGGCATGATGCGCAAGCGTATGCAGGGCGAAGACTGCTGCGGCGAAGGAGCCGGCCGCGAGGATATTCGTCGGCGGGTTCAGCTCTTCTCCGTCGCTGCGATCCCGCCATTCCGCAAGCCCGATGAGAACTAGCGCCAGTCCGATGCCGTAGAGCCCATGCAGCCAGTCGAGCGTCCAGTTGCCGAAATTGACGAAGCTGATCGTTGCGATTGCCAAGGGCGTGGTGGCCATGACAAGGCTCCAGAGAGCGGCATAGGGCTTCTCCGCCTGGGCGAAGCGCCGGAGGAAGAAGGCGCCGATCAGCACGAAGAGGGCGCCGAGGCCGAGGACCTCATAGAGCACCGTGCTCTGCAGGTTGGCGGTTCCATCCGCCGTGGATTCGATCCCGGCGATCCAGTTGGTCAGAATGCCGGACGTGCCGACTACGGCGACGAGCGCGGACAGGATCGTTGCCCAGGCTGCATGCAGGCGGCCGGCACCGAAGGCTGCCACCGCTGCGACGATCGCCGCAAACATGAACGTCGCATCGACGATTGGATATCCATATCGAAGGCTGAAGCTGACGATGCAGAGTGATACCGTGAGCGCACCGATGGCGGCCGTTAGCGTCATGCCGAGGGGCTGTCGGGCGAGAAATGCCGCCCATTCCATACCGGCGCTTACTCGCTGGGGCGTGTCTTCGGCCGGTGCCGTTGTTGCGTCTTCTTTCGCTGCTTCCGAGACTGGATAGCGTCCCGGCCACAGGAAGACGGTGCCGCCGATCATGGCCAGCATGGAAAGCGTGACCGGCGCGAGATCGACGACCGGGCTGAAGGTAATGTAGAGCAGCGGCCACAGGCTCAGAAGCCCATTTGCGAGCGACGGCGCGATCAGCCAGCGGCGCAGGCGCGACGTCAAAAGGGTCGCAAGCCAGGTCAGAACGAGATAGCCGAAGAGTGTCCAGGGACGTGGCGCGGTAGAAGCGATGAGGGCAGGGGTCGCCATCGACGCCAGCAGGCCGAGGCCGGCAAGCGCCTGCCCATGCAACAGCGAGAGTCCGAGCGTGGCAAGCGAGATGAGCGCGAGAAGAATGAAGGCGGTTGCGGGGCCGATGAATTCGTAGATTGCATGCGCCGCATAGGTCGAGCCGAACAGGGCGACGACACCGGCTGCCGTCAAGACGCCAGGGATCATCGCATTCTGAAAGGCGCTGTTCAGAACCGGCGCGGCGCGGCGGCGGATCACTTCGCCCGCGGCAATCAGGACAAGGCCGAAGAGGGCCGCAAGAGCCAGACGCACCCCGGGGCTGAGAAGGCCGCTCTCGATCGAATATTTGACCATGAAGACGCCGCCGAGTGCCAGGGCGATGCCGCCGACCCAGACGGCCCAGCGTGCGCCGATGGTGCTTTCCAGGCTTTCCTTCGGTGGGGTGGAGGTCTGGCTCGCAAGAGGAGCGTCTTTTTCCTGGCCCGCATCTGCAATGTTGCGTGCAGCGAGAGCGGGCGCCTCGATTTCGGGCGCGGAAGTATCTTCGATCGCGACTTTCGGTTCGTCGTCCATGGGTTGTGCGACGGCATAAGCCGCCGGAATCGATTCGCCCGTATCCGGCGTCAGCACCTTGCCCTCGAGAGCGTTTTGCAGCTCCCGAACGCGTGCCTCAAGCTGCTTTATCCTTAGGTTGTGGCCCCGCAATACCACGATACCGACAATCAGGATGACGAGCGGCAACAATTCCATCGTGTCCCCTCCATGGGCAATCCGTCGCACCATATACGAAACTGTTCATCGAGTAAGGCTGGATAGCCGGATTTGCCTATGATTCCAGGGGATTATACCCCGTCGCCTGACGAAGCATCACAAAACCAATATTAGAAAATCTGGATTTACCGCTCGGGAACTATGGTTAATACTCATTAACAATTTGTCTTTACCGGCAGCGCGAAGCAGCTTAATACCTAGTTCATAGTTTAGCTCTGAATGTATTGAGTACAAACGACGTCGCATGAGGCGGCTCCTACCCTAGGAGGTTTGTATGTCCCATGTTTCTTCCATATCCAATAGCTCCTATCCGTATCGTGGCACGCTCTCGCGCCTTGATGCGAACGACGACGGTCTTTTGAGCGAAGGGGAGCGCGCGGCGGCCGAGCGCCCCGGCATTCTCGAAGCCGACGATCCCGGTGCTGCAGCCGATGGTTCCAGCAGCGCTTTGGGTAACCTGATCGCCAAGCTCATTCAATTGCCGGGCGCCGACGCTGCCTCTACGGCAAAGTCGCCGGAATCCAATGCCGTCTACGATCTTAATCTGCTGTCACCGATGGATGCCTACAACAGTACCTACGGCCAATATGACGCCGATAGCGTAGCGGCCTGATACGTACTTCACCATCCGATGAGAGGGCGGCGTGCCGGCACACCGGCAAGCTGCCTTATCATTTTGATGTAGGATCATTTTTTCCAGTTACCGGAACCGTCATGCCTGCCATGCGTTGGGCAACAGCCACGCAGAACAGGGAGGGTGTTCCATGAAGCGGATAATGATCGTTGCAATTTTCGCTCTTGCCGCAGCCGCGCCCGCGGCAGCACAAACCCAAAGTCAAAATACTGCTACTGCCGATTTCGTCGGCCTCGACGGTAAGCAGGCCGGTCGGGCGACGTTGACTGAAGGTAAAAAGGGCGTGCTGATCGAATTGGAAGTGTCAGGCATGCCCGCCAATCGCTGGGTCGCCTTCCATATCCATGAAAATAGCCGGTGTGAGCATACGCACGGCTTCGAGTCCGCCGGCGGGCATTTCAATCCCACGAAGGCGGAACACGGCTTTCTGGCTGCCAGCGGGCCGCATGCCGGCGATATGCCCAACCAGTATGTCGATCAGGATGGCAAGCTGCGCGCCCAGGTCTTCAACGGCATGGTATCGCTGAACGGCAAAGACGGCATTCGCGGCCGCACGCTGATGATCCATGCGGAGTCCGACGATTACCGCAGCCAGCCCGTCGGCGGTGCCGGCAAGCGCCTGGCATGTGCCGTCATTCAATAGGGGGCCGGCGGCCAGAAAAGCGAAAGTGAGTCCAGTCATTGAAGCGGTCGGTGTCCGGCAGCGATTGTTCTGCCGAGGGCGTGTCTGCTGGTGATGATTTGATGGCCGTCGACGCGCTAGCTGTCCAAGGACAGTGTGAAAGGCGCATTGCCGTCGGCATCCGCGCCACGGCCGATCTCTTTGACTGCGGCGACCAGGCGCCCCTGGCGCCCCAGCAGCTCATCGCCGATGGCGACAAGCCGGGTGTTCGGCGTAACGAATGGTGAACTTACCCGCAGCCGACGCACCAGCACTAAATCGTCTTGCTCGGGGTGAACGGTCAAAGCCGCGATCAGCGCTGCCGCCGGCGAGCGGGAGACGCCCATCCAGCAATGGATGAGCAAAGGCGCGCTTCGATCCCAGCCGGAGGCAAAATCGATAATCGCGCGAACATGCGCCTCCTGTGGCGCGACGAGATCGCCTGTCCCGGCAAAACTGATGTCGTTCATGTGGAGCATCAGATGCCGATCCGCCTGGATGACGGCGGGACGGTGGAAGCTGTGCTCCTTGGCCATCAGACTGATCATTTCGCGCGCGCCATGATGAACGGCCATTTCGGCAATGCGCGCGAGCGGCGATACGACGATCCTGGTCACGCCCCAACCCTCATGGCAGCGCGCTCCGCCTCGATCGCTTCGAAGCGCTTCAGAAACAGCCGTTGCGCTTCGATTGCCGGCATCGGCTCGATCGGCAGCATCTCGCGCGTGATGTCGCGCGGCTGGCCGAAGAATTTGCGGGCTTCATCGGGCGTGAAGCCTGCAAGCAGCGTTGCCTCGAAATAGGCAGAGATCGTGTCGGCCTTCTTGATCTTTTCCTTGAGCTTCGGCGCGCAATGCGGAGGCAGGGCGAAGCGCCTATAGATCGCCGCCTCGAGCCGCTTCTCCACGACCTTATAATCGCCGCCGACAACGGACTTGAAAGGCGAGATCATGTCGCCGATCACATATTCCGGTGCATCATGCAGCAGGGCGGCAAGCAGTTCGTCCGGTGTTGCCGGGTTGAGATGACGAAAGATCGCTTCCACCACAAGGCTGTGCTGCGCCACCGAAAAGGCATGGTCGCCGGAGGTCTGGCCGTTCCAGCGCGCGACACGGGCAAGCCCATGCGCAATGTCACTGATCTCGACATCGAGCGGCGACGGGTCCAGCAGGTCGAGTCTGCGCCCGGATAACATGCGCTGCCAGGCGCGCGCAGTCGTCGCCGATGTCATGCCGACGCCTCATCGGCGCGAGTGGGGAAGGAGAGGCCGGACCAGGCCGGCAGGGACACGGTGACGTCGATATTGCCAGCCCTTATCGGAGCCTCTTCGGCAATGGCTTCGCCGGCCCGATCGATACGGACGATGGCAAGGCCCATGTTGCCGGCGGTCGAGCCGAGAGTTCCGATCGGCTTGCTGCCGACGGTCAATTCCGTGCCGGAGGCGGGCAATTCGGCACCGCCGCTGACGATGACGACACGCCTGCGCGCCGTGCCGCGATGATGCATGCGCGAAACCACTTCCTGGCCGATATAGCAGCCCTTGCGGAAGCCGAGGCCGTCGTTCAGATCCATCAGCACATCATGCGGGAACGCATCCTGCAAGGCGAAATCGGCGCCGGAAACAGCAATGCCGTTGGCGATCCGCAGCACATCATAGAGTGAATCGGGATCGCTGCCATGTTCACCGGGAGTCCGGCTCAGCACAATTCCCGCCTTGGCGAAGCGGCTGTCCTTTGGTCCATGCGTCGCATTATCTTCCCACGCGACCGTCACCCCCTGGGTATCCTCTGCGACGAAATCGACCTTGGCGCGCAGCCGATACATGGTGAGGCGCTTCAGCAGACCTTCCCGCTGTGCCGTGTCGGTTTCGAGTAGAAACCCTGCACCATCCCGCCAGATCATGAAGTCGAACAGGATCTTGCCCTGCGGCGTCAGCAACGCGCCGGGGCGAGCCTCATCGGCGCCAAGCGAGACGAGATCGGTGGTGATGAGATTGTGCAGAAACGCTTCTGCTTCCGCGCCGGTGATGCGGATGAAGGAGCGCTCTCTGAGGAATACGGCTGGCATGATGGTTCCGCTGATTTGGCCTGAAGCACGGCGCGATTTCTAAGATTCGCTTCCTGTACTTCAGGTCTTTGAACTTGCGCATGTCGTTGTCGCAAAACCGCTGTGCACTTTTGCGCGACATGCTTCATCACGCAGAGGTAGGGCCTTCGGCGGGGAACCGCAAGTTCTCCGGCCGGATCATTCGCCCGAGGTGAAGAATTTCCAGCGGCCGTCCGGCGTGATGCCGACGCGATAGAAATTATAGCCGCCGAATTCCTGCATGTCGGCATAGTCGCCGGCCGTCACGATACGCATCAGATCGACCTTCTCCGGCGTGGAGAGGGTCTTGATGTCCTTTTCGGCGAAATAGGGCCAGACATAGACCTCATCCGGAGTTCCCTGGCCGACATGGGCAAAGCCTGACGACATGATGTCGAGGAGAATGGACTGGATTTCTATGCCGTCGGGATCGCCCGAAAGGTCATGCAGCGTCTTGATCGGATCTTCGCCGGGATCGTCGGCCGTAACCTGGGTCTGTTTCAGACCTCCTCCGATGTTCATCAGCGGGCGCAGACGCTCAAGATCGCCGGAAGCGGCGGCCTCGACGATCGCGGTACGGAGCTTCTTTACCGGCTCGGGCGCCTTGTCGATATCGAAGAGGAATTCGACCGATTTGCCGGTACTGGAAGCGCTGCCGCTGCTCTGTGCAGCCTGCTTGTTGATCAAGGGATCGGGCGTCGGCAGCGCATTGTTGGCGGGTGCTTCCAGCGCCTGCTCGATCGGTTTCTCGTTTTTCTGTTGTGTGGACTTTGCTGTATCTTTCGCCTGGGGGGCTGGCGGATTGAGCTGAGAAAAGGCGCTGGCCGGTAGCGGCAGGACCGTGCTGCCCAAAAACAGGGTTACGGCAGCGAAGGAGGCAATGGAACAGGTGAGCGCATTGCCTGGAAAGATACGCATAAGCAATCTCTGGTTGTTATTGCAGGGTCCGGTTCGGAGAGAATTCGCCTGCGAGCATGCGTTCACGCAGCGATTCGAGCAAGGCTTCGGCGCCCTGTTCCCCCTGAATCCGGATCGTCTCGCGAATTGCATGGGCAATGGCAGCGTCGGCGATGATTTCAGGCTCGATACCGTCAGCCATGCCGTCTGCCCAGGCTTCGTTCTGGTATTCCAGCGCTGCCTGCATCTTTTCATGAACGATCATGTCGTCGATTTCGTTCAGGCTGGCTTCCATTGTTTCTTTCCTCGAGACGTTCATGTCCTTACCACTTGCTTAATAACTTTATCAGCCTTTTCTCAAAACGACACGGCTCGCTGTCAAAAGAGGTTAATAAATCGTCAATTTCCAAAGCGCGCGGTGATTTCTGTTGCCAGTGTTGCACCTTCGTTACGGTATCGCTCTTCCGCAGTGCGGGCCTGCGGCGTGCAATTCGTGTAAACCGACGCAAAGGACCGATACCCACGGTTGAAAGCCGCCGTCAGTCTTTCTCTTCGTTTCGGCTCGTTCTTGGTTTCCGTGTCGAGCAATTGCTGCATATCGCCCCGCCAATCATCCTCCCGCGTCGGACTGCAGAGGTTGCGCAGATAGTCGATCGAGCCGAGGATTTCGGAGAGCCGCGACAGCTGTTCGTCGTAGGGTACAGGCTGTTCCGCACTCCCGCTATCGGGCACCTGTGCCGGCGGCGCGCTTGCTGCCGGCTGTGCGGCAGCGGGAAAGGCGGCGGCAAGCGCGATGCAGATCAGAAGCGGTCGGCCAAGGTTGTTATGAATCATGTAACCATGTTGACCGGACAAGCATGACGGGAACAAGGCGCAGAAGGTGGTTTCCACCCCGATATTGCTCAGCATCGTTAATTTCGGCGCCGAGCTATGCGTTTTCTGCAGCAAGCCGTTCCACGCATTCGAGCACGCTGGCCGGAACGGGCAGGGCGCGCACCTCCTCCACCGTGTACCAGCCGATGGCAGCCGCATCGTCGGCGGCCTCGGCGACGGCATCCTCATCGGCGTCCACGAGGAAGACCGAGAGCAGGAAGTGGCTCGTCAGCGTTCCGTCTGCAGCATGGGAGCGGAGATCGTAAGTTTCGAACAAGCGAGGATTGCGGGCTGAGATGCCGGTTTCCTCCTTGAACTCGCGCAGTGCCGCGTCGGCCGGCGTCTCTCCGTTTTCTGCTCGCCCGCCCGGAAAGGCATACATGTCGGCGGACGGCGGATTGCTGCGCAAGACAAGTAGGAAGCGGCCATTGCGCTCGAGAATGGCAGAGGAGGCAGGGCGAGGATTGGAGGTCATCGGTCGCTTTGCATTTGGATGGAAGGTTGGGGGTGCAACGATGCTAGGTCATCGGCGAGCAATCTCTACAGGAAACGCCGCTTGCTGTCCCGCGGGAAAGCCCCTTAACTCGCTTCCGGCGGAAGCCGCGAT
The DNA here is from genome assembly GCF_057784355.1 of Martinezella sp. CNPSo 3959. Lineage (NCBI taxonomy): Bacteria > Pseudomonadati > Pseudomonadota > Alphaproteobacteria > Hyphomicrobiales > Rhizobiaceae > Martinezella > Martinezella sp. CNPSo 3959. The sequence continues at coordinate 274,034 of NZ_JBXSOV010000002.1, forward strand.
TCTGAACGCGCCGAATATGGGACCGATCCGGGATGATCTACGGGCTATATGCTTTGGCGGCTATTGCCGAAATTGCAGGCTGCTTTGCCTTCTGGGCGTGGCTGCGTCTGTCGAAGCCCGTCTGGTGGCTGGCGCCTGGCCTGATGTCGTTGATGCTCTTCGCCTGGCTGCTGGCACTGGTGCCGAGCGAGGCGGCGGGGCGCACCTTTGCTGCCTATGGCGGCGTCTATATCGTTGCCTCCATTCTCTGGCTCTGGCTCGCCGAAGGGCGGCTGCCGGACCGGTGGGATATTTCGGGCGCCGTCATCTGCCTTGCCGGCGCGGGGATCATTCTCTTTGGTCCGCGCGGCTGACATCAGACTTGACCCCTCCGCTTCTCGGGTGCAACACAGGCCTCATGTGCGGACGTTTCGCTTTGACATCGACGGCAGATCACGTGGGGGAAGCGCTCGGCGTCCTGCTGAACGAGGCTTTTCCCGCGCGCTACAATATCGCGCCGACGCAGCCGATCCTTGTCGTGATATCGGGCGACAGGCAGAGGCCGGGCAGTAACCTGCCGGATCGCCGTGCTCTGCTCGTGCGCTGGGGCTTTATGCCCGACTGGGTGAAGGACCCCAAGGATTTCCCGCTGCTGATCAATGCGCGAGCGGAAACGGCGATAGGCAAAGCCTCCTTTCGCGCGGCCATGCGCCATCGCCGTATCCTCATCCCGGCATCCGGCTTCTACGAATGGTATCGACCGCCGAAGGAAAGCGGCGAGAAGTCGCAAGCCTACTGGATCCGGCCCCGCAGTGGCGGCATCATCGCTTTTGCCGGGCTGATGGAAACCTGGTCGTCGGCCGACGGTTCCGAGGTTGATACGGGTGCGATCCTGACGACGGCGGCAAACAGTGCTATTCGATCGATCCATGACCGCATGCCCGTCGTCATCAAGCCGGAAGATTTCGCCCGCTGGCTCGATTGCAAGACGCAGGAGCCGCGCGATGTCCTTGATCTGATGAAGCCGGTTCAGGAAGATTTTTTCGAGGCGATCCCGGTTTCGGATCGCGTCAACAAGGTCGCCAAAATGGGGCCGGAGGTGCAGACACCCGTAGTGCTCGATCCGGTCAGAAAACCGCCGAAGAAGGCGGATCCGGGCGATGGCCAGCTAAGCCTTCTCTGAGCGGCCGCCATTCGGCGGCCAGTGATCGGAAATGCTGCCTGCCGGTATCGGTCGGCGGCGGGCAGAACTGTAGTCTCAGGCGATCTTCTTCTTGAGAGGCTTCGTCTTCAGCATCAGATGTGCTGCAAGAACGGCTTTCAGGCCCAGCGGACGATAATGCTTGCTGGGGTCGATCTTTGCCTGCGGTTGTGCCGGCTGGTCTTTCTTCTGCGTCATGTTTCACTCCTCACCATGCTCCCCCGGAGCATTTTTCGATTCACAGTCGAGTAGTGGTTTTTGTCGTAAATCATGACAAATCGAAGGCGTTTTCCAATCAGCTTTTGTAAACAACGACCATATTTCGAGAGATTAGCACCGAAACCTCGTGTAGAATCCGCACTGCCGCAATGTTTGAATCTGCGGAAATATCGTGCCGCACCGGCTCCCCATTGCGCCGCTGAGCGATCACCATGTCTCTGATCGATAAGGAAAACTTACAGACTAGTGGTTGCAGCGCAGCGGCGCCGCCAGAGGACTCTTGTACAGCGAGGTGATATGCCGTCGTTAGATATGCCGGCCGATGTCGTCGTTGGAATCGTCGACATTGGGATCGGCGGGGCCGTTGATGGTGTAGGTGCCGTATTTCTTCGCCCAGGAGCGCGCACCGAAGGGAAGGGACAGCAAATAGATGACGACGGTCACGACCATGACATGCCACGTATAGCTCATCAGCAGCGCGACATAGACGACAAGACCGAGCATGATCGGCAGCACCAGATCACGCCTTACGCCATTGCCTTCCGATTTGCCGGACCATACCGGCAGACGGCTGACCAGGAGAAAGCCGATGAGGACGGTGTAGGCTGCACCCCATAAGGCGAAGGTGCGGTCCGGCGTAAGGCCGAGAAAACCGAGATAAACAGGCAGCAGCACCAGCATGGCGCCGGCAGGCGCAGGGACACCGACGAAATATTCCGACTGCCAGGAGGCCTTATGCTCGCGCTCGGCCATGACGTTGAAGCGGGCGAGCCGCAGGCCGGCGGCGATCGTGTAGATCAGCGCCGCGATCCAGCCAAGCGAGCGGGCCTGGTCGAGCAGGAAGACGTAGACGACGAGCGCCGGCGCAACGCCGAAGTTGACGATGTCGGCGAGCGAATCCATCTGCGCGCCGAACTTCGAGGTGGCCTTCATCAGCCGCGCGACGCGCCCGTCGATGCCGTCGAGGAAGGCGGCGACCAGCACGGCCACGACGGCGAGCTCGTAGCGGTTTTCGAAAGCGAGACGAATGCCCGTCAGGCCCGAGCAGATCGCCAGCACGGTGATCATGTTCGGCACGATCAGCCGCAACGGAATTTCCCGGAGACGCGGTCCGCGTGCTTCGTCGTTAGGCCCGTGTGGCTCGAAAGGCGGAAAAGGCGTCTTCATCTCGCTCGTGTTCCTACACTTCAGCTGCGGCGGCTAAGCGTTGCGCCCTTGGCCGAGCCGAATTCGGCAATGACGGTTTCGCCGGCGATCGCCCGCTGGCCGACGGCAACGCGCGACGAAGCGCCTTCCGGCAGGAAAACATCGAGGCGCGAGCCGAAGCGGATGAGGCCGATGCGCTCGCCGGCATCCAGCGGCTCGTTCGGATGGACAAAGCAAAGAATGCGCCGGGCAACGAGGCCGGCAATCTGCACGACGCCGATTTCGCCATGCTTCGTTTCGATCACGAGGCCGTTGCGCTCGTTCTGTTCGCTGGCCTTGTCGAGTTCGGCATTGAGGAAGCTGCCCTGGCGATAGGCGACGTTGGTGATGCGGCCGCGCATCGGCGAACGGTTCACATGGCAATCGAAGACGTTCATGAAGATCGAGATACGCAGCATCGGCTGGCTGCCGAGGTTGAGCTCAGCCGGCGGCGTCACCATCTGCACGCTCGAAACCTTGCCGTCGGCTGGCGATATCGCCAGATCATCGTCCTGGGGCGTCATGCGTTCGGGATCGCGGAAGAAATAGGCGCACCACAGCGTCAGGATCAGGCCGATCCAGAAGAGCGGCTTGAAGATCCAACCGAGCACCAGCGACGCGACGAAGAAACCTGCAACGAAAGGATAGCCTTCCTTGTGTACGGGAACGATGACATTGCGTACGCTGTTCATCAAGCTCATCTATGGCCTACTCCGTTAGGGCATTCCCGCCAGAAACCAGGCTCCGGTTCTCCGTCAAGATCATGCCAGTCAAAAGAATGAGAACAAGATAAGCGGTCTTGCTCTGAATACCAGTCGAGCGTGACTACAGGCAAACTCTGTCATGGGCAATGCTTTCGCACGCTCGTCCTCAACGCAATCATATTTCTGGCCGTTGTGTATGGCTATCCGGCGTTTTCCAGATCTGCTCTCGTGAAAACGGGCAAGACGGAAAGCTGAGGTAGTCCCTGGATCGTGGGGGCGCCTTCTCCACGCCAGATCGCACAGACAACGGCAAGAATGTGCGCCTGCGAGCCGATTGCCAGATGATAGGCATCCTTTACCGCGCCGCCTGTCGAAATCACATCCTCGATGAATGTTACGCGGCGGCCGGAAACGTTTTGTCCCTCGATTGCCTGGCAGGTCCCATAGGTCTTTGCCTCTTTGCGAACGAAGGCCGCGGGGAGGCCGGTCTCCAGCGAAATGGCCGTGACAAGCGGGATGCCTCCCAGTTCCAGACCGGCAACGATCTCGGTTTCGGTCGGGATGATATCGGCCATGGCGCGTGCAAGCGGCTTCAGCAGCGAAGGCATGCCTTCAAAGCGGTATTTGTCGAAATATCGGTTGGAGATCTGGCCGGAGCGGAGTTCGAATTCGCCTTCCAACGTCGCCACCTCGGCAATGCGCCGGGCGAGCCCACTTCTGGTTTGGATTACCTCATCCGTCATCGCTCAATCTCCTTCGTCGCAAAGCTTCCCGCGTATACGCGCGAATCATGCAGCCGCAAACCACATGTTGTTTTTGGGAGGCGCGTTTGGGCGTTCTTGCTGACTTCGAGGATCGAGTGATGGCAAAGCCGCCGGAGGCTTTCCGGCGGCTCGTTTGCGGCAGCTTGGCAATCAGAGGCCGAGGGCGGCGCGTAGCTCAGCCTTGGCGCCTTCATACTCGGTCTTGTAATCGTCATGCGTCATGATGGTTTCGGCGATGACGGTGCCTGCAATATGGGCAGCTTCGATATCGGAGGCGTAGTGGATGCCGCCGACGATGCGGTTATGGCCGTATTCCCAGGCACGCGCCATGATGACGGCGCGCTTTTCCGGTACCATGTTCGCGAGCACGATGCCCATCAGCGTGCCGACAGTGGCATGGCCGGACGGATACGAGCCGGACTTGGAGAGCGGAACGATCGGTTTGACGAGGTCGCTGTAGAGATGCGGGCGCGGGCGCTTCCACACATCCTTGGCTGGATCGACGACGGCGCCTTCGGTCTCGACGACGCGATCGAAGAAGGCCGAAAACTTCGGCAGGTTTTCCTTGGTGAATTTCGGATTGTCGATGACGTCGGAGAAGCGCCAGACGTTCTCTTCGGCATCGGCCACGGCGCGAGCCGCCATTTCCGGTGTGCGGGTCACCTGGATCGTTAGGATTTCGCCGAGCTCCGCCTTCATCTGCGCGGAATCATTGGCGGGCGGCGGAGGCAACAGATCGAGAAGGTTGATCTCCTTGGCATCGGCGAAAGGCTTGGCATCTTCGGCGAAAACCGGCGAGGCCAGGCCGACGACGAGCAACAGGCTTAAAGCTTTGGCAAAAGTACGCATTTGGGGGCTCCGTTCAAAAGACCCTCGTACCTAGCAAGCTGTCATCTCAGTCTCGTGACAGCAATCGGTGCATAAACACTATGCACTCGACGTTGCCGTAGGGACATAATTCAATGCATCCGCAGTTTTTCACCTCGCCGGCGCCAGCCGGTCGATAACGCCCAGGTCGTCGTTCTCGCGCACCTGCTTCAGATGCTCCTCGGCCTGCGTCGCCTCGCGCTGGCGGTTCCACATGGACGCATAAAGCCCGTTCCGTGCCAGCAGTTCGGCATGTGTGCCGCGCTCGGCGATCACACCGCTTTTCAGCACGATGATTTCATCCGCGCCGACGACGGTCGACAGACGATGAGCAATCACAAGTGTCGTGCGGTTCTTGGAGACGACATCGAGGGCGGCCTGTATTTCGCGCTCGGTCGTCGTGTCGAGCGCCGAGGTCGCCTCGTCGAGGATCAGAACGGGCGGCGATTTAAGAACGGTGCGCGCGATCGCCACGCGCTGCTTCTCGCCGCCGGACAATTTGAGGCCGCGTTCGCCGACCTTGGTCTCGAAGCCTTCCGGCAATTGGCGGATGAAGTCGCCGATCTGCGCGATCTCCGCGGCCGCTGTCACTTCCGCCTCGCTTGCGCCCGGCCGGCCATAGCGGACGTTGTAGGCGATGGTATCGTTGAAAAGCACGGTATCCTGCGGCACCATGCCGATGACTTTGCGCAGGCTTTTCTGCGTGACGGTTCGCAGATCCTGGCCGTCGATGGTGATCGTACCGCTTTGCACATCGTAGAAACGATAAAGCAGGCGCGACAACGTTGATTTCCCGGCGCCTGAAGGCCCGACGACAGCGACGGTCTTGCCGGCCGGAACTTCGAAAGAAATGCCCTTCAGGATCGGCCGGGCCGGATCATAGGCGAAATGCACGTCCTTGAACGTGATCGCGCCATTACCGATGACAAGTTCCTTGGCGTCAGGCGCATCGACCACCTCGGGCCTGACCTCGAGCAGATCGAACATCTCCTCGATATCGGTCAGGCCCTGGCGTATTTCGCGATAGACGAAGCCGATGAAGTTGAGCGGCACGGAGAGCTGCAGCAGCATGGCATTGATGAAGACGAAGTCACCGACCGTGTGTTGACCGTTGAGAACCGACCAGCCGGACATGACCATCATCACTGTCGTGCCGAGGCCGAAAATCAGGCCCTGACCGAAGTTCAGCCAGCCGAGTGACGTCCAGACGCTGGTGGCTGCCTTTTCGTATCGTTCCATCGATTGATCGAAGCGCTTGGCTTCCATCTCCTCGTTGCCGAAATATTTGACCGTCTCGAAGTTTAACAGCGAATCGATCGCCTTGGTGTTGGCGTCGGTGTCGCTGTTGTTCATCGTCCGGCGGATGGAGATGCGCCAGTCGCTCGCCTTGACGGTGAACCAGATGTAGAGCCAGACCGTGACGGCCGTGACCGCGAGATAGGAAAAACCATAGCCGCGCCAGAAGATGATGGCGGTCAGCAGGAATTCGATGAAGGTCGGAAACGTGTTGAGGATCGTGAAGCGGACGATCGTCTCGATGCCCTTGGTGCCGCGCTCGATGATGCGCGAGAGGCCGCCGGTCTTGCGCTCCAGATGGAAACGCAGCGACAGCTCGTGCATGTGCACGAAGGTTCGATAGGCGAGCTGGCGTACCGCATACTGACCGACACTCGCAAACAGCGCATCGCGCAGCTGGTTGAGGCCGAGCTGGATCAGGCGCGTCGCGTTCGTGGCGATGATCAAGGCGACAGCGCCGACGAGGAAGGCAGGCAGAATGCCTTGCATGTCGAGCTTGCCGTTCAGCGCGTCGACGGACCATTTGAAGAAGTAGGGGACCAGCAGCAGGAAGAATTTCGAGACCAGCAGGAAGACGGTCGCCCAAACCACCCGCATCTTCAGATCCATGCGCCCGCTCGGCCACATATAGGGCCAGAGATTGACGATTGTATTCAATGGATTGCTGGAATCCGCCGATATGGTTTTCTTCTGGCCTGCCATGTCCGTCTCCGGCGAATGATTGGGCAGCCGGGCGTGGCAATGTTTGCACAGCCGGCTGACGAGCCTTCCCAGCCAAGACTGGCTATCGTGCGAAGGCTATAAAGGTTGGGGGACGCTTATACTATTTTCATGCCCTATAAAAGCAGCGGCCAGGCGCTGATGAGCCTGGCCGCTGTCAATGTTCACGATGGACCGTCGTTGCTGCTAGAGATGCTCGCCCGAAAGCCGCTTGCGATGAAGCGCCTCGGCATTCGGCAATGCGTCCTTCGGCAGACCGAAGACCTGACCCGGCAGGATCCGGTCCGGATTGTTGATCTTGTCCTCATTGGCCAAATAGATCGTCGTATAGCGCACGCCCGCGCCGTAGATGCGGCGCGAAATCTGCCACAGCGTATCGCCGCGACGGATGATGACGGCATTGCTATCTTGCGAGAGGGGCGCCTGCTCGAGCGTCTTCGGGCCGCTGTCGTTGGATGAGACCTCTGTGTTCGGCTGTGCCGGTGCTGTCTGAGCAGGCTCCGTGATAACGGCGATCATCTGTTCGAGTCCAGGCAGGGCGGCGCCGACCGACTTCGGGTCCTTCGGCAAGGCGACGAGAGCAGCTAGCGCCTTGCCGGCCACGCTGGAGGCATCGGCCGCCGCCTTCTTGAGCGCGGCGCTGGCGTTGATGGTCGGCCGGAATTCGAAGAGCGACTTCAACGCGATTTCCGTGCCGGAGCGGGCGGCTGCGAGCTGTTCCGTATTCGGTTGCTTACCGTCGGTAAAGAGGCCCTTCAGCAGCGCAAAAGCCTTGCCGGCGCCTTCCTTGAGCTTGGCAAGCTCACCCTCGTCGAGTGGTACCATGTTTGCCGTGGTCGCTTGCGCTTGACCATTGGCGGCGGGCGTCTGCGCCGCAACCGTCACCTGATTGCCCTCGGGGCGGGTGAAGTTGACGCTGGTCCGCACCACGACTTTGCCGGCGCCATCGAGCACGTCAACGCGGATCTTGTGATCGCCGACGGCAAGAGGCATGGGTCCGTCCACAACAAAATGACCATCCGCACCCGCGACGTTCTCACCGATCAGCTTGTCGTCGGCATAGGCGCGGACCTTGGCATTCGGCTTCGCGGTGCCGGCAACGAAGATATAATCGTTTTCGATCTCCACCGCATTGACCATGACGTCCTGATCCGCTTCCGCCTTTGCTGCCGGCGGCGTTGCCGTGCCGGCTGCCGGATTGGCGGATGCGACCGCCGTACCATCCTGTTGCAGCTTGGCGTCTGCCGTGGCTGCCGGCTTGTCCGTCGCTTTGGCTTGGGCGCCAGCCGCGGACGCGTCCTGTTCGCCGGCGGTCACGCGGCCCTGCTTGGCGGAAGGCGCAGTGATGATGCGGCTTGCAGCGCCTGGCTTGGACACCATCGCGAGGACCTGGGTGGAATTGTCTTTCGGCACGGAAACAGTGGCGACTTCCTCGGAATTGACGGCCTTGCCGTCCTTGCCGGTAGCGCGCAGCACCAGTTCGTGGTCCCCAGGCGGCAGCGGATTGTCGAGCACGGCGGCAAAGTCGCCGCTCGGGCCGGCATTGGTGGTGGTGACGACCTTTTCGCCGTCGACGATTTCCAGCTTGGCATTCGGCTCGGCCGAACCAGCGATGACGGTGGAGCCATCCGGCTCGACGCGCAACACGTCGAATGATGGTACGCGAGGATTGGCTGCAGAAGCCGTCGTAGGCGCCGGCTGGCCGGTTAGCGCTGCGAAAGCCTTGTCGATTGCTGCACTCGCTTCGGCGGTATTGTCGGGGAGAGACTGGATGATGGTGAGCGCCTTGCCAGCGCCGTCCTGTACCTTCTTCACAAGCCCCGTCGTCGCTGCGTCGATTCCCTCAGGAAGCGCGAAGCCGACGATCGATTGCAGGGCGTTGGTTGCCTTCGTCTTTGCGGCAGTGAAGGTATCCTGAGACGGTGTGTTGCCATCCTTGAACAGCGCCTTGAGATCGGCAAGCGAGGTGGTTGCCGCACCCGTCAGCTCGGTCAGCTTCTTGGTGAGATCTGCTGTGTTGAGGGCATTCTGCGCGGTTTTCGTCGCGTTCTGTGCAGTCTCGCCGGCCTTCTGCGCGTTCTCGTCGATGGTGTTCTTCACCGTGTTGCTGGCTTGATTGACGGCATCACCGATCGGGGTCTTGTCACCGTTGATGCGCGGCATCACGAAGAAGACCATCAACAGGGTCGCAATTGCCAACACCAACAGAGCCAGCCACCCGGCACGGTTCTTCATCATCATTCATCTCCACGCGGCGAAGTCGTCGCAACTCCTGAAATTGCTAGCGATTTCGGCTGCTTTTACAAGCTTTCTCAGCCATTTTCGCATGTCCCGGCACAAGTTTTCCTTTGAAAAATCTTGACTGAGCATCTGCAGCATAGTTGTTTGCATCCATGACCGACGATTCCACGCCAATTCGAACCATTTGCGTCTATTGCGGCTCACGGCCGGGGCGCGATCCCTCTCACATGGCTGCCGGCCGCGAACTGGGCAAAAGCATTGCCGAAAACGGCCTGCGCCTGATCTATGGCGGCGGAACGAAGGGCATCATGGGCGCTGTCGCGAGCGGCGTGCTATCGCACGGCGGTCAGGTTACCGGCATCATTCCGGAATTCCTCGTCGATATGGAAGCGACGCGCCATTCGCTCGGTCAGCTCGACGAGCTCATCATAACGCCTGATATGCATGCGCGCAAACACGGCATGTTCGAGCGCGCCGACGCCTTCGTGGCATTGCCGGGCGGCATCGGCACCTTGGAAGAGATCGTCGAGATCATGACCTGGGGTCAGCTCGGCCGTCACGAAAAGCCGATGGTCTTCGCCAATATCAACGGTTTCTGGGACCCGATGATGGAGCTCATCCGCCATATGACGGAAGAGGGCTTCGTCCATACCGCCCACCGCGTCCAGCCGCTGGTTATCGACAAGATCGCCGACATTATCCCCGCCATCCGCAAGCACGCTGCGGAAGTGCCCGGAGATCGCGGCGGCGAAGAGGCCGTCATTTCCAAGCTTTGACCGGGGATTTGCTAACCAGGCCCGCTGGTTAGCCTCCTCTGCTCTGACGCAGCATCGACCAGCTATAGAGTATGAGACCGGCCCAGATCAGCGAGAATGCAATCAGCTGCGTCGTGCCGAAGGGCTCCTTGAACAAAAAGACGGCGATCAGGAAGACCATGGTCGGCACGATGTATTGCATAATGCCGATGGTCGACATCCTCAGAAGCTTCGCGCCATTGGCGAAGATCATCAGCGGCAGCGCCGTCACGAGCCCGCAGCCGAGCAGAAGCGCGGTATCCGAAATGCCGGTCTGGTAAAAATGGCCTTCGCCGCGCGCTTCCAGATAGAGGATGTAAAATGCTGCCGGGATGCAGAGCAGCAGCACCTCGATGAAGAAGCCCTGATTGGCTCCGACAGACAGGGTCTTACGGAAAAAGGCATAGAAGCCCCAGGAGAAGGTCAGCGACAACGCGACCCAGGGCACGGTGCCGGCTTTCACCGTCAGAATGATGACGGCGGCGGCTGCAAGGCAGATCGCGACGATCTGCGTCGGCGCAAGCTTTTCCTTGAGCAGGATGGCGCCGAGCGCAATGCTGAATAGCGGATTGATGAAGTAGCCGAGGGCAGCATCGAGCGAATGGCCGGCGCCGATCGCCCAGACATAGGTTCCCCAGTTGATGGTGACGAGCGCTGCCGTCAGCGATGCCATGGCGATCGTGCGCGGATTACGAAACGCCGCCTTCACGTCACCTAGGCGCCCCAGCGCCAGCAGCACGATGCCGGCGACGGGAACCGACCAGACGATGCGATGGGCAATGACCTCGAAAGCCGGGATATGCGCCAGCGCCTTCATATAGAGTGGCAGAATGCCCCAGAAGAGATAGGCCGTCATCGCGAAGCAGAAGCCCCGGACTGCGTCGTTGTTCTTGATTTCAGGTTTGACCGCGTCGGTGGCCATGAATTTTCCCGTCATTCTCTGTTATTTGAGACGGGATTACCCCAATGCATGCGGCATGGCTAATTCATTTCATTGACGGCATCGTCAAGCTTTTTGATGGGCGGCGGATTACTCCGCCGCTATTCTGCCTGCCATGTGCCGGTTCTTCATCAGCTTGTAGATCACGGAATCCATCAACGCCTGGAACGATGCGTCGATGATGTTCTCAGATACGCCGACAGTCCACCAGCGTACGCCGTCGCTATCCGTCGACTCGATCAGGACTCGGGTTATGGCCTCCGTACCGCCATTGAGGATACGCACCTTGAAGTCGGCCAGTTCCAGATCGTCGATTTCGTGCTGGTATTTGCCGAAATTCTTGCGCAGCGCCAGGTCGAGCGCGTTGACCGGGCCGTCGCCCTCGGCAACCGACATGATGGTCTCGCCATCGATGATGATCTTCACGACCGCTTCCGAGACGATTTTCACCCGGCCATGGGAATCGAAGCGGCGTTCGACCATGACGCGGAAACCATCGATCGCAAAGAATTCCGGGATGGTGCCGAGCGTGCGCCGCGCCAAAAGTTCAAAGCTCGCATCCGCGCCTTCGTAAGCATAGCCTGTCGCTTCGCGTTCCTTGACGATCTGGATCAGCTGGTCGAGCTTCGGATCGTCCTTGCCGACCTCGATGCCGCGCCGTTTCAGGGCGTTGATGAAGTTCGACTTTCCGCCCTGGTCGGAAACCATGACCTTACGGAAGTTACCGACGCTCTCCGGCGGCACATGCTCGTAAGTGCGCGGGTCCTTCAGCAGCGCCGAAGCGTGGATGCCGGCTTTGGTAGCAAAGGCAGAGGCGCCGACATAGGGCGCCTGATGGTCCGGAGAGCGGTTCAGCAGTTCGTCGAAGGCATGCGAAAGACCGGTCAGGCCCACCAGCCGCTCGGCATCGATCGTCGTTTCGAAGCGTTCGCTGTAGGCTCTTTTCAGCGCCAGCGTCGGGATCAACGTGATCAGGTTGGCATTGCCGCAGCGCTCGCCGATGCCGTTCAGCGTGCCCTGGATCTGCCGAACGCCTGCCTCGACTGCGGCAAGCGAATTGGCAACCGCCTGGCCGGTGTCATTATGGGCATGGATGCCAAGACAGTGCCCGGGAACGCCACAGGCAATGACGGCTTCGACGATGGCGCGGACCTCCGGCGGCTGCGTGCCGCCATTGGTGTCGCAAAGCACCACCCAGCGGGCGCCCGCATCGTAGGCCGTCTTCGCGCAGGCAAGCGCATAGGTTGGATTGGCCTTGTAGCCGTCGAAGAAGTGCTCGCAATCGACCAGGGCTTCCTTGCCCGCGGCGATGGCCGCCTTGACGCTTTCGGCAATGCTTTCGAGGTTCTCCTCGTTGGTACAGCCGAGTGCCACCTTGACGTGGTAATCCCAGCTCTTGGCGACGAAACAGATCGCGTCGGATTTCGCCTGCAGCAGGCTCGCAAGGCCGGGATCATTGGAGGCGGAGATCCCGGCGCGCTTCGTCATGCCAAAGGCGACGAAGCTGGCCGATCTCGTGCGCTTCTCATCGAAGAAGGCCGTATCGGTCGGATTGGCGCCGGGGTAACCGCCTTCGATGTAGTCCAGGCCGAATTCGTCTAGCATGGTCGCAATCGCAATCTTGTCCTCGACCGAGAAATCGATGCCGGGCGTTTGCTGGCCATCGCGGAGCGTCGTGTCGAAGAGATAGATTTTTTCGCGTGTCATACTGTTTCCTCCGGCGAACCGGTTTTCTTGCTCAGTCGCTCCCTCTCCCCCACGTGCGGGGAGAGGGTTAGGGTGAGGGGCGTTATTCGGCCTATGCTTTCCCGGCAAACTTATCGGTCGCGCGGATCAACTGATCGAGAATGCCTGGTTCCGAATAGGCATGGCCCGCGCCCTCGATCAGATGAAATTCCGCTTTCGGCCAAGCCTTGTGCAGCGCCCAGGCATATTTGGCCGGGCAGGGCATGTCGTATCGGCCATGGACGATGACGCCGGGAATGTCTTTCAGCTTGTAGGCGTCGCGCAGCAGTTGGCCCTCTTCGAGCCAGCCGGCATTGACGAAGAAATGGTTTTCGATGCGGGCAAAGGCGTGGGCAAATTCCGCATCGGCAAAGTGGTCGCTGGTGGCCGGCTCCGGCAGCAGCGTGATCGTTTCGCCCTCCCAGATCGACCATGCCTTGGCGGCTTCCAGTCGGGCAGCCTTGTCCGGATGCGTCAGCAGCCGATGGTACGCTGCCATCATTTCATGACGCTCTTCCGGTGGGATCGGGGCGATGAAACGCTCCCATTTGTCGGGGAACATTTCGGAGACGCCGAACTGATAATACCAGTCGAGCTCGGTTTTCGTCAGCGTGTAGATGCCGCGCACGACCAGCTCAGAAACACGCTCCGGATGCGTTTCGGCATAGGCGAGCGCCAGCGTCGAGCCCCAGGAGCCGCCGAATACAAGCCATTTTTCCGCGCCGGCCATTTCGCGCAGCCGCTCGATGTCAGCGACGAGGTGCCAGGTGGTGTTGGCTTCCAGGCCTGCATGCGGCGTCGAGCGCCCGCAGCCGCGCTGGTCGAACAGGGTCACGTCGTAGAGCCTGGGATCGAATACGCGGCGATGGCTCGGCGAGATGCCGCCGCCCGGACCGCCATGCAGGAAGACGGCGGGCTTGGCGCCGGGCGTTCCCACCCGTTCCCAATAGATCACATGCCCGTCGCCGACATCGAGGTGACCGGAAGCATAGGGTTCGATTTCCGGATAGAATGTGCGCAGGACTTCGGTCATATTTTCAGTCCCTCCGCCGGCCAGACATCGGTATCGTGATCGGGATGCTGGAAGGAAATGATCTGCTCCTGCCGCGAATAGAAATCCGGATCCTGATAGACAGGTTTTTCGAAGATCGTCTCCACCCATGGCAGGCGATAGGCGTGGTTGACCTGGATCTGCGGAGCGAGATCGTCGCGCTCGTCGAAGGCGCCGATGGCAATTTCGAGGCCGCCCGGATGACGGTAGGTCAGCGGCGTGCCGCAGTTCTTGCAGAAGCCGCGATCGATGTTGACGGAGGATTGGAAATAGGTCGGCTCGCCACGCGTCCATTCCAGGCCATCTTCAGGTGCCGTAACGAGGGCGGAGAAGAAGTTGCCGAACTGCTTTTGGCACATGCGGCAATGGCAGATCGACGGGCGGCCAAGCTCGCCGCGAATGCGAAACCGCACCGCGCCGCATTGGCATCCTCCGCTTCTGGTGGCTTCACTCATGAGCTCTTCTCCTCTGGCCAGCTTGAGGTATCGTGATCGGGATGTTGATGATTGGAGAGCCTGATCGATATCGCACGATCCGAGCTATCCTCATCCGGTTCCATCGGTAGTGCATCGAGCGCCTGGAACCAGGGCATTTTTCCTGCGCGGTTCGATTGCGCAACGGGTTGGACCGCCGCTGGCTCATCCAATGAACCAAGTGTCACATTGATGGAATCCGTGCCGGGCACGTCGTAAAACAATGGTGTACCACAGGTGCCGCAAAAGCCGCGGCGCACAAGATCCGACGAATGAAACCACGAGGGTTCGCCGCGCGTCAGCTCGAAATCGACACGCTTGGCACTCCCCAGTGGGAGGGCGTAATTGCCGGATGCCTTCTGGCACATGCGGCAATGGCAAAGATGCGGATAGCCGAGCGCACTGGCGGTGCGATAGCGAACCGCGCCGCATTGGCATCCGCCGCTATGCCCTGCAACCGTTGTCATTTGCCGCCCTCCGGTGGCCATGCCGCCGTATCGTGGTCAGGATGCTGGTTGGACACGATGTTCAGCACGAAGGGCGCTTGCGCAGCGTCTTCCTCCGTCGAGCGCCCGGGCAACAGATGCAGCCCATCGACGAAGCCGATCTTGGCTTCCGTACCATATTGCACGACAGGCGGCAGTCGTGAGGGATCGTCGAACGCGCCGGTCGCGACTGCAATGCCATCGGGCGCCTCATAGGTCAGCGGCGTGCCGCAATCCCCGCAGAAGCCGCGCTTCACATAGTTGGATGATTGAAACACCTTCCGCTCGCCACGCGTCCATGCGAGTTCGGCACCAGGCGTCGAGACTAGGGGCGCATAATAGGCGCCGAATGCCTTCTGACACATGCGGCAATGACAGATCGACGCATCCTTCAGTTCGCCCCGCACCCGGAAGCGAACCGCGCCGCATTGACAGCCGCCGGTGTAGGTCGAGACGGTCATGATCTATCCTTTCCGGCGACGATGAGAATATGCATGCAGACGTTATCGATATCCTTCAGGACATCGTCGTTCCAGAAACGCAGAACAGTCCAGCCGTCTGCTTGAAGGCGTAGGGTGCGGACCCGGTCATAGGTTTGATCACTCGCATTGCCGTGTTGCGAGCCATCGACCTCAACGATGAGCTTTTCGGTCGGGCAAGCAAAATGGACAATGTAGCCGGCGATGGGGAATTGCCGGCGGAAGCCGAGACCCATGAGGCGATGTGCGCGCAATTCATTCCAGAGCCGAAGTTCCGCGTCCGTCATGACCTTGCGCATGCGGCGGGCATTGCTGCGGATTTTGGGTGGGACTGGAGTATGCGGCAAGTTACCCCCCTCTGTCCCTGTCGGGACATCTCCCCCACAAGGGGGGAGATTGTTAACCCGCAGCGCTCGCTCGGCCCAAATGGACATCGAACTTGCAGAGACTAGGCTTCGTGTTTGCGTGCACAAGAGCGGCAAACTCCCCCCAATCTCCCCCCTTGTGGGGGAGATGTCACGAAAGTGACAGAGGGGGGTATAAAAACTCACCGCTTGATCTCCCAAGTCGTGATGCGCTCACCCGTCGCCGCATCCTTGCCGTCCTTGAGCTGGATGCCCATGGCCGTCAGCTCCTCGCGAAGCTTATCGGCCTCGGCGAAGTTCTTCGCCTTCAGCAGCTCCAGACGCTGGCGCACCTTGGCATCGATCTCTGCGACCACAGCTTCGTCGATCTCCGCCTTCTTCGGCAGCAGGCCGAGAAGATCGGCGCTGGCCGCGAAGACCGACAGGAGGCTGGCATCGGCATTGGCGGCCTGTGCCAGGGCATGCAGTGCCTGGATGGCGGCGACCGTGTTGAGATCGTCGCCGAGTGCGGCAAGCACTGTTTCATCCGGAGCCGCCCCACTCACGTCAGCTGCCGGCCATTTCGCGATTAGCCGTTCGGCTTCCTCAAGGCGCTTGACGGAAAAGTCGATCGGCTCGCGATAATGCGTCATCAGCATCGCAAGCCTCAGCACCTCACCCGGCCATGTCCGGCCGCCGAGCTTCTCTGTCTGCAGCAGCTCGTGGATGGTGACGAAATTGCCTTCCGACTTCGACATCTTGCGGCCTTCGACCTGCACGAAGCCGTTATGCATCCAGACATTCGCCATCGCATGCGTGCCATGCGCGCAGCGCGACTGGGCGATTTCGTTTTCATGGTGCGGGAAGATCAGGTCGAGCCCGCCGCCGTGAATGTCGAAGACATCGCCGAGATAGCGCCCGCTCATGGCCGAGCATTCGATATGCCAGCCCGGACGGCCGCGGCCCCAGGGGCTTTCCCAGCCCGGTTCGTTCTCGTCCGACAGTTTCCACAGCACGAAATCGCCGGGGCTCTTTTTGTGTTCGTCGACGGCGACGCGGGCGCCAGCCTGCTGCTCATCGAGATTGCGCTTCGAAAGCTGGCCGTAATCGGCCATCGACTTGGTGTCGAACAGCACCTCTCCGGCCGCTCGATAGGCATGGCCCTTGTCGATCAGCGTTTCGATGATCGCGATCATCTGCGCGATATTGTCGGTCGCCCGCGGCTGTACCGACGGTTCCAGGCAGCCGAGATCAGTCGTATCCTCGCGGTACTGCTGCTCGGTCTTTTCCGTCACCAACCGGATCGCATCGTTCAGCGGCAGACCGGGGTGATCGCGCAACGCGCGCGCGTTGATCTTGTCGTCGACATCGGTGATGTTGCGGACGTAGGTGACGTGGCTCGCGCCGTAGACATGCCACAGCAACCGGAACAGCACGTCAAAGACGATGGCCGGGCGGGCGTTGCCGATGTGAGCGAAGTCATAGACCGTCGGGCCGCAGACATACATGCGGACGTTGTTGCGGTCGATCGGCTGAAAATCGACCTTTTCGCGCGTCAGCGTGTTGTAGAACTTCAATTGCGGCTCGGCGGCCATATCATTCTCCCAAGGCATAAATCCGAAAAATACCGTCACCGGCAGGCCGGACGTTTGTCATCTTGGATTTTGGGAGACGAAAACGGCCAGGCCAGCGAAACGCTAGCGAATAATCTTCCGGCAGATAATGCAGATAACCGTTTTCATGGGCGGCTTTATCGCGCGCCGGATGAATTTGGTCAAGTAGGGATAAGGCGTCTCGCGTAAAGGCCTAGGATGTTTTTATTCCGGCATCCGATAGCCGACGAGCTTGTTCTCGCGCACGACGAAAAGCTTGCCGGTTTCAGTGACGTCGGGACCGACGAGCGGGACGATTGCCTGGGCGACTTCTCGCGGATGTGGCAGCGTATCCGGATCTTCGCCGGGCATCGCCTGGGCGCGCATGGCGGTGCGGGTAGCACCGGGATCGACGCTGGTAATGCGCAGCGGCGTGCTTTGTGTTTCCCCGGCCCAGGTGCGGGCCAAAGCTTCGACAGCCGCCTTGGAGGCGGAATAGGGGCCCCAGAAGGGCCGGCAGCGATGAGCGGCGGCCGAGGAGAGGATGACGGCGCGACCGGCATCGGAGCGCATCAGCAGCGGCTCGACGGAACGGATCAGCCGCCATGTGGCGGTGACATTGATCGTCATCACCTTCTCGAACACCTTGGCCTCAACATGGCCGATCGGCGAGATCACGCCGAGGACACCCGCATTGGCGACGAGAATATCGAGTTTGCCCCACCGCTCGTAGATGGAGGCGCCGAGCGCGTCGATGGCATTCATGTCGGCAAGATCGAAAGGAACGAGAGTTGCCGAGCCGCCGGCAGCCTTGATGGCATCGTCAAGCTCTTCAAGCCCGCCGACCGTGCGGGCGCAGGCGATCACGTGCGCGCCGGCCTTGGCCAGTTCCAGTGCCGTGAAATAGCCGATACCGCGCGATGCGCCGGTGACGAGGGCGATCTTATCCTTGAGATTGACGCTCATACTACCTGGATCCGGATATGTAAGGGAAGGGAGAGGAGCGAAATGCCCCTCTCGGCCGTTACTTGGGCGTGTCAGCCGTTGCTGGCGAGAACGGAAAGCTTGCGCACGTTGCTGGTGCTTTCCTTGTCGAGCAGGCGCGTCGGATAGTCACCGGTAAAATAATGATCGGTGAACTGCGGCTGCGCGTTGTTGCGGGGCTCGCCGCCGACGGCTCGGTAGAGCCCGTCGATCGACAGGAATTCCAGCGAATCCGCGCCGATGAAATCGCACATGGCCTTCAGGCTGCTGTACTGGTTAGCGAGCAGCTTGTCGGCGTCCGGCGTGTCGATGCCGTAGAAGTCTGGATGGAAGATCATCGGGCTGGCGACGCGGATATGCACTTCGCTGGCGCCGGCATCGCGGATCATCTGCACGATCTTCACGGACGTTGTGCCGCGCACGATGGAATCGTCGACCAGCACGACGCGCTTGCCCTCGATGATGGCACGGTTGGCGGAATGCTTGAGCTTCACGCCGAAGGCGCGAATCTGCTGCGTCGGCTCGATGAAGGTACGGCCGACATAATGGTTGCGGATGATGCCGAGTTCGAATGGAATGCCGCTCGCTTGGGCAAAGCCAATGGCAGCAGGCGTGCCGCCGTCCGGCACGGGAACGACAACGTCGGCCGCAACAGGCGCTTCCTTGGCGAGGTTGATGCCCATGTTCTTGCGGGCAACATAGACGTTGCGGCCGCCGACGACGGAATCGGGGCGGGCGAAGTAGACGTATTCGAAGAGGCAGAGCCGCTCGGGCTTCGGAGCGTCGGGCTTGCGGGCATCGATGGTGATCGAGCCATCGGGCTGGATCTCGCAGATGACAACCTCACCGTTTTCGACATCGCGGACATATTTTGCGCCGATGATGTCGAGCGCGCAGGTTTCCGAGCAGAAGATCGGCTTGCCATCGAGTTCGCCCATGACCAGCGGCCGGATGCCGATGGGGTCTCGGGCGGCGATCAGCTTCGTGCGCGTCATGGCGAGCATCGAATAGCCGCCTTCCATCTGTCTGATGGCATCGATGAAGCGGTCGGAAGAGGAAACCTGCTTGGAGCGGGCAATGAGATGAAGGACGACTTCGGTGTCCGAATTCGACTGACAGATGGCGCCATCGGCGATCAGCTGCCGCCGCATGGTCAGGCCGTTGGTGAAATTGCCGTTGTGAGCGATAGCGATGCCGCCGACTTCCAGTTCGGCGAATAGCGGCTGCACATTGCGAAGCACGGCATCGCCCGTCGTCGAATAACGCACATGGCCCATGGATCGGTCGCCGGGCAGGCGGGCAAGCGTCGCGGGATCGGTGTAGTGATCGCCGACGAGACCCATCCGTCGCTCGGAATGGAAGCGTTGACCATCGAAAGAAACGATGCCGGCCGCTTCCTGGCCGCGATGCTGCAGGGCGTGCAGGCCGAGCGCCGTCAGCGCTGCCGCGTCCGGGTGTCCCAGAATGCCGAAGACGCCGCATTCTTCATGCAGCGTGTCGCCGTCGATATCGTCCTCGAAGGAAAGGGAATGATTCATGGCTGCGGGCCTTTGCTCTCAACGTGGGCGGATCGGGGCGGCGTCACGAGTAACCATTAAAATAGCTCAAAATCCGGCCGGAAAAAATATCCGGTCGGATCTTCTATTGTCACGCCGCTCAAATGGAGTTTCTCGAGCGGCAGGTCAAGCCTGTAAACGCACCGTCAATTGTTTGTCTGCGGCGCCGGCGCGTCATCCGAGGGCGCGGTATCGTTCGGCGCGGCGTTATCGCCATTTCCTTGCTGCTTCGGCGCGATCTTGTTGAGGATCTCAGCTGGCAGCCTTGCCTGAATGTCCTGCGGAAGCGCTGCGGTCAGTTTCTCGACCATCGAATCGAGGAACGGCTTCGACTTGGCGTTGTTGACCCAGTCCGGACGTGCGGCCGGTGCCACCAGCCAGTTCCAGAAGGCGACGACGACGACCATCAGGAGCAGGCCGCGAGCGGCGCCGAAGAGGAAGCCGAGCGTGCGGTCGAGCGCGCCGATGCGGCTGTCGATGATGAAATCGGCAATCCGGATGGTAATGAAGGAAATGATGATGAGCGCCAGCAGGAAGATGACGGCGGCTGACGCGATCGTCGCGATCTTGGTGTCGGCCTTGTATTGCAGGGCATAGGGAACGAGCAGCGGATAGAGATAATAAGCGGCGACTGCGGAGCCGCCCCAGCTGACGATCGAGAGGATTTCGCGCGAGAAGCCACGAACCATGGCCAGAACGGCGGAGAAGAGAATAACGCCGATAACAATACCGTCGAAAATCGTAATGGGCATTTATAATCCACTTCAAGACTTGCCAGACCTTTTGGTCGGCATCGGCCTCAATCAGGAGCCTCTTCTTCGCCAAGAACGGCTGAAGTAAGGCTCAGTCTTCATCTTCCGCGCGTTTCAGCGCGCCCTTCGATCCGGCAATGCGCGCCACCAGATCCGGCAGGCTGTCGATCTCGCTCCAGCGTCCGCCGTTGACCTTCGGCAGATCGGCAGAAGCGGCAGGCAGAACAGCCCCGGAAAATCCCAGCTTCTCGGCTTCCTTGAGGCGCTGGGCGGTGTGCGCAACCGGCCGGACGGCGCCCGACAGGCTGACTTCGCCGAAATAGACGCAATCGGCGGGCAGAGCAAGACCGGCTAGGGAGGAAACCAGTGCAGAAGCGACGGCAAGGTCCGCAGCCGGCTCGGAAATGCGGTAGCCACCGGCAATATTGAGGTAAACATCGTGCTGGCCGAGCCGCACGCCGCAATGCGCTTCCAGAACGGCCAGAATCATCGAGAGGCGCGCCGAATCCCAGCCGACGATGGCGCGGCGCGGGGTGCCGAGCGATGTCGGCGCGACCAGCGCCTGCACTTCGACCAGCACCGGACGTGTCCCCTCGATGCCGGCGAAGACAGCCGCACCGGGCGATTTTTCGTTGCGCTCGCCGAGAAAGAGCTCGGACGGATTGGGCACATCGCGCAGCCCAGCGTCGGACATTTCGAACACGCCGATCTCGTCGGTGGGGCCGAAGCGGTTCTTCACCGTGCGCAGGATGCGGTAATGATGGCCGCGATCGCCTTCAAAATAGAGAACGGCATCGACCATGTGCTCGACGACGCGCGGCCCTGCAATCTGGCCATCCTTGGTGACGTGGCCGACCAGCACCATGGCCGTGCCGGTCTGCTTGGCGAAGCGGATCATCGCCTGCACGCCGGTGCGCACCTGCGTCACCGTGCCGGGCGCGGACTCGGCAAGCTCGCTCCACAGCGTCTGGATGGAATCGATGATGACGAGATCCGGCCGCTTGCCTTCGGAAAGCGTCGCGAGAATGTCCTCGACATTGGTCTCTGCGGCCAGCAGCACTTCCGTATCAGCCGCTTTCAGACGTTGGGCACGCAGGCGAACCTGCGCCACGGCCTCTTCGCCGGAAACATAGACGATCTTGTGCCCCTGCCGGGCGAGGGCGGCTGCGGCTTGCATCAGCAGTGTCGACTTGCCGATGCCGGGATCGCCGCCGACAAGGACGGCCGAGCCGCGCACGAAGCCGCCGCCGGTGGCGCGGTCGAGCTCGGATATGCCGGTATGGATGCGCGGGGCTTCCTCGATCTCGCCCGAAAGCGTCGTCAGCGTGACAGGCTTGCCCTTGCGCGGCGTCTTCGCCGGTCCGCCGCCGATGCCGCCCATCGGATCTTCCTCGACGATGGTGTTCCATGCGCCGCAACTGTCGCATTTGCCGACCCAGCGATTGTGGACCGTGCCGCAGTTCTGGCAGATGAATTGTGTACGGGCCTTAGCCATCGGATGCTGTTCTCAAGTTCAAATGCTTCGCTCTTCGCGACGAATCGCGATCGGCTGACAGATAATGTCTTTCCCGGCCTATCAAAACTAATGATTTCCGTATCAATGGCGATCGTGTCAGCTTTTATGCTGGGTTTTTATGGACGATGACCGATGTTTGACTATTCGCTTGCGCACTGGATCGCCTTTCTCACCGCTGCAACCCTTCTCAATCTCTCGCCGGGGCCGGATATCGCTTTCATTCTCGGCCATACGATCAGAAGCGGCATGCGCTCCGGCTTTGCGGCGCTGTTTGGCATCTGGAGCGGCGCGTGCCTGCATGTGCTGATGGCGGCTGCCGGTCTTTCGGCGATCCTTGCAGCCTCCGCGTTGGCCTTCTCGACGGTCAAATGGATCGGTGCCGCCTATCTGATCTGGCTCGGCATCCAGGCCCTGCGCTCGAAGGGCGAGGCGGCATGGATCAAGGAGGCGGGCAAGACCTTGTCCTTTGGCCGCATCTATCGCCAAGGCATCCTGGTCTCGCTGCTCAACCCGAAGGTCGCCATCTTCTTCCTGGCCTTCCTGCCGCAATTCGTCGTCGAAGGCGCCGGCCCGGTCTGGGCGCAGCTTCTTCTGCATGGCAGCCTCATCATTGTCGTCGCCGCCTTCATCGAGCCGCCGCTCATTCTGCTCGGCGGCCGTCTGAGCGAGGCGCTTCGGCGCAATCGCAGTCTCGGCCTGTGGCTCGATCGCGGTCTCGGCACGCTATTCGTCGCCCTTGGCGTCCGGCTGGCGATCAGCGCCCGCTAAATATTTTGAGGAGTAGCCAGGCTATTCTTCGGTCTCTTCCGAGATATACCGGCGCTCGTGCCGCAGCCCCATGCTGGTCAGCATCTCGTAGCCGATCGTGCCTGCCGCCCTTGCGGCCTCGTCGACCGAGATGTTACTGCCGAAAAGCTCGACATAGTCACCGGCTCTGACCAGGTTTTCCGGCAGGTCGGTGACATCGAAGATGGTCAGGTCCATGGTGATGCGGCCGGCAACGGGCACCTTATGACCGGCGATAAAGCCATGACCGCCTGGGATGCCGGTCTGGCGCAATGGCACACCGGCGCTCGACTGGCTGCGCATATAGCCGTCAGCGTAACCTGCCGAGACGATCGCCAACCGGCTGTCGCGGGTCAATTGCAGGGCGCGACCGTAGCCTACGGTTTCGCCTGATTTGACCGAGCGGGCCTGGATGATCCGAGCCTCCGCCGTTGCCACTGGGCGCATCGGATTGGCCAAGCCGGGCGCCGCCTCGCCGCCGTAGGTGGCGATACCGGGGCGGGTGAGATCGAAATGATAATCCGGCCCGAGAAAGATGCCGGCCGAATTGGCAAGGCTTGCCTCGATGCCTTCAAAGGCAGCGCTGACCTTGCGAAAGGCCTCGAGCTGCTGCCTGTTCATTGCATTGGAAGGATCGTCGCCGCAGGCGAGATGGCTCATGACAAGCACCGGTGCAAAGCTTGCCGGGCGGGAAACGTCGTCGGCCAGCGCGATCGCATCGTCCATCGGCAGACCGAGCCGGTTGAAGCCGGTGTCGACCTGCAGCGCACAGGGATAGTCGCCATAGTCGGACAGAACCGACATCCAGAAGGTCAGCTGCTCCTCCGAAGCGATGACGGGCACGAGATCGTTTTCGAAGAACCGCCGCTCCATGCCCGGCCAGATGCCGCTGAGCACGAAGATGCGGGCCTCGGGGGCATAGAGCCGCAAGGTCGCGCCCTCATCCGCTGTCGCAACGAAGAAATCGCGCGCGCCGGCGCCATAAAGCGTTTCACCGACATCCTCGATCCCGAGCCCGTAGGCATCGGCCTTGACCACGGCCGACGTGCGGGCCTTTCCCGAGCGGCGCGCGAGGTCGCGCCAGTTTTCGACGAGCGCGCCGAGATCCACCGTCAGCCGCAGGCCGGCGGAAGCGAAAGCATCATCGTCATTGAAATTATCTGTCATGGGGCGCCCTGAATAAGGAAGTGGCCGGAGGTGATTTGGCTTGGGTCAGGATACTGGCCGTCGATGAAAAGAAAAAGTGCTGCGAGGCATGTAAGCGGAATTAGGCAGAAACTGCCGCCACATTTCTAACGACAGCTTCCGGCTGAGGGTCGGAAACCAACAGGCTGCTTCGAGGCACGAATTAGCTGAAGGGCAGGCCTTCAGGCACGCTGCGCGCATCATCTTGAAGGTAGTCTGTCGTAGGCTTTAGTTTCCGGGATGACGGCTATTTCGAAATAGCGGCATCGAGGAGTGCCTCGCTGACGATCGCCGGAATAGGCTCAGTCGTCACGCCATCTCACCGCCCATGAGGCGGTATCGCGATCAGGGTGCTGGTTGTTGCTCGTCTTGATCGCCGCAGCCCAATCGGCGCCGTTATTTTCCGTCGCACCGGTATTTTCTAGGCCCGTAATCGTATCGAACCATCTAACCATGTTCTCGGTGCAGGTGTTGGCATGCGGCGGGAAGGCGTGGGGATCGTCCAGCGAACCGATCATCAGGTTGGTGCGGCCGTTTTCGAGGTGATGGAAGAACAATGGCGTACCGCAATTGGCGCAGAAGCCCCGCTCGACAAGCTCCGAACTCTTCCAGACACTCGGCCTGCCTCGTGTCCAGGTGAGCGCATCATCGGGCGCGGCGACGAGCGCGGCAAAGATGTTACCCGAGGCTTTCTGGCACATGCGGCAATGGCAGAGATGCGAATTATCATGCATGGCAGTTGCGTGATAGCGCACGGCACCGCACTGGCAGCCGCCGCTCACCTTCATCTCGATGCGTTTCAATTTGTCTTCTCCTTCAAGGGGCGGGTTTGGGCCTAACGCTTTTTAGGTTTTCATTTTTGGATCGTCCAGCAGAACGACGGGTCCGATCACGTCTTCTCGAGAAAGCGCGGACAGGCAGATACCAGCCTTTCTCACATGCGATCACTTTTGTTCAAGACGCGCGGCAGCCGGCTCGATAATGTGCTGACATGCAGAACGTTTCGCAGAAAGAGGCGGCTGACGCCATGCCGCTTGCCAAGGTGGAATCGACCCGCTTCTGGCGGGACGGTCGCTTTCGCGGCATGGAATGCCTGAGCGCAAGCTTCGTGACGCATGAATATGCGCCGCATGCGCACGACACGTTCAGTATCGGGGCAATCGAAAGCGGTAGCCAGATCGCCACACTGCGCGGCAGGCGCGAAGAAACCGGGCCGGGCGATCTCTATCTGATCAATCCTGGCATCGTGCATGACGGCGCTCCGGGCGGCGGGGGCTATCGCTACCGCATGATTTACCCGGACGCGAAGCTCTTCGTCGACATTCTGGAAGACGTCACGGGCAAAGCCTTCAACGCGACGCCATCTTTCGCCAGTTCGTTGTTGCGCGATCCGCAGCTTGCCAGCGCCTTCCACAAGGCGCACCGCACACTCGAGAGCGGCGCTGGCGCGCTGGAATCCGATGAGGGCATGTTCTCGGTGCTGGCAGCACTCTTTGCGCGCTACGGCAGCACGATCGTCCTTCCCGTCGATACCAAGGAACGTAGCGCCGTTGCACGCGCCCGCGATTATCTGACGGAGAATTTCGACAGCGATATCGGATTGGAGGAGTTGGCCAAGGTGGCGGGGCTGAGCCGCGCGCACCTGATCCGCGCTTTCCGCAGGGAGTATCATATTACGCCCCATGCCTTTCTGACCGACCGGCGCGTCATCGTTGCCCGCCGATTGCTCAGGGAAGGCCGCATGCCGGCCGATGTCGCCATGGAATGCGGTTTCGCCGATCAGGCTCATTTTACGCGGCACTTCAAATCGCGCACCGGCGTCACCCCGGGCCAGTTCCGCGTCGGCTAGCGCATTTCCGGGAAAGTGCGCAGCGATTTTCCATCCGGAATGCGCTGAGAAATAAAAACATGGAGCATTTTCGCTTTTCCGCGAACAGTGAAAACGCCTTGCTGATTCTGGATGGAGCTCTAGTCACTTTCGTTCAATACAGCGCCAGATGCCGTCGGCTACCTCTTCGTCATTGTTGAAGTGGAGGTTGCCCATGTTGCAGCAAAGCCGGCCGGACGGCGAATTCAAAGCCGGGATGCGTGCCATTTTTCCGCTGATCGTCGCCGTCCTGCCGATCGGCCTCGTGTTTGGCGCGGTTTCGGCGACTAAGGGGCTTTCGCCGCTGGAGACCACGCTGATGAGCGCGTTCGTCTTCGCCGGCGGCTCGCAATTCGTGGCGATGGATATCTGGACACATCCCGCAAGCTGGATTGGCGCCGGCTTCGCGGCCCTGCTCGTCAATGTCAGGCACTTGCTGATGAGCGCTTCGATCGGCACGAAGATGGAGTCTTTCTCCGGCATCAAACGCTATATCGCCATGCTGTTTCTCGCCGATGAGATTTGGGCCATGGCGGAATTCCGTGCCGGCGCAACGCGACTCACACCCGCCTGGTATGCGGGCATCGTCACGCCCTTCTACTTGGCTTGGGTCGGCTCGTCGCTTGCGGGTGCTCTGCTTGGCGCCTTTCTCGGCGATCCCGCCGTCATCGGTCTCGACTTCGCCTTTCCGGCTGTCTTCATCGTGCTGGTCATGGGCTTTTGGAAAGGACCGGAAACCGGCGCGGTGCTTGCCGCGAGCGGAATTGCAGCCGTTGCTGTCCACCAGTTCGTGCCCGGTGTCTGGCATATTGCAGCCGGTGCGCTGGCTGGGCTGGCAATGGCTTTCTGGAAAGGCAGGGCGCGGGAGCAGGCCGCATGACGCTCGATCTCAACACGCTGCTCGCCATCCTCGCCATGGCTGCCGCAACGATTTTCACTCGTGTTGGCGGTCTTGTCTTGATTCGCTACGTTAGGATTGACGAGCGCCGGCGAACCGCAATCGAAGCCATTCCACCGGCCGTGCTGATGGCCGTCATTGCCCCGACAGCTTTTGCTACCGGTTGGGCGGAGACGCTGGCCTGCGCGGCCACCGCAATCGCCTCCCGCCGCTTGCCGATGCTGGCAAGCGTTGTTGTTGGCGTTGTGACGGTGGCTTTGCTGCGAGCTGCGGGACTGTGAAGCGTCTCCGGGAAAAGTGCGAAGCGTTTCTTCGTCTCAGCGAAACATTGACGCGTCAAGCTCCGTGTCAATGTTCCTCATACTGCGTGAAAGACGGGTCGGCGAGATCGGCAAAGCGGGTGAATTCCGACTGGAAGGCGAGCTTCACCGTACCCGTCGGTCCGTGGCGCTGCTTGGCGATGATGACGTCGGCCGTGCCTTTGACGCGGTCGAACAGGGCTTCCCATTCCCCATATTTCGGGTCGTTCGGATCGCGCGGCTCCTGGTTCTTGACGTAATATTCCTCGCGGAACACGAAGAGTACCACGTCGGCGTCCTGCTCGATCGAACCGGATTCACGCAGGTCGGAAAGCTGAGGCCGCTTGTCGTCGCGGCTTTCGACCGCACGCGAGAGCTGGGAGAGCGCGATGATCGGCACGTTCAATTCTTTGCCGAGCGCCTTCAGGCCGGTGGTGATCTGGGTGATTTCCTGAACACGGTTCTCGTTCGATTTGCCGGAGCCGGTCATCAGCTGCACGTAGTCGACCACCAGAACGTCGAGACCGCGCTGGCGTTTCAGGCGTCGGGCACGCGCGGAAAGCTGGGCGATGGAGATGCCGCCGGTCTGGTCGATATAGAGCGGCACCTTCTGCATCATCATCGAGCAGGCAACGAGCTTTTCGAAATCGGCGTCATTGATATCGCCGCGTCGGATCTTCGACGAGGAGACTTCCGTCTGCTCGGAGATGATACGGGTAGCCAGCTGTTCGGACGACATTTCCAGCGAGTAGAAGCCGACGACGCCGCCGTTCTTCGCCTTCATCGAGCCATCCGCCTGGACTTCGCCCTCGTAAGCGGCGGCGATATTGTAGGCGATGTTGGTCGCAAGCGAGGTCTTACCCATGCCGGGGCGACCGGCAAGGACGATCAAGTCGGAGCGCTGCAGGCCGCCCATCTTGCTATCAAGCGAGTGGATGCCCGTGGAGATGCCGGAGAGGCCGCCGTCACGCTCCTTGGCGACGGCCGCCATGTCGATCGCAAGGGCCACGGCGTCGTTGAAGGACTGGAAGCCGCCGTCGTAGCGGCCATTCTCGGCAAGTTCGAACAGCCGGCGCTCCGTATCCTCGATCTGCGCCTGCGGCGGCATGTCGAGCGGCGCGTCATAGGCGATATTGACCATATCCTCGCCGATGGTGATCAGCGCGCGGCGCAGCGCCAGATCGTAGATGGCGCGGCCATAGTCTTCCGCATTGATGATCGACACGGCTTCGACGGCAAGCCGCGCGAGATATTGCGCGACCGTCATGTCGCCGACCTTCTCGTCAGCCGGCACGAAGCTCTTGATGGTGACGGGGTTGGCAGTCTTGCCCATGCGAATGATGTCGCCGGCGACCTCGAAGATCTTGCGGTGCAGCGGTTCGTAAAGATGAATCGGCTTCAGGAAGTCGGAGACGCGGTAATAGGCATCGTTGTTGACGAGGATGGCGCCGAGCAGAGCCTGTTCCGCCTCAATGTTATTGGGCGCTTCACGATAATGCTGGTCGGCGGGAGCAATGGCGGCGAGCTTGCGCGCAGCTTCGTTCATTTTCCATCTCTTCGTACTTTAGGGTGTCGACTGGTTTGCGACGTTCCGATGTCATGGTCAACCAGGCAAATGGACAGCCACCCGAAGTGGGGCGAATAGGTCCGGCCTATCAACGTTTTTCCACTCGTCCACAGGCGCAGATTGCCGCCACGTAAAAAATCTCTTGTGGCCACTTTGCAACGAAAAGATCGACACACGAATCACATATGCAAACCATCTGTGGGGAATATCTTAGCTGGGTCTTTCGCCGTATGCATCAATTGGTGCGGCTATCCTGCTTGAAAAGCTGGGGAAATCCGGGTATTCCCTTTAAATTAGGGTAGGACGCTAATTATATAAAGCTGCAATAATGCCAGGTGCGCCATCAAGACAAGAACTCTTCGACGACCTCTCTTCGTTCAATCGCAAGCTGAGGGCGGCTTTTGACGCCCTCGTTCGCGAGCACGGCATGACCCTTTCCCGCGCGAGGGTTTTTCGCAAGCTCTCCCGCCGGGATGGGATAAACCAGAGAGAGCTCGCCGACGAGCTGGAGCTGGAAACGCCGACGCTCGTACGCATTCTCGATGCGATGGAGGCGCAGAATTTCATCGAACGTCGGGCCGCCGTATCCGATCGCCGCGCCAAGCAGATCTTCATAACGGAATCCGGAAAAGTCGTTGCCGCGGAAGTCGAAGCTCTTGCCACCGGTGTGCGCGCGGATATCTTGGAGGGGATTTCGGACGAGGATGTCGGCATGGCGCTGAAGGTTATTCGCGCCATGACTGCCAATCTTCAGAATATCGGCAAATCATGAGGTAATGCATGAGCGGGGATCCGGGCCCGGTCGCCAATGCGCAAGCTAACGCCGTCCCGCCCGCTCCACCGCCTATGCCGGGCTGGAAAGTGCCGCTCTATATTGCGGCATCCGTTCTGTTCTTCCTGACCCAGGGTCTGGGTCTTAATCTTGCCTTCGCCAACCTTACGCAGATCCAGGGAACCATTGCGGCGACGACCACAGAGTCGGCGTGGCTATCTGCTGCCTATATGGCGCCCAATGTCAGCCTCGCCATCGCGTTGGTGAAGATTCGCCTTCAATATGGCGTGCGCAATTTCGCCGAGGTCAGCATTCTCGGCTTCGTGCTCGCCTCGCTGCTCAATCTCTTCGTCTCCGACCTGCATTCTGCGATCGTCGTCCGCTTCCTGAGCGGGATTGCCGGCGCGCCGCTATCGACGCTCGGCTTCCTTTATATGCTGGAGGCCTTCGAGCCGGCGAAGAAGATGACTGTCGGCGTCAGCCTGGCGATGATGAACACGCTGCTTGCCGCTCCCATCACGCGCCTCGTGTCGCCATCGCTGCTGGACTATGGCGAATGGCGTGGCCTCTACACGCTCGAGATGGCATTGGCGCTGCTCGTCATGCCGATCATCTATCTCCTGCCGCTGACGCCGCCGCCGCGCGTCAAGGTCATCGTATTGGGCGATATTTTCAGCTATCTTCTCGTGGCGATCGGTTTCGGCTGTCTGGCTGTCGCGCTGTCGGTCGGTCGCCTTTATTGGTGGCTGGAAGTGCCCTGGCTCGGCGTCGTGCTGGCGGTCGGCATCGCCTCGATCACCGCCGCAATCGTCGTCGACCTGAGACGGGCAACGCCACTGATAGACGTTCGCTGGCTGCTTCGGCCGGAAATTCTGCATCTGACGGCGATCCTGCTGGTCTTCCGCATCATTGCCGCCGAGCAGACCTCCGTCATCATGACCTTTTATCAGAACGCGGTCGGGCTGCTCTATGATCAGCTTTCCATTCTGTACTGGATCATCCTGGCCTTCTCCATCATCGGGGGCCTCATCTGCACCGTGTTCATGAGCTACGGCTTTAGCTGGCAGATCCAGTTCGTCGCGCTCATCCTGATGGGCGTGGGCGCGCTGATGGATTCGCAGGTGACGAACCTCACCCGTCCCGAACAGATGTATTTCAGCCAGGCCCTGGTCGCAGCCGGCGCGGCCCTGTTCCTGCCACCCTCCATGTCGCAAGGCTTCAAGGAGGCTATATCCAAGGGTCCCCCCTATCTGGTGACCTTCTTTGTCGTCTTCACCTTCACGCAGAGCATCGGCGGCCTGATCGGCTCGGCCTTCTACGGCACGCTGATCACTATTCGCGAGAAGTTCCATTCTGCCGTCCTGACCGAGCGCGTGCTGCTGACGGATCCGCATGTGGCCACACGCGTCAGCCAGCTTTCATCCTCCTACGGCAAGGTGATCGGGGATAGCGTGCTCCTGAAGGGGGAGGGGCTGGCGCTGCTCGGCGCGCAGGTCAGCCGCGAGGCCAATATGCTAGCCTATGGAGATGCGTTCTTCGTCGCCGCCGTAATCGCTTTCCTGTCGCTTGCCGGCCTCTCAATCCATGTCTTCTTCCGATTCGTCAGGGCTCGCCTGGCCGACGATCGGGCTGAGGTCGTGACATCCAACCCATGAGGATATGAAATAGCTCCATGTCGAGGCTCGTTCGCTCCCCCATCGAAGTCATCGCGGTTCTCGCCGGCATCGGCGGCGTCATGCTGGTTCTCTATGCCTGGCATCTGCCGCCGTTCAAAACCGCGGTCGAGACCACGGACGATGCCTATGTCAAAGGCTATGTCACGACCATCAGCCCGCAGGTCAGCGGCTATATCACCGACGTGCCGATCAAGGACTACAAGCTCGTCAAGGAGGGCGACGTGCTCGCCCAGATCGATAATCGTATCTACAAGCAAAAGGTCGCGCAGGCCCACGCGACGCTGGACGGGCAGAAGGCGGCACTTGCCAATTCGCAGCAGCAGGAGCAGGCCGCCAAGGCTGGCATCGCCTCCAGCCAGGCGCAGATCGATAGCGCCAACGCAGCCCTGAAGCGTGCCCAGCTTGCCTTCGATCGCGTCACGACACTGGTCTCCAGAGGTGTCTCGACCACGAGCGATTCCGAACAGGCTCAGGCGACGCTGCAGCAGGCTCAGGCATCGGTCAATCAGGCAAAGGCCGCTCTCGACGTCTCTCAGCAGAACCTGACGACGATCATCGTCAACCGCGCCTCCCTGGAAGCCGGTGTCAGCGGCGCGGAGGCTGCCGTACAGCTTGCCGATATCGATCTCGACAACACGACCATCAGAGCGCCGCAGGACGGCCGCATTGGGGAGGTTGGCGTACGCCTCGGCCAATATGTGACACCAGGTACGCAGCTGATGAACCTGGTGCCGAAGGACGTCTGGGTCATAGCCAATTTCAAGGAAACGCAGCTCGATGGCATGAAGCTCGATCAGCCCGCCACGATTTCCGTGGATGCGCTCGGGCATCGCGAGATCAAGGGCCGCATCCAGCGTTTCTCTCCGGCAGCGGGTTCCGAATTTGCCGTCATCAGGCCCGACAACGCCACGGGCAATTTTACCAAGGTCGCCCAGCGTCTCGGTGTGAGGATCAAGATCGAGGATGGACAGCCACTCGCCGACCAGTTGGCGCCTGGCATGTCCGTCGTCGTTTCGATTGACAAGGATTCGGCTCCGCTGCCGGAGCCTAGGAATAATGACTGACAGAGGCGTTCGCTTTATCGTCTGCCAATAACCAAAAAGCCTGGGTCGAGGACCCAGGCTTTCTTTCATTCACAGTTTTGGAGAAGGCTTGAGGATCAAGCTTCTTCTTCGCCGTCGCGGTCAGCTTCCGGATCGAAGAAATCTTCCGGACGCAGCGCGTCTTCGTCAACGCCGTAGATGGCGTCTGCGGAGGTGAGGGTTTCGCCCTTGGCCTGACGCTCGGCTTCTTCAGCGGAACGGGCAACGTTGAGCTCAACCTTGATTTCGACTTCGGCGTGAAGCCCGATGGCAACATCGTGCAGGCCGATAGCCTTGATCGGCGTGTTCATGTGAACCTGGCTGCGGCCGATGTTGAAGCCTTCGGCGGCGAGGATTTCGACGACGTCACGAGCAGCGACCGAACCGTAGAGCTGGCCGGTTTCGCCAGCCGAGCGAACGACGATGAAGGACTTGCCGCCGAGAACGTCGGCAACCTTCTGGGCTTCGCTCTTGCGCTCGAGGTTGCGGGCTTCGAGCGTTGCGCGCTCGGCTTCGAAACGAGCCTTGTTGGCGGCGTTGGCGCGCAGCGCCTTGCCGAGCGGCAGCAGGTAGTTACGAGCAAAGCCGTCGCGAACCTTGACGGTTTCGCCCATCTGGCCGAGCTTGGAGATGCGTTCGAGAAGAATGACTTCCATTTTCTTGTTCCTTTCGATGTCAGATTTTCGTGTCTTGTTTGGGTGTGTCGGCATTCTTGTTCGGGGTGAGCGATATCGCTTTGCGAGTATCGTAGAGGCCGAGAACAAGGATGATGAAGAGCGGCAGCGTCACAAAGAAGCATACCAGGTAGCAGATGATCAGAACCGGCAGACGCCAGTCCTTGCCCCGCGTCCGGTAGTGCAGCGAGGCAAAGCCGGAAACGATGAAGCCAGCGCCGAAAGCACCGAGCACGGCGGCGGCGATGAGGCCGAGAACGCCACCGAAGAAGATCGCGACGATCGCCACGAGAAAGACGAAGATCGCATTGCGGTTCATACGCAGCGACGAGGGAATGTCTTCGCGCGGACGCTGGCTGCGGCCAGAGGCGACAACAATACGCGTTGCAAAATAATAGGCTGCAAAAACAGCGGACACCCAGCACACGCCCCAAGCGAAAGGGACCGCGTAAAGCAGGATAGTCTTCAACTTTTCGATCGAGGCAGCATCCAACGCTTGCTGCTGCTGATCGTTCAGCAGTTCGAGATTGAAAGCGATCGTCTTGCCGATGAGATCTGGACCGTAGCCCATAAGAATGCCCGCGACGACGATTGCGACGGAGGCAACTGCACAGAGATGCAGCATGATGTCCGAGAGCGGATACCACGCCATTAGATTATCCGGGCCACCAAGCTCGGATGCCGGGCGCGCCAGACTTGCAAGATGGCTGAGCCAAGCTGGGACGGCGGCGAGGACTATTGCGATCATTGCAAATGGCAGCGGACCGATAACGCTGCCCAAAATACCGGCAGCAACGATCGCCGTTGCGGCAGCAATATTTCCCCAGCCGAGACCAACGATCAAAATAGGGAGAGCGGAAGCACTGATGAACACGATAGCAAGAAATGGCTGACGTAATGCGCCATACACGAGTAGGGCGGCGGTCAGACCGGCGAGCGCGCCGATGCCAAGCTCTTTTGCGTTCAACTTTTTCACGTCGCTGTCCTGCTTCGTATCGAGCAGTTAGAGGATGCCTTCGCCACTCGGGCGTGAAAGCTTATCCCCAACATGGGGTTTCAAGGTTCCGATCCGCGCCCATCGCGAAAGGGAGAAGGGAAGGCATCGCTGCCTTCCCTCTAATTCAGTCGGCGTCAGCTTATATTAAGCGACGACGTAAGGCAGCAGGCCGAGGAAACGGGCGCGCTTGATCGCCTGGGCGAGTTCGCGCTGCTTCTTCTGGGAAACGGCCGTGATGCGGGACGGAACGATCTTGCCGCGCTCGGAAATGTAGCGCTGCAGGAGACGAACGTCCTTGTAGTCGATGCGCGGCGCATTGGCGCCCGAGAACGGGCAGGTCTTGCGGCGGCGATGGAACGGACGGCGGACCGGTGCGGAGGAAACTTCAGACATTCTCAAATCTCCTTATACGCGGTCTTCGCGCGGACGGCGCGGACGGTCTTCGCGGTCACCACGATCCGGGCGCGGACCACGATCGCCGAAGCTGCGCTCCGGACGGTCGCCATCGCGGCGCGGACGGTCGTCACGGTCGCGCTTCTGCATCATGGCCGACGGGCCGTCTTCGTGCTTCTCGACAGCGATCGTCATGTAACGCAGGACGTCTTCGCTGATGCGCATCTGGCGTTCCATTTCCTGGATCGCAGCGGCCGGAGCATCAATGTCCATCAGGGCGTAGTGAGCCTTGCGGTTCTTCTTGATGCGGTAGGTGAGGGACTTGAGGCCCCAGTTCTCGATACGCCCGACTTTACCGCCGTGAGCTTCGATGACACCCTTGTACTGTTCTACGAGGGCGTCGACCTGCTGAGCGGAAATATCCTGCCGGGCAAGGAATACATGTTCGTAAAGAGCCATGGATAGCTTTGCCTTTCTTGCGTTGGTCTGAACCCGATATTCGGCGGCTAAGCCTCAACGACTGCTCCTGAGAGGGTAAACCCAAGCAAGAAAAGCGTTTCCGAGACGGTCGAGAGCGGAGACACGGGAGGCTGGAACGCTTCCGTTCCGAACGATTCCCCTTGCGGAAAACCGGCCCTCCGTTCAGCCACCAGCCAGAAGACCGGGTTGCGAACAGGGCGGCTTATACGGATTTTTCTCCGAAAGGCAAGGGTGCGGGCGAAATTATGCCGTTTTGCCCGTGAGCGGCGTTGATGCTTGGGCCAAATCGTGAGCTCCCGTTCGCCGCAGCGTTGCGCCAGCCGCACTCTCCCATATGATAGCATGCGAATTGCAGCAACAGGGATGGTTCATGCGCATCTTTCTCGTTCGGCACGGCGAATCCCTTGGTAATATAGACGACCGGGCCTATCGGCAGTTCGGCGATCATAATGTGCCCTTGACGGAATGGGGCTATCGACAGGTGCTGGAGGCGGGTGAGGCGATATCAGCCTATCTGAAGGCATTGCCATCAGCCGAATTACGCAAGCTGAGCGTCTGGTACTCGCCTTTCCTGAGGACGCGGCAGAGCAAGGACGCCCTGCTGGAGGTTCTGCCTGCCGAACTCATCGGGGATACCAGAGAGGATTATCTGCTGCGCGAGCAGGATTTCGGGCTCTTCACCGAAATCTACGATCACGCCGAACAGAAGCGGAAATTCCCCGACGAGTTCGAGAAATGGGCCAGGCTGCGCAACAACAACGGCAAGTTCTACGCGCGTCCGCCGGATGGCGAAAGCCGCGCCGATGTCGCCCAGCGCGTCCGTCTGTTCCTGCAGACCGTCATGCACGACGCCGAAAACGGCAGAAACAATGTCATCATCGTCGGCCACGGCGTCACCAATCGCGCTTTCGAGATGAACTTCCTGCACCACCCGGTCGATTGGTTCGAGCGCTCCGACAATCCGGGAAATGCCGATGTCACCCTGATCGAAGGGCGTAGTTCGGAGGGTTATCGGTCGATCCTGCTTCACAAGTCCATGGACCGCGTGAAAGGGCAGGAAGAATTGAAGGAGGCTTATGGTTCCGAATTGGCGATTGCGCCGAAGGCGGAGTAATCGGCCGCTTGCCGCAGGCATGACTCTTCCCGCTGCCGTGTAGGCCCGCTTTTATTTCGGCGGCAAGGCCGAATCTTTCGAACGCGTGCTGCAATCATGGCTTGTGAAGCGCCTGGAGCTATGGAATTCATGGCTTGGCTGCAATTGGGGGTGGGCTGTGAAGACTGTGAAGAAAAGCTTTGCTTTGCTGAGTTTTGCTTTGGGCTTCGCCCTGCTTGCGCAAGATGCAGCGGCGCGGCTGAGCTACGACGTTCGAACTGCGGATGATGGCGTTACCTATATTACGGTAATTGGCAGCTTCGAGGCTGACGATGATTTGAGCCTGTTCCGCAATAAGGCTGTTTCAAGCCATGCTATTTACGTTGGCTTCAATAGCGGCGGTGGAAATGTCTACAAGGCATTGGAACTCGGCCGGCTGATTAGGTCTCTAGGGCTCAGCACACTCGCTGTAAGAAGCGCCGAATGCTCCTCGGCTTGTTCCCTGTCATTTCTTGGCGGAGTAGGCCGCTTTGCCCACCCGGGTTCGATCGGCGTTCACAAATCTTCGTTCAGCGATACAAGAGGGATGGACGTCGAGGCTGCTGTTGCAGCCGTTCAGCAACAGACCGCTGATGTGATTGCTTACATGAATGAAATGGGCGTCGATCCAGGTTTGCTGCAACTCACGCTCAAGTACGACAGAAACGATATGCGCTACCTGTCCTCGAGCGAAATGACGCAGTTTCGGGTAACGACCGTGTCATATCAGGAGCTTCAGGAGTTCGAGGCAAAGTCGTCATCTAACAACGCTCCGACGGCGAGCGCTGAAGCGCGTAAGGCGGCTCAGCCAACGAGCGAGGAATCGCCGCTTCTGCAAGTTCCAGTCCCCAGAAATGGCATTGTTCAAAACGACGCAGGGGCAGCCCTGCTGAAGACAAGCCGAAACATGAGCGCCAAGACGATTGCAACTTTCCCGAATGGGAGCCAGTTGACGATCAATAAGAGCATTGGCGACTGGTATCGTGTGTCGATCGGCAAGAAATCCGGCTATATGCTTCAGACGTCGGTGTGGGTGCGCGAATTCGAAGAGAACCGGTTCGGCAAACAATATATCGAAATAACCGTCGATCCGGTATTGAAGACAGCTCTGCAGTTGGCCAGGGAGTCAAACCTTCCCATGGCGGTCCATTTGACTGTACAAGGCAGGTATGCTGTTACCGTTAAGGACGCATATGACAAAAACATCGCGCCGCTGGTGTATCAGCACCTCACGGGGAGTAAAAAGATCGCCCTCAGTGCCATCCTCACTCACGGCAACAACTACGTTCGCGAAATCTGCTGTAGCGCTTCCAACATAACGGCCGAATGAGCGGGCAAACTTGCCCGCTTATCCGTTTGAATCCTACCGGAAGGCTTCCTCACATCGGCATCGGATACTTGCGATGCACCTGCTCGATCTCGGCAAGTGCCTCTTCCGGCAGCGTCACATAAGCGGCGGCCACATCGGTCTCGAGTTGCGCCATCGTCGTCGCGCCGATGATAACCGAGGTCATGAAGGGCTTGGTGAGGCAGTAGGCGAGCGCCAGCTTTGACGGGTCGATACCGTATTTGGCGGCGATTTCGAGATAGGCCTTTACCGGCGGTTCCTGCAGCGGCTGCAGGCGGCCACCGATATCGAGATTGATCGAGCCGCGCGAGCCGGCCGGCCTTGCGCCACCGACGTATTTGCCGGTGAGGATGCCGCCGGCGAGCGGCGAATAGGCGAGCAGGCCGACATCTTCGTGATGCGACAGTTCGGCCAGATCGAGGTCGAAATGGCGGTAGAGCAGGTTGTATTCGTTCTGGGTGGTGGCGACGCGCGGCAGGCTCTTCTGTTCGGCAATCGTCAGATATTTCTGGATGCCCCAGGTCGTCTCGTTCGAGAGGCCGACGGCGCGGATCTTGCCGGCCTTCACCAGTTCGCCCATCGTTTCCAGGATCTCGGTGATCTCGGCTATGACTTTCTCGCGATCCTGATGGAAGGGGTTATAACGCCAGTTCTGTCGGAAATGGAAATGGCCGCGGTTCGGCCAGTGAACCTG
The DNA here is from genome assembly GCF_057784355.1 of Martinezella sp. CNPSo 3959. NCBI lineage: Bacteria > Pseudomonadati > Pseudomonadota > Alphaproteobacteria > Hyphomicrobiales > Rhizobiaceae > Martinezella > Martinezella sp. CNPSo 3959. The sequence continues at coordinate 311,751 of NZ_JBXSOV010000002.1, forward strand.
GTAGAGGTCGATATAATCGGTCTTCAATCGCTTCAGGCTGGCATCAACAGCTGCATTGATATTGGCGGCATCCGGCCCTTGTCCGCCGCGCAGATATTCGCGGCCCGGACCGGCGACCTTGGTGGCGAGCACGACATCCTTGCGCTTGCCGCTCTTCTCGAACCAGGTGCCGATATATTCTTCGGTGCGGCCTTGAGTCTCTGGTCCGACGGGCGTCGTCGGATACATTTCGGCGGTGTCGAAGAAATTGATGCCTTTATTGACGGAGTAGTCCATCTGTTCATGGGCTTCGGCTTCGCTATTCTGCGTGCCCCAGGTCATCGTGCCCAGGCAGATCTGCGAAACGGAAATATCGGTGCGGCCTAATCTCTTATATTTCATGGGAAAACCTTGGGGATGGGAGAAGGTCAAAATGAACGAGGTCGCGCAAATTTAGGCCCGATCTGAGCGAGCGCAAGAAAAAAATCATTGCACTTCGCAGGCGCAAAAGCGCGGGGCTGCGGGGCTTGCACTATTGACTCCGCTGCAAACAATGTCATTGGGAAGCAAAACGACCCCCAAAAGGACGCTTTATAATGACTGTTGCTTTCACATTTCCCGGCCAGGGCAGCCAAGCTGTCGGCATGGGCAAGGACCTTGCCGACAATTTCGCCGAGGCGCGCGCCGTCTTCGAGGAAATCGATGATGCGCTGGGTGAAAAGCTCTCCGACGTTATCTTCAACGGCCCGGAAGATAAGCTGACCCTGACGGCCAATGCGCAACCTGCGCTAATGGCAGTGTCGCTGGCAGTTATCCGTGTACTACAGGCGCGTGGCCTCGATCTGACGAGCAAGGTCGCCTATGTGGCTGGTCATTCGCTCGGCGAATATTCCGCTCTCTGTGCCGTCGGCACCTTCTCGCTTGCCGACACGGCGCGGCTTCTCCGTATCCGGGGCAACGCCATGCAGGCGGCTGTTCCGGTCGGCGTCGGCGCGATGGCTGCGATCATCGGCCTTGAACATGCCGATGTCATCGCGGTTTGCGAAGAAGCTTCCACGCTTGGCGCCTGCCAGATCGCCAATGACAATGGCGGCGGCCAGATCGTGATCTCCGGCGAGAAAGCCCCGGTCGAAAAAGCAGCGGAACTTGCGACCGGCAAGGGCGCGAAACGCGCGATCCTGCTGCCGGTTTCCGCGCCGTTCCATTCCGCATTGATGGCGCCTGCTGCGGACGCCATGCGGGAAGCGCTTGCCGGCGTCGCCAAGAGCAACCCGGTCGTGCCTGTTATCGCCAATGTGAAGGCGGCTCCCGTTGCCGACGCCGATGAGATCGCGCGGTTGCTCGTTGAGCAGGTCACCGGACAGGTGCGCTGGCGCGAGACGGTGGAATGGTTTGCCGCCAACAACGTGACGACATTGTATGAAATTGGCGCCGGCAAGGTGCTGACGGGTCTTGCCCGCCGCATCGACAAGTCGGTCAACGGCATCGCCGTCAACAACGCTGCAGATATAGATACGGCGCTTGCCGCATTGCTTGCCTGACATATTCAAGGAACGAGGGACACACATGCTTGATTTGACCGGCCGCAAGGCCCTGGTAACCGGTGCATCCGGTGGTATCGGCGAAGAAATTGCCCGGCTCCTGCACAAGCAGGGCGCCATCGTCGGCCTGCACGGCACGCGCGTCGAAAAACTCGAGACGCTGGCCTCCGAACTCGGCGATCGCGTCAAGATCTTCCCGGCCAACCTGTCGAACCGCGATGAAGTCAAGGCGCTCGGCGCCAAGGCCGAAGAGGAACTTGGCGGCGTCGATATTCTCGTCAACAATGCCGGCATCACCAAGGACGGCCTGTTCGTTCGCATGAGCGACGAGGACTGGGACGCTGTTCTGGAAGTCAACCTGACGGCCGTCTTCCGCCTGACGCGCGAGCTGACCCATCCGATGATGCGCCGCCGCTATGGCCGCATCATCAACATCACTTCGGTCGTCGGCGTGACCGGCAATCCGGGCCAGGCGAACTATTGCGCCTCCAAGGCCGGCATGATCGGCTTCACCAAGTCGCTGGCCCAGGAAATCGCGACGCGCAACGTTACGGTCAACTGCGTTGCCCCGGGTTTCATCGAAAGCGCGATGACGGGCAAGCTGAACGACAAGCAGAAGGAAGCCATCATGGGTGCCATTCCCATGAAGCGCATGGGCACTGGCGCGGAAGTCGCTTCCGCCGTCGCCTATCTTGCATCTTCGGAAGCCAGCTACGTCACGGGTCAGACGATCCACGTCAATGGCGGCATGGCGATGATCTAAAGGAATTGCTGTTGGAGGGTGCTTTCCCGCCAATAGCATGTTGAGCAACCCGGAGCCGGCTATTTTCTGGCTTTGCGACAGACTTAAACCGTGTTAAGCGGGCCATGACTGTGAACAGTCGTCCGGAAAATTCAGGCGGACTGGGCCATATTCAAGGCGCTGGACCGGATCTCAATGCCGGATTGAACGGGTTTGCCAGCGGCGTCGGAACAGATGCTGCAGGTTTGAATTAGGGTAGGGATGTCACAAGGCATTCTCATCAGGATATAAGGTCGAGGAAACCGACATGAGCGATATCGCAGAACGCGTAAAGAAAATTGTTGTTGATCATCTTGGCGTTGACGCCGACAAGGTTGTTGAAAGCGCAAGCTTCATCGACGATCTGGGTGCGGACTCGCTCGACACCGTCGAACTGGTCATGGCCTTCGAAGAAGAATTCGGCGTCGAAATTCCGGACGATGCTGCCGACTCGATCCTGACGGTCGGCGACGCGGTAAAGTTCATTGAGAAGGCCCAGGCCTAATCTTTCGCGCTTTTTGACAGGGCGGGCTGAAGAGTCCGCCCTATTTCGTCCGGCGAAGCCGGCCGAAACCCATTTATACGCATATCATCATAAAAAGACGGGGGTCTGCGGGCGATGAGACGTGTCGTTATCACGGGTACCGGCATGGTATCACCTTTGGGCTGTGGCACTGAGGTGTCTTGGACGCGGTTGCTCGCTGGGCACAACGGCGCCCGCCTCGTAACGGAATTCGAGGTCGAGGACCTCGCGGCAAAGATCGCCTGCCGCATTCCTGTCGGCGACGGCACCGACGGCACCTTCAATGCTGACGATTGGATGGAGCCGAAGGAGCAGCGCAAGGTCGATCCCTTCATCATCTATGGCATGGCGGCCGCCGATATGGCGCTGGCCGATGCCGGCTGGCACCCGGAAACGGACGAGGATCAGATTGCAACGGGCGTGATGATCGGCTCGGGCATCGGCGGCCTCGAAGGCATTGTCGAAGCCGGCTATACGCTGCGCGACAAGGGGCCGCGCCGCATCTCGCCCTTCTTCATCCCAGGGCGTCTCATCAATCTCGTTTCGGGGCAGGTCTCGATCCGCCATAAGCTCCGCGGCCCGAACCATGCCGTCGTCACGGCATGTTCGACCGGTGCGCACGCGATCGGCGATGCCGCCCGCCTCATCATGCTCGGCGATGCCGATGTCATGGTTGCCGGCGGTGCCGAAGCTCCGGTCTGCCGCATTTCGCTTGCCGGCTTTGCCGCCTGCAAGGCGCTGTCGACGGACTTCAACGATACACCGCAGAAGGCTTCGCGCCCCTATGATCGCGACCGTGATGGCTTCGTCATGGGCGAGGGCGCCGGCATCGTCGTGCTTGAAGAGCTCGAACATGCCAAGGCACGCGGCGCCAAGATCTATGCCGAAGTCGTTGGCTACGGCCTCTCGGGCGACGCTCATCATATCACCGCTCCGTCCGAAGACGGCGAAGGCGCATTCCGCTGCATGACATCGGCTCTGAAGCGTGCCGGCCTGACGCCTGATGATGTCGACTACATCAACGCCCATGGCACTTCGACCATGGCGGATACGATCGAGCTCGGCGCCGTCGAGCGGCTGGTCGGCAATGCCGCGTCGAAGATCTCCATGTCGTCCACCAAGTCGGCCACTGGCCATCTGCTCGGCGCCGCCGGTGCGATCGAGGCGATCTTCGCCACGCTCGCCATCCGCGACAATATCGCCCCGCCGACGCTCAATCTGGACAATCCGGAACGCGAAACCGCCATCGATCTCGTTCCGCACAAGGCCCGCAAGCGCGAAATCAATGTCGCGCTGTCGAACTCCTTCGGCTTCGGCGGCACGAATGCGTCGCTTGTTCTGCGTCGCTATGAGGCTTAATAACAACGCGTAACTATGAGAGCGGGGATGCCTTTCGGCAACCTCGCCCGCATTCTTGATTGTTGCTGCGCCTTCGTCTTTTTCGGGAATGCGGTGCGGGAACGCCTGATCGGTCGAAGTCGGAGCTCGCGTTCCGCCTTATCTTCTGAACCTGTTTTTTGCCGCATTGCTTGGCCAAAGAGCAGGCAATCACAAAAGGGAAGGGATTGCCGGTGAGCGATACGAACCAGAGCAATGGAACTCCGAACGGGCAGAAAGGGCCGATCATCCCGAAGTCGGCCAATGAAGCCTTGCGTCCGGAGCGTGTTCCGGACCCGCCGAAGCGTTCGCGCAAAGCCCGTAGCCAGATGGTTATCTTCCTGAACTTCCTGATGACGCTGGCAGTTTTTGTTGCCGTCGTTGCGATCGGCGGCGCCTATTACGCGTTTTCGATCTATCAAGGCCCCGGTCCGCTGACGACCAATACGAATTTCATCGTTCGGAATGGTGCCGGTCTCGGCGAGATCGCCAATCGCCTTGAATCCAATAACATCATCAGCGATCAGCGCATTTTCCGGTGGCTGACGGCCACCTATCTCCATGACGGCGAAACTCTTCGGGCCGGCGAATATGAGATCAAGGCTGGCGCTTCCATGAAGGACATCATGGAACTGCTGAAGTCCGGCAAGTCGATCCTCTATTCCGTTACCCTGCCTGAGGGCCTGACGATTCGGCAGATGTTCAACAAGCTGCAGGCCGATACCGTGCTGGAAGGCGATCTGCCGTCGGCGCTGCCGCCGGAGGGCAGCCTGAGGCCCGACACCTATAAGTTCACGCGCGGCACCAAACGCACGGAAATCATTCAGCAGATGGAGGCCGCGCAGACGAAGCTAGTCGAGCAGATCTGGGAAAAGCGCGACTCCAGCGTGCAGTTGGCGAATAAGCAGGATTTCGTCACGCTAGCCTCCATCGTGGAAAAGGAAACCGGTCTTGCCGATGAGCGTGCGCACGTCGCGTCCGTCTTCCTGAACCGCCTCGGCAAGGGCATGCGTCTGCAATCTGACCCTACCGTCATTTACGGCCTCTTCGGCGGCGAAGGGAAGCCGGCCGATCGTCCGATCTATCAGTCCGACCTGAAGAAGGACACGCCTTATAATACTTACCTCATCAAGGGTTTGCCGCCGACGCCGATCGCAAATCCTGGGAGGGACGCCCTGGAGGCCGTTGCCAATCCGTGGAAGACGCAGGACCTTTATTTTGTCGCTGACGGCACGGGCGGACACGTCTTCGCCGCAACGCTGGACGAGCACAACGCCAATGTCAGGCGCTGGCGCAAGCTGATTGCCGAAAAGGGTGAAGATCCCAGCGCCATTGCCGTTGACGGTCAGCCCGACGATGCTGCCGTCGCTCCAGGCTCAGGCGCACAGCAGAAGAAGAAAACCAACTGATCCTCACTGCGCCGCGGCTTGTATAGGAAGCGCGGTGCGGATTCACTTTACATTGACCCATAATGCGAAGACTTTCGTTGGATGGGGATGGAATTATCGGAGGCTTGCATGGCATTGCAGTCCATGACCGGTTTTGCCCGGCGTGAGGGAACGAGCGGTCGTGGCCGTTGGGCATGGGAGCTGCGTTCCGTGAACGGCAAGGGATTGGATGTCCGTCTGCGCCTGCCGCCAGGCCTGGAGCGCCTTGAGGCTGATGTGCGCAAGTCGATTGCGGATCGGCTCACGCGCGGCAACCTGCAGGTCAGCCTTTCCCTTTCCATAGAGGAGAGCCGCGTCGAGGTCGTCGTGAATCAGGATGCGCTGGCCGCGGTCCTGGCGCTGCGCGATCAGCTGGCCGGCATCGTCGATCCCGCGCCGCTGCGACTGGAAAGCCTGATGGCCGTGCGCGGTTTGGTGGAATTCAAGGAAGCCGAAGAAAATGAAGATGCGATCGCTGCCCGAGACGCCGATATCATGGTGGGCCTTGAGGCCGCGCTCAGTGATCTCAGCGACATGCGCCGGCAAGAAGGAGATGCACTCGGCAAGGTGCTGCTCGGCCACGTGGCAACGATCGAGGCATTGACGACGACGGTCGAGCGTGATCCCTCCCGTTCGCCGCAGCAAATTGCAGCAAGGCTAGCCACGCAGGTGTCGATGCTTCTCGATGGTTCGTCAGGCCTCGACCGTGACAGGCTGCATGCGGAGGCGGCCCTTCTCGCCACCAAGGCTGATCTGCGCGAGGAAATCGATCGTCTCAAAGCGCATGTGGCGGCAGCGCGCGATCTCATCTCGAAGGGCGGCCCTGTCGGACGCAAGCTCGATTTTCTTGCACAGGAATTTAACCGGGAATCGAATACCATCTGTTCAAAATCGAATGCAGCGGCCGTGACTGCCGCCGGCATCGAGCTGAAGGTAGTAATCGACCAGTTCCGCGAACAGGTCCAGAATTTGGAGTAGGCCATGAAGCCGGCGACATCCACATCCATTCCGATCGCCCGCCGAGGGCTGATGCTAGCCATCTCCTCGCCGTCAGGTGCCGGCAAGTCGACGATCGCGCGCACACTGCTCGATAAGGACAAGCAGGTGAGCCTCTCCGTCAGCGTCACGACGCGGCAGCGCAGGCCGAGCGAAATCGAGGGCGTGCACTACCATTTCGTCTCGCAGCGTGAGTTCGAGCGCCTTCGCGATTCTGACTCCCTGCTCGAATGGGCCGAAGTGCATGGCAATTTCTATGGCACACCGCGCGAGCCCGTGGAGACTGCCATGGCAGAGGGTCGCGACATGCTATTCGATATCGACTGGCAGGGTGCGCAACAGTTGCAGGAGAAGATGCCGGCTGATGTCGTCTCCATCTTCGTGCTGCCACCGACCATGACGGAGCTGCAGTCGCGCCTGCATCGCCGTGCTGAGGATTCCGAAGAGGTCATTGCCATGCGTCTCGCCAATTCCCGGGCCGAGATCGCTCACTGGCGCGAATACGACTATGTCATCGTCAATGACGATCTGAACGTTGCTTTCGACGCCGTTCAGTCGATCGTCAAAGCCGAGCGCCTGCGCCGCGACCGCCGGCATGGCATGTTCGATTTCGTTCGCGATCTTCTGGAAGAGACGCCGAAGCTGTAAAGCCGGTTACAGGCAGTTTGCCAGCCGGCAGAATTCTTCTACCGAAAGCGTTTCCGCGCGACGCTGCGGGTCGATATCGGCCTTTAGCAGCAGGGTTTCGCCACCAATTGGCTTCAGGCTCTGGCGCAGCATCTTGCGGCGCTGGCCGAACGCGGCCTGTGTCACCTTCTCCAGCTTGTCGACTGAGCAAGGAATGGGGCTTTCCCTTGGTGTCAGATGCACAACCGTCGAGGTCACCTTCGGCGGGGGCGTGAAGGCCTGCGGAGATATGTCGAACGCCATATGAGCCAATGTCCGCCAGCCGCAGAGCACGCCAAGCCGGCCGTAATGGTCATCATCCTCCTGCGCCACGATCCGCTGACCGACCTCCTTCTGGAACATCAGCGTCAGGGACTGCCAAAAAGGCGGCCATTGCCCCGGCAGCAGCCAGTTCACCAAAAGCTGCGTCCCGACATTATAGGGCAGATTGGCGATGATTTTGACTGGCCCTTGCTGGGCAAGGGCGGCGAAATCCGTCTTCAGCGCATCGCCTTCGATCACCTCGAGCCGGCCCGGATAGTGATCGGCGATTTCGGCCAGCGCCGGCAGGCAGCGCGCATCGCGTTCGACGGCGATAACCTTGGCCGCCCCGAGCGCCAGGATGGCGCGCGTAAGGCCGCCCGGTCCGGGCCCAACCTCGAAAACAGTGACGCCCTCGAGCGATCCCGCCGTGCGCGCGACCTTCTGGGTCAAATTGAGATCGAGAAGGAAGTTCTGCCCAAGCGCTTTGCGCGCGTCGAGGCCATGGCGCTGGATTACATCGCGAAGGGGGGGCAAACCGTCCAGTGCGGCCATCAGGGATTGTTTCCGGTCTTGCTGCTGATCTCGCTCGCCAGCTTCAGGGCGGCAACCAGGCTATCTTCCTTGGCAATGCCTTTGCCGGCAATCCCGAAGGCTGTACCATGATCTGGAGACGTGCGGACAAAGGGTAAGCCGAGCGTGACATTGACCGAATCGTCAAAGCCGAGCGCCTTGGCGGGGATTAAAGCCTGATCGTGATACATGCAGATCGCGACATCGTAACGTCGGCGGGCATCGTCATGGAACATGGTGTCGGCGGGCAGGGGGCCGAATGCATCGATGCCCTCGGAGCGGAGCTTGTCGATCGCAGGCCGGACGATTTCGTCGTCTTCCTTGCCGAGCGCGCCATTCTCTCCGGCATGCGGATTAAGGCCTGCCACGGCAAGGCGCGGCTTGGAGATGCCGAAACGGACGCGGAGATCGTGATCGGTAATCCGGCATGTCTCGGCGATCAGGTCAGAGGTCAGCGCTTCCGGCACCTCTTTCAGAGGAATATGGATGGTGACCGGAATGGCGCGAAGCTTCGGACCGGCAAGCAACATGACCGGCATGACCGGCTTTCCGGTCGCACGCGTTGCAAGATCTGCCAGGAACTCCGTATGACCGGGAAAGCCAAAACCGGCATCATAGAGCACCGATTTGGCAATCGGATTGGTAACGACTGCGGATGTCCGGCCGCTCATACTGAGAGAAACAGCCATCTCTACGGCGGCTATCGTACCCTTGGCGGTGGCGACATGCGGTTCGCCGGCGATGACATCGACCCCTGCTTCGATCGACAGGATTGGCAGTGCGTCGGGAAAAACGCTGCCGGCATTCGTCGGATCGGCGATCGCAAACGGTACAGTCAATCCGAGCTGAGAGGCCCGTGCCGCAAGCACGGCAGCATCGCCGAGGAACAGAAAGCGCGGCAAATTTAACTCGTCGCGGCGCAGCCAGGCGGCGAGCGTAATGTCGGGGCCTATGCCAGCCGGATCCCCCTGCGTGAGCGCAAGGGGGAGGGAGGAGCGCGGCGGCATCGTCAATCAGCGATAGACGATCTGCGCCTTGGAGCGCAGTTCATCCATGTACTTCTTATCGTTGGCGCTCACACCCGTTGCCTTGTCCTTGCCGATATCCTCAGCGCGGAACACGGCGGCAGCGGCAACGTCATCGTTCACCTGGCGCTGCGAACAAATGGCCACATATTCGACGCCACGATCGGTCACGATGGGAGCAGTCGTATTGCCGGAAGCCTTCTCCAGCATCGGCTTCCACATTTCCGGGACTTCCGGTGCGAGCACACGGCCGAGATCCTGGACGGAAACGTCACGCATCGTAGCGGCAAAGACCTTCGCCTGATCGCAGCCAGGGAACTTCGACCGTGACGCCTCGGCTTCTGCCTTGCGCGCATTGAGGATCGCGTTGCGCTTTGCTGCCGGTACGACGAAAACGATCTGCTTCAGGAAATACTCGGTCGTAACGGGTTTTGTCTTGTTTTCCGTCATGCGCGTCACGAGATCGTCGTTCGACATTCGGCTTCTTGCGCCGAAACGTGCATTGACAACCCGGGGCCAGCTCATGGAAACGGCGATATAGGACTTGAAATGATCAACGCCGACGCCGGCCTTTTCCAGAATCTGGCTGAGCTGCGCCGGTGTCATCTTGTTGCTGGAGGCGAAACGACCGAAAGCGGCATCGACGTCCGTCGTTGAAACGGACATGCGCAGGCGGGAGATCTCCGCGCGCTTCAACGTTTCGTCGACGAGCTGCTCCTTGGCGAGCTTGTTCAGATCGCCCTTTTGGCGCTGCAATTTGAGGAAGGCGACGCGTTTGGCGATGTCACCGGATGTGATCACCTGGCTATTGACGAGAACTTTCACTTCGCTTGCTGCAAAAGCAACATCGCTGCTCGGCACGGCGAAGCTCGCCATAACCAAGGCCGCCGCTCCAAACACCAGAGCGCGCATCGGTGCATTTCCAGAAAACATCAATTACCCCTTCCCAAAGGTATTTCCTGCCAGCATTGCGCCGTTTTGGTGCGCCTGTCGCGCAATACGGCAACTTTGCGCCACATGTCTACATCAAGCGCGATGAATTGCAAAATCCTTGCGGCGAAACAATGACGTCGGAAACAGCAAGCCGCATCCATGCAAAAGAGCCGGCGGTGAAGCCGGCTCTTTTGCAGTTTCGATTCATATCAGAATGTCGCGTCCTGGACGCTGCCAAGGTTGACATCGCCAAGCGTACGGAAGGTCAGGCGAGCGCCGATCGACCAATTGCTTGCCGAGCTGGCCGTCGAATCCTTCTTGTCGAGGAAGGACACGGTAAAGATCGTGCATTCGTCCTCGTAGGAAAGACCCACGCCCTGGCGAGTGATCTCATTGCTGTTGAGATCATAGCTGACTGTGCCGAAGACGGACCAGTATTCCTTGAACTTGATCTGCGCGCGCGACTGGATTTCATCCTGATTGCTGGTGAAACCATATTGCGGCTGGGCCGCAATATGCGTGTAGATCAAGGACGTCTGGAACACATCGTTCGAGAAACCGACAGATGTATCGCCGCGCTTGAAAGCGAAATCCTTCTGGTCGAAGCGATAGGATGTCGCGAGCGAGATACCTTGCGGTGTCGTCAGACCGAACATGGTGACGTAGTCGGAACGGGTCGTTTCAAGCCCCGAATCCGAACCGACGCCAGCCAGATCGTCGGTCGCAAACGAGTTGCGGCCCGCGAGCTGATAGGACTGTCCGAAGATATGCTGAAGCTTGTAACCGCTGTCGAAGCTGGCCGTATAACGCCACCCCACATTCGCGCGTGTACCACCCTCGATGCGATCGAAGCCCGAGAACTTGTCACGATCGAAGAGATTGGTGGCGTCGAAAACGAAGCTCTGTGCATCTTCGTTCGGCAACCGACCAGCAAGCTGCTCGTCCGGCCGCACATAGATCTGCGCGATCGGCTCGAACACGTGCGTGCTGTTGCTTGTCGTGATGAGGAACGGGTACTTGGCTTCGAGCCCCGCCGTGACCATGCCACGGGTGGCATAGTCGCTGGTGTCGTAATTGCCGGGATAGCTGAACGATGTGCCGAAAGAGTTGGGCGAGTTCATATCCAGACCATAGACGTCACCGCGCGCCGCCGCCAATGGCGTCAGCACAAGGCCTTCATCGGTCGTAAAGGTACGCTGCCACTGCACCTCGGTGCTCAGGCGCGTATAGTCGCCGGAGAGGCCGAGGAAGCGGTCGTTCAGGTTGGCATCGCCAAGATTGACGACGTTGTCGAGTGCGGATGTCTTCTCGCGCGACAGGTGCGTGAAGTTCATCGTTGCCGACAGCTCGCCGCCGTAAACCGACTTCGGGTCTACATAGTGATAGTCGATGCTCGGATAGACATATGCCTGCTGCTTTTGTGCCGTGGCATTATTATCTGTATCCTGCTCGTTATAGTAGAAGGCGCGCATGTCGAAGAAATTGCGCTTTCCGATACCAGTCAGGTAGGCTTGGTTCGTATGGGTGCTCTGGTTGAGCCCGTCCAGTCCATAAGTGCGCGAGAAATTGTTATCGCTCTGCACCATGACATCCCAGCCGAACGTCCAGCGAGGATTGATCCTGAAATCGGCCTTGGAATTGATCATGCCGCGCGTTTTGTTCTCGGCATCAGTCGTCCCGGCCGTGAAGGCGTCCGGATTCATCTGATTGATGCCGGCAACGCGCAGGATATGCGTGCCGTTCTCGAAACGCTGGCGGAATTCACCCTCCAGCAACAGCCCCTGGTTGCTGAAGCCCGTGGCGGTGACCGTCGCATCCATGCTCGGTGAGATGACGTAGTAGTAAGGAACCCTTACGCCAACGCCGAGACGCTGCGAAACGCTCACCGACGGAAACAGGAAGCCGGACTTGCGCTTGACCGTATTGTCGGGAACCGTGACCCACGGAACATAGGCGATCGGCAGGCCGAACAATTCGAAGCGAGCGTGCTCGAGACGGATCGTGTGCGTCACGCCGTTCTGGACGACGCGTTGTGCTTTGACCTGCCACAGCGGCGCACGTCCCTGTTCGGAGCAGGCCATGCAGGCGGTGTAAACGCCCTTTGTAAGAATCAGCTGATTGCCACCGACGCGCTCGCCCTTTTCGGCGACCATTCGGGTGTTGTCAGGCATTTCAATGCGAAGGGCGTTCACGAAGCCGTCGGAGAAGCTGTCGGTGACGTCCATTTTGTCACCGTACATGCGATTGCCGTCCGGTGTGATCAGCTCGACATTGCCGAGCGCCGTCATTCGTCCGGATTTCTGATTATATTCGACCCGCTGAGCGACCATCCTGTAGCCGCCATAGTTGATCTGGACCGCACCGCTTGCGGTGACGATCTGCGTATCCTTGTTATAGACCAGTTCGTTGGACGAAAGGACTAGCTTTGCACCGTCCGGCACCTTGACCTTGATAGGGGAGGTCGCAGTGCCGGCACCGCCATTGTTATTGCTGGCATTATTATTGTTGACCTGGGCGTAAGCGACGACCGGGCTCAAAATATATGCACATGCGGCCGTGCCCGTAACCAGGGCAGCCACAAACTTTCTGATACTCTTGCGGTTGCCTGCCGCCACTTAGCCGTCCTCCTGATGAAGCAGGATCGTTGCCCCGAATGCCAATGCGACGATCACGGGTATCCATGTTGCCACATAGGGAGGAACCACTCCGCTGCTCCCGAATGCCTTTACAAGCACGGTGACAACATAAAGCACGAAGCCGGAGAGGATTCCACCCAGAATCACAGAGCGCGATTGATTGAATCTACTGAATTTTAGGGACACGGTTGCCGCAATCAGCGTCATTGCCACCAGAAGGAATGGCTGTGACAGAAGCGAATAAAACTGTGTCTCAAGTGCGTTGGTCGATATGCCGAAGGAGCGTGCGACCTTTATTCGATTAGAAAGATCATAAAAAGCAATGGTTTCCGGTTGAGCCAAGCGTTGCGAAACGAAATCCTGTTTCAGATTCGTACGAACCTGTACCGAACTCTTGTGGTCGGGAATTTCACCGGGCCGCCGCTCGACGACGTTGTTAAGAAGCCAGTAACCATCTTGCAACTTAGCCGAGTCGGCGTCCTGCCGCAGGACGATATTTCCCTGTGAATCAAAGTGGATAAACACGACACCGGTCAACGTCGTTCCATTGTTCAGAATGGCCTTGGCACCGATGATCGTGTCGTCTTTTCCGCTGGATTGTCGCAGCCATGGAACAGAAAGCGTATTGCGATAAGACGGGTCTCCGCGCAGGTCGGCTTCGATTGTTTCAGCATGTCGCTGACCCCATGCCGCAACCGGATTAAGCGCGAGCATGGTCATGAGACCGACGCAGAAAGCGCCCATCACGAAGGGCGTCATGAATTGCCATACGGAGATGCCAGCCGCGCGCGCGATAACCAGTTCGCGGCGGCGGTTGAGGGCGATCAGCACCGTCATCCCGACGAAGAGCGCGATGAACGGTACCGTCTGCTGCAGGATGAACGGCAGCCTGACCGCCGTCATCAGCAGGCCGACGGACACCGTATATCCGGGCAATCCCGCAAGACGCCCGGCGGTCTCGCTGAAATCGACGAGATAGACAATCGAGACGACGCCAAGGAAGAACCAGAACGTCGTTACGATGTAGCGCGTAAAGAAGTAGCGCCAGAGCGTGCCGAAAATCATGCACCGCCCCCGTTCGAGCTGCCCGGTGCGGTCGGCATGCGGTCCTGGATTTTTTGTCTCCAGTTGTTGAGGCGGTTGCGGATCGAGACGGGCATCGCCATCTTCCGGCTCCGCAGCAAGAGGACAATCGCGATAAGGGCTGCGATGATATTGATGCCGTAGAGAACGCCAATGAATTTAGTCGAATGGTCAATCTGGTTGGCGGCGTAGAAATCCGCCCAGCGTAGCGCGAACGCTATGCCCAGCGCCGATACCATCGGATGCAGCCGCGCCTCGCGATGTGACCGCGCATCGCCCGCGATCACCAGAGATATCAGCGCGAAGATTGCCGGCAGTGCCCAGTCGTTGAGCCGGCGATGCAACTCGGCCCGATAATCGCCAGGCCTTTGCTTGTAGTCCGGATCGTTCGTGTCCGGATTGAGCAGGAAACCGAGACTGCGATCGCTGGCTCGCGCATTTGGCTGGCCGCGACTTTGCGTCATGTCCGAGAGGTCGAAAGAGTAGGAATCGAACTTGATGACCGAGACGGTGCTGTCGGGTGTCTTGCGGTGAACTTCACCGTCCTTCATGAGCAGCGACGTACCGCTTGGGTCGACCGCCCCTTCCTTCGCATAATAGATGAGATCGAAGGCGGGATCGCGCGAATCGACCACGAACAATCCCTTGAGGATGCGTCCCGACAGACGCTGCGAAATCTGGACATAGAGCCCGTCCTCGATGCGCCGGAAGTTCTTCTCTTCGATCACTGTGGATAGAAGATCCGCATAGGCTTCGGCCACCATCTGACGCGCGGCGACGCGGGCTCTCGGTTCGACGACATTGTCGACGAAAAAGGAGAACACGCTAATCGCAATGGCGAGAATCATGATCGGGCGGATGATGATGCTGCGCTTCGCGCCGGCAGCTTCCATGACGGTCAGCTCGGAATCGCTGTTCATCGCGGTCAAGGTCTGCGTGATGCCGATGACCAATGCGAAAGGCAGAACGATCGGGATAATCGTCGGCAGAATGAGCGTCGCGAGCTTTGCGAAGGAGCCCATGGACTGACCACTATCGGTCACGAGGTTGATGCGCTGCAGAACCTGGGTGGTCCAGATAATAGCGAGCACCGGCAGCAGTGCCACCAGGAACATCATACCGACACGCCGTACGATATATGTCTCGAATAACTTCATGCCGGCCCTTAAACGCAACAGCTGCCGGGCGAGCCGACAGAGATTCACCCTCCTCTACGCTGTTTGCGTTTTTTTGGCGACAACCAACTCGAAAAAAATTCGTTAATTTTCCGAGATTTTTTTGTCGTGTGTCGTTTGAGATAAAGCCAGCAGAGCGGTGAATATGACAGGCGAAGAAAGCCAGCCGAGGACGGCATCGGAGAGATAATGCGCGCCAAAAGCCACTCTCAGCGCGGGAATCAGCAGTGAAATCGCCGTGATCGGCAAAGCCGCGGCCGATCGGAACGGCTGCGGGATGATGAGAATAAGACAAAAGAGCCAGCCGGCCGCCGCGGCCTCACCGGAGATGAACGAACAGTTGCTGACACATTTGCCGGCGAAGGACCCGGCATGCACGAAATCGAGCGTGCCGCCGAAGAGATCGGTTTGCCGTGGGCGCGGACGGCCGGAAAATGCTTTCAGCCACAGATTAACGATCAGCACGGGGCCGATGAACAGGGAGCCAAGCGCCACCTTGAGATTGTGGGCTCTGCGCGCGTTGAAGGTCGCGCCGTGATCCTGCCAGCATCTGAGCAGCATCCAGAGCAGCACGAAGGCGACGACATAGGGCAGTTGAAAGAAGATTTCCCTCAGCAGGCGCATGTGCTGATCGCTGCTATAAGGAAAAATGCCACAGATCTGGTCAGGCCTTGTGTTTCCAAAGCATTGCTGCCGTTGGAAGAACATGTTCGCGATGCTGAGATCGATCTGTGGAAAAAGGGAAAACAGACCTAGCAAAGCCCACCAGAGACAGAAGAGGGCAATGAAGGCATCGCCTGCCGTGCGTGGCCGTAGAACCTCTGGAAACCGATCTTCGCGGTTGATGCTGTTGAAATCTATGATCAAGGCGGCTTCCCGGCGAGAATTGAACCGCCGAGGCGGTTAAACACCATCGCACTAGCCTAATCCCGCTAAATGACAGGGATTTGAAGAGGCCGGACATCTCTTATGGAGAGAATGCCGCGTCGAAAGCTTGTATTCCTTAGGGAGACCTTGAATGATGGTTGTGCAAAATTCTCTCACTACGACGTATATTTATCGGAGCAGAAATGTCTGTGAAATTCGAGATTTCCTTCGCCAAGTCGGCTCGTCTCAGCGGCGGTCTGGCCATTCTCCTGAAAGACACGGACAGTGAACTGCCGGCGGGGGCGGAGAGCGCCGATCCGGCGAATGTTTTCGCCAAGGCGGCACCTGTATCCGGCTTCAAGGGCAAAGTGCTGAGCAGTCTGGATCTCATCGCGCCCGAGGCCTCGCCCGCCGATCGGATCATCGTCATCGGGGCCGGCAAGGCCAGGAACCTGACCGCGCACGACTGGCTGAAACTCGGCGGCGGTGCGGCGGCAAAAATCCGCAATACTGAGAAGGTTGCGGTCTTCCTCGATGCGCCCAACGTCGAAGTCGGTCCCAAGGAGGCCGCCGATTTTGCCTTGGGCATGCTTCTGCGCGCTTACAGCTTCGATACCTACAAGACGAAGAAGGGCGATGACGACGAGAAGGGAGCCTCCCGCAAGGCGGTGAAGGTGACGATCGTCACACAGGAGGCGGCTGCCGCCAAGAAACTCTACGCGACCTCCGAAGCTGTGGCCGGCGGCGTGATTCTCGCGCGCGATCTCGTCAACGAGCCGCCGAATGTCCTCGGCCCCGTAGAATTCGCGGCCAAAGCCAAGGAGTTGGAGAAGCTCGGTGTCGAGATCGAGATCCTGACGGAGCGTGAGATGCGCCGGCTCGGCATGGCGGCTCTGCTGGGCGTCGCGCAAGGTTCGGCCCGGCCGCCGCGGCTGGTGGTCATGCAATGGAAGGGCGGCAAGGCGAAGGACAAGCCGATCGCCTTCATCGGCAAGGGCGTCGTCTTCGACACCGGCGGCATTTCCATCAAGCCGGCTGCCGGCATGGAGGAGATGAAGGGCGACATGGGAGGGGCTGCGGCCGTCACCGGCCTCATGCATACGCTTGCCGCGCGCGAAGCCAAGGTCAACGCGATCGGCGTTATCGGTCTTGTGGAAAACATGCCCGACGGCAATGCGCAGCGTCCGGGCGATATCGTCACCTCCATGTCCGGCCAAACGATCGAAATCATCAATACCGATGCCGAAGGCCGGCTCGTTCTCTGCGATGCACTCTGGTACACGAACGACCGCTTCAAGCCGCAGTTCATGATCGATCTGGCGACCTTGACCGGCGCGATCCTCGTGGCGCTCGGCAATCTGCAGGCCGGCCTCTTCAGCAATGACGACAAGCTCGCCGGCGAACTGACGGCGGCGGGCCTTGCGACCGATGAGCGTCTCTGGCGCATGCCCCTTGGCAAGGACTACGACAAGATGATCGACAGCAAGTTCGCCGATATGAAGAATACCGGCGGACGCCATGCCGGCTCGACCACAGCCGCCCAGTTCCTCAAGCGCTTCGTCGGCGACACGCCCTGGGCACATCTCGATATTGCCGGCACGGCGATGGGCTCGGTTCAGGACGAGATCAATCAGTCCTGGGGTTCCGGCTTCGGCGTGCGCCTGCTCGATGAACTGGTCCGTGCCAATTACGAATCGTGACCAGCCCGATTTTGTAAGATAGAAGAGGCGCCATGACCGACGTTCTCTTCTATCATCTGACGGAATCGAAGCTTGAAGACGCCCTGCCGCCGCTGATCGACAAGAGTGTCGAGCGTGGCTGGCAGGTCGCCGTGCAGATGCGCGAGCCGGCTCGGCGCGATCTCCTCGATAGCCATCTATGGACCTATCGCGAGGACAGCTTTCTGCCGCATGGCACGGATGAAGGCGACATGGCAGACAAGCAGCCGGTGCTACTGACCATTTCCTCTGAGAACATAAATAATGCTTCGGTGCGTTTCTTCATCGACGGCGCCGAGGCAACGGATGTCGGAGCCTATCAGCGCGTCGTGCTGATGTTCGACGGCTACAATCAGGAACAGTTGGAAAGCGCGCGTGCCCAATGGAAGCGCCTGAAAGGCGAGGGGCATAACCTAACCTATTGGCAGCAGACGCAGGACGGCCGCTGGGAGAAGAAGGCCTGACCTTCTTCCGATTGATTGGCGGGAAGGTGCTTTACGCGCCTTCCGACAGGATCTTCTGGATGAAATCCTTCTTCGCCGCCGTATAGGACGCTCGATCATTGGCATATTTTGCCGCAAGCTCGATCTTCAGTGCCTCATAGGCATGCGCCAAATCCGGCTCCCTGCGCAATCGATCGCGAAAGATCAGGAAGTTGCGCCAGGTAGGACCGCCATATTCGACCACATGCACGAGGTGCGTGCGGGTATCCCCTTGAATGTCACGACCGAAAATATGGTCGTCCGGCACGATATTGCTGCCGGCATAGACGTAGCCGATAGACGCCATCGGCTCGACACAGGCAAGCCCATCCTCGAAACGCCGCACGCCGACGGCAATATCGATGATCGGCTTGGCCTTTATTGTTGGGATCGAGGTGCTGCCGAAATGCTGGACATCGACGGCAAGGTCTCCGAGAGCCTTGCGAATGGCAGCTTCCTCCAGCAAATAGGCTTCATGCCAGCTCTGGTTCGGGTCGGCGAGCTTGACGGATTTGTTGCCGACGCCGAGGCCAAAAGATTGTTCATGCTCCGATGCCATAGGCATCTCTCCAGTGAAGACGATGCACCACGCTAGCACGCCGCGGGCGGCATTGTCTTCACCGGGAAAGCCTCATCAATCGTAAAATGCTTCAACGAATTTGCGCTTGCCCAGCATGAAGGCATCGGCGACGTGGCGCAGCGGCGAAAGATCGACGTCGGATGTCCCGGCTTTGACGATCTCTGCAAAACGGCGATAGAGCGAGGGATATTCGGCCTCGGGCGCCGAGAATGTGAGCTCGCCATTGACGGAAAGCTTGGAGCCGCCTTCGGCCAGAACCATCTGGCCGGCATCCGTCTCTGCGACAATATCCCAGCTCTGCTTGCCGGTCTGGCGCCAGTCAAATTCGGCGTGGACCGGAAGGCCGGTCCCGCTCTTGAAATGCAGGTCCGCCGCAATCGGCGAATCGCGGTTTTCCGGGAATTCGAGTGTCGCGCCGGTCAGGAAAAGCGGCGGCAGGATATGGGTGACGATCGATAGCGCATTGATGCCCGGATCGAAGACGCCGAGCCCGCCGGCCTGCCAGATCCATTCCTGGTTCGGATGCCAGTGGCGGACATCTTCCTTCCAGATCACGTGAGCGCTACGGATATTGGTGCTGGCGAGGAAGCTCTTTGCAGCCTCCACCGCCGGAGCATAGCGCGAGTGCCAGCTCGCAAAGAGCGACACGCCCTTGGCCTTGGCAAGGTTTTCGAGGTCGGCGACTTCACTCAGCGTCGCACCCGGCGGCTTTTCCATGAAAACATGCTTGCCGGCCGAAAGCGCCTTGTATGCGGCTTCATAACGATATTGCGGCGGCATGCAGAGAGAAACGGCATCGATGTTAGGCACGGCATCGAGCATGGCTTCGATCGTCGTGAAGGCGGGAATGCCTTCGACCGTGCCGTGACGGCTTGCCGTGGCGATCAGTTTGAAATCCGCATTGTTCGCGATGGACGGAAGATGCTGGTCGCGGACGATCTTGCCGACACCGACGATAGCGAGGTTGATGGGGGACATGTGCGTCTCTCGATTAGTATGATTATTGATGCGATCTTTATCAGAATGCCGCATGTGGGCAAGGGCGGCAAATCGCAAATGCAGGAACCAGGTCCAATCTTGGACCATCGTGCCCAGGCGTCATCATGCTTGGAAAACGGGTGCGGGCTCTTGATTCACAGCTTGAAATCGGCACTCTTCCACTGCGCGGCCAAAAGATCCGGGAAGAATCGCTGCGGGGGGAAATCATGAAAACATTGCTCGGCTTCAGCCGAATCGTCGACTATGTGACTGAGATCATTGGAAAATCAGTCTCATGGCTTATTCTGGTGGCCGTCTTGGTCAGCGCTGGAAACGCGATCGTCCGTAAGGTCTTCAACACCTCGTCTAATGCCTGGCTTGAAGCGCAATGGTATCTGTTCGGCGCAGCCTTCATGCTCGCCGCTGCCTATACGCTGCGCCAGAACGAGCATATCCGTATCGATATCATCTACGGCTCGCTGTCGCGTCGCCTGCAGCACTGGATCGATCTACTCGGCCACTGCTTGTTCCTGATGCCTTTCGTGCTGCTCATGGTCTACGATCTCGTGCCCTATGTCCGCATCTCTTTCATGTCCGGAGAGGTGTCTTCCAGCGCCGGCGGCCTGATCATCTGGCCGGGCAAGGCATTGCTGCTGGCAGGCTTCTTTCTGCTGGCGTTGCAGGGGCTTTCCGAGATCATCAAGAAGATCGCCGTCATGCGCGGCGATATGGATGATCCGACCCCCTATGTACCGACGCATGCGCCGCTCGATATCGAAACCCCGGCCGGGGAGGCGCGCTGATGATCGAATTCATCGCCGTGAACATGGCGCCGATCATGTTCGCCTCGCTCATCATTTTCCTGCTTCTGGGTTATCCCGTCGCCTTTGCGCTCGCTGCCAACGGTCTGCTGTTCTTCTGGATCGGCGTCGAGCTCGCACCCTATTCGGGCGGTACCATCCATCTCTCATGGCCGCTCCTCAATGCTCTTCCCGATCGCTTCTGGGGGGTGATGTCGAACGACACGCTGCTGGCGATCCCGTTCTTCACCTTCATGGGCATCGTGCTGGAGCGATCCGGCATGGCCGAAGACCTGCTCGACACGGTCGGCCAGCTGTTCGGGCCGATCCGCGGCGGTCTCGCCTATGCGGTCATTTTCGTTGGTGCGCTGCTGGCGGCCACCACCGGCGTCGTCGCAGCTTCGGTTATCGCCATGGGGCTGATCTCGCTGCCGATCATGCTGCGTTATGGCTATGACCGGCGGGTCGCCTCCGGCGTCATCGCCGCTTCCGGCACGCTGGCGCAGATCATTCCGCCGTCGCTCGTCCTGATCGTACTTGCCGACCAGCTCGGCCGTTCGGTCGGCGACATGTATGCCGGCGCTCTCATTCCTGGCCTCGTGCTGACCGGTCTCTACATGCTCTATGTATTGATCATGTCGATCGTGAAGCCGGACTCCATGCCGGCATTGCCGAAGGAGGCCCGCTCGCTCGGCTCGGGCGTCACATCCTTGCTGATCGCATTGCTAGTGTGTGCCGGCGTGGCCTATGCCGCCCACATCTATCTGACCCCGACCTATGGCGGGGACGCGGATATTCTCGGTGCCACCGTCGGCGTTGCCTTCATCTATGCTATTGCAGTCCTGGACAAGGGGCTGAAGTTCAACGTCATGTCCCGGCTGGCGCAGCAGGTCATCATCGTCCTCATCCCCCCATTGGCGCTGATCTTCCTCGTTCTCGGCACGATCTTTCTCGGCATCGCGACGCCGACGGAAGGCGGCGCCATGGGGGCGGTGGGCGCGCTGGTGATGGCGGCTGCCAAAGGCAGGCTGAACATGGAAGTCGTCCGCTCGGCACTGACCTCCACGACCCGGCTTTCAGCCTTCGTGCTGTTCATCCTGATCGGCTCGCGCGTCTTTTCGCTGACCTTCTATGGCGTCAACGGCCATCTCTGGGTCGAGCATCTGCTGGTGTCGTTGCCCGGCGGCGAGGTCGGCTTCCTGATCGCCGTCAACATCCTCGTCTTTGTGCTGGCCTTCTTCCTCGACTTCTTCGAGCTTGCCTTCATCATCGTGCCGCTGCTGGCACCCGCGGCAGACAAGCTCGGCATCGATCTCATCTGGTTCGGTGTTCTGCTCGGCGTCAACATGCAGACGAGCTTCATGCACCCGCCCTTCGGTTTCGCGTTGTTCTATCTCCGCTCGGTCGCTGCCCGCGTGCCCTATCTCGACAGGGTGACGGGCAAGCAGATCGCGCCCGTCACGACCGGGCAGATCTACTGGGGATCCGTGCCCTTCGTTGGCATCCAGATCCTGATGGTGGCATTGACGATCATGTTCCCGCAGATGGTCATGCACTACAAGGGAGCGGGAACGGGTGTCGATCCCAACACGATTAAGATCGAGGTTCCCGGCTTCGGTGCACCCGGCCAGGACAATGGCGGCGGCCTCGGTCTGCCGGGGCTGCAGCTTCCAGGCGGCAATCCGCTTGACGGCAAGCCGGCGGATCAGGGCGCCGGCGATCAGCCGAAGCCGCCAGCCAACGATCTCAGCAAGCCTCCGTCTTTTAATTGATGCACACGACACGCATCGGCATGCCTATCGATCTAACACAACGAAAAACCCCGGAGCATCGCTCCGGGGTTTCCTCTCTTGGGGTCGGCTATTCGATCAAATCTTCCCAGAGCGCTGCAGCGTCATCATGTAGACGTCGTAGCTGTATTCGGCGACCTGGGTATAGAGATAGTGCTGGCCGCGGAAGCCCTTGATCGATTCCCAGATTTTCTTGAAGGTCGGGTTGTTGGCTTCCATCTCGGCATAGACCTCGTTGGCCTTGTCGAAGCAGGCATTCATGATCTCGGTGCTGAAGGGCCTGAGCTTCGCCCCTTCGGCAACGACCCGCTTGATGGCGGCCGGGTTCAGGTAATCGTATTTCTGCAGCATGTTGGCGTCGGTCGCCTGCGCGGCGGTGCGCAACAGCGATTGATAGGCCTTCGGCAAGCCTTCATAGGCCGCCTTGTTGAACATGACATGCACCGTTGGGCCGCCTTCCCACCAGCCGGGATAATAGTAGTAGGGCGCGACCTTGTAGAAGCCGAGTTTCTCGTCGTCATAGGGGCCGACCCATTCGGCCGCATCGATCGTGCCTTTTTCGAGCGCCGGATAGATATCGCCGCCGGCGATCTGCTGCGGCACGACACCGAGGCGTTCGACCACCTTGCCGGCAAAGCCGCCGATGCGCATCTTCAGGCCCTTGAGATCGGCAACCGTGTTGATTTCCTTGCGGAACCAGCCGCCCATCTGTACGCCGGTATTACCGGCCGGGAAGCCGATCAGCCCTTGCGTCGCCAGGAATTCGTTGAACATGTCGATGCCGCCGCCGTGATATTGCCAGGCATTCATGCCGCGGGCGTTGAGCGCGAAAGGAACGGCAGCTCCCAAGGCCCAGACCGGGTCCTTACCCCAATAATAATAGGCGACCGAATGGCAGGCTTCGACGGTTCCGGCCGCGGTGGCGTCTGCTGCCTGAAGGCCCGGCACGATTTCGCCGGCCGCAAACACCTGGATGTTGAAATTACCGTCTGTGGCCTCCGACACATATTTCGACAGCACTTCGCCGCCGCCATAGATCGTATCGAGCGATTTCGGAAACGACGATGTCAGGCGCCAGTTGATCTTCGGATTGCTCTGGGCAATGGCCGGAGCAGCAAGCGTTGCGGCAGCTGCCACCGAACCCGCACCGGCGACGCCGGCCTTGCGCAGAAATGAACGACGATCCATCTATTACTCCCCCCGGATACGAGCGGGCGGGCTCGCCCGCTCTTCGTGATCACGGCTGCAGCTAATCACGCCCCTCGACGCGTTTCAAGCGTATCGGAAGCTCGTGCAACCATTGATTTTTACTCGAACCCGGAAGAGGGGCGACCTAGAGGTTTTTGCCTTTCACGATCGTTTCCCGCAGGAAGCTATAGCCCAGCGCGGTACGTGTCGCGCGTTCCGTCGAAGCGCCGTCGCCGCCATGGCCACCCGAGCCGAATTCGTGGAACAGCGGGTGATGGCCGAGCGCTTCCAATTGAGCCGCAAAACGTCGGGCATGCGAAGGGTGAACCCGGTCGTCATTGCTCGAGCTTTCGATGTAGATCGACGGATAAGTGATCTCGGAGATAGGCTTGACATTGTGCAGTGGAGAATAGCTCAGCAGATAATCGCGGTCCGCCGGATTGTCGGGATCACCATATTCGTCGATCCAGGCTTTTCCGGCCGGGAAGACATGGAAGCGGGTCATATCCAGGACAGGCACCTGGCACCAGATGGCGCCGAAATCCTTTGGGTAGCGTGTCGTCATGACGCCGGTCAAAAGCCCACCATTGCTGCCGCCATTACCGGCAATGCGCGACGGCTTGGTATAGCCGCGGGCGACCAGATCGCGGGCGACGGCGGCAAAGTCCGCGAACGCCTTGTGGCGCCCAGGCCCTTTGGCGGCACGGTGCCAGTTCGGCCCGAATTCGCCGCCGCCGCGAATATAGGCCATGACATAGGCGTTGCCTTGCTCCAGCCAGCGGCCAATGACGCCGGAATAATAGGGGGCAAGCGAGACGTCGAAGCCGCCATAGCCATACATCAGCACCGGCAGTTCACCCTTGGTCCAGCTTCTCGGCAGGACGATATGATAGGGAATTTTCGTGCCGTCTTCCGAAGTGGCTTCCAGCAGGACGGAAGTCATGCCTTCGCTGTCGAAATAGGTTGGGGAGCTGGCAATGTGCTTGAGTTCAAGCGGAGTCTGGCGATCGCCAAGATCCAGCCGGTAGGAGGAGGGCGGCTGCAGAAAGCCCGCGCCATAGACCTGCAGCGTATCGTCGCCGAGATGCGGATCGGAATAGAGCGGTGCGACCGACACCGTCTGAACATCCGCCGGTAGCGCGATTTCGCGGATTTCGGCATCGGTCCTGGTCAGATCGAGAACGAAGAGATGCGGTTGCATATTGTCCGAGACGATGAAGACGCACCATTCGCGCAGCAGCAGGAATTGCGAAACCGATTGCCGCTCATTGGGCGAAAACAGGATGCGTCTTTCATCAGCATCGCTCTTGCCGGGCTCCCGCGGCAGGGGCTGCAGGGCCAGGCTGCCTGCTGGAATCCGTTCATCGGTCTTGGCAAGCCAGATCAGATGGGAGTGGTTGAACCCGAACTCGGCATCCTTCGGCAGGTCGATTCGTCGCAGCGAACCATCCCCATCGTCGATGAAATGGCTGGCGCTGCCGATTTCATGACCCGCGCTGAAGATCCGGATCGGCTGGGCCTCACCTTCCGCTGCAAGACCGGCAAGCTGCGGATCGAAGATCGAACAGGAGCCATAGATGTCGCTGTCGTCGGCGGCATAGAGCACGGGCGCATCCGCCGGCGCCTGGCCGCGTTTCAGGCGGCGGCCGACGCGCGGCCAGCCGGAACGCGTCGAGGATTCGCGATCGATGGAGCCGAAATAGGCGATTTCGTCGCGGCCGAGCCAGGTCGCGTGACTGCGCACGGCCGGCGTGTCGAAGCCGCCTTCGACGATGCTCTTCGTCTCGCAATCGAATTCGAGCATGCGAATGGGATCGGAGCCGCCGTCGGAAAGGCAAAGAAGCACCCGCGTCGGCTCCCACGGGCAGGTGATGGCGCCGCGCCAGAGCCATTTCCTGTCTTCCTGTTCACAGAAAGCATCGAGATCGAAGATCGGTTCCCACGGCGCATCGGGGAGGGGTGCGAGATCGGCCGGCAGCCGATACCAGCGACCGAGCGGATGATCGGCGCTGCGATGAAAATCGAACAGCCAGTTGCCGCGCCGAGTGGTGGTGATCAGCCGGTCCTCGCGCTCGATCATGTCCTTGATCGCGATGCAATCCGCCTCGAACTCCGGCGTTTTCAGCAGCCGCTCGGAGTCCGCATCCATTTTGGCGACGAATTGCAAGGTTTGCGGATCGTCGTCGCGTTCGAGGTGGAGGTGCATGGCGGCTCCGGATTCTATTGCTGATGGTGGTGAGGCAGCAGCAAACCAAAATACGGGCGCTGAAGCAACCATGCTTCCGCGCCGTATTGGTCATAGATTTTTCGGTATTGACCCGGCTCAGCGGACCATCTTGGTGCCGGCCTGCGCGACGAGATTGGTCGCCGGACCCGGTTCGCGCTTGTATTTCAGCGTGACGACCTTGTAGCCCTCATTCTCCAGGCGGCTCAGAAGAGTGGGCAGCATCCTGACGGTGCGCTGGTGAATGTCGTGCATCAGGACGATACCGCGGCCGCGCTGATGGAGCTGCTTCATGGTGCGATCGACTACCGAGGCGGGCGTCGAGGTGAAGTAATCCTTGCTGTCGATATCCACGTCCATGACGATCATGTCGCGGGCCGCGATGGCGGAGCGCAGGCGCTTGGAGTCGGCGAGATAGGGGAAGCGGAAGAAGGGAACATCCATGCCGATCGCCTTGGTGACGGCATCCTTGCCGCGGGCGATCTCTGTCATCGCCGCGTCGAAGGTCATCTTGTCGAGATCGGGATGGCGGAAGGTGTGGCTGCCGATCGCATCGCCATGCGCAAGCACCTCGCGTGCCGTCGCCGGATGAGCCTTCGCCATTTCGCCAACCATCATGAAGGCGGCCTTGACGCCGAATTTGTCGAGCGTGGCGAGAATGCGTTCCGTCTTGCCGGGAGCCGGGCCATCGTCGAAGGTCAGAATGACCTCCTTGTCGGCGAGCCTGATATCCTTGAGCGACGAGACTTCCAACGTGCGACCGGCGAGATTGTGCGGACCGTTCATGCCGGCCAGGTCATCCCGGGTTTCGAGATCGGCGACAAGCCATTTCTTCGGCTCCATCTCGATGGGATCGTTGGCATTTAGCGGCTTGTGGCGCGGCTCTTCAGCGGCATAGCTGCTCTTCAGCGACGCTTCATTGCCTGGCTTCGTGGCGCATCCTCCGAGAGCCAGGGACACGGCAAGGCCAGCCAGCAACACACGGTAGTTCATCAGAATCGCTCAACACTATGTCTATGAAAGTTGAGCGCATATTCTGCAGTTATGGTTAATGATCGGTTAGGAGCGACCGCGAATTCCTTAACAAGCAGTCAGCTTCAGCCGGCCATGCCGCTTTCATATTCCGATGAAAGTTCCAGCCACTGCTCCTCGGCTGCCGCAAGCTTCTCGGCGGCATCGGCGCGCTGCTTTGCCTTTTCCGCAGCCTTTGCCGGTGCCTTCTCGTAGAGGGCGGGATCCGCAAGTTCTGCATCAAGGGCCTGAATCAGTTTCTCAAGCTTGCCGGTCAAGGATTCGATTTCGTTGATCTTCTTCTTGAGCGGCGCCAGCGACGCGCGCCGATCGGCGTTGAGCTTGCGCTGGTCGGCCTTGGAAACGGAATCGTCGATGCCGTTCGTCTTGGCCTTCTCGTCCCTCGACTTCGGGCTGGCGACGACGAGGCTGCGGTATTCCTCCAGATCGCCGTCAAACGTCGTGACAGTGCCGTCGCGCACCAGCCAGAGACGATCGACGGTGGCTTCGATCAGATGGCGGTCGTGCGAGATCAGGATGACCGCACCGGAATAATCGTTCAGCGCCTGGATCAGCGCATTGCGGCTGTCGATATCGAGATGGTTCGTCGGTTCGTCGAGGATCAGCAGGTTCGGTGCGTCGAAGGCGGCAAGGCCCATGAGGAGGCGTGCCTTCTCGCCGCCGGAGAGATCCTTGACCTGCGTGTCCATCTTCTCCGTCGCCAAGCCCATCTGCGCGACGCGGGCGCGCACCTTCGCCTCCGGTGTCTCAGGCATGCGGCGGCGGACATGCTCGACGGCCGTCTGGTTCGGAATGAGATCGTCGAGCTGATGCTGGGCAAAGAAGCCGATCTTCAGGTTCGGTGCGAGCCTGACTTCGCCGCTCTCCGCGCCCAGCCGGCCTGAAATGAACTTCGCGAAGGTCGATTTGCCGTTGCCGTTGGAGCCGAGCAGGGCGATGCGGTCGTCGGCATCGATGCGCAGGTTCAGGCGCTTGAGGATCGGCTTGCCCGGCTCGTAACCGACGGCACCGCCGCTGATTGCGATGATCGGTGAGGCGGGCTGCTTCTCCGGCTCCGGAAAGCTGAAGCCCATCACATGATCTTCGATGACGGCGGCGACCGTGCCCATGCGTTCCAGCGCCTTGATGCGCGATTGCGCCTGTCGCGCCTTCGAGGCCTTGGCCTTGAAGCGGTCGATGAAGCTCTGCAGATGCTTGCGCGCCGCATCGTTCTTCGCCTTCGCCTTCATCTGCAGCTCGTCGGCTTCAGCCTTCTGCCGCTCGAACTGGTCATAGGAGCCGCGATAGAAGGTGAGTTTCTTCTGGTCGAGATGCACGATGGAGTTGACGGCCGTATTCAGGAGGTCGCGGTCGTGTGAGATGATGATGACCGTGTGAGGGTAGCGGCGGATATAGTCCTCAAGCCAGAGCGTGCCTTCCAGGTCGAGATAGTTCGTCGGCTCGTCGAGCAGCAGTAGATCCGGCTCGGAAAACAACACGGCCGCGAGCGCGACGCGCATGCGCCAGCCGCCGGAGAAGGAGGAGGCGGGACGCTTCTGCGCCTCGTGGTCGAAGCCGAGGCCGGCGAGAATGCTGGCGGCACGCGCTTCGGCCGAATGCGCATCGATATCGGCAAGCCGCGTCTGGATATCGGCGATGCGGTGCGGATCGGTCGCGGTTTCGGCTTCAGCAAGCAGCGCGGAGCGCTCCTTGTCCGCTGCGAGGACGATATCGATGAGAGGTTCTTCAGTGCCAGGCGCTTCCTGTGCAACCTGGCCGATGCGGGCGTTGCGCGGGATCGAGACCGAGCCGCTTTCGGCGGCGAGATCGCCTGTGATGATCCTGAACAGCGTGGACTTGCCAGCACCGTTCTTGCCGACGAGGCCAGCCTTCGTGCCCGCCGGAAGCGTCACGCTGGCATGATCGATGAGAAGGCGGCCGGCAATGCGGGCGGAAAGGTCTGAAATCGAAATCATGGCGCGGTTTTGGCCGAACTCGACGCCGAAGGCAAGAGCGCGAAGTCGCTTAGGCGCCAGCCTTTTGCGACGGCTTCGCGAGGTTGGCGCAGTTGCGCAGCCGCTCGGTCAGCTCGGTTTCGTAGAGCATGAGATTGGTGAGAGAGGCATTGAGGCTGTCGAGGGCGGGGTTCGCATCCGCTGCCGTTTCGGTTTCGCGGCTAAATTGCTGTTTCTTCATCAGCCCCTTGGCGAGCTGATCTGCGACTTCGCGCAGCATTTCGGCGGCATCGCTTTCCGATTTGCGCGCCACCAGCCCGCAATGGCTGACGAGGCGATGCTTCAGGCCGATCTCGTCAAGCCCGCTTTGCGAGGGAAGGGGGCCAAGCGCCTCGATTTCTTCGGCAAGACGGCGATCCTGCCCGTAAAGCGCCTCATGAAAGAGCTGATAGTTACGCGGCAGGTTCTTGACCTTCAGCCGCGTCATGAAGCGGCCGATAACCTCGAGCTCGGTTTCCGTTTCATCATTATCGATGGAATATGCCGAAACGCTTGTTTGCGAGTTCTTCATGCCTGCTTCTGACCGTGAGCTGATATATCTTATCAATCTGCAGGTCGGCAGGTTAAGGGAACATGAACAAAATGCCTTATTCACGCTGCGTCGCAACAAAATGAGGCAGGTGCTCAACGCCGTGGCGAAAGCGGAAAACAGCAATTCGCTTTCCGCTCACATCCAGCGTGTTCCTTCACTGCGCAGGAAGTTCAGCAGGTCCAGCACCAGCGACGGCTTGCCCATGGATGTGAGGATGGTATGGCACTGGCCGCGGTGGTGGGTGTGGTGGTTGAACATATGGGATACCGCCGCATGGAGGGGAACGGTGATGGCGCCCGGTCGCAGGATCGAGGTATAGGTGAGATCGACGGCAAGCGCGTCGGCATCGAGTGTTTCCAGCCAGGCGATGATATTTCGATCTTCCGCCTCCCGTAAGCTGTAGAGTCCTTTAAGTGTGTCATGAAGGACGGTCTCGAGCGACGCCGGCACCCCGCCGGTGCCGTTGAAGCGGTGCATCCACAGCCGATCCGTGACAAGCAGATGGTTCAGCGTTCCGTGGAGCGAACCGAAGAACGCGCCGCGATCCTCGTGGAATTCCGCATCACTGAGGTCTGCCGCGGCGTTGTAGACCTGAACATTGGCCCAACGATTGTAGTCGGCAAGCATCCTGAAATGTTTGAGCATATGACCTCTCCTCAATGGTGTGGCGATGTTGCCGCTGAGTTTGCAAATAAACCATCGCAATGCCATCGGCCGATTGCGAATCGGATGCCCGGACTGTGACAGCGGCGTGAAATTGGCCCATCCCCCTTGTTTTCGGGCCTTGGGGCAGGTAAAGACCGCCCACTTTTCTCTGATTACAAGGAACGGACCCATGGCGATTGAACGTACTTTCTCGATGATCAAGCCGGACGCGACGAAGCGCAACCTGACCGGCGCCATCACCAAGGTTTTTGAAGACAACGGCCTGCGCGTCATCGCCTCCAAGCGTGTCTGGATGAGCAAGCGTGAAGCTGAAGGCTTCTACGCCGTTCACAAGGAACGTCCGTTCTTCGGCGAACTCGTTGAAGGCATGACCTCCGGCCCGACCATCGTTCAGGTTCTCGAAGGCGAAAACGCCATCCTGAAGAACCGCGAAATCATGGGCGCGACCAACCCGGCCAACGCTGACGAGGGCACGATCCGCAAGACCTTCGCTCTGTCGATCGGCGAAAATTCCGTTCATGGCTCGGACGCTCCGGAAACGGCTGCCGTCGAAATCGCCTACTGGTTCTCCGAAACTGAAATCGTTGGCTGAATCAGCCTTTCAGCTTCAGCGCTGAACGATTTGAAATGACTCATGAAGGCCGGGACCTCGCGTCCCGGCTTTTTTCATGCAGGGCAGGCGGCATCATGTCCATAATCGGTGCTGCCATCGCCCTTGAAGACATCGGGATTGGCGGTATAGACCGGGCCGACGACCAGCGGCTTCGTCGGCAGCACGGTCTGGTCGAGGTCGGATCTGACCTCGGTCTTGATCGTCTGGATCGTCTTGTCGCTGGCATCGACCAGCTTGATTGAGACGGAGTAAGGGCGGTCCTTGCGGACGCAATGGAGGTCCGGACTTTCCAGCGTGATCTTGTCCCAGAATGTATAGATCTTCTGATTGACGACAAGCGGGTCGCCGCCGGCCGGATTTTCGAATTCCGCGATCGCCTTTGTTCCCTCGGGGATCGGAGCGATCTTCTTGAGCGTGATCATGTAGCTCGCGCTCGCCACGCGGTAGTTGAAGACGAAGAGGCGGCCTGTGAGTTGGGTCGGGCCCTCATCGTCCTTCCGCTGGCAGCCGGCCAGCGCCAGACCGGCGACGATCACGGCACCTGTCATTGTCAGCATGAACCTTCGCATCGTCATGGCGCAGTCTCCTCCTTCTTGCGCCGGTAGTGCCGGCTGGCTTTGGCCCGGTTGCCGCAAACCGCCATATCGCACCAGGCGCGGCTCTTGTTCTTGCTGCGGTCGATAAAGAGCCAGCCGCAGTTGCGGCATATCTTCATTCGTTCCGGATCGGGCATGGCGATGAGACGCAGCGTCGAATGCACGGTTGCGGCATCGAGCCCATCGGAGGACGCGCGCTTCAGGACCCCAGCCAATGCCGCAAGCAGATCGGCGAGCAGCAGATCGACAGCCTCCCCAAGAACGCGTGCTCGGAAATAACGATCGATCAATTCGCGGAGCGCGATGAAATCGGTTCGGTTTTCCCGCTTCACCGGCAGGATATCGCCGAAGAGCGCCCGTTCGGCGCAGAAATTGGCTGCCGCCTTCGGAAAGCTATCCATCTGTCCTGCCGCCTCGAAACGGTCGATCCGACGCTCGTCGTCATGGCGCAGGATCACGCTGTTGGCGACATCGAGCGCAAGCGCGCCACCGGAAAAGCGATGTGGGGTCCAAGTAAAGCTCATAACAAAAATTATAACTGGTAAAATGAATTTTGCCAGTTACTATTTGCTCGTTCTTCGGAGGGGTGGAATGGCCTATCTTCTGCAGCAATTGGCGAATGCCGTTCCGCTCGCTGCCCTTTATGCGACGCTGGCCTTCGGCTATTCCATTGCCTTCGGGGTCATGAAGCGGGCCGATATCACCTATGGCGCGCTCTTCGCCTTTGCCGGCCAGATGCTCGTGCTCTTCACGGACGTCGGTTATACGAAGATGTATCTCATCCTGCCGGCTGCCTTTGCTTTCGGGGCTGTGATCGCCGTCGGCTATACGATCGGCACCAGCTTTCTGGTCGGCCGCGCGATCATGCTACCGCTATCGCGCAAGTCGCCGAACACGGTCATCGTCGCGGCACTTGGCATGATGATCATCCTGATGGAAACGGCACGGCTGGCGTCTAATACGCGCGGCATCTGGCTGCCACCCTTTCTGAACGGTGCAGTCGTGTTCTGGGATAGCGGCGGCTTCCGCGTCACACTGACCGAAATCCAGCTGCTTAACACCGTGCTGATGATCCTCGTTATCCTTATAGGTGCCTATGTCCTCAAATGTACCGGATGGGGCCGCATCTGGCGTGCCGTCACCGACGACGCGCTTGCAGCCGAACTGTGCGGCGCCAGCGCCAGCCGAGTCTTCCTGATGGCCTATGTCGCCTCCGCTATGGTCGCGACCATCTGCGGTCTGCTGGCTACTTCCTACTACGGAACCATGGATTTTGGCGCGGGGCTTATGTTCGGGCTGAAGGTGCTGATGATTGCGGCGGTCGGCGGCTATTCCGAGCCGCTGAAGTCGGCCGGCGGGGCCGCGCTCCTCGGCCTGACGGAGACGATGTGGGGAGCTTACGGTCCGTTCCTTTGGCGCGATTTCGTCATCTTCTCGCTGCTCGTGCTGATGTTGGTGTTGAGCCGCCGTGAACGAGTGGTGCCCTGAAGCCTACTTGTTACCGGCCCACTTGGCCCGCGCGGCATCGTCGGCATCCTTGGCGGAAACCCAACCGCCTTGCGTGCCATCTTTGCCGTGTTCCTTCTTCCAGAATGGCGCGGAGGTTTTCAGGAAATCCATGACGAAATTGGCGCCGTCGAAAGCCGCCTGCCGATGCGGTGCCGCGGCAATGACGAGCACGATGTTTTCGCCAGGTGCGATCTTGCCATAGCGATGAATAGCAGTAAGGCCAAGAAGCTCGAAACGTTCGATGGCAAGCTTGGCGATGCGGTCGATCTCCGCCTCCGCCATGCCCGGATAATGTTCGAGTTCCAGCGTACCCAAAGTGCCGCCTTCGTCACGGCAGAGCCCGGAGAAGGTGACGACAGCGCCGATATCGTGCCTCTTTGAGGTTAGTTGGTCGATCTCCGCCTGGAGGTCGAAATCCTCGCGCTGGACGCGGACTAGCGGTTGGACGGCCATCAGTTCATCCCCCCGTCATCGGCGGGAAAAGCCCGATCTCTCGCGCTCCGGCGATCGGCTCATCGTGCTCGGCGTGCTCCATATTGATTGCGACGCGGATCGCCTGGGGGAATTGAAGTGCCGCCTCGTATTCTTCGCCCAAGCCCTTCAAATGACTCAGGAGATCGCCGACGGTAACGACATCGGCGGGCAGGGAAATCTCTTCTTCCGCTTTGCCGATCCGCTCGCGCACCCAGGCGAAATAGACGAGCTTCGTCATCATTCCTCATCCACGACATGCTTCAGCCCGGCCCGGAAATAATCGTAGCCGGTATAGATGGTCAAAAGCGCTGCGACCCAGAGCAGGACGATGCCTATCTCCGTCGTATAGGGTAGCACCTTGTCGCCCGCAGGCCCAGCCAGCAGGAAAGCGATAGCCACGAGCTGGGCGGTCGTCTTCCATTTGGCGATGCGCGTCACGGGAACGCTGACCTTTAGCGCCGCCAGATATTCGCGCAGGCCCGAAACCAGGATTTCGCGGCAGAGGATGATGATGGCAGCCCAGAGAGACCAGCCGGCAATGGTGCCGTCGGCCGCGACCAGCAGCAGGATTGCGGAGACCAACAGCTTGTCAGCGATCGGATCGAGCATGCGGCCGATATTCGAGGTCTGGTTCCAGATGCGCGCGAGATAACCGTCAAGGAAATCGGTGATCGAGGCAATGACGAAAATCCAGAGCGCGACCCAGCGCGCGAAATCCGAACCCTCCAGCTTGCCTTCGATGAAGAAGCATAGAACGATCAGGGGTACGCAGAGAATGCGGCCGTAGGTGAGCAGATTGGGGATGCTATAAGCGCGCGAAGCCATGGAAATCGTTTCGTTTCGGTTGTCTCGGCGGATCGCGATTAGCCTCGATTTCGGGCTTCATCGCGCTCCGAGCATTTGATTTTCTTGATCTTCTCCAAAAACCGCTTCGCACTTTTTGGGATCAAATCCTAGATGATGGTTTGGCGACCTTATCGTCAATATTATTTCTATTTTTTCACCGCCATTGCGTGGAATTTGCGACCAGCGTTTCTTATTTCGCGGCATCCTCGTGGAAATGGTTGTAGACCTGTCGTGCCACGGTTTCGGATATGCCCTCGACCGCCATCAGATCCGATAGTGCTGCCCGCGATACGGCCTTGGCGGTGCCGAAATGCTGCAGCAGCGCGCGCTTGCGCGAGGGTCCGATGCCGCCGATCTCGTCCAGCGGATTCCTAACCATCTCCTTCTTGCGCCGGGCACGATGCGAGCCGATCGCGAAGCGGTGCGCCTCGTCGCGCATGCGCTGGATGAAATAGAGCACGGGATCGCGGGGCGGCAGCGAGAAGCTTTCGCGCGCTGGTGCGAAGAAGCGCTCGCGCCCGGCCTCGCGGTCGACGCCCTTGGCGACGCCGATGGCGATGACGCTGTCGGTGATCCCAAGCTCCTCGAGAATGGCGCGTACGGCCGTCATCTGCCCCTGGCCGCCGTCGATGAGGATGACATCGGGCCAGGCCGGGAAGGGCTGGTCGGCTGCATCGGTGCCGGATGCTTCTGCGGCAGCTGTCCGATCAGGCTTTCCTTCCTCCTTCAGGAGGCGCGAGAAGCGGCGGGTCATGACCTCGCGCATCATGCCGAAGTCGTCGCCCGGCGTGATGTCGGTCGATTTGATGTTGAATTTGCGATACTGGCCTTTGACGAAGCCTTCCGGCCCTGCCACCACCATGCCGCCAACCGCATTCGTCCCCATGATATGGGAGTTGTCGTAGATCTCGATGCGCTGCGGCACATAGGGAAGCTTGAATGTTTCCTTGAAACCTTCGAGCAGCCGCGATTGCGAGGCGGTTTCCGCCAGCTTACGGCCATGCGCCTCGCGTGCATTGGCGATGACATGCTCGACCAAATCGCGCTTTTCGCCGCGCTGCGGCACGAGGATCGCGACCTTGTGGCCGGCTTTCTCGGTAAGCGCTGCCGCCAAGAGTTCCATTTCCTCGATGGTCTCCGACAACAGGATCTGCCGCGGCACGGGCTTGTCATCATAGAATTGCGCAAGGAACGCGTCCAGCACTTCGGCGCCGGAGAGCGACGGATCGGCCTTCGGAAAATAGGCGCGGTTGCCCCAGTTCTGCCCGGTGCGGAAGAAGAAGACCTGGATGCAGGAAATGCCGCCCTCGTGATGGATGGCGAAGACATCGGCTTCCTCCACTCCGGCCGGATTGATGCCTTGGTGGCTCTGCACATGCGAGAGCGCGGCAAGCCGATCGCGAAAGATCGCGGCGCGCTCGAAATCCAGATCTTCGGCGGCAGCATTCATCGCCTCGGCCATATGCGCCTTGACGTTCTGGCTCTTGCCGGAAAGGAAGTCCTTCGCTTCCTGTACTAGTTCCGCATAGCCTGCATCGCTGATCTCATGCGTGCAGGGGCCGGAACAGCGCTTGATCTGATAGAGCAGACAGGGCCGCGTGCGTGTCTCGAAGACGCTGTCGGTGCAGGTGCGGATCAGAAAGGCCCGCTGCAGCGAATTGATGGTGCGCCCGACCGCGCCGGCCGATGCGAAGGGCCCGAAATAGTCGCCCTTGCGAGCGCGGGCGCCGCGATGCTTGAAGATCGCCGGCGCGCGATGATCGCCCGTGATCAGAATATAAGGGAAGGATTTGTCGTCCCGCAGCAGCACGTTAAAGCGCGGGCGCAAGCGTTTGATGAGATTCGCTTCCAGCAGCAGCGCTTCCGTCTCCGTGCGCGTGGTGACGAATTCCATATTGGCGGTTTCGCGCACCATACGGGCGATGCGGTTGGAGTGCACCTTGCCCAGCGCGTAGTTGGAAACGCGCTTCTTCAGGTTTCGCGCCTTGCCGACGTAGAGTACGTCGCCGGCTTCGTTGAACATGCGATAAACGCCGGGATTGTTCGGCAGCCGCTTGACGAATTCGGCGATCAGTTCGGCGCCGCGAAGCCCGGTCTCGTTCTTGCCGCCTTCATTCCAATCGACAGGCGCAACAGGGGAGGCGGCGGCATCGCCCTCCACCTCGATGTCGTCTTCGATATCCTCTGATTCGTCATAGAGAACGCCGCCATCGGGCAGCTTTCTTCCATTCATTCCGCACTCTCCGACACGTCTGGCGTTTCCCAGGCAAGGTGCTGGCCGCCATCGAGCGCTATCATTTGGCCCGTGATCGAGGGCGTGTCAAAAAGAAAGCGGATGGTCCGGCCGAATTCTTCGAGCCCCGGCGCCGCCTTCAATATGAGGCCCGCGATCTGTGCTTGAAAGTCCTCCTCGCTCTGCCGCACGCTGCGCACCGTCGGACCTGGGCCGATCGCGTTGACGCGGATGCGCGGCGCAAAGCTCTGCGCCATCGTCTGGGTTGCGGTCCAAAGAGCAGCTTTCGACAGGGTATAGGAATAGAAGCGGGGATTAAGCGCCCAGACCCGCTGATCGACCATGTTGACGATCAGGCCCGGATAGGGTTCGGGAAGCTGCCGGACGAAATCGGCAGCCAGAATGGATGGCGCGCGCACGTGCACGGCGAAGTGCGCCTCGAAGGCTTCGGCGTCGAAATGATCGGCGGAATCACCGAGGAAAGCCGAGGCGTTGTTGACCAGAAGATCGAGCGGACCAAGAGCATCCGCGGCCCTTTCGACAAGGCTTGACGTCTCGCCCAAATTCAGCAGATCGGCCTTGATCGCAATCGCCTTTCGGCCCGTTTGCCGCAGTTTCGCCGCAATTTCTTCCGCCTCGGCGAGGGACTGATGGGCATGCAACGCCACCGCGAAGCCATGAGCCGATAAATCCTCGGCAATTGCCAGACCTATTCTTTTGGACGCGCCGGTAATCAGCGCCGTGCGTAGTTTTTCCTGGCTCAAGAGATCGCCTTCTGCTCGTCGTTACCCGATCGATGTTCATATAGGGCGTCGATACACCATATGAAAAGATGTGGGAGCAAATGACGCGCTTCGGAATTTCTTATGTAAAACTTGAGATATATTTAGTTTAAAATAAGTATACATGCTTTAACCATTGGTTATGGTTAATAATTCCTCTGTTGCGATGAAGCAACATCGAAATTCAGCCACCTCTGTGCCACAATGATATCATATTTTGGCTCTTCCAATTCCTCATTTGCATTCCAATTTCAACCTCGATCCGGGAGGGATATGTTTAATTGCTCGTGGCGCTTCACAGTCGAAGACAGTAAGCGAAGCACACGGGCCTGAAAGGAGAAAAGTATGCGTACTCTTATCAAGACCCTCATGGTCTCCACTCTCGCCCTCGGTGGCTACACCGCAGCTCACGCCGCTGACGCTGTCGAGCAGATTCCGCAGCCGCCCGTCGCTCAGGAAGCAGCTCCGGCCGTCAACAACTGGTCCGGCTTCTACATCGGTGGTGCAGGCGACTGGAGCAAGGGTCATTTCAGCCACAATGGCAATGGCTATGGTTTCGGCGGCCAGGCCTTCACCGGCTACAACTGGCAGCAGGGCCAGATCGTATACGGCGTTGAAGCAGACCTCGGCTATGCCGGCATTGACAGCACCCGCAACGGTCTGACCGCCAAGAATGGCGTCAATGGCTCGGTTCGCGGCCGTATCGGCTACGACTTCAACCCATTCATGCTGTACGGCACGGCCGGTCTGGCGCTCGCTCAGAACAAGCTTGAAGACGCTACCTCGTCCGACAGCAAGACGGCAGTTGGTTACACGGTTGGTGCAGGTG
Organism: Martinezella sp. CNPSo 3959; assembly: GCF_057784355.1. Taxonomy (NCBI): domain Bacteria; kingdom Pseudomonadati; phylum Pseudomonadota; class Alphaproteobacteria; order Hyphomicrobiales; family Rhizobiaceae; genus Martinezella; species Martinezella sp. CNPSo 3959. The sequence goes on from NZ_JBXSOV010000002.1 coordinate 349,460, forward strand.
CTGAAACCTTCATCACCAACAACATCACCGCTCGCCTCGAGTACCGTTACACGGATTACGGCAAGAAGAACTTCGACCTCGACTCCGGTCGCTTCTCTCGCGGTTACGACGAGCAGAGCGTCAAGGTCGGTATCGGCGTCAAGTTCTAATCATCTGAAGGCACAGCCTGAAGAAAAGGCCGGGGTGAAAACCCCGGCTTTTTTGCATTACGCCTCGGAATGTTTAGGCGGCTTCCTTCGGGAAGTCAGTCGAGACGGCCAGTTCGCGCCAATCGGTCAGCTCTCTGGCGACATATTCGTTCTTGGTCTCGATCGCGCCGACCGTATCCGAGCCGAAAGGCATGCGCAGAGGCGGGTTGGCCGAATGGGCAAGCGTGATCATCGATTTTGCAAGACGTTTGGGATCGCCGGGCTGGGCGTGATTATGGCCGGCCGCGAAATCGCGCATCGCTCCGGCCGGAGTGTCCCTGTAGTCGGCAATCGAACTCGGGCTGACTGCAAGCGAGCTCTCATCGAGGAAGTCGGTGCGGAAAAAGCCGGGTTCGACAACGGTGATCTGGATGCCGAGCGGCTGCAACTCCGCTGCCATCGCTTCGGATAGGCCTTCGATGGCGAACTTTGTCGAGCAATAGACACCCCAGCCGGCAAAGCTCTGATAACCGCCGACCGAGGACATGTTGATGACATGGCCCGAACGCTGCCGGCGCATGTGCGGCAGGACGGCGCGCGTGACCTTCAGCAGGCCGAAGACGTTGGTCGCATAGAGCTTTTCGATTTCCTCGGCAGTTGCTTCCTCCACGGCACCGAGCAGCCCGTAGCCGGCATTATTGACGAGGACGTCGATCTTGCCGAAACGCTTGACGGCGATCTCGGCGGCTTCATGGGCCTGCGTCTCGCTCGATACGTCGAGGGCGACGGATAGGAGGTTTGGGTGATTGCCGAACTTCTCCGTCAGCCCAACGGGATTGCGAGCTGTAGCAACAACGGCGTCGCCGGCGGTGAGGGCTTCCTGAGTGATAAGGGCACCGAACCCGCGGGATGCACCCGTAATGAACCAAACACGCATGGCTTTCTCCTTCGTGAGTTTGCAATTCCATGGGTGGAATTCGCTTGCAGGAGAAAGGTAGCTTGATGGTATCGCTGAGATAATCTACTTTCTCTTCCATGAAGAGCTGAGAAAATCTCACCAATGCGACGCATCCGTTCGATAGATCTGGCGATCTTCCTTGCAATTGCCGAACACCGTAGCTTTCGCAAAGCGGCGGTGGAGTTGCGGGTGACTCCCTCCGCGCTCAGCCATTCGTTGCGCGCCATCGAGGAGCGGCTGGATGTACGGCTGGTCAATCGCACCACCCGTGGCGTCGGCTTGACGGAAGCCGGCGAACGCCTGTTCGATCGCATCCGCCCGGCGTTTCTCGATATCGACGATGCGCTGGAGGATCTCGATAAATTCCGCGGCCAGCCCTATGGCAAGCTGCGCATCAATGCCCCGCGTCCTGCAGCCAGGATGGTATTGCTGCCGATCGTGTCGCGGTTCCTGAGGACTTACCCCGCCATTGAAGTCGAAATCGTAGTGGACGATGCGCTTGTGGATACGGTTGCCTCCGGTTTCGACGCCGGCATACGGTTCGGCGAACGCATCGCCGCCGACATGATCGCTGTCCCCATCGGGCCTCGCCAGCGGACGGCGATCGTCGGCTCGCCCGAACATTTTCAGCGTTTTCCCAAACCGCTCACGCCCCACGATCTGAAGGATCACCCCTGCATCCGCTACCGTTTCGCGAGCGGCACCTATTATCGCTGGGAGTTCGAGCGCGGGGGCATCGAGCTGGAGATCGAGGTGCAGGGGCCGCTCACGCTTGGCGATCTCGATATCATGCTGGATGCCGCTATCAATGGCTCCGGTCTTGCCTTCGTATTTGAAGATCACGCGCTACCGGCCTTGCGGGATGGCCGGCTGATCCGCGTGCTTGAGGACTGGTGTCCTTATTATCCCGGCTTCTTTCTCTATTATCCGAGCCGCCGGCAGTTGCCGACGGCTCTGCGCGCCTTCGTCGATTTCGTAAAGGCCGACGCTGCCCGCGAGGGCTGAGTTGACGGCGTCAGACTTGCGGCTTCATCGCCGGAAAATCGGGGAAATGCTTCTCGAACTTGCGTGCCCAGTCCGTCAATCCCGTATAGTCCCCTTCCCATTGCCCTTCGAAGCGGAGCTGCAGATAGCCGACGAGAGAGGCAAGCGCGAAATGGCCCGCATGCAGCTTCTTGCCGATTTTCGGCGGCTCGGCATCGAGATGGGTGAGGGCGCGGCTGACCTTCGTCCATTGCCGGTCGATCCAGGGCTGGTGCTGTTTTTCAGGCTCACGAAGGCGCCGCTCGTAGACGATCGACAGCAGGCACTCGTTGGTGCCGTCGATCAGCGCTTCCAGAACCTCGATTTCGGTGCGCTTGCCCGCCTTCGAAGGATAGAGCCCGCCCTCGCGCCGGTCGAAATAATGCATGATGGCGCGGCTGTCGAAAATGGCCTCACCGTCGCCGGTCAGCAATGTCGGGATCTTGCCGAGCGGATTGTTGTCGATGAGCAGCGTCGGACCGGCATTCGTATCGACGTGGATTTCCTCGAGCTTGATGCCGAGATGGCGTGCCGCCATGCGCACCTTGCTGGAGAAGGGGGAGGTGGACGAGCAAAGAAGTCTCATGAAATCACCTGTGGGATATGTATGTGAAAAATCTCAATGTTCGCCACGCAGCCAGAAGGCGCGCTGCGAGGCGAAGCGGTCCTGCGCCAGCAGATCCTTCAAAGCCGGCAGCAGCGCGTGCAGCTCGTCCTTGAGCGTGAAGGGCGGGTTGACGATGATGAGGCCGGAGCCGGTAAGCCCGGTGAAGCCGCGGTCGCTTTTGACGCTCAGCTCGGCGCAGAGCATCTTCGGAATTTCCAGTGCCTGGAGCGCCTCGTGAAATGGCTTAATCGGCGCATCCTTCTTGATCGGATACCAGAGGCAATAGGTGCCGCCGGGAAAGCGGCGCCACGACTTTGCGAGGCCGTCGATCAGCCGCTCATATTCGCCTTCTTCCTCGAAAGGCGGGTCGACGAGCACGATGCCGCGCTTTTCCTTCGGCGGCAGATGCGCGCCGAGCGCCAGCCAGCCGTCCAGCTCGGTAATGCGCGCGTGGTGATCGCCCTCGAACAGCCGGTGCAGCCGCTGGAAATCGTCCGGATGCAGTTCCATCGCCGACAGCCGGTCCTGCGGGCGAAACAGCATGCGGGCGAGTTTCGGCGAGCCGGGATAGAGCCTGACGCCGCCTTCGGGGTTCAATTCTCGGATGGCGGCAAGATAGGGCTCCAGAAGCTCGGCGACCTGCGGCACGAGTTCCGCCTCCAGCACCCTGCCGATGCCATCGCGCCACTCGCCGGTCTTCTGCGCTTCCTCGGAGGAGAGATCGTAGAGCCCGATGCCGGCATGCGTGTCGAGGACGCGGAACGCCTTGTCCTTGTTCTGCATGTAGCGGACGAGGCGAGCAAGGATCGCGTGTTTCAAGACATCGGCAAAATTGCCCGCGTGGTAGATGTGCCGATAGTTCATTGTCGGTGAAGTCCGCATGAATTGTTGAGATGGGCCGGATTGTCTCTAGTGGCCGGACATCGCTTGAAATATACAAACATCATGAACATTGCGACCCCTATCCAAGCCAAATCGCGCATCGGCCACACAGCCTGTCCGCATGACTGTCCCTCCACCTGCGCGCTGGAGGTCGATCTGACTGAAGACGGCAGGATCGGCCGGGTTCGCGGGGCCAACGACCATTCCTATACCGCGGGCGTCATCTGCGCCAAGGTCGCGCGCTATGCCGAGCGGCTTTACCATCCTGATCGCCTGATGAAGCCGCTTCGCCGCGCCGGCGCCAAGGGCGAGGGGCGCTGGCAGGAGGTTTCCTGGGACGCGGCGCTGGATGAAATCGCCGAGGCCTTCGTGAAGGCGGAAGCGAAAGACGGCAGCGAGGCGATCTGGCCTTATTTCTATGCGGGAACGATGGGCTGGGTGCAGCGCGATTCCATCGAGCGGCTCCGCCATGCCAAGCGCTATTCCGGTTTCTTCTCGTCGATCTGCACCAATCCGGCCTGGACCGGCTTCACCATGGCGACAGGCGTGCTGCGCGGCCCCGATCCGCGGGAAATGGGCCGCACGGATTGCGTCGTCATCTGGGGCACGAATGCCGTGGCGACGCAGGTCAATGTCATGACCCATGCGGTGAAGTCCCGCAAGGAGCGCGGCGCCAAGATCGTCGTCGTCGATATCTACGAAAACCCGACGATGAAGCAGGCCGACATGGCCTTGATCGTCAAGCCCGGCACGGATGCGGCCCTTGCGTGCGCCGTCATGCACATCGCCTTCCGCGATGGCTATGCCGACCGCGACTACATGGCCAAATATGCCGACGATCCCGCCGGCCTCGAAGAACATTTGAAGTCGAAGACCCCGGCATGGGCCGCTGATATCACCGGCCTTTCGGTCGACGAGATCGAAGCCTTCGCCAAGCTCGTGGGAACGACGAAGAAGACTTACTTCCGCCTCGGCTACGGCTTTACACGTCAGCGCAATGGGGCGATCGCCATGCACGCGGCAGCCTCGATCGCCACAGTTCTCGGTTCCTGGCAATATGAGGGTGGCGGCGCCTTTCATTCGAACAGCGATATCTTCCGCATGGACGCGAGCGAACTCACCGGCCGCGCCATGAAGGATCAGGATATCCGCATGATCGATCAGTCGCAGATCGGCCGCGCTTTGACCGGCGATGCCGTGGCGCTGCGCCATCGCGGGCCGGTGACCGCGATGCTTATACAGAACACCAATCCGGTGAATATCGCACCGGAGCAGCGGCTGGTGAAGCGCGGCTTTGCCCGTTCCGATCTCTTCGTGGCGGTGCACGAGCAGTTCATGACCGATACGGCCGACATGGCCGATATCGTCATTCCCGCCACCATGTTCGTCGAGCATGACGACATCTATCGGGCCGGCGGGCAGAACCACATTCTGCTCGGCCCGAAGCTTGTCGAGCCGCCGCCGACCGTGCGCAGCAATCTCTTCGTCATTGAGGAATTGGCGAAGCGCCTCGGCGTCGCCGATCGCCCCGGTTTCGGCTTCTCCGCCCGCGAGATGATCGACAGGATTCTGTCGAGGAGCGGTCTGCCGGACTACGAATATTTTCTCGAACACAAATGGTTCGACCGCCAGCCGGATTTCGAGGAAGCACATTTCGTCAACGGCTTCGCTCATCCCGACGGCAAGTTCCGCTTCCGCCCTGATTGGACCAACCAGCCGGCGCCGAACCGCCCGCCAGCGTCGGTCGGTCTGCTCGGCCCTCACGTCGAACTGCCGGAGTTTCCGGACCAGGTCGACGTGATCGAGGTGGCTGATCCCGAGCATCCTTTCCGGCTCGCCACCTCGCCCTCGCGCAATTTCCTGAATTCGAGCTTCGCGGAAACGAAGACGTCACGGCAGAAGGAAGGCCGTCCCGAGGTGATGATCAATCCCATCGATGCCGAAGCGCTTGAGATTGCACACGGCGATCTGGTGTGTGTCGGCAATGGCCGCGGCGATATCCGCCTCCACGCCCGCGTGACGACGGAAGTGAAGCCCGGTGTGCTGATCGCCGAGGGGCTGTGGCCGAACAAGGCTCATGTCGACGGCGAGGGGATCAATGTGCTTACCGGCGCCGATCCCGTCGCGCCCTATGGCGGCGCCGCTGTCCACGACAGCAAGGTATGGCTTCGCAAGGACGTGGCATGAGTAAATTCGAAAACGCGAAAGCTGAAATCGTCAGCGAAAAGACGCTGGCGGATCAATGGACTCGGCTGAGCACATTCGAGGTCGACTACACGGATTCGCAGGGCGAAAAGCATCGGCTGAAGCGCGAGGTCTATCATCGCACGCCGGCAGCCTGCATTCTCCTCTATGATCCCAAACGCGAAACCGTGGTGCTCGTTCAGCAATACCGTCTGCCAGCCCAGTTGGTCGGCGAGCCGGTCTGGATGATCGAAGTGCCCGCCGGATTGCTCGACGGGGACCAGCCGGAAGCCGCGATCCGCCGCGAGGCTATGGAAGAGACCGGCTTTCGCGTGCGCGACGTCCACTTCCTGTTCAAGGCGATGACCTCGCCGGGCTCATCGACGGAGGTCATTCATTTCTTCGCCGCCGTAATCGACACGTCCGACCGTGTTGCCGATGGTGGCGGGCTTGCGGAAGAGCATGAGGATATAGAGGTGCTGGAAGTTCGCCTGTCCGATGCGATTGTCATGATCGAGACCGGCGATATCTGTGACGCCAAGACGATCATGCTGCTGCAATGGGCGGCCTTGAATCTCGCCAGCCTGAAATAGGTTGCTGCATGAATGGGAGCTTGCTCTCCCGTTCATCACATTGTCACGAATCGAGCTTACCGGGGCGTGCGGCCGAAGACACTCGAATGCTTCCGCCCTTCCTTCGCTTATGGATGTTTCAGGAGAAAGCCGATGTGGCTCAGCAATTTCACGCTCGTTCTTCCTCATGAAGTCGTCGAGAAGGGTGCAGTGCGCATTGAGGACGGCGTGATTGCCGAAATCCGCTCGGAGCCGGTGGAGCAGCCGACTTTTGATGGCGGTGGCCGCTTGCTGATGCCGGGCTTCGTCGATCTGCATTGTGATATGGTTGAGCGCGAGATCGCGCCGCGGCCGAATGCGATGATGCCGATCGATTTCGGCATTCACGAGCTGGACAAGAAGCTGGCGGCGGCCGGCGTCACCACGGCCTTTGCGGCGCTCTCCTTTGCGACCGAAAGCGTCTACGGCCACGTCCGCTCGCTCGAAACCACCTCGGCGGTGATCCGCGGCATCGGCAGCCTGCGCGATGAACTCCTGATCGACCACCGCGTCCATGCACGCTACGAGATCACCAATCTCGGCGCTGCTCCGACCCTGGAGCGGCTGCTGGAAGAAGGCTCCGTCGATATGATTTCGCTCACCGACCACACGCCGGGGCAGGGGCAGTATAACGACATCGAAAGCTATATCCGCAGCATGTCCGAGCGCCGCTCCATGTCGCGCGAGGCGGCCGAGGAGGTCGTGGCGAAGCGCATCGCGCAGCGCGAGGACCCTGAGATAGAGCGCAAGCTGCATGACGTGGTCGAACTTGCGCTGAAGCACAAGCTATCGCTCGCCTCGCATGACGACGACAGTGCCGAAAAAGTCGCCGCGATGCACGATCTCGGCGTGACGATCAGCGAGTTTCCGGTGACGGGACCAGCTGCGGAAGAAGCCTGCCGTCGCGGTCTCTGGACTTTGATGGGCGCGCCGAACGCACTGCGCGGCCAGTCCATGTCCGGCAATCTCAGCGCCCTGGATGCGGCGCGCTCCGGCCTGCTCGGCATCATCGCGGCTGATTATCACCCGGCGGCCTTTGTGCCGGCGATTTTCAAGATCGCCGATGTTGTTGCCGGCGGCCTGCCGGCGGCTGTTGCGACGGCAACCGCCAACGCTGCCCGTTCGGCCGGTCTAACGGATCGCGGTGAGATTGCTGTCGGTCAGCTTGCCGATCTGGTCGCCGTCGAGCCCGGCTCGGTTCACCGTATCCGCGCCACCTTCCGCGGCGGCCGCATCGTCTATAGCGACGGCACGCTGCATCCGCTGATGGCAATTGCGGCTTGAGGAAGGGCGATTGAGAGCGGCGGATGAGGGGGACTGTTTGCCGCCGGAATTCCTTATTTAACCTGCGTCCCCAAGCAGTGACAAAATCTGCCGTCCATCGACAGCAGGTATTTTGCCGAGGCTCACGGCCTTGCCGCCTTCCATCCTGACCTTGCCTTCCGCCAGCAGCCGCAGCGATTGCGGATAAATCTGATGCTCGACCGTAAGTACGCGGGCGGCAAGGCTGTCGGCGGTATCGTCGGTCAAGACAGGCACGGCAGCCTGGCCGACGACAGGACCTTCGTCCATGCCCTCGGTGACAAAATGCACGGTGCAGCCGGCGATGCGCATGCCGGCGTCGATGGCGCGCTGATGAGTATGCAGGCCGGGGAAAAGCGGCAGGAGGGAGGGATGGATATTGATGATCCGGCCCTCATAGGCCTGGATGAAGCGGCCGGAAAGCAGCCGCATGTAGCCGGCGAGGCAGATGATATCGGGCGAGAGGGCTTTCAGCTGCGCAAGGATCGCCTCTTCATGGGCTTCCTTGCTGGCAAATTCCTTGCGCACGAAAGCGAAGGTCGCGATGCCCTCCGCCGCAGCCTTTGCGAGGCCACCCGCATCAGCCTTGTCGGAGATGACGCCAACGATCTCGGCGGGGTAGTCAGCTGCCTTTGTGGCTTTCAGAAGAGCCAGCATGTTGGAGCCGCCGCCCGAGATGAAGACGACGACGCGTTTGCGCGGCGTGGTCATAGAGCGAGCGTGCCCTTGTAGACGGTGCCGGGAGCGCCTTCTTCGCGGGCGATCATGCGGCCAAAGGTAACGACCGCTTCGCCTTCAGCTTCAAGCGCAGCCTTCACGGCGTCGACGTTTTCCTGAGCGACAACCACGATCATGCCGATGCCGCAGTTGAAGGTGCGCAACATTTCCTTGGCCTCGACGCCGCCCGTCTTGGCAAGCCAAGAGAAGACCGGCGGCACCTTGACGGCGGCCAGATCGATTTCGGCGGCCAGATGCTTCGGCAGTACGCGCGGAATATTCTCCGGGAACCCGCCGCCGGTGATGTGGGCGAGAGCCTTGAGGGCATGGGTTTCACGGATCGCCTTGAGCAGCGGCTTCACATAGATGCGCGTCGGCGTCAGCAGCGCTTCGCCGAGCGCCTTGCCTTCGGCGAAGGGAGCCGGCGCATCCCAGCCGAGCCCGGAAAGCTCGACGATCTTGCGCACCAGCGAGAAGCCGTTGGAATGAACGCCTGACGATGCCAAGCCGAGAATGATGTCGCCCTCGGCAATATCGCCGGACGGCAGCAGCTGGCCGCGCTCGGCCGCACCGACGGCAAAGCCCGCCAGATCGTAATCGCCGTGGGAATACATGCCCGGCATCTCAGCCGTCTCACCGCCGATCAGCGCACAGCCTGCGTCACGGCAGCCTGCCGCGATGCCGCCGACGATCGCTGCGCCCTGGTCGGGGTCGAGTTTGCCGGTGGCGAAATAATCGAGGAAGAAGAGCGGTTCGGCGCCCTGGACGACCAGATCGTTCACGCACATGGCAACGAGGTCGATGCCGACGGTGTCGTGATAATTGGCGTCGATCGCGATCTTGAGCTTGGTGCCGACGCCGTCATTGGCGGCGACCAGCACCGGATCGGTGAAGCCGGCGGCCTTGAGGTCGAACAGGCCGCCGAAGCCGCCGATCTCGCCATCGGCACCCGGCCGGCGCGTCGAACGGACGGCAGGCTTGATCTTTTCGACCAGCAGGTTGCCGGCGTCGATATCGACACCCGCGTCGCTATAGGTCAGACCGTTTTTCCCAGACTGGCTCATGCTTCCGCCTCCGATGGCCGCCCGTCCATTATGACAGGGCTTTGATCGGGTCGCCATTGCATGATAGGGGCCTTTATGCAAGGCGCAAGCGCCGCAACACCCTCAATTTTCCCCGCTTCCCATTGCTCAGGGCAGATTTCCGGCCGCAGACTTGACCATAATTGCGGCATCATCCTATGTCCTAAGCACACGGCAAACGGGCGCGGAGTAACGGGGAAGACGATGGAGCAAAAGGTCAGCGGGGCGAGCCTCAAGCGTCAAGTCACCTTCTGGGTGATCGTGCTCGTCGCCTTCATCGCCTTTATCTATATCTTCAGCACGATCCTGCTGCCGTTCATCGCCGGCATGGCGGTTGCCTATTTCCTCGATCCGGTCGCCGACCGGTTGGAGCGGATCGGCCTCAGCCGCCTTATGGCAACGGTGGTGATCCTCGTCTCCTTCGTGCTGCTCTTCGCGCTGGCTCTGACGATCTTCATCCCGATCATCGTCAATCAGTTCAACGATTTCATCCAGCACATTCCGACCTATGTGCAGCAGATCCAGCAGCTGATCGCCAAGGCGCAGACCATGGTGCTGCCGGATTGGATCCGCAACCAGCTCGGCGCGATCAAGGACAATTTCTCCAGCATCATGTCCGAAGGTCTGAGCTTCGTCGGCGGCCTGTTCGCGCAGCTCTGGAGCTCCGGCAAGGCGCTGGTCAACATCCTCTCGCTGATGGTCGTCACACCCGTCGTCGCCTTCTATATGCTGCTCGACTGGGATCGGATGGTCGCCAAGGTAGACGACTGGATCCCGCGCGATCATGTTGCCACCGTTCGCGAAATCGCCCGCGAGATCGATCAGGCGATCGCCGGCTTCATTCGAGGGCAGGGCTCGCTCTGCATCATTCTCGGCGTCTACTACGGCGTCGGTCTGTCGCTGGTCGGCCTGAACTTTGGCCTGCTGATCGGCCTCTTTGCCGGCATGATCAGCTTCATTCCCTATGTCGGCTCGATGGTTGGCCTCGTTCTGGCCGTCGGCGTCGCGCTCGTTCAGTTCTGGCCGGATTATCTCTGGGTCGGCCTGACGCTCGTCGTCTTCTTCACCGGCCAGTTCCTGGAAGGCAATGTGCTGCAGCCGAAGCTCGTCGGCGAAAGCGTCGGCCTGCATCCAGTCTGGCTGATGTTCGCGCTTTTCGCCTTTGGCGCGCTCTTCGGCTTCGTCGGGCTGCTGATCGCCGTTCCTGCCGCTGCAGCCTGCGGCGTTCTTGTCCGCTTCGCCCTTTCGCGCTACCTTCAGAGCGATCTCTATTACGGACGCTCGGAAGCGGGCAAGGCGCGCAGAGCCAAGGCCGGCAAGACCGAGAATAGCTAGACATGACCGACGCAAAGAACGCTGATCTAAGGCGCAAGGCCGCCGAGCAGCTGCCCTTGGCCTTTACGCATGACCCCGCAAACGGGCGCGACGATCTGCTCGTCGCCGATCCCTTGAGCGCGGCCGTGAGGATCGTCGATTCCTGGCCACATTGGCCGTCGCCGGTGGTGATCCTGGCGGGGCCTGTCGGTTCGGGCAAATCGCATCTCGCCAGCATCTGGACCGAGCGGTGCGGTGCCGCCCACATTCATCCTGTCGCCGGCTCCGATGCCGCAGTCGCAGCGGCAAACGGCCCCGTCATCTTCGAAGACGTGGATCGCATCGGCTTTGACGATACCGAACTCTTCCATGTCATCAACAGCGTTCGCGAAAACGGCACCAGTCTTTTGATGACGAGCAGGCTTTGGCCGATGTCCTGGCCGGTGACACTGCCCGACCTGCGCTCCCGCCTGAAAGCGGCAACGGTGGTCGAGATCGGCGAGCCGGACGAGGAATTGCTGTCACAGGTGATCGTCAAGCTCTTCGCCGACCGCCAGCTTTATATCGATGACAAACTCGTCCTTTATATCGTCAATCGCATGGAGCGTTCCCTGAACGCGGCGCAGCTGATCGTCGACAGGCTGGACCGGCTGGCGCTTGGACGGGGAACTAGGATCACGCGCCTGTTGGCCGCCGAGGTCCTGAACGAGCTGGGCAGTTCCGGCCAGCCGGATTGAGCTGGCTGCGACTGTCACAGTTCCGTCGTCAAACTGATATAGGTGGCACAAGATTGGAAAGAGGGTAGGTGGAACATGGACTCGGCACTCACGGAACATCAGGACGCCAACCAGGAAAATCCAGAGGCGGCACCTGCGGTCAACGAATTGATGACCAGCCCCGAGCGCTTCATCAACCGCGAATTCTCCTGGCTGCAGTTCAACCGCCGCGTCCTTGAGGAGACGCTGAACACCGCACATCCGCTGCTGGAACGTGTCCGCTTTCTCTCGATTTCCGCCGCCAACCTCGATGAATTCTTCATGGTGCGCGTCGCCGGCCTCGAAGGCCAGGTGCGCCAGAAGATCCTCGTGCGCACGCCAGACGGCAAGACGCCCGCCGAGCAACTCGACGATATCCTGCGCGAGATCGACAATCTGCAGATGGAGCAGCAGGCCTCGCTGGCCGTTTTGCAGCAATATCTCGCCAAGGAAGATATTCTGATCGTCCGCCCGGCTGCCCTTTCCGATGCCGATCGCCAGTGGCTCCATAATGAGTTCGAACAGGCGATCTTCCCGGTTCTGACGCCGCTCTCCATCGACCCGGCCCATCCGTTCCCGTTCATTCCGAACCTCGGTTTCTCGATTGCGCTGCAGCTCAAAAGCATGAACGGCCGCGAACCGATGACGGCGCTGCTGCGCCTGCCGCCGGCGCTGGACCGTTTCGTGCGCCTGCCGGACGCCAGCAACGTCATCCGCTACATCACGCTCGAAGATGTGGTGAATATCTTCATCCACCGGCTCTATCCGGGTTACGAGGTTCAGGGCTCGGGTACTTTCCGCATCATTCGAGACAGCGATATCGAAGTCGAGGAAGAAGCCGAGGATCTGGTGCGCTTCTTCGAAACTGCGCTGAAGCGCCGCCGCCGTGGGTCCGTGATCCGCATTGAGACCGACTCCGAAATGCCGCTCGAGCTTCGCCAGTTCGTGGTGGAATCGCTGAACGTGCCGGGAAACCGCATCGCGGTTCTGCCGGGCCTGCTCGCGCTCAACACGCTCTCCGAAATCTGCAAGGCGCCGCGCGACGATTTGCGCTTCGAGCCTTACAATGCCCGATTTCCTGAGCGCGTCCGTGAACATGCCGGCGATTGCTTCGCCGCAATCCGCGAAAAAGATATGGTCGTCCACCACCCGTACGAATCCTTCGACGTGGTGGTCCAGTTCCTTCTCCAGGCTGCTAGGGATCCTGACGTTCTGGCGATAAAGCAGACGCTTTACCGTACCTCGAACGATAGCCCGATCGTCCGCGCGCTGATCGATGCAGCCGATCTCGGCAAATCGGTTACGGCGCTGGTGGAACTGAAGGCCCGCTTCGACGAAGAGGCGAACATCCGCTGGGCGCGCGATCTGGAGCGCGCCGGTGTGCAGGTCGTCTTCGGCTTCATCGAGCTCAAGACCCATTCGAAGATGTCCATGGTCGTGCGCCGAGAGGACGGCAAGCTGCGCACCTATTGCCATCTCGGCACCGGCAACTATCACCCAGTCACCGCCAAGATCTACACCGATCTTTCCTACTTCACCTGCGACCCGAAGATCGCCCACGACATGGCGAATATCTTCAACTTCATCACCGGCTATGGCGAGCCGGAACACGACATGAAGATCGCGGTCTCGCCCTATACGCTGCGTCCCCGCATCCTCCAGCATATCGAAGGCGAGATCGAGCACGCCAGGAACGGCCATCCGGCCGCGATCTGGATGAAGATGAACTCGCTTGTCGATCCCGACATCATCGACGCGCTCTATCGCGCCAGCAATGCCGGCGTCGAGATCGATCTGGTGGTGCGTGGCATCTGCTGCCTGCGTCCGCAGGTACCGGGTCTATCGGAAAATATCCGCGTCAAGTCGATCATCGGCCGCTTCCTCGAGCACAGCCGCATCTTCTGCTTCGGCAATGGTCAGGGTCTGCCGTCGGACAAGGCGCTGGTCTATATCGGCTCCGCCGACATGATGCCGCGCAACCTCGATCGTCGCGTCGAAACGCTCGTGCCGCTCACCAACAAGACCGTGCATGAACAGGTGCTTTCACAGATCATGCTGGGCAATATCATTGACAATCAGCAAAGCTACGAGATATTGCCGGACGGGACTTCACGGCGCATGGAAGTGCGTCAGGGAAAAGAGCCATTCAACGCGCAGCAGTATTTCATGACCAATCCCAGCCTGTCTGGCCGTGGTGAAGCCTTGAAATCCAGCGCTCCGAAACTCATCGCTGGACTGCTGTCGGGCCGCAACAAATAAATTGGACCTGCATGGTTGAATCAGAAGCCCAGGGGCGTCTTCCGGGCATCGCCCCTGTCTCCGTTGTCGATATCGGGTCGAACTCGGTCCGTCTTGTCGTCTATGAAGGCCACTCGCGGTCGCCAACCATCCTCTTCAACGAAAAAGTGCTGTGCGGCCTCGGCAAAGGCATAGCGCTAACGGGAAAGATGGATGAGGAAAGCGTGGCGCGGGCGCTTGCGGCGCTGCATCGCTTCAAGGCACTCTCCGATCAGGCGCGTGCCGCCACCATCTACGTCCTGGCAACGGCTGCGGCGCGCGAAGCCAGCAACGGTCCGCAGTTCATTCACCAGGCCGAAGCCATTCTTCAGCGCAAGGTGCGCGTGCTTTCCGGCGAAGAAGAGGCACGTTTCTCCGCGCTCGGCGTCATCAGTGGTTTCTTCCATCCCGATGGCATTGCCGGGGATCTTGGCGGCGGCTCGCTGGAGCTGATCGACATCAAGGACCATGAGATCGGCAAGGGCATCACGCTGCCGCTCGGCGGCCTGCGTCTGTCCGAATATGCCGGCGGCTCGATCGATAGGGCGCGCAGCTTCGCGCGCAAGCATGTCAAGACTGCGAAGCTATTGAGCAAGGGCGAGGGCCGCACGTTCTATGCGGTCGGCGGCACATGGCGAAGCGTCGCCAAGCTGCACATGGAAATCCGCAAATATCCGCTCCACATGATGCAGGGCTATGAAGTGCCGCTGGATGAGATGCTGCGGTTCCTGGATCAGATCGTCGAAGCGAAGGATTCGAAGGATCCGGCATTTCAGACGGTGTCCAAGCATCGCCGTTCGCTGCTGCCTTTCGGCGCAGTCGCCATGCGCGAAGTGTTGACGGCCATGAAGCCGTCCGTCATCTCCTTCTCCGCCCAGGGGGTTCGTGAAGGTTATCTCTATTCGCTGCTGACCGAGGCCGAGCGTAACAGCGATCCGCTGCTCACCGCAGCCGGCGAGCTTGCGATCCTGCGTGCGCGCTCGCCGGAACATGCCCGTGAGCTTGCCGATTGGACCGGGCGAATGATGCCCTTCTTCGGGATCACCGAGACCGACGAGGAAAGCCGTTATCGCCAGGCAGCCTGCCTGCTTGCCGATATCAGCTGGCGTGCCCATCCGGATTATCGCGGCCTGCAGGCGCTGAACATCATCGCCCACACGTCCTTCGTCGGTATCACCCATGCCGGCCGCGCCTTCATCGCGCTTGCCAATTACTATCGCTTCGAGGGCTTGAACGACGACGGTGCGACCGAGCCGCTGGCAACGATCGCTACGCCGCTCTACATCGAACGCGCCAAGCTACTCGGCGGGCTATTGCGCGTCGTCTACCTATTTTCGGCCTCGATGCCCGGTATCGTCCGCAACCTGTCGTTCCGCCGTTCGACAAAGCCTGATCTCGATCTCGAATTCGTCGTTCCCTCTGAATATCACGATTTTGCCGGCGAGAGGCTGGACGGCCGCCTGCAGCAGCTCGGCAAGCTCACCAATCGCCGCCTGGCTTTCTGCTTCGAATAAGCTTTGTGTTGCATGGGATTGAAGCCTCTCCCTGCACGGCAGGGAGAGGCGGTTTCATTGTGCTTACTTCGCGTTCAGGAAATCGCCGACTTCGAGAAGGCTGAATTCATTGTCGTCAGCCTTGTTGACCGCGCGGCCTGCGGAGAAGGGCAGGTTATTGTCGTTGCCGATGATGATGTGCGTGGCATCAACGCGGTCGACATTCTCGATGGTGACGAAGGGCATGTCGTAGAAGCCTTCGCCGCCGCTCTCGCGACGCTTGTGGTCCGGATCTTCGATGTGCAGAAGGTCGATATAGCCGATCTTGCGAACGGACTTGCCGACATTGGCGTCGCTGAACTCGATCTTGTAGACGCGCTTCAACTCTGCCGGGACCTCGAAGCAATCTGGCTTCGGCTGCTTGGGGTCGGTACAAGCCTTGTCCTTCGTGCCGGCGCCATTGTCG
Source organism: Martinezella sp. CNPSo 3959 (assembly GCF_057784355.1). Classification (NCBI taxonomy): domain Bacteria; kingdom Pseudomonadati; phylum Pseudomonadota; class Alphaproteobacteria; order Hyphomicrobiales; family Rhizobiaceae; genus Martinezella; species Martinezella sp. CNPSo 3959. Next base: position 365,259 of record NZ_JBXSOV010000002.1, read on the forward strand.
CGTTCGATGACGAGGGCAGTCTTTTCATCAAGCATGTTGAAATCGCCGATCGACACACCCTTGTCCGCGAAGGGATAAAGCCAGCTGCGACCGGTCCAACTCTTCGAGGCAACGTCGAATTCGATGACGCGGATGGCCGTCTTGCCATCGACATTCTCCATCTGGCCGTCATCCTTGTAGATCGGGCCCTCCAGCAGGCCGTAGAGCTTGGAGCCGTCCTTCGACATGGCGAGACCTTCGAAGCCGCCCGAGCGCTTCAGATTGAAGGCCGGCATCTTCTGTGTGGGGTTGCCCGGCAGCTGGATCAGCGGATTGTCGGGCGACATAACCGGCTTGCCGTCGAGCGTCGTTGCGAAGACGTCGGTCAGTTGGCCGTCCGTGTCGAATTTCAGCAGGTAAGGACCGAACTCGTCGCCGATCCAGAAGCCGTCGGCGACCGGCTGGATCGATTCGATGTCGAAGTCGGCGCCCGTTAGATAACGCTTTTCGGCGCCTTCCATGACGATCGGGAAGGGGGCCTTCTTGTTCGGGTCGGACAGGAACAGGTTCTTGACGACCTCGGCCTTGCCGCTGTCCCAGTTGAATTTCAGCTGATGCAGGAAGAGCATCGCGTCCGATGAGTTCTGCTTGGAGCCGAAGCCGTTGTCGGAGAGTGTCCAGAAGGTGCCGTCGGGCATAGTCTTGATGCCGGAAAAGCCCTGGATCGGCTGGCCGGCGAAGGGCAGCTTCAGGTCGGTGACGCGGGCGCCATCCTTGCCCGGCACGGTGCCGAGAGCGTCGGTGCGCTTGCGATCCGGCGTGGTGAACTTGCCTGAAGTCTTCAGGAAATCTGGTGCATCGGCAGGAGCGGCAGTGATGGTGTTGGCCGGCAGGATTGCTTGGCCGACGAGCTTTGCCTTGAACTGCTGCTCGTCTGCCTGGGCCGAGCCGGCAAGCAGAATGAAGAGTGCCGTGGAGGCGGAAAGGATTCGGGTCATCATGTCACCTTGTGGCGGAGAGTGGCGAAAACAACTCCGCATAACAGTCGACCTGTGTCCGCGAATTAACGCTCAGGTGAAGATTTGGTGACTGTGGACAACCCATAGGCTGTGAAGCTCAGGCGTGCATCGGTGCTGAACTGCAGCCAACAATTCGTATTGTTTACGATCTGCCGCGAACGGTCTTCAACGCTTGCCGGTCTTGTGTATGAAGGGCGATCACGCCGAGGTGCTGATCGCGGCCACGAACGGCATGTTCGCCGAGTTCTTCCTTGAGGACTCCTTCGGGAAGCTCCATCCGTCTGGCGAGGTCGCTGGAAATCAGCACCTGGCGCTCCAGCGTTTTGCAGAGCGACTCCAGCCTTGCCGTCGTATTCACCGTGTCTCCGAAATAGGCGATCTTGTGATGGTCGACCCCGATTTCGGCCGTCACCACGCTGCCGCCATGCAGAGCGGCCCTAAGACGAGGCACCCTGCCGTAGGATTTCAGCCAAGTCTCGGCGTTCTTTTCGATATCGTCGAGGATATTGAAGACGCAGCGCACGCAATTGGCATTCTTGACGCCCCGTTGGAGCGGCCAGGTGATGATGGCGGCATCACCGATATAGTCGTCGATCGCGCCCTTGTGCCGCCGCACCGGCTCGGCCATGGCACTGAATACCGCGCCAAGGAATTCCTGCGTTCTCAAGTCGCCATATTCCTCGGCAAAGGCAGTGGAGCCGACGAGATCGACGAAAAGAAAGACACGCTCCTCCTGCACGGGATTGCGGTAACGGCCGGTCAACAGGCTGGAGAAGACGTCACGACCGAGCAATTCCCGCACGCGGCCGATGAAAATGACGATGGCGGTTACGACGACTGCATAGATGTAGACGTCTATCTTCAGTACTGTCAGGTCTTCCCATGATGCTTTGACGAGGCCCAGCAATTTCATGGAGCTGCCTGCGATGGCATAGCCGACGCTCATCAGCAGGAAATCGACGACGAGAGCCGAAAGGATGAAGGCCGGCGTTGGCAGTCTGTGCATCCAGTCGCTCAGCCGCGGCAGGATCATGCGGCGCTCGAAGGCGAGCAGCGGCATGCCGCAGAACAGGGCGAAGATTCCGCCGATATATATCGGAGATTCAGGAAAGAATAGTTTGCCGTAAATGACGCCCGTCGAAGCGACGAACAGCGATATCAGGATCCAGTTGCGCATCGAATGGAAAATACCCATTCACTTTTCCGCCGAGAAACGACGCCTGTCCTCGACGCGGAATTGCGCCGGCAAACTGGAACGTCATCGAATAGAACGATTACATCAGACGTTCATTCCATGAGATTTGCGGCGCAATCGTGATTGCAGCCGCCATACCACTTCGCGAATCATACGCAATTACAAGGGATCCGGGAAGGAGAATGTCTTGACTAGAGGGCGACGGTCTCGATTCGCTTGCCGACGAAGCGCAAAGCCACTTGCCCCTGTATCAGCTGCAGGGCCGTCTCGCCGAAGAGATCGCGCCGCCAGCCGGTCAGAGCCGCGACATCGGCCTTCTCTCCTTCGGCGGCGATCTTGTCGAGATCCTCGCTGTTGGCGATGACTTTCGGCGCGACGCCATGCTTTTCGGCAATCAGCTTCAAAAGGACTTTCAACAGTTCGGAAGCCGCTGCGGTACCTTCGGGAGCCTGCTGGTGGCGCGGCGGATGCGGCATTTCGGCCTTTGGCAGCGCCAATGCAGCATTGATCGCTTCAAGCACCGCCGTACCGGCGGCAGAGCGCTCCCAACCCTTCGGGATGGTGCGCAGCCGCGCAAGCGCCTCGGTGTCCTTCGGTTGCTGCTGGGCGATCTCATAGATCGCATCGTCTTTCAGTACGCGTGCCCGCGGGACATTGCGTGCGCGGGCCTCGCGCTCGCGCCAGGCGGCCACAAATTTAAGGACGGCCAGTTCCTGCGGTTTGCGCAGCCGCATCTTCAGCCGCTGCCAGGCATCGTCGGGGTGCAGGTCGTAGGTCTCGCGCGCCTCCAGGATCGCCATCTCCTCCTGCAGCCAGGAGGCGCGTCCTTCGCGCCGCAACTGCTCCTTGAGCGAAAGATAGACGTCGCGCAGATGCGTGACGTCGGCAAGCGCATAGTCGAGCTGCTTTTCCGAGAGCGGCCGCCGGCTCCAATCGGTGAAGCGGGAGGACTTGTCGATATGGACGTTCTTGATGCGGCTGACGAGCTGGTCGTAGGAAACCGAATCGCCGAAGCCGCAAACCATTGCCGCAACTTGCGTATCGAAGATCGGATGCGGAATGAGGTTGCCGCGATGGAAGATGATTTCAATGTCCTGGCGGGCAGCATGAAACACCTTCAAAACCGATGAGTTGGCCATCAGTTCGAAGAAGGGCGCGAGATCCAGCCCCTTGGCCAGCGGGTCCACCAGCACTTCGGTGGTGGGGCTTGCCATCTGTATCAAACACAGCTCCGGCCAGAAGGTCGTTTCTCGCAGGAATTCCGTATCGATGGTAATGAATTCCGACTTGGCCAGCTCTTGGCAGGCCGCCTCCAATTGGGCGGTAGTTTCGATCATATCAACACATTCAATGGTAAAATACTTCCTTAACTTCCTTCTCCTTTCAGCCGGATATGTCAATACTTTCGCGGACAAAGCCCTTGCCGCATTTCGCTTTTCGCTGAAATTGCCGGGGACTGTGACAGCTTCGACCGAAACTGCCTGCAAGCGAGGTGGCTTGCGACCGCCTACGCCACACGGATGTAACTCGTCATGCCCGTCTTCTGGTGTTCGATGATATGGCAATGCAGCAGCCAATCGCCGGGATTGTCGGCAACGAAGGCAAGCTGCACTTTCTCGTCCGGCTGGATCAGATAGGTATCGGAGACAAAGGGCTGCGCCTGCCGAGTCGAAGAGGAGAGGACCGTAAAGCTCATCCCGTGCAGGTGGATCGGGTGGCTATGCGGCGTGACGTTTTCCATGTCGATGACATAGCTCTTGCCGAGTTTGAGCTCGGCAAGCGGCGCGGTCGGATCAGGCGTATCGCCCGGCCAAGGCACCTTGTTGATCGCCCAGAAGCTGTAGCCGAGCGAGCCGCATATGCTGTTGTCGGCGGTGTTCTCCGCCGTCGAGCTCAAGATCAGCGGAATATGGGTGGCCGAGCCGAGATCTGCCCTCTGCACGGGATTGTCTTCGAGCGGCGCCAGATCGCGTACGTCTCGCTTCAAGGACGCGCCCACGGCGCGCAGCGTCGCTAGCACTTTCGGATTGGTGCCCTTGATGTCCTCGAGCTTGACGACCGCGCCTTCGCTGTCGGGCATGCGCACGGCAAGCTCCAGCCGCTGCCCCGGCCCAAGCTGCAGAAGATCGAGCGGAAAGCGCTGCGGTACGGGATTGCCGTCGATCGCGATCACTGTCGCCTCGGCGCCGTCCATGCGGAAGGAATAGATGCGCGTGACATCGGTAATGGCAATGCGCAGCCGCACCAGCCCGCCGGAAGGCGCGTCATATTGCGGCTCCTGTTGCCAGTTGACGGTCCGGACGGTGCCGTAGGTGCCGGATTTCGCGGCATCCCGCGGCCTGAATTGCGCAATGAACTGTCCGTCTCCTCCCAGTCGCCAGTCCCGCAGATTGAGCACGACTTCCGAATCGAACGCCGGATCTTTAGGGTTTTCGACCACGATGACGCCGGTCATGCCGTGGCCCATCTGCTCCAGCGTGTTGCAATGCGGATGATACCAGAAAGTACCGGCATCCGGCGGCGTAAAGGCATAGTCGAAATGATCGCCGGTATAGACATAGGGCTGGGTGAGGAACGGCACGCCATCCATCGCGTTCGGAAGTCGGATGCCGTGCCAGTGGATAGTCGTCGGATCGTCTATGCCGTTGATCAGTCTCGCCGCGAAGGGCTCGCCCTTCTTCATGCGCACGACCGGCGGCATGCCGGCATCGCCATAGGTCCGGACATTCTTGGTCTTGCCGCCGTCGGTAAGGTTGGCCTCGATCTTGGCCGTCTTCAGCGTGAGTGGCTCGGCCGCGGCCGCCTTGTCGGCGAACTTCCCGGCAATGCCAAGGCCTACCCCGTAGGCGCCGGCAACGGCTGAAACTTTGAGCAGATTGCGGCGGGTAAGGATCGGCATGTTATGCTCCGGGGGCGACGATATAAGGATGCCTGTTTAAAGTTGACTGGAGTGTTCAGCAATAGCATCCAGGTAGCCAAACCGCGGCAGCGGCTACTTGCGCGTGGTATGTTGCATAGCGACTGAAAACAGCTTTAAGCTGACTTCCGGTGTTCGAGCCTTGACAAATCGGGCGTGCCATGCGCTTTTCCGCCCGATTTTCTCGTCGGCGGGCGAGGGGTTTGCGTGTCCTTTCGCCGCTGCCCGCCAAGTCCAGGATATATACTATGCATCTCTATCGCAGCCACACATGCGCCGCCCTGCGCAAGTTCGACGTCGGTTCGACTGTCCGTATCTCCGGCTGGGTCCATCGCGTCCGAGATCATGGCGGCGTGCTGTTCATCGACCTGCGCGATCACTACGGCATCACCCAGGTCGTTGCCGACCCTGATTCTCCAGCCTTCAAGCTCGCGGAAACCGTTCGCGGCGAATGGGTCATCCGCATCGACGGCCTGGTGAAGGCGCGTACCGAAGACACGATCAACAAGAACATGCCGACCGGCGAGATCGAGCTTTACGCTCAGGAGATCGAAGTGCTCTCCGCCGCCAAGGAGCTGCCGCTGCCCGTCTTCGGCGAGCCGGATTATCCGGAAGACGTTCGCCTGAAGTATCGCTTCCTCGATCTTCGCCGCGAAACGCTGCATAAGAACATCGTCAAGCGCACGCAGATCATCTCCTCCATGCGTCGTCACATGGGCGAAGTAGGCTTCACCGAATACACGACCCCGATCCTGACGGCCTCTTCGCCGGAAGGCGCGCGCGACTTCCTCGTGCCGAGCCGTATCCACCCCGGCACCTTCTACGCGCTGCCGCAGGCGCCGCAGCAGTACAAGCAGCTGCTGATGGTTGCCGGTTTCGACCGCTACTTCCAGATCGCCCCGTGCTTCCGCGATGAAGACCCGCGCGCCGATCGTCTGCCGGGCGAATTCTACCAGCTCGACCTCGAGATGAGCTTCGTCACGCAGGAAGACGTCTGGAACACGATGGGTCCGCTGATGACCCAGGTGTTCGAAGAGTTTGCCGAGGGCAAGCCGGTCACCAAGGAATGGCCGCGCATCCCCTATGACGTCGCCATCCGCAAGTATGGCTCCGACAAGCCGGATCTGCGCAATCCGATCGTCATGGAAGCCGTCACCGAGCATTTTGCCGGCTCTGGCTTCAAAGTCTTCGCAAACATGATCGCCTCCAACCCGAAGGTCGAAGTCTGGGCCATCCCAGCCAAGACCGGCGGTTCGCGCGCCTTCTGCGATCGCATGAACGCTTGGGCGCAGAGCCAGGGCCAGCCAGGCCTCGGCTACATTTTCTGGCGCAAGGAAGGCGAGAAGCTCGAAGGCGCAGGTCCGCTTGCCAAGAACATCGGCGAAGAGCGCACGGATGCGATCCGCAGCCAGCTCGGCCTCGATGACGGCGACGCCTGCTTCTTCGTCGCCGGCGATCCCGCCAAGTTCTACAAGTTTGCCGGCGAGGCTCGCACCCGGGCTGGCGAGGAGCTGAACCTGGTCGATCGCGACCGTTTCGAGCTGTGCTGGATCGTCGACTTCCCGTTCTTCGAATGGAGCGAGGAAGAAAAGAAGGTCGACTTCGCACACAACCCGTTCTCGATGCCGCAAGGCGGCCTCGAGGCGCTGCAGAACCAGGATCCCCTCACGATCAAGGCGTTCCAGTACGACGCCGTCTGCAACGGCTTCGAAATCGCCTCGGGCTCGATCCGTAACCAGTCGCCGGAGACCATGGTTGCCGCCTTCGAAAAGGTGGGCCTCAGTCAGACCGACGTCGAAGAGCGCTTCGGCGGCCTTTACCGCGCCTTCCAGTATGGTGCGCCTCCGCACGGCGGTGCTGCTTTCGGTATCGACCGTATCGTCATGCTTTTGGTCGGCGCCAAGAACCTGCGCGAGATCTCGCTGTTCCCCATGAACCAGCAGGCGCAGGATCTGCTGATGGGTGCTCCCTCGGCCGCAACGCCGACGCAGCTGCGCGAACTGGCGATCCGCCCGGTACCGCCGGTTAAGAAGGACTAAGTCCTCTACGGTTTGACAAAATGCAAAACCCGGCGACCGAAATCGCCGGGTTTTTGTTTGGGACGCTGATCTCAGCTAGATTGCGGCATAGACCGCTTTTGCCAGATCCGTGGTGAACTGGCCCCACATGCCCTCAAGAGTCGTATTGGTCAGCGCAACCACCGTCAGACCCTTTTCGGCGTCGACGAACCAGCTGTGCCCGTAGACGCCTCCCCATTTGATCGTGCCAGCCGAGAAGGGGACCTGCGCGACCACGGGATCGAGGACAACGGACCAGCCGTAGCCGAAACCGAAACCGGCCTGCTGCGCCTGCATATGCCCGCCCGCCTGATCGGCCATCATGGTTTTCACCGTATCAGCCGATAGCAGCGGTGCACCGCCCTTCCTGATCGTGTCCAGAATGGCAAGGATATCGCTTGCCGTTCCGGCCATGCCGGCGCCGCCGGAGTGGTAGGATGCGGGATCGAATATCCTGTCGGATGCAAAGCGGATCGTGCCGTCGAAGATTGGAACGAGCGCCTCGTCGCCCATCCGCTGTGGCTCCGGTGAGCCATTCACATAGGCGGCGGCCAGGCGGCGACGGTCGCGTACGGAGAAGGCCGTATCGGAAAGGCCAAGCGGCTTCATGACCAGATCGGCAACCGCATCGCCGAGCGGGCCGCCGGTTTCCTTCTCGACGATGCCGCCAAGGACATCCATCGCCAGGGAATACTGCCAGTTTTCGCCAGGCGCGAAGAGAAGGGGCGCGCTGGAGAGGCGCTGGAGGTTGTCAGCCAATGATCGGCCTGGAGTGTCCAGGCCGTCGGATACGCCTGCGCGATGATAAGGGCCGTCCGGAGCTTCGGCGAATGAGTAGCCCAATCCAGAAGTATGGGAGAGCAGATGCCGGATGCGGATAGCGGCTTCACCACCATCCGGCAGACGCGGCCGGAAATCCGGCAGCCACTTGGTGATTGGATCGTCGAGCCCGATGCGGCCCTGTTCGACGAGCCGCATCGCGGCAATGGTGACGATCGGCTTGGTGACGGAGGCGAGGCGGAAGATGGCATCTTCCCGCATTGCTACCTTGTTTTCGCGATCCGCCAGACCGGCGGCGCGGGCGTAGACCAATTCTCCATCCTGAGCGATCAGAACGACGGTTCCGACCAGCCTTTTGTCCGCGAGGGCGGAATCGATTGCCGCATCGACGCCTTCAGCAAGGCTGCCGTCGCTTGTATGTGCGGAATTTTCCAGGGGAAGACTCATGGAGCAAAACCTTCTATAATCACAATGACCATTCCTGAATAAACCAGATCGGGAAATAATTCTAGAGTGACCATTGTGAAAAATATTGAAGAGAAGAAAAATTCTTCGCCGCGCAAGCGTGGGCGCCCGCCGGCCTTCGATCGCGAGACGGTTCTGGCTGCCGCCCGGGACACCTTTTGGAAGCATGGCTATGACGGTTCCTCCATCGCCGATCTGACGGCGGCGATGGGCATCACGCCGCAAAGCCTCTATGCGGCCTTCGGTTCGAAGGCCGAGCTCTATCGCGAGACGCTTGATCAATATCGGCGCATGCCTCGTCCGGAACCCGGCAATCCCTTTCAGGACAAGCTGGATACCGTGACGGCCTTTGAGCGCTTTCTGACGAACTCCGCCAGGATCTTCACGGCTCCGGAGCATCCAAAGGGCTGCATGATATCCACAGCGGTGCTGAATTGTGCGGAGGAGAACGAGCCGATCGCCCATCATGTCGCGTCAATGCGTCTGCAGACGCTCGATGTCTTCACCGCCCGCATCGAGCGCGGGATTGCAGAAGGCGACATCCGGCCTGAGGCCGACCCTCGGTCGCTGGCACGCTTTCTGGGAGCAATCGTGCAGGGCATGTCCGTTCAGGCGCGCGATGGGGCGACGACGGAGGAGCTGCTTGCCCTCCTGTCTCATGCGCTTGACGAGCTCAAGACGTATCAGCGACCGAAAGTCTCGGAGCGTTGAGGCAAAGAAAAACCCGGCGACCGAGATCGCCGGGTTTTGAATGGTTCGACGAGCGGCCGCTCAGTCGTTCGAGGAAACCTTAAGGCCGATAACCTGCGGGATCGTCGTCGGTGCGCCCATGGCGGCGCCGATGATCATCGGCACCGGCACCGGCTTGCCGGGGGCAGCGGTGACCGTCAGGCTCTTCGGGTTGTCGAGGTAAGTGCTGACCGCTGCCGAGACGGCATTTTGCAGCTCCGGAATGTTGAGCTGCGCCATCATGATCGGCGTCATTGCCTTCAGTGTGTCGGCGAGCTGCTTGCCCGTGACACCCTGCTGTTTGCCAGCAAAGTCAAGCGCGCGTGCCGTAATCGACGCATCGTCGAAACGGATCTGGGCGCTGTTAAAGGTGAGCTGCTGCAGCAGGCCAAGCATGGCGAGGCCGGCGGACTGCTGTGCTTCCTGCTGGTTCGGATTGGAGCGAACCGTCTTCAGCGCATCCTGCAGCGACTTGGCGAAGGCGGGCGTGTAGCCGGAAATGCTGAAGGCGAGGTTCAGCTTGCCGATGTCCCTGAAGTCGAAGGAATATTCGCTAATGTTGATAGTGCCGGGTCCCATGTCCCAGCTGCCCTTCATGGAGACAGTGCCGTCGATCTGCTGCAGCTTCAGCGCTTCGATGGCTTCCTTGGTCTTCGCATCGTCGACTTTGCTGAGATCGGCCTTGATGCCATTGATCTTGGCGTCGAAATCGAGGCCCGACTTGTCGTCGCGCTTCTTCGTGTTGGCGTCTGCGCCCTCGATCGAGAACACCTCGACATCGTCCTTGGTGACGGACACGGCGCCGGCATGGGCGCTCTTGTAGTAGAACAGCGAGCTTAGGTCGCCCTTGGCCGCGTCGGCCGGGATCTCGACACCGGTCAACTTGAGGTCGGTGGCGGAAACGGAAGCGCCGTCCTTGTTGAAGTCGACATCGGCAAAATCGATTTCCTCGATCGTATAGCCGCCGTTGTTTTCCTCGACGCCATCAAGGGTGATGTCGCCGAGCGGAATGCTGTCTTCCATACCGGCTGCCTTGAAGCTCGCACCCTTCAGCGTCACCGTGCTGCCGTCGACATCGATGCCGGTAGCTGCAATCGAACCGCCCTGTTGGCCGTAAAGGTCGTTGATCTTTTTCAGCAGATCATTGCCGTCGAGCGCGAAGGCGGAGCTGGCGAAAGACACGATGGCGGCGCTGCAAAGCATCAGCCGCGTGGTCCGGTAGAAAGTCATTATGGCGTTTCCTCTTTAAGCCGGTGGTATAGGCATGGGCATACAGATTGAGCGTGTGCTGGGCTGACTTATATTGATCTTTCTCTGAAAATCCAATGACAATGAATGTTGAAGGCAGGTGCAGCAAAAATGTATCGGTCGCCATCTCGCAAGAGAGCTGAAACGCCTTCATCCACAGGTGCTTTCCACCGATTTCTTGCCCGGAATCGCCATCTCTTATAGTCAAGAGCCATGGGAAAAAATCTGACTCCGCCGCCCGGTGACGGCGACGACAATATCCTTCCGGTCGATCTGAAGGCCGCGCTCGAAGAGCGCTACCTGGCCTATGCCTTGTCGACGATTACGCAACGCGCGCTTCCGGACGTTCGTGACGGGCTGAAGCCGGTGCATCGCCGTATCGTTTATGCGATGAGCGAGATGGGGCTGCGCCCCAATGCCGCTTTCCGCAAATGCGCCAAGATCGTCGGCGAGGTGATGGGTAACTATCACCCGCATGGCGACCAATCGATCTATGATGCGCTGGCGCGTCTCGCTCAGGATTTCTCGCAGCGCTACACGCTGGTCAACGGCCAGGGTAATTTCGGCAATATCGACGGTGATAGCCCGGCCGCGATGCGTTACACCGAATCCAAGATGACGGCGGTTTCCGAACTGCTGCTCGAGGGTATCGATCAGGACGCGGTCGATTTCCGCGACACCTATGACGAGTCGAATTCTGAACCGATCGTTCTGCCTGGAGCTTTTCCCAATCTGCTCGCCAATGGCTCTTCGGGTATCGCTGTCGGCATGGCGACCTCTATCCCGCCGCACAATGCTCACGAGCTTTGCGACGCGGCGCTGCATCTGATCAAGGATCGTGAGGCCACGGTCGAGAAGCTGGTGGAGCTGTATATTCCAGGTCCCGACTTTCCGACCGGCGGCATCATTATCGATGATCGCCAGAGCATTATAGAAAGTTACAAGACCGGTCGTGGCGGCTTCCGTGTCCGGTCCAAATGGGAGATCGAGGATCTTGGTCGCGGCGGCTATCAGATCGTTGTCACCGAAATTCCGTTCCAGGTGCAGAAGTCGCGGCTGATCGAAAAGATTGCCGAGTTGCTGCTGGCGCGCAAGCTGCCGCTGCTCGAGGACATCCGTGACGAATCCGCCGAGGATATCCGCGTCGTTCTCGTGCCGAAAAGCCGCACCGTCGACGCGACGATCCTGATGGAATCGATGTTCAAGTTGACCGAGCTTGAGAGCCGGTTCCCGCTCAATATGAACGTTCTGTCCATGGGCCGTATCCCCAGGGTCATGGCCCTGAACGAGGTGCTGAAGGAATGGCTGGATCATCGCCGCGAAGTCTTGCTGCGCCGCTCCCGCTTCCGCCTGGCGGCCATCGAAAAGCGGCTCGAAATTCTCGGCGGCTTGCTGGTCGCCTATCTCAACATCGATGAGGTCATTGCCATCATCCGCGAGGAGGATGAGCCGAAGCCCGTCATGATGGAGCGGTTCGGCCTCACCGACAATCAGGTCGAGGCGATCCTCAACATGCGGCTGCGCTCCTTGCGCAAGCTGGAAGAGTTCGAGATCCGCAAGGAATTCGACGGCCTGACGAAGGAGAAGGCTGACATCGAGGCACTGCTCGCTTCGGACGAGAAGCAGTGGCAGACGGTTGCCTGGGAAATCGGCGAGGTGAAGAAAAAATTCGCCAAGGCCACCGAGATCGGTCGCCGCCGCACGCAGTTTGCCGAAGCGCCCGAAGCTGACGATGCGGCCATCCAGCAGGCGATGATCGAGAAGGAACCGATCACGGTCGTCGTTTCGGAAAAGGGGTGGATCCGCGCCCTCAAGGGCCACATTTCCGATACGTCCTCGCTGACCTTCAAGGAGGGCGACGGTCTGAAGGTTGCCTTTCCGGCGCAGACGACGGACAAGATCCTCATCATCACGACGGGCGGCAAGGCCTATACGCTCGGCGGCGACAAGCTGCCCGGCGGCCGCGGCCATGGCGAACCGCTGCGCATCATGGTCGACATGGAAAATGATCAGGATGTGCTGACCGCCTTCGTCCACGATCCCCAGCGCAAGCAGATGATCGCATCGACGGCGGGCAACGGCTTCATCGTTGCCGAGGCGGAACTGGTCGCCAATACCCGCAAGGGCAAGCAGATCATGAACGTCTCCTATCCCGACGAGACCAAGCTTCTCGTCCCGATATCAGGCGATCACGTTGCCGTGGTCGGCGAGAACCGCAAGATGCTCATCTTCCCGCTCGCGCAGGTGCCGGAAATGTCACGCGGCAAGGGCGTGCGCCTTCAGAAATACAAGGATGGCGGCATCGCCGATGTCAGGTGCTTCGCGATTGTCGATGGCCTGACATGGGAAGACAGTGCCGGCCGCACCTTCACCAAGACCAAGGACGAGTTGGTGGAATGGCTGGGCGACCGCGCCGGCGCCGGCCGCGCCGTGCCGAAGGGCTTCCCCAGAAGCGGCAGGTTTTCTGGGTGAGGAGCGGTCGGACAAAGCTTGAGCAATCGACCCAGCGGGTCGATTGCAGCGACGAACGCCCTGAGCCTTAACGAAGGCCGGGTGGCACGGCTTGACCTTAACAGATAGCTATCGGCCTGTTGGATTGATTGCCGACAGACATAGGAAACCCAACGCCGAAGCGAATAGGAGGCGGTTAGTTCTAAGCTGTCTCCGGAACGCAGACATCTCGCAGGAAACGTGTCGCTCCCTCTTCATCGATTTCGCCGGCGGCCACCGCCATGACGAAGCTGTAAAGATTGGCGTCCGTGGTTTGAATACGGTAGCCGTTGTCCATGAGGAAGACTGCCGTCGTCACGATGGCGATGCGTTTATTTCCATCTATGAACGCGTGGTTTTTCGCCAGCCCAAATAGATACGCCGCCGCCAGTTCGATGATATCGTTGCTGCCATATTGGGCTTTGTTAATCGGGCGTGCCAAGGCTGATTCGAGGGAGCCTTCGTCTCTGAGACCATAGGAACCACCGAACCTTTTGATCTGCATCTTGTGCAATTGCTCGATGAGCGGCCTAGTCAGGAAGATAAAGGGCATTACTCTGCCAACTTCTTAAGTGCCACTTTATACTGATCCATGAAACGTTGTGCATGTTCCATCTGACGCGCAAAGTCCGCGTCGGTTGGCTGCATCAGCAATCCACCATCCTTCAGGCTGAGCTCCAATGTATCGCCAGCGCCGAGCCCCAACTGGTCAAGAACTTCCTTCGGAATAATCACGCCCTCGGAATTGCCGATTTTGCGGATGGTGACGTTCATGTCTCAGCTCCAATGTGATAACCTAGTTATAACATTGGAAGAGGAATACTTCAATGCGCAAGGCTCTGTGCGGTGATTGCTGCTCTGGCTTTCACCCGGGCCTGCCATAGCGAGTGAGCGGCCAGTGCCAGGATCAGTATCGCGCCGCCGGCAAGCGTCATGTTGGTTGGCGCTTCTGAGAAGATCATCCAGACCCAGATCGGCGCCAGGATCGTTTCCAGCAGATAGAACATCGCCACTTCCGGTGCCGAAAGAAAACGCGTGCCCGTCGCAAGGCACCAAAAGGAAAGCGGCATCAGCACGGCGCCGTCGAAAAGGATCCAGCCCGGATGATCGATGGAAAAGCCCGAGGGCACCATATGATAGAGCCCGACTGCCGCCGGAATGACGGCCGCCAGCAAGGAAGCAAAACCCATGTCCCGGCCCGAGGCGCGGCTGATCGCGATGGCGCAGGCGATGGAAAGCGATGCGAGCACGGAAAGCGCGTCGCCAAGCAGATGCCCAGCCTCCATGCCGTCACCGACGATCAGACCAACACCGAGGATCATGACAGCCATGGTAATGAAGGTGGAAAGGGCAGGGCGCTCTTTCAGAAAAATCCAGGACAGCAGCGCGGTGAACATCGGGTTGAGCGCGATGATGAAGACCACATTTGCCGCCTTGGTATAATAGACGGCGAGAAGAAAGGTGATGGTGGTCAGCCCATAGAAGAAGCCAACGGGAATTCCGAGCCAGCCCGGTAACACAGTCTTAAGCGAGCCAGTGACCCGGCGAATGACGAAAAGGGCGGCCAGCGCCACGACGATGGTCGCAAGGCTGCGGGCAGACAGCACCGACCAGACTTCGCCGCTGGAAAGCCGTATCAGCGGAATATCCATCGACAGCGCCAGACCACCGAGCGTCGTCAGCAGCAGGCCCTTCTTATGGTCCGAGAGATGGGAAAACATTCAGCGGAAGGTATCTTTGTCGCCGTCGGCTGCGGGGTCGAAACGTTCCCAGCCGCGCGGCGTCAGATGTTCCTGCGGCTGAAAGCGGGTCTTGTAGTCCATCTTGCGCGAGCCCTTGACCCAATAGCCGAGATAGACGTGCGGCAACCCCAGCGCCTTCGTCCGCTTGATATGATCGAGAATCATGAAGGTGCCGAGAGATCGCTCGTCGAGATCGGGATTGAAGTAGGAATAGACCATGGACAGCCCGTCGCTCATCACATCGGTCAGAGCCGCAGCCAGCAGTTCGCCCTTCGGACGCTGCTCCAGCCCTGAACCTTCCTCGCGACGGCGATATTCGATGATGCGCGTGTTCACATGCGTGTCCTCGACCATGATCGCATAGTCGAGCACGGTCATGTCGGACATGCCGCCTTGCTGATGACGATAGTCGAGATAGCGGCGGAAGAGCGAATATTGCTCGCTGGAGGGCTGCGCCGGAAATTCGGTGGCGATGATATCGCTGTTGGCCGTCAGCACCCGTTTCATCGATCGGGTGGGCTCGAACTCTTGCGCCAGGATGCGGACCGATATGCAGGCCCGGCACGATTCGCAGGCGGGACGATAGGCGATGTTCTGAGAACGCCTGAAGCCGCCCTGCGTCAGAATATCGTTCATCTCGGCGGCACGAGGCCCCACAAGGTGCGTGAAGACCTTGCGTTCCATCTCATGCGGCAAGTACGGGCAGGAAGCCGGTGCCGTCAGATAAAACTGCGGAGATGGCGTCGACTGCGTGTTCATCTGCCGTTGATTGACCTTTCTTTCGGCATCCGCTTTCCACAAGCATGGCCCAAGTTTAGAAAACGTCAACTACGTCCTTCGCTAAAGATCGAAGTTTCCTAATTGACCATGCACAGAAATATCTCCCGCGCGCCAGTGGCTCCGCAGGAGATCCGTGCGGTGTCCCAAGATTATGCGTGGTTTTAGGCCGTTCGAGCGATGACGGTGCCGAGCAGTAGGTCATGCACAAGCCGGCTGCGGTCAGTAAAGAGACCCACCAGCAGGATAAGCGGCGTGAGGACGGAATTCAGGATCCAGAACAGCGCCAGATGAACGATCGCCGTCAGGAAATCCATGCGCCGGCCATCGACACGAACCATGGTCAGGCCCATGGCGCGCATGCCGAGCGAAGCCTGGTAAGGACCGCCGAGTGTCCAGCCGAAATAGAGGCCCGCAACAAGAACGAACAGCACCGGATAAAGGAAGAAGCCGAGCCCCAGTGTCAGGATCGAAACGAAAAACAGCAGCACGGCCGCGGGAATGCACAGCAGCGCGACGATGATGTAGTCAACGATGAACGCGAAGATGCGCCGGCTCAGCACGCCACTATAGGCGCGCCAGTCATCCGGTGCTGCATAGAGCGGGCTGTGGTTCAGGCTCATTGCTTTCCTCCTTGGGAAATATTTGCCGAACATATGGTATCGGCTCCAGCAAATACAATAAGTCGATGGATCGAAGCTATTTCTTCGCCAAATGTCTCGCCACGTCGACAGCGAAATAGGTGAGGATGCCGTCGCATCCGGCGCGCTTGAAAGCGAGCAGGGTTTCGAGCATTACCTTCTCGCCGTCGATCCAGCCATTGGCGGCGGCAGCCTTGATCATCGCGTATTCGCCGGAGACCTGATAAGCGAAGGTTGGAAGGCCGAAGGCTTCCTTCAGCCGCCAACAGATGTCGAGATAGGGCAGCCCGGGCTTGACCATCAGCATGTCGGCGCCTTCCTCGACGTCGAGCGTGGCGTCGCGCACGGCTTCGGTGCCGTTCGCCGGATCAATGTAATAGGTCTTCTTGTCGCCTTTCAGCAGGCCGCCGGTCGAAATCGCCTCGCGGTAGGGGCCGTAGAAGGCCGAGCTGAATTTCGTCGCGTAGCTCATGATGCCCACGCTCTGGTGTCCGGCAGCATCGAGCGCCTGGCGGATCGCGCCGATGCGACCGTCCATCATTTCCGAAGGCGCGATGATGTCTGCTCCGGCATCCGCCTGGTAGACCGCAGCGCGCGCCACCTGTTCGACCGTTTCATCATTGACGATTTCATTGCCGCGCAGGATGCCGTCATGGCCGTGGCTGGTGAAAGGGTCGAGCGCGACATCGGTGATGACGCCAATGTTCGGCACGGCCTTCTTGATTGCGGCAGTGGTGAGATTGATGAGATTGTTCTTCTCGAGGCTGTTGGAGCCGGTCTCGTCGCGCAGCTCCATTTCGATGTTCGGGAAGGTGGCAAGCGCGGGGATGCCGAGATCGGCCGCTTCCTTGGCCGCTTCTACCGCCATATCCACGGTCATGCGGTTGACGCCGGGCATGGCAGGGATCGGCTCGACGATGCCGGTGCCCGGGATCACGAAGATAGGCCAGATGAGATCGTCGACCGTCAGCCGGTTTTCCTGCACGAGACGGCGCGTCCAATCGGCCTTGCGGTTGCGCCGCATGCGCCGATGACCGGTGATCTCGTCAACGAGATGCGTCTTGTTCTCCATGATGCCGCCATCCTTCTTCGTCTATTTATGGCATTCTATATGGGGCGCGTACCTATCACGCCGTCCCCAGGATTCAAAACCGGGCGAAAGGCCGCAGCCATTATATTCTGGCGAGGCACGTGCCTCCTACGTATTGTTCGCGCATGGAACCTGATTCTTCGACCGTACCCAAGAATACGCTGACGGACATCCTGTTCGTGCTGTTCCTGCGGCTGATCGCGATCACCTGCTTCTGGCTCGGCCTGCAATATTGGGCGATGCTGGTCGGCTACTCTCTGGATGGCCATGCGCGCTTCGATCTGCTGGCGCTGCCATGGAAGGTCGCGGGCGCAGGCTTGGCCGTTGTCTTCCCCGTCGCGGCACTCGGATTGTGGCTTACTGTCTCCTGGGGGCCGGTCATGTGGGTGGTGGCGGCAGGGGGGCAGGCACTGATGTATGGCGTATGGCCGGAGATATTCGGATCCAATCCGCTGATCATGATCTTGCATGCCTGCGTCGCCGTGATTTATTGCCTTTTCCGCATCCTGCTATGGCTGGAGAAACGCCGGCGTCGGCAGCAGCAGGTAATGGTTGATTTACCCTGAGACAGCAACACGTCCTGGTAAGGTGCTGTTAAGCCTGCAGTTTAAGTAGAATTTTATGTGTATTCGATAGGGTCTCACTCAAGGCGGGAAGAAAACGACACCGCCAAACAAAACAGAGTGAGGCCAAGTCATGATGAACACGAAAATCAAGCCGCAGGCAGTTGCAAACGCTCGGGATCAGCAGGTTGATGACATCCGGGCTCTCTACATGGAATCCCTTCACCTGGTCGAGCGTCTGCACCGCCGCCTGCTTGATGTTATCAAGGACGAGTTCGACCGTCAGGGTCGCGACGACGTCAACGCCGTCCAGGCGCTACTCCTTTTCAATATCGGCAACTCCGAGCTGACGGCCGGCGAACTGCGCTCGCGCGGTTTCTACCTCGGCTCCAACGTTTCCTACAATGTCAAGAAGCTGGTCGACCTCGGCTTCATCAACCATCAGCGCTCGCGCATCGACCGTCGCTCGGTCCGCATCAGCCTGACGGAAACCGGCCAGGATATCGCCGAAACCGTCGCCAAGCTCTATGAGCGCCACATCGGCTCGATCGACAAGGTCGGCGGCATCGGCACCGACGAGTTCACCCAGATGAACAAGCTCCTGCAGCGCCTCGACCGCTTCTGGAACGACAGCATCGCCTACCGCATGTAAGTAGCGGTGGCGGATCGATCATAAGACCTTCCGGTAAAAGCAAGCTGGACACGTTCCCTGCGTGTCCGGCTTGAATGCGTTACCGGCCCGGCTGTTGTGCGCTTTTTGTCACGTTTGCGCTTCACCTTCCGTCCCATGTAACGTCCCCGGTGGCTAAGCCATTGACGCCGGTTCAAGACACGCTATGAACCACGCGTAGCTGTGGTATTTTAGCAAATGCAGTTTGGCTTTTCTTTCGCTGTGACGCGGCAATGCAAGTTCCATGCCGGGAGACACGAATTGGCCATATTGCTATGACAGCGGAAATCGACTGCAGGCAGCGTTCTCGAAATACGATCTTCCGACCTGAAGGTCTTGGCTTCGCGATATTGTGATAGTGCGTGGCCAAGTTTTTGGTGGTGCATTAAGGGAACGGGTTGATACTGAGCCAGGTTACTTGGCGCAAGCTGCGCTATTTACTGCTTCCTCTCTAAGCTGCTCGTGATTGGATCGCAGCGTTGAACGGTTAGGATATGTCGAAGAAAAACGGAATTGAACCCTTTTCGCGCCGCTCTTTCCTGCGGTCGGCTGCAACTCTTGGCGCTGCCGCACTGGCCGCTCCGGCCCTTGCGCAAAACGCAACTCCGCTTGAGGCGTTGATCAACGATCGCTCCCGTGGCAATTGGGACGACCAGTTCGACGCCAAGGCTGCGGCGCGCACCGCCGCCGCTGTCCAGTCGAACACACCAATCCTCGGGCCAGATTCCGTACCGAATATTCAGCAGGCGATCGCGCAATATCAGAATATTGCCGCTAACGGCGGATGGCCGCAGGTCAATCCGACAAGCCAGCAACCGCTGCAACTCGGCGCAACCGATCCGGCCGTGCAGTCGCTGCGCCAGCATTTGATGATTACCGGCGACCTTCCGCGTGAGGCTGGTATGTCCTCTGCCTTCGACTCCTATGTCGACGGCGCTGTCAAGCGTTTCCAGGCCCGCCACGGCCTGCCGGCCGATGGCGTCATGGGTGATTTCACGCTGAAGGCGATGAACATCCCTGCAAACGTCCGTCTGCAGCAGCTCAACACCAATCTTGTCCGCCTCCAGACGTTCCCGTCAGACCTCGGCCGTCGTCATGTCATGGTCAATGTCCCGGCGACACGTGTCGAAGCCGTCGAGGACGGTCAGGTGGCGCTGCGCCACCAGGCGATCGTCGGCCGGGAATCACGGCCGACGCATATCATCAATTCAAAGATTTACGAGGTCATCCTCAACCCGTACTGGACGGCACCGCGCTCCATCGTCGTCAAGGACATCGTGCCCTTGATGCGCAAGGACCCGACCTATCTGACGAAGAACAACATCCGTCTTCTCGACGGCAAGGGCCAGGAAGTGGCTCCCGAGACGATCGACTGGAATTCGGACAAGGCGCCAGACCTGATGTTCCGTCAGGACCCGGGCAAGACCAACGCCATGGCGTCCACGAAGATCAACTTCTATAATCCCAACAACGAATATATGCACGACACGCCGGAGCAGGGCCTGTTCAACAAGCTCATGCGTTTCGACAGCTCGGGCTGCGTACGCGTCCAGAACGTGCGCGACCTCGCGACCTGGCTGCTGGCCGAAACGCCGGGCTGGCCGCGTCAGCACATCGAGCAGGTCATCTCCACCCGCGTCAACACGCCGATCAAGCTGGCGACCGAAGTGCCTGTCTATTTCGTTTATATTTCGGCCTGGAGCGCCCGCGACGGCATCGTCCAGTTCCGCGACGACATCTACAATCTAGACGGCAACTCGCAGTTGGCGCTCAATACGACCCAGGGTATGGAGCAACCGGTTCAATAATCGGCGTTGTTCGAACCCCATCTGCATGGAAGCCGCATCTCAGGATGCGGCTTTTTCGTTTGCCAGGGTCGCTCTGCGTAGAATGCTTACTGCGCCGCGCGTCTTTAGACGCGCAAAGGACGCAGTAACGCTTTGAAATGGCGCGTAATCCTTTCCGAAATCCTACTGGATTTCGGGATTATGCGCGCAAATGTCGCTGGTCGTATTGCTCTCCGGCGACCCTGACGCTAATACCGTTTGCATTGCCCTTCCGGCCCGTTCAGGAGCTTTCACGATGACCAATGCGTCCACCGAACCCTTCTTCAATCGCTCGCTTGCCGATACCGATCCGGAAATCTTTGGTGCGATCGGCAAGGAACTCGGTCGCCAGCGGCACGAAATCGAACTGATCGCCTCGGAAAACATCGTCTCGCGCGCCGTGCTGGAAGCGCAGGGCTCGATCATGACCAACAAATATGCCGAGGGATATCCGGGCAAGCGCTATTATGGCGGCTGCCAGTATGTCGATATCGCCGAGGAGCTTGCCATCGAGCGTGCCAAGAAGCTGTTCGGCGTCAACTTCGCCAACGTTCAGCCGAATTCCGGTTCACAGATGAACCAGGCCGTGTTCCTGGCGCTCTTGCAGCCTGGCGACACCTTCATGGGTCTCGACCTGAATTCGGGCGGTCACCTGACGCATGGTTCGCCGGTCAACATGTCCGGCAAGTGGTTCAACGTCGTGTCCTACGGCGTGCGCGAAGGCGACAACCTGCTCGATATGGACGAAGTGCAGCGCAAGGCCGAGGAAACCAAGCCGAAGCTCATCATCGCTGGCGGCACGGCCTATTCCCGCATCTGGGACTGGAAGCGCTTCCGCGAGATCGCCGACAGCGTCGGCGCCTATCTGATGGTCGACATGGCCCACATCGCCGGTCTGGTTGCCGGTGGTCAGCATCCGTCGCCATTCCCGCATTGCCACGTTGCCACGACGACCACACACAAGTCGCTGCGCGGCCCGCGCGGTGGCATGATCCTCACCAACGATGAGGATCTGGCGAAGAAGTTCAACTCGGCCGTCTTCCCCGGTCTTCAGGGCGGCCCGCTGATGCATGTCATCGCCGCCAAGGCGGTTGCGCTCGGTGAAGCGCTGCAGCCGGAATTCAAGGACTACGCCGCCCAGATCGTCAAGAACGCCAAGGCGCTTGCCGAAACGCTGATCTCCGGCGGCGTCGACGTCGTCTCCGGGGGCACGGACAACCACCTCATGCTGGTCGACCTGCGCAAGAAGAACGCCACCGGCAAGCGCGCCGAGGCCGCACTCGGCCGCGCCTACGTCACCTGCAACAAGAACGGCATTCCCTTCGACCCCGAGAAGCCCTTCGTCACGTCAGGCGTTCGCCTCGGCACCCCAGCCGGCACGACGCGCGGCTTTAAGGAAGCCGAGTTCCGCGAAATCGGCAATCTGATCATCGAAGTGCTCGATGGCCTGAAGGTCGCCAATTCCGACGAAGGCAATGCTGCCGTTGAAGCTGCCGTGCGCGAGAAAGTGGTCAAGCTCACCGACCGCTTCCCGATGTACGGCTACATGGGCTAAGGAGAGCGCATGCGCTGCCCCTATTGCGGCTCAGAAGACACGCAGGTCAAGGACTCGCGCCCGGCGGAGGACAATACGTCCATCCGCCGTCGGCGCATTTGTCCGGATTGCGGCGGCCGCTTCACCACCTTCGAGCGCGTGCAGCTGCGCGAGCTTATGGTTATCAAGAAGACGGGCCGCAAGGTGCTGTTCGATCGTGACAAGCTGGTGCGCTCCTTCGAGATCGCGCTGCGCAAGCGCCCGGTCGATCGCGATCGGATCGAGCGGGCCGTATCGGGCATCGTGCGCCGCCTCGAAAGCTCGGGCGAGACCGAAATCAGCTCCGAGCAGATCGGCCTGCAGGTGCTGGAAGCGCTGAAGAGCCTCGATGACGTCGCCTTTGTACGCTACGCCTCCGTCTACCGCGATTTTTCGCATGCGGAGGATTTCGAGCACGTGATCGACGAGATCAACGCCAAGATCGCTCGCGATCCGCTGGACCCTTGACCATGGCGCTGCGGCCCGAGGACGAGCATTTCATGGCCGCGGCCATCCGTCTGTCGCGCCAGCATCTGGGATTGACTTCCACCAATCCATCCGTCGGCTGCCTTATCGTCAAGGATGGCGTGATTATCGGCAGCGGTGTGACCGCGCCGGGCGGGCGCCCGCATGCCGAGCCTCAGGCGCTGGCCGAGGCAGGTGAGGGGGCCAGAGGTGCCACCGCCTACGTGACGCTCGAGCCTTGCTCGCACTACGGCAAGACGCCGCCCTGCGCCGAGGCGCTGATCGCTTACGGCGTGGCACGCGTCGTCATCAGCGTCACCGATCCCGACCAGCGCGTCTCCGGACGCGGCATCACCATGCTGTGCGAGGCCGGCATCGCGGTCGATACTGGTATTCTGGAGACGGAAGGCAGGCGGTCTCTCGCGGGCTATCTTATGCGCCAGACGAGAAACCGCCCCTATGTGACTCTCAAGCTTGCGATTTCCGCCGATGGCATGATTGGCAAGACTGGCGCGGGGCAGGTTCGCATTACCGGCGATGCCGCACGCGCTGAGGTGCAGATGCTGCGCGCCGAAAGCGATGCCATTCTTGTCGGCATAGGTACGGCGATAGCAGATGATCCTGAATTGACCTGTCGGATCCCCGGTATGGAGGATCGCACGCCGTTGCGCATCGTCATTGACGACGAGCTGCAGCTTCCCCTTGGCAGCAAGCTGGTCCGCACGGCCCGGCAATATCCGGTGATCGCGGTCGCCGGCCATCCGCCGCCGTTTGACGAGAATACCGACACCGCATTCCTCGGACGCCGCGCAGCGCTGGATGCCATCGGCGTCGAGGTCTTGCAATCCAATTCGAGCGAGCCGGGCGAGCTGCTGGAGGCCTTGGGCACCCGTGGTATCTCGTCGCTGCTGGTGGAGGGTGGCGCCAAGACGGCACGGCGCTTCCTCAACGCTGGAATGGTCGACCGTATCCTGCTGTTTCAAGGTCCCGCCGAGATCGGCGAGGGTGGTATTGAATCGCCGGTTCTGAAATCCAATATCCCAGCTGATTTTATTCATGTTGGCCAGAGCCGCTTCGGCGACGATCTCTGCGACGAATACGAAAGAGGTTTTTGATGTTTACCGGAATTATCACCGACGTCGGCACGGTCGAATCCATTTCCCCGTTGAAGGAAGGCATCAAGCTGCGCGTTGCCACCAATTACGATCCGGCCACGATCGACATGGGCGCGTCTATCTCGCACGCCGGCGTCTGCCTGACGGTTACGGGTCTGCCTGAACAGGGCAGCAACGGACGATGGTTCGAGGTCGAGGCCTGGGAAGAGGCGCTGCGGCTTACGACCATCGGCACCTGGGAAGCAGGCGCCAAGATCAATCTTGAACGCTCGCTGAAGATCGGCGACGAACTCGGCGGTCACATCGTGTCCGGCCATATCGATGGCAAGGCGGAAATCCTGTCGGTGACATCAGAGGGTGAGGCCACGCGCTTCCGTCTGCGCGCGCCGGAACATCTTGCCAAGTTTGTCGCGCCGAAGGGTTCGGTCGCGCTTGACGGCACCTCGCTGACCGTCAATGCCGTCGAGGGTACGGAGTTCGACGTGCTGCTGATCCGCCATTCCCTGGAGGTCACGACCTGGGGCGAGCGCAAGGCTGGCGACTTCGTCAATTTCGAAGTCGACACCATGGCACGCTACGCCGCTCGTCTGGCAGAATTCCCCGCGGTCCGCGAATCCTGAGTTTCGTAAGCTCACTGCAGGAAGGCGTCGATCGGCGCCTTTCCGGCCTACGCAAGTGTTTTTTCCATAAGAAAATTCGACAATATCTGGCCGCGCTTTTCCACCTGCTGCGCCGCCAGGACGATAAAGCCCCTCCGCTCGAAGAAGGGGCTGGCGGTCAGGCTTGCTTCGGTGAAAATCCGTTGCAAGCCCTGTTCGCGAGCGGCCCTTTCGACCGTCTCTAGTAAAAGGCTGGCGACGCCCTTTCCCTGATAATCCGGCGAAACGAACATCATATCCAGGCAGCCATCCGATTTTAGATCGGTAAAGCCGATGGGTATAGAACCATCGACAGCAAGCCAGGTCGGCCGGCTTGCCCGATACTGCGCCCAGACTTCGGCATCATCGACCTTTGCCCAGGCGGCAACCTGCTCCGGGCTGTAGTCTTTCGATGCGACCTCACGAACGGCCCGCAGGAAAATCTCGATCGTGGCTCGGGCATCGCTTGGTTCGTAGCGTTTGACAGAAAACCTTTTCTGCGAAACCGGCACGATGGTTCACCCCTGTAACGGCTAACGTTCGAAGATGACGTTGGATCTGTCCTTGAGCATGAGCTCATCGATACGCCGGAAGCCGATCTTTTCGGCAACCCGCAACGACGGTAGGTTCTCAACGTCTACGATGCAGGTCATGCGCCGTCCTGCGAACTGTCTGTCCGCCCAGGCGATGGCGGCGTTCATGGCCTCTGTCGCATAGCCCTTGCCCTGCATCGGCGGCGTGATGCCCCAGCCGGCTTCCAGTGTGCCTTCCGTCATCGGCGTCATGTCACGATGCAGGTCGAGGAATCCCACCTCGCCGATCAACCGGCCGCTTTGGCGTTCCTCCACAGCAAAGAAGCCGAAGCCGAGATGATGCCATAGGCCGGCGTAGCGCAGCAGGCGGGCCCAAACCTGCTCGCGTGTCGGCATCTCGCCGCCGATGAAGCGGACGATCTCCCTGTGTTTCCAGAGCTCGAGGAATTCGTCGAAATCATCAAGCGTGTGGCCGCGCAGCAGAAGCCGGTCGGTCGTCAGTGTCGGTATATGGGTCATCGGATTAAATCTTTGCCGAAAATGGTTTTGGTGATGGTCAGTCGTTCGAGGCGCCGGGCTCGCCGTCCCAGTAGTCGAGGTTGGTGGCAGCGGCGCGGCCGATGGCACGGAACGCCGTCTTGCCGTCGCTATAGGTTTTGGCCAGGAACTTGCCGGAATCGGGATATTCGACGATCTCGGTTCGAGCCTTGGTGGAAATGGCGAGGTAGGTGAGCACGCCGGGGCCGATATTGATGAGCTGATGTGCCGTTTCCGGGCCGCCGGCCGGAGCTCCAAGAACATCGCCTTTGCCAACTGCGATGCGCTGGTCGCCGAAGCGATATTCGCCTTCGCCGTCGAGAATGACGAACATCTCCTCCTCGACGTGATGATTGTGAAACGGACAGCCGGATTTGCCCGGAGGCACTTCGTTGTAGCTGATGCCGAGCTGCTTCAGCCCGAGCTTCGCCCCGAAGGAGGTGTCGCTGCCGGCAAAGAAGCTGCCTTGCTGCCAGTGTTCCAGCTCGAGTTCGCCGACATTGACGGCGGGTGCGGATTTCTTCGTCATGAACCTCCCCCTTGCAGGCTTCAAATTATTATCGAAGCGGTTGCGTGTGCGGAAGCCACAATTTCCGCGGTGCGTCGATCATTTCCAAATAGGGCCGGAATCGGCGCGGGCCATTGAAAAACACTTGCCAAGCGAGGCCCGCCGTGGTTTGACCCGGCCTAACAAGGTGCCGCGCCCTCTCAAATCGCAGGTGATGTATGACCAGCTCTTCCAATGCTCATATCCTTATCGTCGAAGCCCGCTTCTATGACGATATGGCCGATGCCCTGCTTGATGGCGCTAAGGGCGCTCTCGACGAGGCTGGTGCGACCTACGATATCGTGACTGTGCCCGGCGCCCTGGAGATCCCCGCGGCAATTGCCATGGCGCTCGATGGCGGTGACAATGGTAATGTGGTTTATGATGGCTATGTGGCTCTCGGCATGGTTATCCGCGGCGAGACATATCACTTCGATATCGTTGCCAATGAATCCTCGCGGGCGCTGATGGATCTGGCCGTCAGCGAATCCCTCGCAATCGGCAATGGTATCCTCACCGTCGAAAACGATGAGCAGGCATGGGCGCGTGTGCGCCGTTCGGACAAGGACAAGGGCGGTTTTGCCGCCCGTGCGGCGCTGACCATGATCGCGCTGAAAGAGAAGTTGGGTGCATAATACATGAGCAATCAGGATAACGAGCGACCGGCCAAGCCCGCCAATCAGCGGGGTGCCGCACGTCTAGCGGCGGTTCAGGCGCTCTATCAGATGGATATCGGCGGAACCGGCGTTCTGGAGGTGGTGGCTGAATACGAGGCTCACCGCCTGGGGCAGGAGCTGGATGGCGAGACCTATCTGAAGGCCGATGCATCCTGGTTCCGCTCTATCGTATCGGGTGTCGTGCGTGAGCAGACGCGGCTTGATCCGCTGATCGGCGCCGCGCTTCAGGACGACTGGGCACTGTCGCGTCTCGACAGCACAGTGCGCGCCATCCTGCGCGCCGGCACCTTTGAGCTTATCGACCGCAAGGACGTGCCGGTTCCGGTCATCGTCACCGAATATGTCGAGATCGCGCATGCCTTCTTCGAGGAGGACGAGCCCAAGCTCGTGAATGCAGTGCTCGACCGAATCGCTAAGCAGGTTCGCGGCGAAGCGAAGAAATAAAACCGCGCCGAACGCTCGGATCGCGGCATAACGCATTTTCGTTTCCTTCGTTCGCGCCTGATTTCATCTTCGAATATTCTTTTGAACCTTCTGCGGGTGTTTTACCCGCGGACGGTCTTGACGCGACGTTTTCCCGCCATCAATCTCGCAACTGCACATCAGCCGATCTCCTGGAGGAGGGGACCGATCGTTGTTGCAGGCGGCCGGGGGAGGAGTGAACCGCCGGCTTTTTTGGAGGGAAAAAGCGAAATGTCGATTCTTTTAGGAGTAATCGCATGCGGACTGCTCTCGGTGATTTACGCCGTATGGACAACCCGGTCGGTGCTCGCTGCCGATCAGGGCAATGCCCGCATGCAGGAGATTGCCGGGTATATTCGTGAAGGAGCGCAAGCCTATCTGGCGCGCCAATATAGAACCATCGCCATCGTCGGGATCATCGTATTCATCGCGGCCTGGCTCCTCTTGTCGGCCGAAGCCGCTTTCGGCTTCCTGATCGGCGCAATCCTCTCAGGCGCCGCAGGTTTCATCGGCATGCATGTCTCCGTGCGCGCCAATGTCCGCACCGCGCAAGCCTCGTCGCAGAGCCTGTCCGCAGGCCTCGATATCGCCTTCAAGTCGGGTGCCATCACCGGCATGCTGGTTGCGGGTCTCGCCTTGCTCGGCGTCTCCATCTACTTCTACGTCCTGACCGGTATCCTCGGTCATGAAGCCGGTTCGCGTGACGTGATCGATGCGCTCGTCGCCCTTGGTTTCGGCGCCTCGCTGATCTCGATCTTCGCCCGTCTCGGCGGCGGCATCTTCACTAAGGGTGCCGATGTCGGCGGCGACCTCGTCGGCAAGGTCGAGGCCGGCATTCCCGAAGACGATCCGCGCAATCCCGCGACCATCGCCGACAATGTCGGCGACAATGTCGGCGATTGCGCCGGCATGGCGGCCGACCTGTTTGAAACCTACGCTGTGTCCGTTGTCGCTACCATGGTCCTGGCCGCGATCTTCTTCGCCGGCACGCCGATCCTCGGTTCTGCCATGATCTATCCGCTGGCGATCTGCGGCGCCTGCATCATCACCTCGATCATCGGCACCTTCTTCGTGAAACTCGGTGTCAATGGTTCGATCATGGGCGCTCTCTACAAGGGCCTGATCGCCACGGGCGTGCTGTCGATCATCGGTCTCGGTGCAGCCACTTCGCTGACCATCGGCTGGGGTTCGGTCGGCACCGTCGCCGGCTTCGATGTCACCGGCGGGAAGCTGTTCGCCTGCGGCATCGTTGGTCTCATCGTCACGGCGCTGATCGTCGTCATTACCGAATACTATACCGGCACGAACAAGCGGCCGGTCAATTCCATCGCTCAGGCGTCCGTCACCGGTCACGGCACCAATGTCATCCAAGGTCTTGCCGTCTCGCTGGAATCGACGGCGCTGCCGGCGATCGTCATCGTTGGCGGCATCATCGCCACCTACCAACTCGGCGGCCTGTTCGGCACGGGTATTGCGGTCACCGCCATGCTCGGCCTTGCCGGCATGATCGTCGCTCTCGATGCTTTCGGTCCCGTCACGGACAATGCCGGCGGCATTGCGGAAATGTCGCATCTTCCGCCGGAGGTGCGCAAATCCACCGACGCACTGGACGCGGTCGGCAATACCACCAAGGCCGTCACGAAGGGTTACGCCATCGGCTCGGCCGGCCTCGGTGCGCTCGTGCTGTTCGCGGCCTATTCGAACGACCTGCAATATTTCGCGGCTCACGGTGACAAATACCCGTACTTCGCCAATATCGGCACGATCTCGTTCGAGCTTTCGAACCCTTACGTCGTTGCCGGTCTGCTGTTCGGCGGCCTCATTCCCTATCTCTTCGGCGGTATCGCCATGACCGCCGTCGGTCGTGCCGCAGGGGCGATCGTGGAGGAGGTTCGCAAGCAGTTTCGCGAAAAGCCCGGCATCATGCAGGGCACCGAGCGTCCCGATTACGGCCGCGCCGTCGATTTGCTGACCAAGGCCGCCATACGCGAGATGATCATCCCGTCGCTGCTGCCGGTTCTGGCGCCGGTCGTCGTCTATTTCGGTGTCCTGCTGCTGTCCGGCTCGAAGGCCTCAGCTTTTGCTGCGCTTGGCGCTTCCTTGCTCGGCGTGATCATCAACGGCCTCTTCGTCGCCATTTCGATGACGTCGGGCGGCGGTGCTTGGGACAATGCCAAGAAGAGCTTCGAGGACGGTTTCGTCGACAAGGACGGCACGCGTCATATGAAGGGCTCGGAAGCCCACAAGGCTTCAGTCACGGGTGACACCGTCGGCGATCCCTACAAGGACACGGCAGGCCCGGCAGTCAATCCGGCGATCAAGATCACGAATATCGTGGCCCTGCTTCTGCTTGCTATTCTCGCCGGCTAGAGCCGTTTCGCTTTTCTTCGAATCGCGAAAATGCTCTATCTCTCTGTTTTTACGCAATTCCGGACGGAAAACCGCTACGCACTTTTCCTGGAATTGCTCTAAGCAAACGGAATGCAAAAGAAAACCCGCGAGACGCCATGCCTCGCGGGTTTTTCGTTGAAACGGTATCCCGGCTTATTGGCCTGGGTTGAGGTTGTTGAGGAAGTTCCTTGCCCCGTTGACGCCGCTGCCGCTGCCCTGGAGGATCTGCTGCAGGAAGGTGATGTCGCGGCCGCCGGTCGGGGTCGTGCGGCTGATCATGTCGAAGACCCTGCCGTCCTTAAGCGTATAGTTGGCTTCCTGCTTCACCACGCCGTCCTTGTCGAAATAGATCGCCAGAATGTTCTGGTCGACCAGCTTCGGCTTCATGAAGGCGGCGGCACGCGTGCGCTTCTGGGAGATATAATAGAAGACTTCGCCGTCAAAGGTCGCTGTGGTCGAGGGCGTACCGAGCGAAAGCAGAACCTGCTCGCGGCTCGAACCGACCGGCGCAAGCGCCAGCGACTGCGGATCGAAGATGTAGCCGTTGTTCATGACCTCGCTGGTCTTGCAACCGGAAAGGCCCATGGTCGCAATCACCAGGGCGATGGCGGCAGTGCTGCTGAAAGTAATGTCAGACTTGAAATACCGTCTGGTCAACGACATCTCATCTCCCCTAATGAATCAATCCGATGGCCGGACGGCCGGTATGACCTTGCTGTACACATCATTGTGTCCTTTCCGCGATGGCAAAAGGCACAATCATGTTGTTCGGCACTCTTCGTCACCGATCATGCACAACGTGACGACGGTAAGGGCTGGAGCCTCGAAGCGGGCACAAACGGCATTGCAATTCGCGCCTGCTTCGGTAAACCAGCTTTTGCGTGGATGCAACAAGGCCAAGCAAAAACGGGGCGCTCCGAGGGAGCCAATTCCGGGAATTTTCATGATTTTTGGGCTCTTCCGCAAAAGAAATCACAATCAGATCATCGTCGTCAGGCAGTATGAAATCTTGACCTCCATGGCGCGGCAGCCGGTTTTCTATACCGAATACGACGTGCCAGATACGGTGATGGGGCGTTTCGAGTTACTGTCTGTCATGATGATCCTGTTCTTCCGCCGCACGCGGTCTTCGGCAACAAGCGGTCAGGAACTGGCGCAGGAAATTGTGGATGCTTTCTTCGAGGATATCGATTATTCGATCCGCGAGCTTGGTATAGGCGACAATAGCGTGCCAAAGCGCATGAAGAAGCTGGCCGGCATGTTCTATGGACGCCTCGAAAGCTATGCGAGCGCGATGGATGTCGATGATGGCGCCGCGCTCGCCGTGGCGTTACAGCGCAACATCTATCCCAAGGCGAATGAGGCCACGGCTTCCATGAGTGCATTGGCCGATTGGATGATGATCGCGGAAGCGCATCTGGCGACCGTCACGGAAGATCAGATCGCCACGGGCTCGGCGACGCTGCCGGTGCCAGACAAAGTCGGTCAACAGGCCGGTTAGGAGATAAAAATGAAAAGACACGACTCCGATGAAACGCCGTTTTCCTATCCCGTGAAGGTAGGGCATATCTCGGCCAATCCGGTGGATGTGCACATCGAGGCTGATGACCGCGAACTGGTTGGGCTCGCGGCCCTTTGGAATGTTCTCTCGGTCAGCAAGCTCGAAGCCGATCTCAAGATTTCGCGCTGGAAGCGTGACGGCGTGCGGATCAAGGGCAACGTGAAGGCAAAGATCGTTCAGGCTTGCGTTGTCACACTCGAGCCGGTCGAATCTGATATCGATGAGGACTTCGAGCACATTTTCGTGCCCGAGGATTCCAAACTGGCGCGCGCGCCTTCTGGGGATGCCGGAGAAATGATACTTGATCCCGATGGTCCGGATCTTCCAGAGACCTTCACCGGCGATACGATAGACGCTGGTGCGGCCGTTGCGGAATTTGCCGCCCTGGCCATCGACCCCTATCCGCGCAAGCCTGGCGTTGAGTTCGAAGCGCATATTGAAGATACCGGTGAAGACGACAGAAAGCCTTCGCCCTTTGCCGTTCTGAAAGATTGGAAAAAGGAATAGGCCCCGGTGCCGTTCGAGCACAATTCAGTTGTCACCGGGGGAGAAAACGGTATTTTGACGCCAAATTCGCCCGTCGCGGCGGAGAAAAAGGACTAGGGACGCGTGATCAGAATTTCTCTTGACCTAATGGGTGGCGACTTCGGCCCTGAGGTTGTTGTTCCCGGCGCGGCCAAGGCGCTGGATAGGCATCCCGATATCACGTTCGTGATGTACGGACAGAAGGAACGCTGCGAGGCGGTCCTCGCCAAATATCCCAAGCTTCGCGAGAAATCGGTCTTTCACGAATGCGAAGTTGCCATCAGTATGGATGAGAAGCCGAGCCAAGCGCTTCGCCGCGGCCGCTACGTTTCCAGCATGTGGCGCTCGATCGAGGCAGTGAAGACGGGCGGCGCCGATGTCGTCGTATCCGCCGGCAACACCGGCGCGCTGATGGCGATGGCGAAATTCTGCCTCCGCACCATGGCCAATATTGAACGCCCGGCAATTGCGGCGATCTGGCCGACGCTGCGCGGCGAAAGCATCGTGCTCGATGTCGGCGCCACGATCGGCGCCGACGCCCAGCAATTGCTCGATTTCGCCCTGATGGGCGGCGCCATGGCACGCGCGCTCTTTGAGATTGAACGGCCGACGGTTGGCCTGCTGAATGTCGGCGTCGAGGAAATCAAGGGTCAGGAAGAGGTCAAGGATGCCGGGCGCCTGATCCGCGAGGCCAATCTCGAATCGCTTGAATATTACGGTTTCGTCGAAGGCGACGATATCGGCAAAGGCACCGTCGATGTCGTCGTCACGGAAGGGTTTTCCGGCAATATCGCGCTGAAGGCGGCCGAAGGCACGGCAAAGCAGATCGGCGCCTATCTGCGCGCCGCGATGTCGCGCACGCTGCTTGCACGTATCGGCTATGTATTAGCCAAGGGCGCCTTCGACCTGCTGCGCGAGAAGCTCGATCCCAGCAAGGTCAATGGCGGCGTATTCCTCGGCCTCAACGGTATCGTCATCAAGAGCCATGGCGGAGCCAATGCAGAAGCCTTCGCAGCCGCCATTGATGTCGGCTATGATATGGCCAAGAATGGGCTCACGCAGAAAATCGAAAACGATTTGAAGAGATATCATGCCAAACGGCTGCCCCCTATCGGGCCGGAAGCGGCATGAGAGACGGGGTACAAGCAGAATGATCCGTTCAGTTGTTCGCGGTTTTGGGGCAGCGCTCCCCAAACGCGTCATGACCAATGCCGAGATGGAGCAGGTCGTCGATACCAGCGACGACTGGATCGTCCAGCGCTCGGGCATCCGTCAGCGCTATATCGCCGGCGAAGGTGAAACCACGGCTTCGCTCGGCGAGCAGGCGGCGCGTGCTGCCCTTGCCAATGCCGGCATGACGCCGGATGATCTCGATCTGATCATCGTTGCCACCTCGACGCCGGATAATACTTTTCCCGCGACGGCGGTGAATATCCAGAACCGGCTCGGCATGCATCATGGCTTTGCCTTCGATGTCCAGGCCGTCTGCACCGGCTTCGTCTATGCCGTAACCACGGCCGACGCCTATATTCGCGGCGGGCTTGCCAAGCGCGTGCTCGTCATCGGCGCCGAGACATTTTCGCGCATTCTCAATTGGACCGACCGCACGACCTGCGTTCTCTTCGGCGACGGTGCCGGTGCGCTGATCCTGGAAGCCGGCGAGGGGACTGGCGCCAATACCGATCGCGGCGTGCTGACGGCAAGCCTGCGCTCCGACGGTTCGCACAAGGACAAGCTCTATGTCGATGGCGGCCCGTCGACAACGGGAACGGTCGGCGTTCTCCATATGGCGGGTCGCGAAGTCTTTAAGCACGCCGTCGGCATGATCACCGACGTTATCCAGGCTGCATTCGATGCAACGGGCACCACGTCCGACGATCTCGATTGGCTCGTGCCGCATCAGGCCAATCGCCGCATCATCGATGGTTCCGCCAAGAAGCTCGGAATTGCTCCCGAGAAGGTTGTGGTCACCGTAGACCTTCACGGCAACACGTCGGCTGCATCCATCCCGCTTGCCCTTGCCGTGGCCGCTGGTGACGGACGGATCAAGAAAGGCGATCTGGTGATGCTGGAGGCCATGGGCGGCGGCTTCACCTGGGGCGCGGTCCTGCTGCGCTGGTAGCGCCGCATCTCTAAAAGCCGTTCCGAACAAGAGCTTGACCGTTCGGCGCAACGGCAATAGTCTCGCAAAACTTGAAGAAGATTACGCAGCAAAATGGGCGGGGAGCTATGACGGGCAAGACAGTGACGCGCGCAGACCTGGCGGAGTCGGTATTCCGGAAAGTCGGTCTCTCCAGAACGGAGTCGGCGGAACTCGTCGAGACTGTGATCGATGAAATTTGCAACGCCATCGTGCGTGGAGAAACGGTAAAGCTCTCCTCGTTCGCGACATTCCAGGTGCGCGACAAGAATGAGCGCATCGGCCGCAATCCGAAGACCGGCGAAGAAGTGCCGATTTCCCCGCGGCGTGTCATGACCTTCAAGGCGTCGAACGTTCTGAAGACCCGTATCCTGAAGGCCCATACGAGCCGCAAGGCAAAGACCAAGCCGGCAAATCCCGCCTCCTGATCCATCCTCGCGATTTCGATTTCGGCCGGCCACATGCCTTGTGACGCCGTCGTTTTAGGCCGATCTGCTTGCCGATTTGTCGCAAGCTTGTGTAGCGGCTGAATATCTGACTTGAATTTCCTCCGCCAAACCGTTGAAATATGGTGAGTCGTATCATCGAGCGATACGAATGCCGAAATCCGCTTATGTGTGATCCGGCTAAACGGCACCGCATGTGCAGTGTGGGAGTATGATGATGGACAAGAGCCCGGATGCGTTCCGCACGATCAGCGAAGTCGCGGAAGACCTTGATCTGCCGCAGCATGTCCTACGGTTCTGGGAAACTCGGTTTCCGCAGATAAAGCCGATGAAGCGGGGCGGCGGCAGGCGCTATTATCGCCCCGAGGATGTCGACCTTCTGAATGGCATCCGCCATCTGCTCTACGATCACGGCTATACGATCAAGGGCGTGCAGAAGCTCCTGAAGACCAATGGCAACAAGTTCGTCATCGCCGTCGGGCATGGCGATCTCGCCAGCGTGGAAGCGCTCGCCGCTGCGCAGGAGCCCGCCGTCGTCGAGCCCCGCGTTGCCTCTGCCAATTCCGAGGAAGATCAGATCGTCGGCCGCGCCAAGGCGCCGATCAGCCGCCGCTTCTTCAATTTCGTCAGCGGGGACGACGGCGTGCCGGATGTTTCCATCGGAAAATCGAGCGTCGGCAAGGAAGATCGCGCTTTGCTTCAGGAGACGCTTTACGATCTTCTGGAATGCAAGCGCCTTCTTGACCAGGTGCGATGAGGCTGGCAGCGGCGTTGGATTGCGACCAAAGCATAAGTACCTCGCAAACAACAGCCGAAAACTGTCGAGATAGCGTTGGTGCGCGTATTGGATGTACGCAAGCCGGACGTTTCGTTATTGCGACGGCTGAGTGACATTATTGTCACATGGTCCACGCTTCTGCGTTGTGAAAATTAGTTCGGCAGCCTTATTAACTTGATGAGTGGAAATCACAGGTCCAGTTTGACGGCGAAGCTTATGGCTTCGCCCTGTTTTGAGGGAACAGTCAGGCTATGGAGAGGCACGTTTTGTCTGCCGGGAGACTCCATCTCTGACGAATAGTCGAATGGAGATATCATGAACATCAAGAGCCTTCTTCTTGGCTCCGCCGCTGCTGTCGCCGCAGCAGGCGCTGGCCATGCCGCAGACGCCATTGTCGCCGCTCAACCCGAACCGCTTGAATATGTTCGCATCTGCGATGGATACGGCACAGGCTATTTCTATATTCCCGGCACGGAAACCTGCCTGAAGATCGGCGGCAAGGTTCGCACCGAGGGCGAGTGGTATGACGCCTATAATCCGCGCAGCAGGGTCGGCACCCTCTGGCACGAGCGTGTCGAGCTCAATGTCGATACCGCGACCGACACTGAATACGGTCCGCTGAAGACCAACACCATTTTCCGCTGGGAGTGGAACGATGGAGGCGCAACCAACTCCAAGTTGCTGTTCGCCAATATCAGCCTCGGCGGCTTCACCGTCGGTAAGCTCGACTCTCAATACAATCTTTACGCGGGCTATGCCGGCGACGTCATCAATGACGACGTGATCTATGACGGCCCGTACGAGCTCAATCAGTTGACCTATAAATACGAGCCAGACAATGGCTTCTCGGCTGTGATCTCTCTGGAAGATTCCAATTCCACCTCCGACGGTGAGGCCTCTTACGGTGCCGGCTGGTGGACGGATGACAAATCCAACCACTATGCTCCCGACGTCGTTGCCGGCCTTGGCTACAAGACGGGCAACTGGGGCATCAAGGTTGTCGGCGGCTATGACTCGATCGTCGAGGAAGGTGCCATCAAGGCTCGTCTTGACGCCAAATTCGGTGGCGTAGAAGCCTTCCTGATGGGGGGCTGGAATACGGACGGCGACAAGCTGAACAAATATGCCGGCACCAACCAGGATATCTCGGCCTGCACGAAATCGAACGGCACCGTCAATGCCGCCAAATGTGGCTGGGGTGACTGGGCAGTCTGGGGCGGCGTCGGCGTCCCGGTCAACGACAAGCTGAAGTGGAACCTGCAGCTTGCCTATACTGAGTCCAAGATGTTCGAGGCGACCACGAACCTCAAGATCTATCCGGTGAAGGATTTCCTGGTCGAGCCGGAACTCACCTATGTGCATTACGACTACATCAAGGATGACACGGTCGCCGGCATCCTTCGTTTCGAGCGGAACTTCTGATCGAAAACGTTCCCCGGCCTGGATAGTCTGCGGGCCTACTAATCGGATATGGGCCTCGTCATTCAGCGAGGCCTTTTCATTTTGTGCTAACCCGCTATCCCGCTGTTAAGCACGATACGATCTCTGCGTGCAGTTTTACCATCATTCGGCGGATTTTCATCTTATGCTTGGGAGGGTTGGCTTGCTAAAGCTTACCTTTGGCTGTATTTCCCTTTCCCTAGGGTTGTATCTAAAATTGCCGGAGGGAACATGCGCGTACGTGCCACAATGGCGGCGAGCCTCGTCGCTATATCAACCATTCTATCGAGCTGTCAGACACCGCAGGAATCGGCGATGAATGCGGAAATGACCTGCCAGTCGCAAGGGTTCCGTCCGGGGACGCAGCGTTACAATCGCTGTGTCGGCGCGACCTATCAATCCAATCGCGCCCAGGCGCAACAGGCTGAAAACCAGGCCGCCGCTCTGGCTGCCGCCGGCATCATCGGCGGCGTTCTCGTCGGCGCCGCCGTCAGCGACAATCACCACCATCGCGGCTATTACGGCCGTCCCTATTATCGCCGCTGCTATCGCTGCTGGTAAGTGTGATCTTTATCCGCGCCATTTCATGCTCCGTCAGCTCGCGCTGACGGAGTTTTCACGTCCGGGACACAGCGAGCCGTTAGAGCAGTTCCAGCAAAAGTGCGAAGCGATTTTGCGTCCGGAGCTGCGTAAAAACAAGAAGATAGAGCGTTTTCGCGATTCGAAGAAAGGCGGAAATGCCCTAGTCTGGCGGGCTCATTTCCTGGCGATTGACGAGCTTCACGCTTCGGTCCGGCTGGACGATGTAGGTTTCGAGCACATCCTGGCCCCACTGGTTGGTGAAATGGTGCTGGAATTGCGAGCCGGGGGGCGAAAGTGTCAGCTTTATATGCGGTTGGCCGCCGTAGGTGATGCTGCCTGGAATGGGCTGCACTGTTTCCGTTGTGTTGCACGCGGCAAGCAGCGGTGCGCATATGATGAGAGCTAAGAGGGGCTTCATTGCCTTGACTTTCCGCGCACCTCCCACCTTGCGCAATCTGTCGCGCAACAAAGGCGGAAGGGCATCTATGAGTGTGGCTTCAAATCACTATATAGACATAATGACGGCGTGCTCGGCAGCAAGGTTTGCATGCAGATTTACTTCGCAGCGCCGCCGAATTTCGAAGGAGTCGCATATGTTTACGATTGCCAGATCGATAACTGCCGCTGGCTTTGGTCTTTTACTGGCGGCCGGCGTCGTCATGCCGGCGAATGCCATCACCATGCCGGCCCTGACCGTTCCTGCAACCGAACAGCCTGAGATCATCCAGATTCGCGATCATGGCCACGGTCATGGGCATCACCATCACCATAATCGTTGGCGCAGCGGCCACCGGCTGCACGGCTCGGACAGCTATTATGACGACGATTCGGACAGCGGCGTGCTTTTCAAATCTTTCGTGACAGGCACTCTGTTCAACAGCCAGGGCTCGCAGAGCTATTACGGAAGCCATGCGCGTGGCTGCGCAAGCCGCTACCGCTCCTATCGCGCCTCGGATAACACTTATCAGCCGAGCCATGGGCCGAGGCAGCTGTGCCGCTGAACGGCAACTTTTTCTGAGCAGGCTGCTACTTTTCGCTTGCGTCGGCAAACGCTAAACTCTAAACGAAACAAGCCGTTTCGGCAGGTCGGGGCGTAGCGCAGCCCGGTAGCGCACTTGACTGGGGGTCAAGGGGTCGCTGGTTCGAGTCCAGTCGCCCCGACCATTTATCTCCTTGAACTCCCAATCGAATTTTTGAAGATCAGCTACACCAGGATGTCGCCTGGCCGGTCCAGCGGCGTGCGAGGCCTTCCGACACCATCTGGTCCCCGAGCGAGCGCCCCGCGCGCATGGCAATGCGCAGCTTGCCGCCATTCGGGTCGTCGCGGCGGTTGCTGCCAGAAAGCACGAAGTTTCCATCGTTGAGAATGGCCTGCAGGCGAAGCTTTGCGGCCACGCCTCGCTGCTTTTCGCTGGGGCAGCGCGCGGTACCGGCATCCGGGACGTCGATATCGGCTAGCTGGATTCTGATGCCGTCCTGCCAGAAAGTATTGCCGTCAACGACGCAATTGGTCCCGGAGCCGGCGCCGCAAAGCACGAAGCGGCCGCCGGACTGGGCTCGCAAGCTGGGTATGGGCCGTTCGACCGGTATCTTGTTGACCGGCATCGCCACCGGAATGGCGGCGGGCGGCACTGGCAGGGAAGATTCGGCTCGAGGCTCGGGTGTGATCGCCGCCGTCTTTATCTGCGGCTTCGCAGCCGGCACCGGCGCGTCCCTAGCCATATGAGGCATGCCGGCAACTGCTCCGGCATGCGCCAGCATCGACGGCATATCCTTGCGATGCTGATAGGCGTAGAGGCCGGCTACCGTTGCCAGGCCGACAACGCCCCATAGCCACATCGAATTGCCCGCTTTGGACTGCGGCTTGCGCCGCGTGCGTCGTTTCGCTTTCGCCATGGTATCGTCCCTCAATTGCGAGGGGGATTATCGCCGCCATTTCTTACCGATCCGTTGGCTTCCGCGGAGATCATGAACTGTGATGGGCAAGGCTACTTCGCTGCCGCCGTTGGCGCCTTCAGTTTCACCGACATCGTCACCTGTCCAGTGACGGAAAGTCTCGTGCCGCGATTGTCGAGATTGTTGACCGCGCTATTGCTCGACAGAGCACTGATCTCGCAGGCATCCGCAATGGTGTCGAGCAGCGTGGCGCAGCTACCGGCGGCAATCTTGTAGAAGGATTTCAAGGCCTTCTCCTGCTGCTCCTCGCTGTCTCCATCCGCCACTGGATAGGAAATCGATATCCCGGATTGAACGGAAATATATCCTTCGGGCGGCTGGCGAGGATTGCGTAGCGGAAGGTTCGAGAAGTTCTGTGCGACGGCGGGCAGGGCCATCGTTGCCAGCGTCAAGCCGAGAGCGGTCTGAATCAGAAATTTGGTCATCATTGTGCCTCCGTTTTTTCCGCTTGTCGCATAGGCAGATAAAGGCTCGGTGATGCCATAACTTAAAATTGTACCTTCGCTCGATTTTCCGTAAAATTTGCGAATCAGAAATACTTCGCGCCAAAATGCTTCCTTGCCAACCCAATATGCAAGGCGCATAGTCCAGCCTTATCGTCGGAAATAAAACGGGTGCCGGCGAAGTACTGCGTGCTTCTGCCCGAACGGACAACGAGACACGCAAATGCTGGACACACCTATACATCCACGAGATCTGCCGCTGTTTTCAGACGATCTGGACCGTCTCGAGAAGATACTGGAAACCGTCTGCAAGGACCGTGGCATGAACCCTCGCAGCCTTGAGGCAGAGCGCCTCGGCGCTCTGATCATCCAGCTCTATCGCCAGGGCGTGAAGGATGACGCAAAGCTGCTCTCCCTAGCGCGGGCTTATTTCTGACACAGCTGCGGTTTTTGTGGCCGAAAATCTAATCGATTTAAGCTGATTTCACATAGCTGCAATGATGCATTGTGCCTGTTCTAAGCGGACAAGGTTCCTTATATTTGTTGCATTGCACAAAGAGATTCGATTTCTCGATATCACTGATTCTCGAAAGGAACAGTGCGCGCCAGCCGGTAGCGGGATAATACCGATCGCGGCTGACGTGGATGGAAAGGTCCATGATGAATTTTAAAGTTCCGAGCCGGCTTCGCCGCTTGCTTGTCGATTCCGCTGAGCTGCCGCGGCTCCAGTTTCCGATGACGCAGCCGCAATCTCAGCCGGCACGCCGTCGTGTTTCCACGCGTCCTTCCGCCCAGCGGCTGACCGAAGTTTTGTGGTTCGGCCGCAATCCCGGCAATCTGCGCATGCTCGAATATGTGCCGCCTGGTGTGAAGGGACCGATGCCGCTCGTTGTTGTTCTGCACGGCTGCCATCAGAATGCAGAGGATTTCGATCGCGCGAGCGGCTGGACGGCACTTGCCCGTCAGCATGGGTTTGCGGTGCTTTTTGCGGAGCAAAAGGCTTCGAACAATCCCAATCTCTGTTTCAACTGGTTTCGCCCGAGCTTGGTCACGCGCGATCGCGGTGAACTCGGCTCTATCAAAGAAATGATCGATTTCAGCCGCCGTCTGCATGCGATCGACGACAGCAGGGTTTTCGTCATGGGCCTCTCGGCTGGGGGCGCTATGGCCGCCGCATTGCTCGCGACCTATCCGGAGCTGTTTGCCGCGGGCGCCATCATCGGCGGTCTGCCTTTCGGCGCTGCCCGGGACGCCATGTCGGCGCTCGACGTCATGAAGCGCGGCTCAAGCCGCCCGGCCGAAAAATGGGCCGAGCTTGTGCGCGAAGTGTCGCCCGATGCCGCTCGCTTTCCGGTCGTTTCCATCTGGCATGGCGACGCCGACGAGGTGGTAGCCTTCGCAAATGCGGAGGCATCCGTTGCGCAATGGCTTGCCGCACGCGAGCGTCCGCGCACCAAGGGTCGGCTGCGTCTCTTCGAGGGCGGTGAACGGCGCGAGTGGCGCGACGACTACGGTCATCTGATTTTGGAACTGGTGACGCTGACCGATTTCGGGCATGGCCTGCCCGTCGGCTCGATCGTCGAAGGTTGGGAACCGGCCAACGATACTGAACGTTACATCTTGCCGGCTGTGCTGTCGGCGCCTGAAGAGTTTGTCAAAAGCTGGAAGCTTGGAGCCTGAGGCAGATAAGCGAAATCGTGCAGCTGTCTTAGGTCCGGAGTTGCTAGAAACAAAGAGATGAAGCGGTTCGGAGCCTGCATGAAAAGCTGATCCGCTCTGAGGTGGCAACCCTGCCTCAGCCCTCAATCGTCATTGGTGGCATTCAGGTTCTCAGGCCGAATGCCATCATCGTCGGACCAGTGCTTGAAGCGAATGCCGGGACCGCCCGGGCCGTCGCTGCCACCAGCGAGAAAAATCACGCCATGGTTCTCGAGAACGGAGCGGATTGCCGCAAGCGCTCTCATGTCCGCCGAACTGCCCTCTGTTTCCAAGGCTTCGATCGTCGAAGCCGGCAGTTTGCTCTCGCTGGCAAGCGTCTCCACCGTCAGTCCGAGCATGGCGCGCGCGCCGCGCAATTGTGCTGAAGTAATCATGAGTTAAGTCTATCGCATCGGCTCGAAAAGCGGAACCGATTTCACACGAAAATCCGATGCGAGTTTAGAGGGCCGACGCGCTTTTCTTCCGGCCTTTGATTGCATCGCTGAAGTGGGAACTTGCCAGTTCCAGCGGGGCGGGGAAGGGTTGGCCGAGCAGGTCGTAATAGATCTTCTCGGTCGCATGGGCCATGCCGGCAAGTGTATAGCCATCCTTGCGGCGACGAGCTTCAGCGGTGAAACTTGCAAGCCGTGCCGGGTCAGCAAGCCTCGCCATCGCGGCCGCCAATGCTTCAGGATCATCGCTGTTTGGCACGATATAACCGTTTCTGCCATGTTCCAGCACCGTGCGTGCGCCCCCGACATCGGCGAGCAGCAGCGGCTTGCCTGCTGCAGCCGCTTCCAGCATCACATAGGACATAGCTTCGTAGCGGCTGGGCATGACGACGACATCGACGGCGTCTATGGCGGTCACGCCACGCACGCTGCCATCGATGCGGGCGCGATCTTCAAGCCCGGCTGCCCTGATCATTTCTCTTGTTGTATCGGCGAGCTCGCCGATCCCGATCATCAGCAGATGTGCTTGCGGTAAGTGGGGTGCTATCCGCGCAAAAGCTTCGACCAGGCGCTCCGGCGCCTTCTGTCGTGTCATCCGTCCGACAAAGCCGAAGAGCAGGGCGTCCTGTGGAATGCCATAGCGTCTGCGGATGGCCGTCCGCTGGCCGATGGGCCGCGCGTTTACGCCGTTGACGACGACGCGCAGTCGTTTTTCCGGGATGCCGAGCGACAGGGCATGATCATATTCATCCTGGGAAACGCAGATCAGCCGGTCCGTCAAAAAAGCCCCGAGAAGACGCTCGATGCCGCCATAGATCAGGCGGCCTTTCGAACCCAGCGTGGGGTCCATGGTACGAAAGGCATGCGGTGTGTAAAGAACAGGCACATGCTGCCCCGGCAGCCGCAAGCGCGTGAGAGCGCCGGCCTTCGAGCTGTGACCGTGGATCAGATCGAACGGCCCGTGAATGGTGGCGAGCTTGCGGAGCTGCCACCATGCCGTCAGGTCCCAGGGGCCTGGAGCGCGCCGCATGGCAAGCGGAATGACATTGTCCAGGCCCATATTTTCCAGCTCAGCGACGAAGGCGGGCTCGGCGCGCACCGGGGAATAGATGGCGGTCACGAAATGGCCGCGATGCTGCATGGCCCGGCACAGATCGAGAAAATGTCGCCCGGAGCCGCCGCCGCTCGGTTCGAGAACCTGCAACAACGACAGGCGTTTGACGTTGGTGCGAATGTTCACCGCGCAGCTTCCCTTCTGCTCAAGTCACGCTGATATTTCTGCTCCAGGGCGCCGCAGCCCCAGACGATGCCGATCAGCATGTAAAGATGGCGCCAATGATCGGTATCGATGACGTTGCCGATGCCGACATGGCCGAGAATGACGATCCAGCCGATCATCAGGTAGGGCTGCCAGGGACGCTCCCTCAGCAGGTTGCGGAAGCCGATATAGATGGTCCAGCAGATCATGCTGATCCAGGTCACGAAACCGAGCCAGCCATAGGTGGTCAGTGTTTTCAGCCAAGTATTGTGCTCGTCTTCGCGGAAGATCTGGCCGAAGACCAGCGGACCGATGCCGAAAGGCCGTTCCATGGACATTTGGAAGCCGATGCTGTGGCGCTCGAAACGGCCGAGGTGCCCGCCGTCATAGCTCTGCACCAGCTGCAGGCGCGTCGAAAACAGGTCGCTGACCTGCGGAAATTGCAGCGCGACGACGAGCAGCACAATCATTAGGATTATGGCCGCCAGCGACATCACCAGAATGCGCAGCCGGAAGGTATTGCTGCGGTGCTTCAGCAACATGCAGAAGATCAGCATCACCGAGGTGAAAGCGAAAAGGGCCCAAGCTGCGCGCGAGAAGGACAGGAAAATGCCGAAGGCGAGGACGAACAGGCAGATGCCCTTGATCGGCGCCTTTTTCAGGTCGCCGATCAGCAGGCCGTGCATGAGATAGAGGCTCGGCGCCACAAGATAGGGGCCGAAGACGTTCGGATCCTGGAATGCACCCATGGCGCGGTCGTAGCGCGTGAAGATGTCGAAGCCCGGCACGGCATGGAAGTAGCCGAGGATGCCGAGACTTGCGGTGATCAGCGCTGCCACGACCCAGGTATTGAAGATCAGCTTCAGCCGCTTTTGGTTGTCTTCGGCAATGGCGGCATAGAAGACGGCGCTCAGCGCCAGAAAGGTCGAGACCGCGATATAGATCGGGCCATCGAGATGGTTGCCGGCGGCGAGGTCATGCATCTGCGTGATCGAGAGCATCCCGCCGACATTGAATGTCAGGAACAGGGCCAGAAGCGGCGCGACGCTGCGCGAGATTTTCAGCCCGAGAATGAACCATGTGCCGATCAAAAAGGCGAGCCACAGCTCGTAGGGTGCGGGCTCCGCGATAACGAAACCCGACAGGAATACGCCCACGGCAACGCTCGCCGTACCGACCAGCCGCAATGCGGCAAGCTGCGGCTGCGCGACGCGGGGTGATGGCAGATCGATCGCGCTCAATATGCATTTTCCGTATTGAGCAGACGGAATGGCGTCAGGAACAGGATTT
Source organism: Martinezella sp. CNPSo 3959 (assembly GCF_057784355.1). Classification (NCBI taxonomy): domain Bacteria; kingdom Pseudomonadati; phylum Pseudomonadota; class Alphaproteobacteria; order Hyphomicrobiales; family Rhizobiaceae; genus Martinezella; species Martinezella sp. CNPSo 3959. Next base: position 408,954 of record NZ_JBXSOV010000002.1, read on the forward strand.
TCAGATCGAACAGCAGCGACCAGTTCTCGATATAATAGAGATCGTAGGCCGTACGGAACTTGATCTTGTCGTCGCTGTCGATCTCGCCACGCCAGCCGTTGATCTGCGCCCAGCCGGTCACGCCCGGCTTTACGCGATGGCGCGCGAAGTAACCTTCGACGACGTCGGCATAGGTGCGGTTATGGCTGGCGGCAAGCACGGCATGCGGCCGCGGGCCGACGAGCGAGAGGCTTCCGAGCAGCACGTTGAAGAGCTGCGGCAACTCGTCGATCGACGTCTTGCGGATGAAGCGGCCGACGGGGGTCACGCGCGGGTCGTTCTTGGTTACGGCATTGCGAGCCGACGGATCGCTCATATGCGTGTACATCGAGCGAAACTTGAACACGTTGATGATCTCGTTGTTGAACCCGTGGCGCTTCTGCATGAAGAACACCGGCCCCCTCGAGGTCGCCTTCACGGCAATCGCAGCCCCCAACATGATCGGCCAGAGAAGGGCAAGCGCGACCACGCTGAAGAAGATGTCGAAGATGCGCTTGGCAACGCCATCCCAGTCCCGGATCGGCTTGTTGAAGATGTCGAGCATCGGCACGGCGCCGACATGCGAATAGGCGCGGGGGCGGAAGCGCAGCTTGTTGGCATGCGCCGCCAGTCTGATGTCGACGGGCAGTACCCAAAGCATTTTCAGCAATTGCAGAATGCGGTCTTCGGCGCTGATTGGCAACGCGATGATTAGCATGTCGATGCGCACGAGCCGCGCAAACTCGACCAATTCCGCCACCGTGCCGAGTTTCGGATAGCCGGCCACCATGATGGGAGAACGCTTTTCGCCACGATCGTCGAAGATGCCGCAGATACGGATATCGTTGTCTGGCTGATGTTCGAGGGCGCGAATGAGTTCCTTTGCCGGTTCGCCGCCGCCGACGATGACGGCGCGCCGTTCCATGACGCCGTTGCGGGCCCAGTGGCGAATGCCATAGGCGAAAAGCAGGCGTGCCACGAGAAGGAAGCCGGCGCCGGCTGCGAACCACAGACCGAGGAGGGGGAGAGAATAGATATTATTGATGTCGAACGGGAGCAGGGCGATGACCATGACCGCGAAGGCCGCCGCCCAAGCTCCGAGAATCCTGTGCAGGTAATGGTGAGGCGAGCGCAGAACCGGGATCTGATAGGCGTCTGCAATCTGCAGGAAGGCAATGGCGAGGCCGCAGAGCGCGAGCGTCACCACGCCCTTTGATACGAAGGGATGATCGTCCGATGTGCCGAAAAGGAGAATTGCAAGCCCGAATGCGAGCAGCGATAGAAATTCGAACAACCGGTATTGTCCGACGATGATGGACGGAGACTGGTTGGTTTCGCGAAACTGTTCGGCGATCTGCCGCGCATAGATATTCATTCCGCCGGGACGATCGCCCGGCGTCTCGCCGGCACCGCGCGTGCGGATTTCCGAAACCTGCTTGCGAAGATTGTCCAAGCTGAGCTGCTCGGATTTTTCGGTAGTGTTCATGACAGCTTATCCGATCGTTATCGGACAAGGCCTACCAGATATCAGCTAAGAAACACTTACAACACTTGGCTGTATTCTAACCGTCGCTATCCAGGCCAAGTATATTTTGATACAGGTGCAAAGTATCCCGTGCCATGGCTGATGCGGAAAAAATCGATCGGATCGTCCCGATATCGGGCATGTTGCGAGCGCCCCATAGCGGTTCTGTGATCGCTTCAGCCATGATGCGCGAGAGGTCGTCGGCATCTTCCGGTTTGGCGAGTGCGGGATTGTTATCGCCAAGCGCTTCCGCAACGCCGCCAACCCGCGAAGCAATCACGGCCTTCCCGGCGGCGAGTGCTTCCAGAACGATATAAGGCATGGCTTCCGCGCGCGAGGGAACCACGACATTCTGGGACACCGCAAAGGCTTCCTGCACGCGCATGGCCGGCAACATTCCAATCCGGTGACCAAGCCCCCGCTCGACCATCATCCGGTGATATTTGTCTCTGTCCGGCCCGTCGCCGATCATCAGAGCGGAAAGCGGCCTGCCGATCCGCCGTTCCGTTTTCGCAAAGGCGTCAACGAATAGATCGGGACCTTTGAGGTCCCGCAGCATGCCGATATAGACGAAGTGCACGGAGTCCGATCGTGTCGGTATGATGCGGAAATCTCTTTCGCTGATGCCGTTATAGATCATAACCGAGCGGGTGCGCGGTTTGCCGATCTTTGCTTCATAGGTGCGGCGTTCGAAATCGCAAATGAAGATCAGCCCATCGGTCAAAAATTCCAGCATCCGTTCCAGACTATGGACAAGTATTCCCTGGAAGGAGTGACGGGGAAAATGCAGGCTTCCGCCATGCGCGGTGTAAAGGCGGGCTACGCGATACCTGTTGACCCGCAGGACCGAGCCGAGAACGCGCGCAAGCAGGCCGCCCTTGGCGCCGTGCCCGTGCAGCACATCCGGCCGCAAACTCTTGATTTCCTTGTAGCTGCTCCAAAGTGTCGCAGCATCCGTGAGGGTAATTTGCCGCCGGATCGGCAGGCGAATGATGCCGAGAGCGAGGAAGGGTGCTATGTCGTCGAACAGGCGATCCTCATGCTCGCCGCCCGTCAAGCTGTCGCAAAGTATGCCGACCTCGTGCCCCGCCTTGCTCTGTTCCTCAGCCAGATCTCGGACATGGCGGAAGACCCCGCCGACCGGCGACCTAAAGCAATGAAGGATTCGAAGTGGCCGGGTCATGAGCGGTCGCGGTTAGAACAACCGCTCTCTGACATAGATGGTGTCGCCCGCCAGCACCGGATCGGAAATGCCGACCCGTCCAGTCATGACATGACCGTTGATCTTGCGGGTGACATCCGCGTTGGATTGGTTGGCCCGGCTGGTGAACCCGCCTGCGACCGCGATGGCATTCTGGATGGTCATACCCGGAACGTAAGAATATTGGCCCGGCTGGCCGACTTCACCCATGATGTAGACGGAGCGATAGCGGTCGATGTCGATGGTGACGTCGGGATCGCGAATATACCCCTGGCGAAGCTTCTGAGCGATCTGGCCGGAGAGCTGTTGCAAGGTCCGGCCGCGGGCAGCGACCTGGCCGATCAGCGGGAAGGCGATATAGCCGGCTTGGTCGACAGTATAGGTGTTGGTCAGGCCGGCTTGGTCGAACACGGTAACCCGCAGCCGATCGCCGCTGTCAAGCGCATAGGGCTGGATCGTGGCCTCATTGAAGGCCTTGGGAGCCGGTTGATAGGTGTTGCAGCCGGTGAGCGCGGCGCTCACGGCAGCCATGCCGAGTGCAAGGACAATCTTTGGCTTTGCGAAGGGCATTTCGCGCTCATTAGAAAGGGAAGGACACTGTCGTCGTTATCGATCCGTTAGGGTTAACGGTCGGTAAAGAGCAAATGAAAATCCGGGAAAAAATTAGCGGCATCAAAAATAATGACGGCGAAATACTATTAACGCTTGGGTTACTATAGTCGTTTACGATTAATTCCGGCTTTCTATTACGGAGTTTTGCATATGTCCGGTGTCAACAGCACCCAGCAGGATGTGGACATCGATCTCGCTCAGCTCTTTCGCGCTGTGTGGCAGCGGCGGGTGCGTGTCATCGCCATCACGCTGGCTGGTGCGTGCGCGGCATTTGCGATTGCCAAGGTCATGGCGCCGGAATACCGCAGCGAAGCCCGCATCCTCATCGAGCAGCGTGCGCCGGCCTTCGCAACGACGACGTCTGGCAATGATGCCGGTGCCGGACCTTTGCTGGACGAGCTGAACATTGCCAGCCAGGTGCAGATCCTGCAGTCGGCAGATCTAGTGAAGCAGGTCATTACCAATCTGAAGCTCTACGATCGTCCCGAATTCGCCGCAGGCAACAATAGCTCCGCGATCTCGGATATCCTGATAAAGCTGCATCTGAGACAACCGGCGGCAGATAAGGCACCGGAAGAGCGGATGCTGGACGCCTTCAACAGCCGCCTGCAGGTCTATCAGATCAACAGCTCGCGCGTGATCGGCATCAGCTTCACGTCCCGAAATCCGGATCTTGCCGCCAGCGTGCCGAATGCCATGGCCCAGGTCTATCTGTCGATGCAGAGCGGAGCCAAGCTCGATTCCAACAGCGAGGCAACGCGCTGGCTGGAGCCGGAGATCGCCAAACTGCGCGACAAGGTCAGCGAGGCCGAAAAGAAGGTTGCCGATTATCGTTCCGCCAACGGTCTTCTCCAGACCAGTCAGAATAGCAATTTCGCCACGCAGCAGCTCGCGGATATTTCGACGCAGCTGGCACAGGTGCGTGGCGATAAGGCCAATGCCGAGGCGCGAGCGCAAGCGGTGCGCAGCGCGCTGTCCAGCGGCCGCTCCACCGACACGCTTGCCGATGTCGCGGGATCGCAGACAATTCAGCGGCTGAAGGCGACCCAGTCGAACCTGGAGTCGCAGATCTCCGATCTCTCCACGACGCTGATGGATGGACATCCACGGCTGAAGAGCCTGCGGGCGCAGCTCGCCGATATCCGTCAGCAGATCGAGCGCGAGACGCAGAGGATTCTGGCAAGCATCGAGAATGAAGCGAAGGTGGCGCAACTGCGCGAGCAGCAGCTCCTCGCCCAATCCAACACGCTGAAGGCCGACAGTGCCCGGGCAGGGGAGGACGAAGTCGGCCTCAACGCCCTGGAACGCGAAGCTACGGCCGAACGGCAATTGCTCGAGACCTATCTCGCCCGTTATCGCGAGGCGGCCTCTCGCGTCGACAAGAATTCCAGCCCTGCCGATGCGCGCATCGTTTCCACGGCGGTTGAGCCGGTCGATCCGTCTTTCCCGAAGGTCGGCCCGATCGTCGTCGTCGCAACTCTTGCCACCTTTCTCCTGACGGCCATCGTCATCATGCTTTCGGAGCTGTTCAGCGGCCGCGCGTTGCGGCCTGTCGGTTCTGCCCGCAAAGAAGATGCCGCCGTGCTGGAGATAGCGAAGCGTGCTCAAACCGTCCCCGCGCCGGCTCCGGTTCGGCCAGTCACGCGAGCAAGCAGTGTCGAGGCGCCCACAAGCATGCTCTCGGTCCCAGCAGAAGAGATCCCGGTTCAGGTTGCGAACACCGCAGTTGCTCCGGAGGCGGCAATTGCCTTGGGTACCGCAATCGCTCTGGATCACGAGCCGAAGCAGGCTGTCCAGGCTGCGGATGAAGAGGAAGATTTCTCCATTCAATCCGTCGCCGACTATCTGATCGACAGCGGCTCGCGACTTGCCATCGCGATATCACCGACCGGTGATAATGGTTCGACAGCGACCGTGATGCTGGCGCGGACCATCGCCGATGCGGGTTGCCGCATCGTGCTGGTCGACATGACCGGCACAGGATGCCCCTCGAAGCTGATGGCCGAGCACGACGAACTTCCCGGTGTAACCGATCTGCTATGCAGCGAAGCGGCCTTTGGCGATACGATCCATCCGGATCGCCTGTCGGACGCCCATATCGTGCCCCAGGGCATGAGCGATCTTGCGCGCGCCATGCGGGGTGCCGACCGCCTGTCACTGATCCTCGATGCCCTGAACTCGGCCTATGACATCGTTCTGGTGGAGTGCGGGGCGGCCGAGGTCTCCGGCGTCGCGCGGCTGACGCGCAGCAAGGAGACGGAAATCGTCCTCTCTATGCCGGAGCCGGATGAAAGCCAGTTCATCGCAGCCATGACGGAATTCCAAAAGGCCGGCTACGAACACATCATCCTGATGTCCGGCTGGCGCGAAGAGCATGATCCGGATACGCGCCGGGACGCCGCCTGATCAATCTGCGTCGCCGCCATCATCCGCTGGCGCGCCAGCTGCATGTCTCGCCCGCAGCCGCTGGATAAGGGAATAGAGCTTTCTATTGGACTTGATCGCCACTTTCGTGCGCGTCATGCTCCGGCTCGCCATTGCCGTGAGGCGTCCCACGCCTGAAATCGGCAGGAAAAGATCATGCTGCACAGTTTCCATTGGGCACCAGGAGCGCTTGTAGGTCTGGTTGCCGATGCCGAAATCGAAGAGTGCAACGCCCTCGCGATGCAGTCGCTCGATCATCAACCAGAATAGCAATTCGCCGGGGCTTGCGTCAGCAACCACAGCCTCGTCGATGGAAGCAAACTGGCAGATGACGTGGTCTCCCTTGCGGGAGAGGGCGGCGACGGCTGGAATATGGCCCTCGTGCTCGCCTTTCAGCCGGAGCGCATGCATCTGAAGTGTCGCACCGATGCCATCGTCGTTGCGTCGGTGTAACATGGCGTGCAGCGCAGCCTTGATCCGGGCGTCCTTGAAAGCGTCAGGCAAGCCGGCATCCTTGAAGCGGGTCGCCTTCTGTTGGAAGAAAAGATCGAGAAGCGCATCTTGCTGGTCGGGACTGGCAATCAGATATTCGTAACCGCCCTTGGCGTCGAGAAGCCGGCTCTGATGCTTGAACTTCTTGCGCCGGCGCTTGGCGTTCACCTGCTTCAGGCTTGCTTCGAAACTGCCGAGGAAGGGCAGCTGAAAAGCTCGGTTCTGGTTTTCGATCGCCGTCAGCGAGGCGAGGGGGCTTGGGCGCCCCCGCCATTCCAGCGGGATATTGCGCAGGATAGCGACGTCTACCTTACCCCCCAGAGCCGCGGATATGGCGTTCACTTGAACGGGGGTCAGTGGACCGTTCATCAGGAACTTAGTCGAAAACAGGCCGGTATTGATATTGTTGTGGTGGCCTCCGATGAACTCGGCTCGTCTTATCCCGTGACTGCGGATAATCTCGAGCGGCAGGATGAAGGCGACGTGATTTCGGATGGAGCCCCTGACGATGGCGAGAGGGCGCTTGAGGTTCTCCGCCCATGCTGCACACCAGTCATAGCTCTGATGCAGCGAGTTGAGGTCGTCCTGTTCCAGCGCGCGCCATTCGGCTTCAAGCTGTGCCATACTGTCGAAGATGTCGACCTGCAGATGAACGGTGGGCGCAGGCTCCATCTCGATCGACGCAATCTGCTCACCGGCACCGGCAGCGGCGGCGATGCTGGCAATATCTCGCGTCTGGGTCTGCATCCGATCTTCTCCGCTCCGGCGGTATTCGGACGCAGTCTGGCGGCCAACGGCTTATTTTTGGCTTAATATGGGATATTCGCGCGGGATAAGGCACGGATCAAGGTTAGCCTAATGTAAATCGCGTCGGGGCGAGCGCTATTGCGGGCGTGGCCCGGCCATCCACTTGATGATGCCCATTGCCGGCAGCACCCAGATGATGCCGCTGAGAAAGAAATACAGGAAATGTACCCAGCCGGGTTGATCTGCAAGCGTTCGCACTGCAACGATCATGGCGACGATCGCATAGATTGCAACCAGCAGCACGAGCAGGATCATGCCAATGAATTTGCGCAGGCGAAGGGGCACGGGGTTTTCTCCTCATTATGACAGCATGCCGCGACGGCATGCCGCAAACTCCCGGGACTTGTTTTGCACGCCCCTATCGGGCAAATCAACAGCCTGATCGAAGGGAGAAGCCATGGCTGCCACTAATTTCACGACCGAACAGGCAATTTTGAAGGAAGTGGCCCGTCAGGACCGTAATCGCCGCGCCATCCGCATCTGGCTCGCCTGCGTGCTTCTGGTTCTCTTCGCTCTCGTGCTGGTGGGTGGTGCGACGCGCCTCACCAATTCCGGCCTGTCGATCACGCAATGGCAGCCAATCCACGGTGTCATCCCGCCGCTGAATGCGCAGGAATGGCAGGAGGAATTCGATCTCTACAAGCGCATCCCGCAATTCCAGATCCTGAACAAGGATATGACGGTCGAGGAGTTCAAGAGCATCTTTTGGTGGGAGTGGGCGCATCGCCTGCTGGCGCGCACCATCGGCGTCATTTTCGGCCTGCCGCTGCTGTTCTTCGTCCTGACCGGCCGCGTCGAGCGCAAGCTCTGGCTGCCGCTTGCCGGCATTTTCGTGCTGGGCGGCCTTCAAGGTGCGATTGGCTGGTGGATGGTCTCCTCGGGGCTGGAAGCACGCACCGACGTCAGCCAGTACCGGCTCGCTACCCATCTCGTCACCGCCTGTCTGATCTTTGCCGCCTGCATGTGGTTCATGCGCGCCCTGTCGCCGCATTCGAACGAGCCGCCGCCAACTCGCCATTCGGCAAAGCTCGCCGGTTTGATCGCCTTCATGGCCTTGTTTCAGATCTATCTTGGCGCGCTCGTCGCCGGTCTCGATGCAGGCCTCAGCTACAATACCTGGCCGCTGATGGATGGGGCCGTCGTGCCCGGCGATCTCTTCATACAGTCACCGGGCTGGATCAATTTCTTCGAGAACCCGAAGATGGTCCAGTTCGTTCACCGTCTCGGTGCCTATGCGCTCTTCGTGGTGGTCGCCATCAATATGATCATCTCGCTGCGCGCGGCGCCGCAAACGACGCATGCGCGCCGGTCCGTCGTTCTCTTCGTGCTTGTGCTGATCCAGGCGATCCTCGGCATTTCGACGCTGCTGCTGCATGTGCCGCTGCATTTGGCCCTGGCGCATCAGGCCGGCGCCCTGATCGTCTTCGGCTTCGCGATTGCCAACTGGCGCGGTTTCTATGGTGAACTGCCGCGCCAGACCTCGATCGTCGTGAGAGATTGAGGCGCTTTGCGCCTCAAATCCCTTTAGCGTGCGGAAGCGACACTTGCCGCCGAAGACATCCGCGAGACGACTTTCAGCCGCTTGATTTCGCCACGCCGGAAGGCGGCGAGGAAGCGATTGTAATCCTTGAAGACCACGCAGCCGTTCGATTCGGCACGGCCGCCTCTGAGCATGTATGTGTGAGCCAGCAGGCCGTCGCGGCCGTAAACGCGAGCGCCGCCTGAGGGTGTCAGGCGCAGTGCCTGCACGCCGTGAAACAGGCTTTCCCGGTAGGTAAGGTTATAAGTTTCCGGCGGCGTCGGGCCGGTGTTTTTGCGATCGACATAGCGAGGATTGTCACGCATGTGGCCGAGGCCGGAATGGGCTTCGAGGCGCTCGCCGCTCGGCAGGTAAACTGTCTTCGCCTCGATATCGTAGATCGCCGTGCCTGGTCCGGGGCTGATGGCGGCAAACGGATTAATGAACGGCTTCGTCTTGCGAACCGAGCTGTCATCCGGATCGGCATAAGCCATCATGCGCGATGGCGGCTGTGCGGTCGTTTCGTTGTCCGTTGCCCTGGCGATGGCGCTTGTGGCGCTGGCGCGTTGCACGGGTGTTTCGCGGGCAGGGCGCGTCATGGGAATGACGTTCAGCACGGCTTCCGCCACCGCAATGTCGGCGTCTTTCGCAGGCACCGGCTTTGCTTCCGCTATGGCGGGCAGGCTGACCTCAGGAGCGGCGGAAGCAACCGCCGCCGGCTCCTCCGTGGTTTTCAGCGGGCCTGCGGCCGGCATCAAGGCGGCTGCATATTTTGCCTGACTCAGCGATTGCACTGCGGTTGCGAAATTGATCGCGATCACCTTGCGCAGATGGTCAATCGTCTCAGGCGAAGCCGCGGCTACTTCGAGACGGCCGCTCTTGATGCTTGCGGCCGCAATCTGAGCCTGCTTCATATCCGACGTCTGCTGTGCGAGTGCGTATGCGAGTTGCGCACGAACCGCATCCGTCCCGCCAGCTTTCGTTTGAAACTCTGTAGCCGCGACGTTGCCGAAGCGGCTTTGCCCATGCAGCGAAGTGGTTTGGCTCGCATAGCGGGCAGGGTGGGCCACGTGGCTTTGCGGAACGATGAAGGCCGATGCTCGCGGCGCCAAGAAGCTGTCGGTCGATGCCGCCGCACCGGGAAGCGACAGCACCATCGATTGCGTCGTCATCAGCGTCGCAGTGACCCAGGCGAACGCCGCGACTGCGACGCCGGTGGCCAGGGTGCCGGGACGGATGCTGAGGGATTTTTTCGATCGCGAGGCGTAGCCGGAGCGCGAATTGAAGTTACCGAACGTTTCGGTCACAAACGCCATGATACTCGTTATCCAAACTACACAGACACTGAACCGGCTCAAGAACGCACACGTGCCCTAACGCGAAAATCGCGTTCGGTCGCCAACTTGCCGGCTGTCTGGAAGCATGCCGAATTATGGTAACCAATTCCTTTACGATGGCTCATTCTTGGATATTCATTGAAAAAAGGGATAGTTTTTACGTCCCGCCTATTCGGGCAAGCAAAGCCGTTAAAGAGCAAATCTGGCCGACAATTGGTCGCAAGCCCAACGGTTGTTCACTTTTCCGTGTAGGTTCCGCTAATTTAGGGCAACGGCAAAAATAAGGCCGAGTACGGCAGCGGAGCCTAAATTGCGCAAAACTGCTTTTGACGTGAAAAGGCCCGGCCTGAATAAACAGGCCGGGCCTATCGAATTTCAATCCGCGTTGGACTGAGCTACGCGCTCAGCATCAGATCCATGTTCTGTACGGCTGCACCCGATGCGCCCTTGCCGAGATTGTCGAGCAGGGCAACGAGATTGACCTGCGCTCCACCCGGCGTGCCGAAGACGAAGAGCTTCATCGTGTCCTTGCCGGCGAGCTCGACGGCGTTGATGCGGGGCAGGGCGCGGCTCTCATCGAGCGAAACGACCTGAACGATATCCTGACCGGCGTAATGCTCGACGAGTGCGGCATGAATGCTTTCCAGCGTCGCGCCTTCCGCAAGATCGCCGAGATGCAGCGGCACCTGCACGATCATGCCCTGAGGGAAGCGGCCGACGGAGGGCGAGAAGATCGGCGCTCGCTCCAGCAGGCCGTGGGTCGTCATCTCGGGCACATGCTTGTGGGTCAGCGGCAGGCCGTAGAGGAAATGCGGCGCGGTGATCGCATCCGGATGATCGGAATTTTCCATCTGGGCGATCATCTGCTTGCCTCCGCCGGTGTAGCCGGACACTGCATTCACCGTCACGGGATAGTCCGTCGGAAGAATGCCGGCGGCGCGTAGCGGCCGGATGACGCCGATCGCACCCGTCGGATAGCAGCCGGGATTGGCGACGAAACGCGCCGCTTTGATCCGGTTGCCCTGATTGCCGTCCATTTCGGCAAAGCCGTAGGCCCAGTCGGGGTGGATGCGGAAAGCCGTCGAGGTGTCGATGACGCGGACATTGTTGTTGCCCGCCACCATCTTCACCGCTTCCTTCGACGCATCGTCGGGCAGGCAGAGGATGGCAATATCGGCGCTATTCAGCATGTCCTCGCGCATGGCGGCATTGCGGCGTTCGGCTTCGGGAATGGACAGCAGCTCGACATCGCGGCGGTCGGCCATGCGCGTGCGGATCTGCAAGCCCGTGGTTCCGTGTTCGCCATCGATGAAGATCTTCGGTGCCATCTTATTCCTGCTCTTTCAATAGGTTGAGAGTGTTTCCGGACTCAGTTTGCCATACAGTTGATTCAATTTCATAACGGTCGTTGCCGAAGCGACAGGGTGATTTTCGAAAACCGTCGCCCCTACCTGAAATCATGTCTCAGCGACCGCTTGCACGTCGTTCGGCGTGGAGACCGAGCATATACATCGCCACGGTCGCTCCCGCAATGGCGGTGATGTCGGCGTGGTCGTAGGCAGGCGACACTTCGACGACATCGGCACCCCTGATATCGAGTTGATGCAGGCGCTGCAGCACCGACAGGATCTTGGCGCTGGAAGGGCCTCCGGCGACCGGCGTTCCCGTGCCCGGAGCAAACGCCGGATCGAGGCAATCTATATCGAAGGTCAGGTAAGTCGGCGCGCCTTTGGTATGCGAGATGATCGTCGAAGCGATGTCGCCGGCGCTCATGTCCTCAACCTGATGGCCATAGAGGATCTGGATACCAAAATCGTCAGGCGCATGCGTGCGGATGCCGATCTGGATGGAGCGGTCGGGGTCGATCAGCCCGTCGCGCACCGCTCGTGCGACGAAGGATCCGTGGTCGATACGCCTGCCGTCGTCGTACCAGGTATCCTGATGAGCATCGAACTGCACCAGTGCAAGCGGCCCGTGCTTGGCGGCATGCGCCTTCAACAGCGGCCATGTGACGAAATGATCGCCGCCGAGCGTCAGCAGGAAGGCACCGCTGTCGAGGATCGTCGCCGCCTGTCTTTCGATTGCAGCGGGCGTATCCTGATGATTGCCGTAATCGAGCAGACAGTCGCCATAATCGATGACGGCCATCTCGGCGAAGAGATCGCGGTTGAATGGATATTGCGGATCGTTGTCGAAGATCGCCGAGGCACGCCTGATCGCCTGCGGCCCGAAGCGCGTTCCCGGCCGGTTCGAGGTGGCGGCATCGAAGGGGATGCCCCAGACCACGGCATCGGCGCCTGCAAGCGATTTGGTGAAGCGGCGGCGCATGAAGGAGAGCGCGCCGGCAAAGGTCGGATCGCTGGCAGCCGAGGTCAGACTTGCCGCGGTGAAGGCATGGTCAATCGACGTGCTCGGCAAGGGCCTCTCCTTTATTTGCATGAAAGTCGTAGGCCCGTTCTATCCTGCCTATGCGTACCTTGTATTCTTCGTACCAGCGCTCGCGACCGAGTTTCTGTGCGGCCAGATGCGACACGACGTTCTTCCACGCGAGGATGCTTTCCTCGTCACGCCAGAAGGAGTTGGTGATGCCGAAGCCGCCAGGCTCCCTGACGCTCTCAATCCCAAGAAAGCCATCCTGTGCCCTTGCCAGTTCTTCCATGCGGTCGCCCATAGAACCATAGCCGTTATCGCCTTCGGTGCGGAGCGACGCGAATGTGACGATATAATAGGGCGGCTCGGGAGTGGCCGCGAAACGCGATGAAGTACTCTTGCTCATGGTGTTTCTCCGGAGAGCGGTCAAATCTCGAAATTCGGGCTGGAATCGTAAACTAAGATCCGACGACTATTTGCCCGATCGAGCGGTGCATTGATACGCCTTTTTTACGCAGGCGATCTGCGGCGTCGAGCAATTGGCCTGCCCATCGGTCACGACGCAATAGGAGCAGCTGTCGTTGAACTCGCGACAGTCCGCGTTTGCCTGGAGAAAATCCTTCATGCTTTGCATCTCCGCGGCCTTGTCGGCTGGGGGAATTGGCTGGGCGTCGTCGCACAGAGCCGATGATGCCATGCCGATCAAGAATGGAAGCGAAAAGATGAGGCTGCGCATTAAACTCCCCCGATGCTTGCAAGAGGACTTTGCCATAAAAAGCATTCCCTGCCTCGGCAAATCTGCATCATTTCAATGCTGCAAAGAAAAAGGCCGGGGAAACCCCGGCCTTTCCAATAATCCGATCTCGGATAAGCGATTAACGCTTGGAGAACTGGAAGGAACGACGTGCCTTTGCACGGCCGTACTTCTTGCGTTCGACGACGCGGCTGTCGCGGGTCAGGAAGCCACCCTTCTTCAGCACCGAGCGCAGGCCCGGTTCGAAGTAGGTGATCGCCTTGGACAGGCCATGACGAACGGCACCGGCCTGGCCGGAGAGGCCGCCGCCGGCAACGGTTGCGATGATGTCGAACTGGCCATCACGGGCAGCAGCGACGATCGGCTGACGCAGGATCATCTGCAGAACCGGGCGGGCAAAGTAAGCCGTGTAGTCCTTGCCGTTGACGATGATCTTGCCGGAGCCGGCCTTGACCCAAACGCGGGCGACGGCGTCCTTGCGCTTGCCGGTCGCGTAGGAGCGGCCGAGCGAGTCAACCTTGCGGACGTGAACCGGAGCAGCAGCTGCTTCCGAAGTCGTGCCGAGGTCCTTCAGGGAGGAGAGGTCAGCCATTATCAGGCGCTCCTTACGTTCTTCTTGTTCAGCTTGGCGACGTCGAGGACGACCGGCTGCTGAGCTTCGTGGGGATGGTTGGAGCCGGCGTAGACGCGCAGGTTCTTCATCTGGCGACGGCCGAGCGGGCCGCGGGGAACCATGCGCTCGACGGCCTTCTCAACGACGCGCTCCGGGAAGCGACCTTCGATGATCTGGCGAGCCGTACGCTCCTTGATGCCGCCGGCATAACCGGTGTGCCAGTAGTAAACCTTATCTTCGTACTTCTTGCCGGTGAAGACGACCTTGTCGGCATTGATAACGATGACGTTGTCGCCGTCGTCGACGTGCGGCGTGAAGGTAGCCTTATGCTTGCCGCGCAGACGCATTGCGATGATAGAAGCGAGACGGCCAACGACAAGCCCTTCGGCGTCGATGAGAACCCACTTCTTCTCCACCTCTGCAGGCTTCTGGGAGAAGGTTGCCATGTTGCATACTCTCTTTTAGGACCCTTGGCCCGAAGGCGTCTGGGCGTTTCTTGTTGCTTGATTTGGCTCGCATGGAGGCGCGCCAAAAAGAAAGCAGCCCGGAAAGGCTGCGATCTGAGGCGGCTTATAGATCGATTAAGAGCCAGGGTCAATATCGCATGATTGGCGGGCTGTAAAAATTATAAAGTAAAATCAATATGCTGCTTGTGTGGTAAAATAAAACCACATAATTTATGGTCAGCCCAGCCGTAAAACCAGCACTCCGCCAGCAATAATGGCGCCGGCAATATAGCGCCAGATGCTGGACCGTTCCTTCAAAATGACAACGGATATCACCAAAGCGAAGAGGATCGAAGTCTCGCGCAAGGCGGCGACCATGGCGACCGGCGCCTTGGTCATCGCCCACAACGCCAACCCGTAGGAAGCGATCGAGCCGCCTCCGCCAATAAGCCCGCGCCACCAATTATAGCGGACATGGGCGGCGACGGCATTGAGGCCGCGTTGCGATATTGCCCAGGCGAATAGGAGGATGGGCGGCAAGAGCGCCATCCATAGGGTATAGGATACCGAATTGCCCGACGCCCGCGCACCGATGCCGTCGACATAGGTGTAGGTCGCGATAACAACGGCATTGGCAAGGGCCAGGACGATCGCCCGACGGCTGCCCTTTCGGGCCTCGAAGGCAAGCGTCAATATGCCGGCGCAGATGGTCATGGTTCCGATCAATGCGCCGCCCGAAAGAGTTTCCTTCAGGATGAAACTGCTTGTCGAGGCGATGATGAGGGGTGCTACACCGCGCATCAGCGGATAGACAAGCCCGATGTCGCCGGCACGATAGGCTGCCGCCACAAGCTGGAAATAGGCAAATTGCAGGATGGCCGAAGCGCCGATGAAAGGCCAGGCGGCGGAGGCCGGCAAAGGCAGAAATGGCAACAGAGGAAGGGCCGCAGCCGCGCCGCCTGCCGAGACCAGTGCCGCATCGAGCGATTTATCGGTTCCCGCCTTGATGATCGCGTTCCACGTCGCATGCAGCAGGGCGCCGAAGAGGACGAGCGCGATAACGTCGAGAGACACGGAAAACCTCGCGATTTGGCAGGTGCATGGCAGCGCTTGGCATTTTGTGGGAATGCGGCCCCCATATGATCCGCAATACATCGAAAAGCAACGAAATATCGGCAACTTTGAAGGCTTGTTCCACCTGTGGTGATCGATAGCCGGCATCGAGAGTCGCGTTCTCGTTGCGTTCTTTATTGTTCGCGTTGGTATTATAAATAACTAATTTATTAGAGTATGAAGCGCGAACAAATATCGCATGTCCTGTGAACGCGGGAGTAGCATTAGACACTTCTTACTTAAAAACGACAGAGCGCGTCGGACGGTCGCACCGCTACTTATCGTCAGGAATAATGGTGTTCGCCATAAACTTGTTGTTTTGGCGCTAGTGCAACCGTAAATGCTGCATGGGGAAGGGTGGATAATTCTACAGCAGTTGAAAAATATTACAGTTCACAGCTGCCGCCGCCTATCAGAGGCGATAAAAATCGTCTATATCCAAGTATAGGATCGAGAAGCGGACAATTTTTTACATATCTCATTGCGAGAGTTCGACAATTATTCTGTCGAGAACTTATGAAGTAGGTAGATGTTCCATGTTCGCAATCGGTTCTCATGTGAATTCATTATTCATGCGTATTTTCTAAATTACATGTGAATAAATAGAGAACAAAGATTGCATTTCATGAGAACGCAACTTTCCGGGCGCACAAAAGTGACTAAAAGCGCTTTGAAGAATGACCTCCGGACAGCCTCACGGAAAATACAAGGATGCCAATAGTGCCGAAGGTGCACAGTGCCGATTGCAATCATAGATTGTGATCGGTGGTCATCGCGACGAGCGCATGAATCGTCCACCACATCCTGTTCGGGCGTACTTCGATCAGCGCCGGAAAATCAAATCGTCGTCATCCAGATCGGTCGTCGGCCGGCATATATAAACCGGGCACGAGGCTCGATCTTTGGTGGGCAGATAGTCCTGATAGGCATAAAAGCCCTGGTCGCACGCTCCGCTGTCGGCGACATAGCGATCATAGAGCGTCATTTTCTGCGTTCTCTTTGCAGGATAGCGCATAATGACCGCGCGCTCCCGGTTGATGACAGCCCTCGCTTCGGCGCAGGTCATGGACATGGAATTGTAGCGCGAGATAGCCAGGGCCGGCGTTGCGACCGATGTAATGAGCAGGCCGAGCAGGATGATTTTTTTCATCTGAGTAATCCTCCCTGAAGTTGCTATAATATACTATACACGGAGACCGCCATTGCGGTTTCCGTATTTATGGCAAAACGCAAGTGTGATCGGAGCGGGAGGCTTCGTGATGAACCACGACAGTTATGACGATTCCTATATAGCCGATATCCTCTTGTCCGTGAGGACCATCGCGCTCGTCGGCGCTTCGCCCAATCCCGCGCGCCCGAGCAACGGCGTGATGGCCTATCTTTTGAACAGGGGCTATCGCGTCATCCCCGTCAATCCTGGGCAGTCCGGCAAGGAAATTCTGGGGCAGTGGGTCTATGCGCGTCTGGCCGATATCCCCGAGCCCGTGGATATGGTCGATGTTTTTCGGGCGCCCGAATATCTCCGATCGGTGGTCGAGGAGACGATCATGATCGAGCCGCGGCCGCCGGTCATCTGGGGGCAGCTCGGCGTGCGTGACGACGCCGCCGCGGCACGAGCGGAGGCGGCGGGTGTAAGGGTCGTGATGGATCGTTGCCCGGCCATCGAATATCCGCGCCTGGTCGCCTGATCGAGATCATAGGGATCGACGGCATCCGGCCGTTTATCGCGCGATCTCACCGAAAGATGGCAAGTTTTTTCCGCGAGCCGAAAAGCACGGCAAAGTTCGCGGTTAACTTTCATATGTCAGGCGTTATGCTTTTCCCGTTACGAACAAAATCCGGCGGGAGGAAACATATGCCAGCAAACAACCCAGGTTTCGACACGCTTGCAATCCATGCCGGCGCGCAGCCGGATCCGGCGACAGGCGCGCGAGCGACGCCGATCTACCAGACGACATCCTTCGTTTTTCAGGATGCGGATCATGCGGCCGCTCTCTTCGGATTGCAGCAGTTCGGCAATATCTATACCCGCATCATGAACCCGACCCAGGCCGTGCTGGAAGAGCGGGTGGCTGCCCTCGAAGGTGGCACTGCGGCTCTCGCCGTCGCCTCCGGTCATGCAGCGCAGCTCCTCATCTTCCATGCCATCATGCAGCCGGGCGACAATTTCGTCGCGGCCAAACGGCTTTATG
Source organism: Martinezella sp. CNPSo 3959 (assembly GCF_057784355.1). Classification (NCBI taxonomy): domain Bacteria; kingdom Pseudomonadati; phylum Pseudomonadota; class Alphaproteobacteria; order Hyphomicrobiales; family Rhizobiaceae; genus Martinezella; species Martinezella sp. CNPSo 3959. Next base: position 426,377 of record NZ_JBXSOV010000002.1, read on the forward strand.
GTGGTTCGGTCAATCAGTTCGGGCAATCCTTCAAGAATTTCGACTGGCGGGTCCGCTGGGCCGATTCCGCCGATCCTGCGACCTTCGAAGCGCAGATCGACAGCCGTACGCGCGCCATCTTCATCGAAAGCCTCGCCAATCCGGGCGGTACCTTCGTTGATATCGCGGCCATCGCGGCCATCGCGCACAAGCATGGCCTGCCGCTGATCGTCGACAATACTCTCGCAAGCCCCTATCTCATCCGGCCGCTGGAGCATGGCGCCGATATCGTCGTGCATTCGCTGACGAAGTTCCTCGGTGGCCATGGCAATTCCATGGGTGGCATTATCGTCGATGGCGGCACTTTCGACTGGTCCGCCTCGGGTAATTATCCAATGCTGTCTTCACCGCGGCCGGAATATAACGGCATCGTGCTGCACGCGACCTTCGGCAATTTCGCTTTCGCCATTGCCTGCCGCGTGCTGGGCCTGCGCGATCTCGGACCGGCCATCTCGCCATTCAATGCCTTTCTGATCCTGACGGGCATCGAGACGCTGCCGCTGCGGATGCAGCGCCATTCCGACAATGCGGCTGCCGTTGCGCGTTGGCTGAAGGGGCAGGAAAAGGTGGCATGGGTCAATTATGCCGGCCTTGAGGACGATCCCAACCACGCGCTGCAGCAGCGTTATTCGCCGAAGGGCGCAGGCTCCGTCTTCACCTTTGGTCTGAAGGGGGGATATGAAGCCGGCAAGGGGCTGGTCGAGGGCCTGCAGCTATTCTCGCATCTTGCCAATATCGGCGACACGCGCTCGCTCGTCATCCACCCTGCTTCGACGACGCACAAGCAGCTGAGCGACGAACAGAAGGTCGCAGCCGGCGCCGGCCCGGATGTGGTGCGCCTCTCCATCGGCATCGAGGACGTCAAGGATATCATCGCCGATCTGGAGCAGGCGCTGGCGAAAGTCTGATGCGGTTCCTCCCATACCTTTGACAATTTTTTATCAGGTTGCATTGAATCGACCGCCGAAAACCTGAAAATAGGACGCTCGCAGATATGGCCTCGACAGTTCTTACGGGCCTCTGCAAATTTGACCCTATAGGATGCCGGTTACGAAGCGATTCAGCCGGGTTTCAGGACGATAGAGCGTCTTGACCAAGATCGCCGCGAAAACGGCGGTAAGCACCCCGCCGATGACGTCACTGATATAATGCGTGCCGACGTAGACACGGGAGAAGGATACGAGGATTGCGCCGATTAGGAAGAAGAGACTCCGCCCTGGCATGCGTTGAAGCGTAAATGCGGCAAAGATTGCGAACGCGGCCGTCGCGTGGTCAGAGGGAAAGGACGGGTCATTGCTGCGATCTACAAGTAGCTTGGTGACCCCGGCATCATACGGGCGAACACGGCTGACAAAAAGCAGGATGACCTGGTTGATACCGAGACCGACGACGAAGGTCAGGCCCGCAGCAACGAGTGCGTGTCGGGTTTCCGATCGACGTTCTCTGGCCCACCATTGGATAGCGACAAGAGCGATCAACAAGGGAACGCCGTATGCCGAAATTAGGATCATCAGGCGGTCGACCGTCGGGTTTCCGGCCATGCCATTGATCCACGCTGTTATAACGGCATCTAGTTCATACATGCTGGCTCCTTCTGGACCGTGATTACGATTTGGCACGATTGAGATGGTCGAGCCAGATTAACGAAGCGCACTAGGGCATTGTTTTCTGACGTTTCCCTGAAAGATGGGGCCTTGATATCGGGCGGCAGGTCAGGATGATGTGCGTTTCGGGTTCGCATGTCCTTGAGCTCGCGGAGAGCCATACGAGGCAATCAACAGGAGGCATTCGTGACGACCTATCTGGCAGTGGACATCGCCGGCGTCGAACCGGAAACGGGCGCGCCCGCAGCCGATCGCCTCATTTCGGGAGCCCCGACCTTCCGAACCTGGAGCCTGGATGAGCCTGATGGCGGCCTTTATGCCGGTATCTGGGAAGCAACCCCAGGCAAATGGAGGATCGCCTATGACGAATGGGAATATTTCCATATCCTCTCCGGCTATTCCATTGTGACGAGTGAGGATGGCGAGACCTTCCATCTGCGCGCAGGCGACCGCCTTATCTTGAGGCCGGGCTTCAAGGGGACCTGGGAAGTTATTGAAACGACTCGCAAGGATTACGTGATCCGTCTCTGACGATGTTCTTGAATCAGAACATGAAGTTCGCGTTCATGCGCCCTTTGGCACAGCTCGTTTGACGCCGTTCCGCAATGGCGGCGATGATTGCCGGAGGTTGTGTCACTACCGCTTCATTAAACTGTCATCAAACTGAAACAATGCGTCTTTAGAGCCAAGTCTGTCGCCGGGAGACTTTAGGCGGGGAGGTTCGTTTACCATGGGCAACCTCACGCCGATCTTCTGCTCGCCATCCTTTCATTCACTTGAGGAAGTGAGTCTACTATGCTTAACCTGAAACTCCGTTCGCTTTGCCTGACTGCAGGCCTCATCGCGGCTATGTCCGCTTCGGCCTCCGCTGCCGACATCACGGGCGCTGGCTCGAGCTTCATTGCACCGGTTCTGTCCAAGTGGGCCGAAGGCTACAAGGCTGCGACGAACAACGTCGTCAACTACCAGTCGGTCGGTTCGGGCGCCGGCATCAAGCAGCTCCTCGACAAGACCATCGTATTCGGCGCTTCGGACAAGCCGATGAGCGACGCCGACCTCGAGAAGAATGGCATTGCCCAGTTCCCGATGATCTCCGGCGGCATCGTCGTTTCCTATAACGTCGAAGGCGTAAAGCCAGGCGAACTCGTTCTTGACGGCAAGACGCTGGCCGACATCTTCCTCGGCAAGATTGCCAAGTGGGACGATGCAGCCATCAAGGCTCTCAACCCGGACGTGAAGCTGCCTTCCACGGCGATCTCGGTCGTTTACCGCGCCGACAGCTCGGGCACGACCTTCAACTTCACCGACTACCTGGCGAAGGTTTCGCCGGAGTGGAAGGAAAAGGTTGGTTCGAACACGGCTGTTGAATGGCCGGTCGGCTTCGGCGCCAAGGGCTCGGAAGGCGTTTCCACCACCGTCAATCAGACGGCTGGCTCGATCTCTTACGTTGAATATTCCTACGTCGTCGCCAACCACATCGGCTTCGCGAAGATGAAGAATGCTGCCGGCAAGGTTATCGAGCCGAGCCTGGAAACCTTCAAGGCTGCCGCTTCCAACGCCGATTGGGCCAAGGCCAAGAACTTCAACCTGATCATCACCAATCAGCCGGGCGAAAAGAGCTGGCCGATTGCCGCTTCGACCTGGGTTCTGCTCTACAAGAAGCCGGCTGATGCTGCTAAGAACGAAGAAGCACTGAAGTTCTTCAAGTGGTCCTATGAGCATGGCCAGAAGGACGCGACCGCGCTGTCTTATCTTGCGGTTCCGGACAATGTTGTCGAGATCGTCGAGAAGGCTTGGAAGACGGACTTCGGCACGAAGTAATTTGTGCTAGGCGAAAAAGTTGCGGCGGACAGGGTATTTCCCTGTCCGCCTTTCGTGACAGGACAAGGGGAAATCGATGGCTGACGCGACTCAGATGGCTGGCTTCCAGGCTGTGAATACCTCCGCCGCGACCAGAAAATTCCGGATACAGGATCGGATTTTCTATTTGATGACGCTTGGCTCGGCTATTCTTGTCGTGCTTCTGCTGCTGGCAATCCTCGTGGTTCTTGTCATCGATGCCTTACCCACATTTCAGACCTTTGGCTTGTCGTTCCTTTGGGGCACCAAGTGGAGCGCGCCGGCCGATATTTATGGCGCCGTCCCTGCCGTGGTCGGCACACTCGTAAGTTCGTTCATCGCCATGTTGATTGCCGTTCCCCTGGGCATCGGCATCGCCATCTTCCTCACGGAACTTTGCCCCGGCAGCCTGCGCCGTCCCATCAGCACGGCCATCGAGCTTCTGGCGGGCGTTCCCTCCATCATCTATGGCATCGTCGGCCTGTTCATTCTCGTGCCGCTGATGCAGAACAATATCCTGCCTTTCCTTATGGCGACTGTCGGCCAGGTGCCGGTGATCGGCCTGCTGTTCCAGCCGCCGGCGCCAGGCGTCGGCCTACTGACGGCAAGCCTCGTACTGGCCGTCATGATCCTGCCGTTCATCACCGCGATCTCCCGCGACGTGTTCAGCACCGTGCCGCCGATGCTGCGCGAATCCGCCTACGGCATGGGGATGACCACATGGGAAGTGGCTCGCCACATCCTGATTCCCTATACACGCCGCGGCCTCGTCGGCGGCATCATGCTCGGCCTCGGCCGCGCGCTCGGCGAAACCATGGCCGTTACCTTCGTTATCGGCTCGGTGAGCCGTCTGCAATCGTCGATTATCTCGCCGTCCACCACCATTTCCGCCCAGATCGCGAACAATTTCGGCGATGCCGACGGTCTGCAATTGTCGAGCCTGATTGCGCTCGGCCTGCTCCTGTTCGTCCTTTCCTTCTGCGTACTTGCGCTGGCGAGATGGATGATCGGCCGCGGCGACTCGCACTGAGGAAAAAACCCATGGACAATGCAATTCGTCAGAACCTCGTGTCGAGGCGTTATGGGAAGAACCGGGTGATGATGGTCTTGTGCCTCATCGCGGCCGTCCTCGGCATCTTCTTTCTCAGCGTGATCCTTGCGACCCTGCTTTATCGCGGCATATCGGCGCTCAGCCTCGACGTGTTCACCATGTCGATCCCAGCCCAGGGCTCGCGCGGCGGTCTGATCAACGCGATCTACGGCACCGTGCTGGTCACGGGTCTCGCGATCGTGATCGCCGCGCCGATCGGCATTCTTGCCGCCACCTATCTTGTGGAATATGCCAACGGCAGCAAACTTGCCGAGGCTGCCAAGTTCCTCAACGACATCTTGCTGTCCGCGCCCTCGATCATCATCGGCGTGTTCGTCTACGGCGCGGTGGTCGTGCCTATGCATGGCAACTCCGCTATCGCGGGCATCCTTGCGCTGGCGCTGATCGCGCTTCCGGTCGTCAACCGCACGACACAGGACATGCTGTTGCTGGTGCCAAACGCGCTTCGTGAGGCGACTGCAGCGCTCGGCGCTCCGCGCTGGAAATCCATGATGATGGTGGTTTACCGTTCCGCCTGGACCGGAATCCTCACCGGCATCCTGCTGGCCATCGCCCGTATCAGCGGCGAAACCGCGCCATTGCTCTTTACGGCCGGTTACAGCAAATTCATGAATACAGACCTGACCGGTCCGATCGCCACGTTGCCGGTTGCGATCAATACGCTCGCCGCCGATGCCGGTGAGGATCTCAAACAACTGGCCTGGGCCGGCGCGCTGATTATCACCGTTGCCATCCTTGCGCTTAACATCCTTGCCCGTGTCTTGAGTGGGCGCCGCCAGTGACGCAGCCGCTGAACGATAGGAATGAGACCATGAACATGAGCGACAGCAATTTCCAGAGCGTCAACGCACAGCCGGGGAAGGATGCTGCTTCCCATTCGGATCTCGGCCTGGCGAAGCTTGAGGTGAAGAACCTCGATTTCACCTATCAGAACGGCCATCGCGTTCTGAAGAGCGTGAATATGAACATCCGCAAGAATGCGGTCACCGCCTTTATCGGCCCTTCGGGCTGCGGCAAGTCCACGTTGCTGCGCACCTTCAACCGCATGTACGATCTCTATCCCGGGCAAACGGTTGCGGGCGAGATTCTGCTGGATGGCCGCAATATCCTCACCAAGGACGTCGATCTGAACGATCTGCGCGCCAAGGTCGGCATGGTGTTCCAGAAGCCGACGCCGTTCCCCATGTCGATCTATGAGAACGTCGCTTTCGGCATCCGCCTCTATGAGAAGGTCTCCAAGTCGGAAATGGACGCCCGCGTCGAAGCGGCGCTGACGGAAACGGCGCTGTGGAGCGAAGTCAAGGACAAGCTGCACCAGAGCGGACTTGGCCTTTCCGGCGGGCAGCAGCAGCGCCTCTGCATCGCCCGCGCCATCGCCATTCGTCCCGAAGTCCTGCTGCTCGATGAACCGACCTCGGCTCTGGACCCGATCTCGACCGCTAAGGTCGAAGAACTCGTGTCGCAGCTGAAGGGCGACTTCACCATCGTTATCGTCACGCACAACATGCAGCAGGCAAGCCGTATCTCCGACAGCACTGCCTTCATGTATCTTGGTGAGTTGATCGAATACGGCCAGACCGAGCAGATCTTCCAGGCGCCGAAGGTCAAGCGCACGGAAGATTACATCACCGGTCGCTACGGCTGATACAGCTGGACATTGCTGCCAAATTTGCGAAAGCGCGCTATTCAGGCGCGCTTTTTGCGTTGGGGAATGGCCGTCGTGTTGGGCGGCCATGGGGTCAAACCAAAGCCGATAGAATGGGATGCGCCGAACAAGCGGTCACATCCTCGCGAGTGTACCCATGCGCCGCAAGGCGTGGATCTGGTCGTCGAGGGTCGGCACGAGTTCGCCTTCGTACGCCGCAAATGCGGCTTCGGGCTCCCTGGCAGTCTCAGTTTCGTTGAAGACGATGGTGCAGTTGCGGCCTGCGCGCTTGGCGGCGTAAAGCGCATGGTCTGCGAAAGAGACTAGCCGGTCCCAGCTGACGGTGTCGCGCGGCATGATCGCGACGCCGATGCTGACTGTTGCCGGCACCAGCGTGCGGCCGGCAAGCAACGGCACGCGGCAGAAATCGGCGCGGATGGCTTCCGCCAACGCTTCGGCCTGCGATTGCTCGTCTATCGGAACGAAGGCGACGAATTCCTCCCCGCCCATTCTGCCGAATGCGCCGGTGCGAGGCACGAACTGACGGGCAATGCGGGCAAATTCGACGAGCACCGCATCGCCCGCCTGATGGCCATGGCGATCGTTGATCTTCTTGAAATGATCGAGATCGAACAGCAGGGCGGCAAGTTTTTGCGGTTGTTGCTGGCCTTTGCCAACGAGAATCTCGTAACTTTCCTGAAGCCCGCGCCGGTTCAGAACTCCCGTTAGAGTATCGGTGATGGATATCGCCCGCCAGCGGCGCTCGGCGCGTTCCATGAGAAGCTTGCCGTTGAGAACGATGGCGATGATGACGAGCAGCCCGTAGCCAAGCGCCATGTAGCCGCGATAGATCATGGCCTCTTCCAGTGAAGGGGCAGCAAGCACCATCCACAGAGCCGAACCGAAACAGAAGCAGGCGAGCGCCACGAAGACGATGCCGAGTTGCCCGCGCGCCGGCTCCCGTCGGCCCTCGCCTGGATGCACGGCAAAAGCTAGCAAGGTCGCGCCGACTGCGCCCGCGAGATCATAGACGATGACGCGATTGGCGAAATCGCCGGTGACCCAGGGAAGGCTGACGCCGATCAGCCAGATGGCCGGCGGCAGGAATGCGGACCATTCCAGCCGGCGCCTGTCCAAGACGCGGAATCCGACGATCCAGGCGCTCTCACCGAGCAGGGCCACGGCATTGCCGATCTGGATCGACCATATATCGGGGATGAGACCTCGAGCAGCCACCAACGCGAATCCTATGGCGCTGACGGTGAAACCCAGTGCCCAGATCAAATAGGCTGGGGATTTACGATCATGCCGCCAGGCGAGAAGGAGAACGGTCGCCAGCGTTATGGCTTCCGAGCACCAGATGGTCAGGCCTGTGGTCATATTCAGCACGATCGGACGTCTCCGCTGTTTTGGGGCCGTCGGCGCAAGCAGCACGACGATTTCCGCGATCGTTTCATCCTTGCCCAATAAGATGGCAAGTTCCTTAAGTGCCTTGGTAAATTTTGCCTGTGCTGAAGATATGCGTCGGTGCGATCCGGGCCTTCATGCTTCCTTCACCTTGCGATCTGGAAATATGGTGAGTAGCAGCCTGCGTGTCGCTGCAGCACCTTGGCATTCGAGGAGCCGCGGTTAGAAATGCTTTGTGAACGCTTCGCGGGTCATTAGAGCTTTTTGACGTTATGCTTTCGGGCGTCTTGAAGTGAAGGGCAGGGACACTCTATGTAGGAGTAAAGGATTTTTACTCCGATTCCCGGCGTTTCCGTCGCCGGGACAAGTTTGATAAAGGACGCACATGAGAAATCCAGTCGATACAGCTATGGCTCTGGTGCCGATGGTTGTCGAGCAGACCAACCGCGGGGAACGGTCTTATGACATTTATTCCCGCCTGCTGAAGGAACGCATCATTTTCCTGACCGGACCGGTCGAAGACCATATGGCGACGCTGGTGTGCGCACAGCTTCTCTTCCTTGAGGCCGAAAACCCGAAGAAAGAAATCGCCCTTTATATCAATTCGCCGGGCGGCGTCGTCACTGCCGGCATGGCAATCTACGATACGATGCAGTTCATCAAGCCGGCCGTTTCGACGCTCTGCATCGGCCAGGCTGCCTCGATGGGATCGCTGCTTCTGGCCGCCGGTGACAAGGACATGCGTTTCGCAACGCCGAATTCCCGGATCATGGTTCACCAGCCTTCGGGCGGTTTCCAGGGCCAGGCTTCGGACATCGAACGCCACGCACGCGACATCATCAAGATGAAGCGCCGTCTCAATGAGGTTTACGTCAAGCATTGCGGCCGGACCTACGAAGAGGTCGAGCAGACGCTCGATCGCGACCATTTCATGTCCTCTGACGAGGCCAAGGAATGGGGTCTGATCGACAAGGTGCTGACGTCGCGTACCGAAATAGAAGGTGAAACCGCCTCGTGATTATCCACTAGGCGGTGACTTCTACGCCACAGTTCTATCCCATTTGTGATCGAATAGGGGTTTAATGTGGAGCAGAACGCGGTAATAGTACGCATTAATGCTATGTAGCGTTTTTATGACATAGCATTCGGCATTCGAAGGGGGATCGTTGCCACGCAGTTCCGGTTTGGTTGCCTGGCCTGCGTTCAGTACCCTGAAGGGCGCCGCGATCTGCAAACGAGGGGCAGGTCCGGCGGGCGCATAGAGTGGACCGCGATTTCAAGCTGGAAATTTGCGGCGTGCTGGAAGGAAAGTGATATGAGCAAAGTCAGCGGCAGCAACGGCGGCGACTCAAAGAACACGCTTTATTGTTCGTTCTGCGGTAAGAGCCAGCATGAAGTCCGGAAGTTGATTGCCGGACCGACCGTATTCATCTGCGACGAGTGCGTCGAGCTATGCATGGACATCATCCGCGAGGAAAACAAATCCTCGATGGTGAAGTCTCGTGATGGTGTTCCGACCCCGCAGGACATCATCAAGGTTCTTGACGAATACGTCATCGGCCAGCGGCAGGCGAAGAAGATCCTCTCCGTAGCCGTTCACAACCATTACAAGCGGCTCGCTCACGCATCGAAGAACGGTGACGTCGAGCTGGCGAAGTCGAACATCATGCTCGTCGGCCCGACCGGCTGCGGCAAGACCTATCTTGCCCAGACGCTCGCCCGCATCATCGACGTGCCCTTCACCATGGCCGATGCGACGACGCTGACCGAAGCAGGCTATGTCGGCGAAGACGTCGAAAACATCATCCTGAAGCTGCTGCAGGCTGCCGACTACAACGTCGAGCGCGCACAGCGCGGTATCGTCTACATCGACGAAGTCGACAAGATTTCCCGCAAGTCGGACAATCCGTCGATCACGCGCGACGTCTCGGGCGAGGGCGTGCAGCAGGCGCTTCTGAAGATTATGGAAGGCACGGTGGCTTCGGTTCCCCCGCAGGGCGGCCGCAAGCATCCGCAGCAGGAATTCCTGCAGGTGGACACGACCAACATCCTCTTCATCTGCGGCGGTGCGTTTGCCGGCCTCGACAAGATCATCTCCGCCCGCGGCGAGAAGACCTCGATCGGCTTCGGCGCGACCGTCAAGGCACCGGATGACCGCCGCGTCGGCGAAGTGCTGCGCGAGCTGGAGCCGGAAGATCTGGTGAAGTTCGGTCTCATCCCGGAATTCATCGGCCGTCTGCCCGTTCTGGCGACGCTGGAAGATCTGGACGCGGATGCGCTGATCCAGATCCTGTCCGAGCCGAAGAACGCGCTGGTGAAGCAGTATCAGCGCCTGTTCGAGATGGAAGATGTCGAGCTGACCTTCCACGAGGACGCGCTGCGCGAAATCGCCCGCAGGGCGATCGTCCGCAAGACGGGTGCCCGTGGTCTGCGTTCCATCATGGAGAAGATCCTCCTCGATACCATGTTCGAGCTACCGGCGCTGGAAGGCGTGCGCGAAGTGGTCATTTCCGAGGAAGTGGTTCGCGGCTCGGCCCGCCCGCTCTACATCTATGCCGACCGGCAGGAGGAGAAGGCCAACGCAACGGCCTGATCCATCATCCGTGATCACGAATCGGGGGCTCGTCATTGACGGGCCCCTTTCTGTTTGAAAAATCGCACGGTTTGCTGATAAAGTCTTGGATAAGCTTAAGGGAATGCCGTCGGAACCGGTTGTGAAGAGCCCCTGCTGCAGCCATGATGGCATGATTCTGGAGCACGAGGCGGACAGGGCGTAGGCCCGGCGTTTTTCTTCGGATCTTAACGTCGCCGGCAGCGTTCGAGTTGTCGGGCTTTGGTGTTTTGTTGTTGCGTTCCTCCTTGCGGATATGCGGGATCGTTGCCTTCTGGCGGGCGTTTCCTGTGACTTGAAATAGGCAGTGTGAAGCTCCACTTGTTTACCAAGTGAGAGAGCCGGCTAACTCCCCCAAGCCGGCAGAGAGCCCGGGAACGGGACGACGGAAAGGAAATGACATGAGTAAGAAAACGTCTGCGGCACACGACAGCATTGCCTATCCGGTATTGCCGTTGCGCGACATCGTGGTCTTCCCCCACATGATCGTGCCTCTGTTCGTCGGACGGGAGAAATCCATTCGCGCGCTGGAAGAGGTCATGGGTTCGGACAAGCAGATCATGCTCGTCACCCAGATCAATGCCAGCGATGACGATCCCGCGCCGGACGCCATCCACAAGGTCGGTACCGTTGCAAATGTCCTGCAGCTGCTGAAACTGCCCGACGGCACCGTCAAGGTGCTGGTGGAAGGCCGTGCGCGCGCAGAAATCGACGAATATACCGGCCGTGAAGACTTCTACGAAGCCCTTGGCCATGTCCTGCATGAGCCGGAAGAAGACCAGGTCGAGCTCGAAGCTTTGAGCCGCTCCGTCGTTTCCGAATTCGAGAGCTATGTGAAGCTCAACAAGAAGATTTCGCCGGAAGTGGTCGGTGCAGCCAGCCAGATCGATGATTATTCGAAGCTGGCGGACACCGTTGCATCGCATCTTTCGATCAAGATCACCGAAAAGCAGGAAATGCTGGAAACCACCAGCGTCAAGGCTCGCCTGGAAAAGGCGCTCGGCTTCATGGAAGGCGAGATTTCGGTTCTGCAGGTCGAGAAGCGCATCCGCTCGCGCGTCAAGCGCCAGATGGAGAAGACGCAGCGCGAATACTATCTGAACGAGCAGATGAAGGCGATCCAGAAGGAGCTCGGCGACGGCGAAGAAGGCCGTGACGAGATGGCCGAACTGGAAGAGCGCATCTCCAAGACCAAGCTGTCGAAGGAAGCCAAGGAAAAGGCCGATGCCGAGCTGAAGAAGCTCAGGCAGATGAGCCCGATGTCGGCTGAAGCGACTGTTGTGCGCAACTATCTCGACTGGCTGCTGGGCATCCCCTGGCACAAGAAGTCGAAGATCAAGACCGACCTGAACAATGCCGAGAAGATCCTCGAAGCGGATCATTTCGGCCTGGAAAAGGTCAAGGAACGCATCGTCGAATATCTGGCCGTCCAGGCTCGCGCGACGAAGATCAAAGGCCCGATCCTGTGCCTCGTCGGCCCTCCGGGCGTCGGCAAGACCTCGCTCGCCCAGTCGATCGCCAAGGCGACCGGCCGTGAGTATGTCCGCATGGCGCTTGGCGGCGTTCGCGACGAAGCCGAGATCCGCGGTCACCGCCGCACCTATATCGGCTCGATGCCCGGCAAGGTCATCCAGTCGATGAAGAAGGCGAAGAAGTCCAACCCGCTGTTCCTGCTCGACGAGATCGACAAGCTCGGCCAGGACTATCGCGGCGATCCGTCTTCGGCTCTGCTTGAAGTGCTGGATCCGGCGCAGAACTCGACCTTCATGGATCACTACCTGGAAGTCGAATATGACCTGTCGGATGTGATGTTCATCACGACGGCGAATACGCTGAATATCCCTGCGCCCTTGATGGACCGCATGGAAGTCATCCGTATCGCCGGCTATACCGAAGATGAAAAGCGCGAGATCGCCAAGCGGCACCTGCTGCCGAAGGCCATCAAGGAACATGCGTTGCAGCCGGAGGAATTCTCGGTCACCGACGGTGCCCTGATGGCGATTAGCCAGCAGTACACCCGCGAAGCCGGTGTTCGTAACTTCGAGCGCGAATTGATGAAGCTTGCCCGCAAGGCGGTCACCGAGATCATCAAGGGCAAGGTGAAGTCGGTTGCCGTTACGGCGGAGAATATTTCCGACTATCTCGGCGTGCCGCGCTTCCGCCATGGCGAAGCCGAGCGCGACGATCAGGTCGGTGTTGTCACCGGTCTTGCCTGGACTGAAGTCGGCGGCGAGCTGCTGACGATCGAAGGCGTGATGATGCCGGGCAAGGGCCGCATGACGGTCACCGGCAACCTGAAGGAAGTCATGAAGGAATCGATCTCGGCGGCGGCCTCCTACGTCCGCTCGCGCGCTGTCGATTTCGGCATCGAGCCGCCTCGCTTCGATAAGAGCGACATCCACGTGCACGTGCCGGAAGGTGCGACGCCGAAGGATGGTCCGTCGGCCGGTGTCGCCATGGCAACCGCAATCGTCTCGATCATGACCGGCATCCCGGTTTCCAAGGATGTTGCCATGACGGGTGAAATCACGCTGCGCGGCCGTGTGCTGCCGATCGGCGGCCTGAAGGAAAAGCTGCTCGCAGCACTGCGCGGCGGCATCAAGAAGGTGCTGATCCCGGAAGAAAACGCCAAGGATCTGGCGGAGATTCCGGACAACGTGAAGAACAGCATGGAAATCATCCCCGTGTCGCGCATGGGCGAGGTGATCAAGCACGCGCTTGTTCGCCGTCCTGAGCCGATCGAGTGGGATGGCACCGTGGAAACGCCTGTGATCGCAACGGTCGAAGGCGTCGACGAAGTGGGTTCTACCATCGCTCATTGAGCCCCTTCGCCTCAATTCTGTCGAATTGACATAAATGGACGAAAAGACCGGCATTTTTGCCGGTCTTTTTTGTGAAAAGCGTATGCCAACGCTTGCTTTTCCTTGATTTGCAGGGCTTTTGGGGTTGCGGCGGGTAAGAGCATTCCTATTTGCACCCCGCTTACTGATAAGTCGTTTCATACCAGAGAAAGGGGTGGAAACATGAACAAGAATGAGCTCGTGTCCGCAGTGGCCGAGAAGGCCGGTATCACGAAGGCTGACGCTGCTTCCGCTGTCGACGCTGTTTTTGATACTGTCCAGGCCGAACTGAAGAAGGGCGGCGACATTCGCCTTGCTGGTTTCGGCAGCTTCACCGTTTCTCACCGTGCAGCCACCAAGGGCCGTAACCCGTCCACCGGCGCCGAGGTCGATATTCCTGCTCGTAACGTACCGAAGTTCACGCCCGGCAAGGGCCTGAAGGACTCGGTCAACAGCTAATTCGTTTCACCCGCTGCGAGGCTTTAGCCTCGCGGGGTGGACAAGATTGGGGCCCGCAAAAGCGGGCCCTTTTTTATGGGTGATTTCCGATCCGCAATCACCATCCCGCATCGGGCCGGATGAACACCGATGTGTTCATGCGGGGCTCCAATGGGAGCTATCGGGCGCTGTCGATGATCTGGCCACCATCGGGCGTCAGACTTGAGCCCGTGATGAATCTCGAATCGCTGCTGGCAAGGAACAGGACAACGGGTGCGGCATCGTCTTCGGGCGAGCCAAAGCGGCCAAGGGCATTCGTTGGTGGAGGAATGTCGGGTCCTGCGCCCCAAGTGTTGGCTACGGGCAGGAGGTTATTGACGGTGATATTGTCCGGACCCCATTCGCGGGCAGCGGACCTCGTAAGAGCACGTACGGCCTCCTTGGCGAGGTTGTATGGCCCGTAAGGGGACATGCCGAGAATGCCTGCCAGAGACGCAAAGTTGATCACACGGCCTTCTCCGCTGGCTTTCAGGTATGGATAGCAGGCCTGCATGGTTCGCAGATATGCAATCGGGCCCATATCGAAGTTGCGTTGCAATTGTTCTACGGAGAGATCGAGGATCGAGGAGTGAACGACCGTCGGGTCGAATGCGACATTCACCAGAATATCGATCCCTCCGAATGTCCGCACCACCTTTGCCACTGCCTCGGTGATCTGCTCGCCGTAACTGAGGTCACAGACCAGGCCGAGCGCGGTTCCTCCCTTGGATTGGATGTGAGCGACGACCGCATTCACGTTGGCTGGGGTGAGCGACAATACCGCGACCTTCGCGCCTTCCGCCGCAAAGAGTTCCGCCGTGGCACGTCCGATGCCCCTGCCGGCAACGGCGACGATAGCCACTTTTCCAGTTAGCTTTCCCATTTGATGTCCTTTCGGTTTGAGCAATCAGAGCGCCTGCGCAAGGGCGTATGGCGAGGGAGTTTCGCGTCCCGCGTTCTGCGTGGCGAAGGAGGCCGCGAGCAATGCCAATCCCACTGCAGCCGGCAGAGCGCCTGAGGGTTTTCGGACGCCTATGTGGGCAAGTCCGGAAAGCAGGAGGTGAAACAACATGCCCGCATAGGCCAGATCGCTGATGGCGACGTTGAACCGCGATAGAATAGCGGCGATGGCAGCGAGCTTCACGAAAGTCAGAAGGTGGACGAGATAGCCGGGGTAGCCGTACCCGAGGATCGTTTGCCGTACCCACTCGGTTTTGACGACGTAGGTCACGGCAGAGGCCAGATACAGCAGGACAAGCAGGGCTGTCGCGGCCCAGTAAACATAGAATTCAGACATGGGATATCCGTTGCCGCCGGATGGCTCCGGCAGCTTGTTCCGTTCAAGATTTTCGATGTCCGGAATAGCGATCCGCCATTTCTCCGGTATGCGGATTGAAAATGTGGTATTAAATGAATCTATACAAGTAGGATGAATTTGGCGTGGTAAGTATGGAAAACCAGACTAATGAGCCAGGCATCAATATGCATGAGGGGATGCGCCGCGCATTCGCGCTGCTCTCGGGGAAATGGAAGCTGGAAATCATGTGGCTTCTCAACCACCGGATCTATCGATTTAACGAGCTGCGTAAGGCGATTCCGGGCATCACCCAGCACATGCTGACCGCGCAATTGCGGGAGCTGGAGGCGGATGGCCTTGTCTCGCGCACAGTCTTCGCCGAAGTTCCGCCTCGCGTAGAGTATGAGATCACTGCGAAGGCAAGCGGGCTTGGACCGACCATGGAAGCCTTGATGGCATGGTGGAACGAGTACGGGGAAAGCATACCCGAGAGAACGACAACTCGCGGCCGAAAACAGACCACGAGAAAATAGATGCCTGCTCCAAACCGCGGAGCCGGCGTCGGATGACTGCTTGAGGTGCGAGGCAGCGCCACGACCACAGCTTCGGCTGATGAGCTTTGCTACCGAAGTGCAGAGTCAGAGCAGCGTCCGGCCGCCATTGATCGCGAGTTTCTGGCCGGTGATGAAATCTGCCTTGCTCGAGGCGAGGAAGACGACGGCATCGGCGATATCTTCCGGCCTGCCGAAATGGGCAAGGGGCGTCTGTGCGAGATAGCCGTCCTTTACCTGCTGCGAGGCACCGGCATGACGCTCGACCGGAATCCAGCCAGGCGCGATGAGATTGACGGTAATGCCTTCTGGCGCGAGCTCTCTCGCCCAAGAGCGCGTCATCGAGAGCATAGCGCCCTTGGCAGCGGCATAATTGCCGAAATTCGGATTGCCGAGCTCAGCGACTTCGGAGCCGATATTGATAACGCGGCCGGATTTGCGCGCCCGCCAATCGGGGAGCACGGCTTGGAGCAGCTCCAGAGGTGCCTTGACGAAGAACTCGAGCTGATCGAGATAGGTCCGCCAGGATTGCTCCATGAGCGGCATTTCCGGCTGAGGGCCGGTCGCATTGTTGACGATGAGATCGACCGGTCCGAGCGATGCTATGATTTTTTCCAGACCGTCCACAAGCTGGTCCTTGTCGATCACGCTGAATTTTGCGGCATAAGCCTGCCCACCATGCTGCCGAATGGTATCGACGATCTTCTCGGCCCCCTGAGTGTCGCTCGCATAATTGACGGCGACGGCCCAGCCAGCCTCAGCGAGCTGCAAGGCGATTACGGCGCCAAGGCCGCGCGATGCCCCCGTTACCAGCGCTACCTTCATTCTCTTCCTCCTCCTCGGTTTCGAACTGATCTTCGAATAGCCGGAACGGGGTCCCGGCTATTCATGCCAAAATGGCCTTACCAGCGATGATGAACGTGCGGTGCAATCAGTCGCTCGTAGATTTCGCGCGTTGCCGCCATGACATCGGCCGAAAGCGGAGGGAGGTCGGCCGCGGCGGCATTGGCCTTGGCCTGCTCGGCATTGCGCGCACCCGGAATGACGACGGTGACGGCGTCATTCATCAGGATCCAGCGGAGTGCAAAGGCAGCCATGCTGGCGCCGGCCGGAACCAGCTTGCGCACTTCTTCCACGGCCTGCAGACCAACTTCGAACGGCACGCCCGCAAAGGTTTCGCCGACATCGAAGGCCTCGCCATGACGGTTGAAATTACGATGGTCGTCGCTGGCAAATTGCGTGTCGCGGGTGATCTTGCCGGAGAGCAGGCCGGAGGCGAGGGGAACGCGGGCGATGACGGCGACGTTCTTGCGCTTAGCTTCCTTGAAGAACAGATGGTCGGGACGCTGGCGGAAGATGTTGTAGATGATCTGGATGCTGAGCACGCCCGGATATTCGATCGCCTTCAGCGCTTCCTCGACCTTCTCGACGCTGACACCGTATCCCTTGATCTTGCCGGCCTTCTGCAACTCGTCGAGACCGGCAAAAACCTCCGGACGATAGAGGACTTCGGTCGGCGGGCAGTGAAGCTGCACGAGATCAAGGCTCTCGACGCCGAGGTTCTTCAGGCTGCGATCGATGAAGCCCTCAAGGTTGGCCTTGGTATAGCCGTCGGCGACATGCGGGTTCAGCCGGCGGCCGGCCTTGGTCGCCACCATCGGGCGCTCGCCGCCACGCGCCTTCAGCACATCGGCGATGATCTTTTCCGAGCGGCCGTCGCCATAGACGTCGGCGGTGTCGATGAAGGTCATGCCGGCATCGAGAGCGGCATTTAACGCCGCGCGACCGTCGGCCTCGCTGACATCGCCCCATGCGCCGCCGATCTGCCAGGCCCCGAAACCGACATCGGTCACGATAAAGGGCGTCCGTCCAAAGGCATGATGTCTCATGAAAAGTCTCCTCTCTTTTATTCGTAAGATGATAGCGCAGTAGCAGCCGTCCGACAGGGCCACAAGCGCACATTGGCGATCGAGGATCGCAATCGCGTGACTGAGAAACATGGCAGGCGCTGGCCGGCTTACGAAACCGTTGGATGAAGCCGCCGGTGCGGTATTCACAGCGCCTTCGTTTCCTTAAAAGGAGAGATCGGATTTCTGACCGCTATCGGAGCCCATGCCCTCTTTCAGCTTCATTCACGCCGCCGATCTGCATCTTGGCAGTCCGTTTCAGGGGCTGGCCTTGAAGGATGCCGCCGTCGCGGCGATCTTCGTCGAAGCGAGCCGCAAGGCGTTCTCGATGTTGGTGAGCTTGGCGATCGAAAAGCGCGTCGATTTCTTCGTCATTGCCGGCGACGTCTACGATGGTGACTGGAAGGACAACAAGATTGGCCTGTTCTTCAATCGCGAAATGGCGCGGCTGGAGCGGGCGGGTATCCCGGTCTATTTGCTGCGCGGCAATCACGATGCGGCAAGCGTCATCACCAAGACCATCACTCTGCCATCAAACGTCCATGAATTTCCGACCGGCAAGCCAGGCAGTGTCAGGCTGGAAGCACTGAAGGTGGCGCTGCACGGCC
This sequence comes from Martinezella sp. CNPSo 3959, assembly GCF_057784355.1. NCBI lineage: Bacteria > Pseudomonadati > Pseudomonadota > Alphaproteobacteria > Hyphomicrobiales > Rhizobiaceae > Martinezella > Martinezella sp. CNPSo 3959. The sequence continues at coordinate 444,313 of NZ_JBXSOV010000002.1, forward strand.
AGGGCTTTGCCGAACGCTCTGCCAATGACAATCTGGCGATCACATATCCGGCACCCGTCTCCGGCTGGTTCAACATCGGCATTCTGCATACCTCGCTCACCGGCCGCGAGCCGCATGCGCCCTATGCGCCGTGTTCCGTCGATGATCTGCGCTCGCGCGGCTATGATTACTGGGCGCTCGGCCATGTGCATGACTTTGAAGTGGTGGCGCAGGACCCGCTCGTCATTTTTCCCGGCAATCTGCAGGGCCGCAATATTCGCGAGCGCGGCGCCAAGGGCGCGGTGCTGGTGACAGTCGAAGACGGGCGGATCGATCATGAGCGTCTGATCGTCGATGAGGCGCGCTTTGCGCAAGTCGATATCGTCGTTGAACCGGAGGACGATCAGGCGGCGATCCTGCGTCATGTGGAGCAGGCGGTGCAGCCGATTGCCGATGAGATGGCGAGTCGCATGACCGCGCTGCGTGTGCGGCTTTCCGGCGTAACGCCGCTGCAGGGTGCGATCGCTGCCAACCGCCAGCAATGGCGCGACGAGGTGGAAGCCGCCTGTCATCGCGTGCATGAGGATATCTGGCTGGAAAAGCTGGAACTGCGGCTTGAGCCGCCGCCGGAAAGATCGGCGGAGGCGGACGGTGCGCTCGATCTGCGCCAGCTTTTGGCGGAGCACGCTGGCGATGCGGATATTGCGGCGGAGGCGGCCCGGTTGATCGATGAGATCGCCATGCGCCTGCCGGGCGGCCTCGGTGCTACCGATACCCCGCTTGATGACAGCAGCGAAACCCTCATCGAAGAGGCGCGGCAATTGCTGCTGGCGCGCGGGCAGGGGGCTGCCTGATGCGCTTCACCCGGCTCGATATCCTCCGTTACGGCGCGTTGACCGACCGCGTCATTGATTTTCGCGCCGATGCACGGCTGCATGTGATCTACGGTCCGAACGAGGCGGGTAAATCCTCGGCTTTAAGCGCGATCTCAGATCTTCTCTTCGGTTTCCCGGCCGCTGCCGAGCAAAGCTTCCTGCATGAGCCGAATACCCTGCGGATCGGCGCCGATCTCAGCGCGCGCGATGGCGCACGCTTAAGTTTTCGCCGCCGCCGTGGCCGCAAGGGAACGCTTCTCGCGCCCGATGACAAGGAGACGGCGCTGGCCGACGATGCGCTTGCGCCCTTCCTCGGCAATCTGAGCCGTGATGTCTTCGAGCGCGCCTTCGGCCTCGATTCACAGCGGCTGCGGCAGGGTGCGACTGCCATGCTGCGCAGCGGCGGCGAGATCGGCAGCCTGCTGTTTTCTGCAGCTTCCGGGCTTACCGGTCTGTCGCGCTTGCGCCAGTCGCTGGAAGCGGAGGCTGACGGCATCTATGCAGCCCGACGTTCGAAGGACCGCGGCTTCTACCAGGCTCTCGATCGCTATGAGGATGCCCGTAAGGCTGAGCGGGACAACGAGCTGAAATCCGGCGACTGGAAGAAGCTTCTTGCCGAGGCGTCCGAATTGGAAGCGGAGCTGGAGCGCCTGCAGGCGGAGCGCCGCGGCACGCGCGAGGCGCTGGACCGGCTGAAGCGGCTGAAGACTCTGCAGCCGTTGCTTGCCGAGATCGATGCGGAAGCCCTTGCACTCGACGGTCTTTCCGATCTCGCCGCCATACCGAACGGTTTCGCCGACCGGCTTGAACAGAAGCTGCGCGATAAACAGACGGGCGAAGAGGAACTGCGCCGTGCTCAACAAGCCGTTGTGCGTGCCGAGGAAGACCTCGCGCGTGTTCACGTCGATGAAGCGCTGCTCCAGATGTCGGGCGATATCACCCAGCTCTTTGCAGATACCGGCAACTACCGTGCTCAACGGCAGGACCTGCCGCGCGTCGATCAGGAACTCGCTGGCTACGACACGACGCTATCCCAGCTTGCGCGCCGTCTCGGTCTTGCCGAGGCCGAACTGGAGCGGCAGCAGCCGAGTGACATCGACCGCGCGCGCCTGTCCGAACTGGTGGACGAAGGCCGGCAGCTCGCGCGGCAGATGCAGTCCCTTGCCGAGCAAGCTGACAGCGAGCGCAGGCAGCTTACCGCGCTGGAGAGGGACAGCCTTAACGGACGACTGATCGATCCGAGACCTTATATTGACCAGCTTGAGGCTTTGGGCAGCGATCTCTCCGCCTTGGCTCGCCTTGATGGGCTGGAAACCCAGATACGCCGCACCGAGGCCGATCTTCACGAGGCGGCCGGACGGCTGCAGCCGCCGATCGGTGACATCGATGTATTGTTTTCTGTGCCGCTTCCGGAAGCGACGGAGATTACGGGACATCGCGATGCGATCGACGCCGCTCGATCGAAGGTGCGCGATGCCACCAGCAAGCTGCAGACTTATGATGAGCAGCTGGCGGAGATAGAGCGAATCCTCGCGGATGCCGAGCGCACCGGGCCGGTTGTTACGCGCGAACAGATCGTCGCCGAGCGCGAAAGCCGTGATGCCCAATGGTCCTCCATCCAGAAAAAATGGAAGGGCGGTGCGGCCCCGGAAGCGAAGATTCTAGCGGGATTGACCGTCAGTGTGGCCGAGGCGGACCGTCTGGCCGATGCCGCCCTGAGCGATGCGGATCGTGTCGCGCGCCACGCCGACTATCGTTTGCGGCAGGCGCGTCTGCTGCGGGAGCGGGAAGAGGCTTCTGGACGGCTGAAGAGCTGCGAGAAATCGCTGAAGGATGCCCAGGCAGCCTTCGCGGCGCTTTTTGAACCCTGTGGCGTCGATGCCCTCGATCCATCGACGATGCTGGAATGGCGCCGCGGAGTGGAGCTGCTGCGACGCGAGCGCAAGGCTTTGCGGGATTTAGTCGATCAACGGGATGAGAATGCACTGGCGGAAGGGCGGGTCTTGCCCGCCCTGCAGGATATCGTCGAGGCGACCGGCTACAAGAGCGGTCGCCTTCCGCCGGCCGCGATTGCGGAAGGCTTGCGCAAGCATCTGCGCCTTCTTTCGGAGCGCTGGAGCGAAAGCCGCACGCGGGAAGGCGAGATCGGGGCCGCGCGTGACCGGCTGGCTCGCTTCGACGATCAGCAACAGCTCTTGGAACGTCAGCAGGTCGCTTGGCACGGCGCCTTCGCCAAGGCCGTCGAACTGCTTCGGCTGCCGTCCGACACGACCCTGGAGATGGCGAATGTTGCCCTGAAAGCATGGCAGGAACTGCCCGACGTCCTGGCGGAGCGGGAGAACCGTCTACGCCGGGTTACCGGCATGCGCCGCGACATGGCCGATTTCGAGCGGCGGCTGGCGACGCTTGCCGCCAACAGCGGCTATGAGCTGGACCATCTGCCGCCGGATGCCTCTGCCGAGGCGCTGCATACCCGTGTCAACGCCATGCGCGGAGAGCTGAAAAAGCGCGACGGCCTCGAAGAGGAGCGGCAGCGCTGGCAGGGCATGGTAACACGCCAGGAGGCAGCGCTCGCCGCCGTTGCCGTCGAACTCGACCAGCTAACCGCGGATCTTCGCGGTGTCGACGATCTGCCTGCACTGCTCTTGCGGCTGCGCGAACGTGCGCGTCTCGCCGCACGGCTTGCCGAAAGCCGCGATCGATTCCGCCAGCAGGCTGACGGCAAGGCCGAAGACGAGCTTCGCGCCGAGCTCGCCGGCTTTGAGCGGGTTGCAGCCGATCTTGAAATTGAGCGGTTGACCGAGGAGGATCAGCGGCAGTTCGCCATGCATGGTGAGCTTTCGGCCCGGCTGGCTGAGAACCGCCGCCAACGACAGGCCCTGGAAACCGGCGTCAGCGCAGAATACGCGGTTTTCGAGAGGCTTGCGGCTGAGCAGGAGGCAAAAGACCTTGCGCGGCAATGGGTTGTCCTCAAGATCGCAGCGCGAATGCTGGCCGGCTCGATGGAAGCCTATCGCGAAAAGCAGGCCGATCCCGTCATCAGACGGGCGGGCGAGTTGTTCTCGCAGCTGACCGGCGGTCGTTTCTCCCGTCTTGTCGAAGCGCATGATGAAAGCGACACGCTACAATTGCTGGCCGAGCGTGCGGCAGGCGAGCGTGTGCCGCTTGACGGCTTGAGCGAGGGAACTGGCGATCAGCTTTATCTCGCGCTGCGGCTGGCATTCCTCGAAGATTATTCCGCTCGCAACGAGCCTGCGCCGCTAATCGTCGACGATATTTTCCAGACGTTCGACGACGAGCGCGTCAGCGCCGGTCTACAGGTGCTGGCTGCGACGGCCGATCGTTTCCAGACGATCCTGTTTACCCATGAGAAGAGCGTAGTCGAGCTCGCTAAGAGCGAGATCGGTCGGGGTCTCGATCTGATCCAGCTTTGACGAGGAACGGTCCCGGATCGGGCTATAGCTGTTCCAGCAAAAGTGCGAAGCGGTTTTACGTCCGGAACTGCGTAAAAACAAGAAGATAGAGCGTTTTCGCGATTCGAAGAAAAGCGGAAATGCTCTAAGACATCGACGGGATATGCAGGCGCGTAGGCACCACGATCTTGGGGTCTGATTTATCGCGGCCATAGGCCGGATTGAGTGCGCGATCGATGAAGCCCTGTGTGGCGTGCAGCCGGCGCAGGTTCTGCTTCTCCTGCTCGAAGCGCTTCTTTCGTTCGCCGGATTTGTCCGAGCCGCGCGACAGCGATTCATGGTGATAAAGGCAGGCAAAGGGCGTCCAGATAACGCGATATCCTGCCTTGTGCGCCCGCAGACAATAATCCACATCATTATAGGCGACCGCGAAATTCTCCTCGTCGAACAGGCCGATGTTGCGAAGGCAGTCACCCGAGATCAGCATCACGGCGCCAGTCACGCAGGTCATCGTATTGCGCACATGCAGCCGGTTCATCGGTCCGCCGAACTCCTTCGGCTTGTTCAAGTACCAGTGACCGGCAAGTCCGCCGAAGCCTATTACCACACCGGCATGCTGCATCTTGTCGTTCGAGAAGAGCAGTTTGGCGCCGACGATGCCGGCTCCGTCATAGGCAAGACAGGAAACCATCTCCTTCAGCCAGCCTGGTTCGATGACTTCGACGTCATTGTTGAGGATGAGGCAATGCTCGCCCGTCGCAGCGTTCAGGCCGCGATTGACCGAGCGTGAGAAATTGAAGGTTTCCCGATTGATGACGGCCGAAAAGCGAGGCTGGGTTTTGCGATAGTGCTCATAGAGATCGAGGACGGCTTGATCGGTGGAGCCATTGTCGACGACTAGGATTTCAAGATTGGGATAGTCTGTCTTTTCGAAGAGATCGCCGAGAATGCGCGAGATCAGATCGAAATTGTCCTTGCTCGGAATGATAACAGAGATTTTCGGCCATTCGTGGGGTGCATCGAAGACGACCCGATGCAAGGTCTTGGTGAGAGCGCCGTCAACAGAGACTGTCTGCCGCTGTCGTGCGAACCGTTCGGTCAGGGCCTTTCTGGCGTTGGCGGTTGCGGCATCCATGAATTTGCGTGAATAGGTCTTGCCGTTGCGGCGCCACCAGTACGCGGGATAGGGCAGGTGGAGAATGCTTTCTTCCGGGACGCCCTCCATGTAGCGCAGCAGCAGATCGTAATCCTGCGAGCCGTCGTAGCCGGTACGGAGATAACCGATTTCGCGAAGGCGGCTATGGCGATAGATGGAGAAGTGATTGATGTAATTGACGCCCGTCAACAGTACGGAATCATAGGCCGGTTTCAGCATGACGCCGATCGGCCTCAGGGTGTCGTCGACCACAAGTTCGTCCGTATAGAGAAAATTGGCATCCGGATTTTGCTCGAGCGTATGCCGGACGAGCTTGAAGGCATGCGGTGCAATGACATCGTCATGATCCAGAAAGGCGATCCATTGCCCCTTTGCATGGGACAGGCCGGCATTGGTCGCAGCAGCGATGCCGCCGTTGCGCTCGTTCAGCACGAGACGGACATTGTCCTTTGATTGCTGGCTCTGATACCACTGCCGCGTTTCCGGAGATGTCGAGCCATCATCGCTCAGGATGAGCTCGGCTCCCATTTCCCCCTGTGCTTCGAAGGATTTGACGAGATCATCCAGATAGCGCGGCGGAGCATTATAGACTGGTACTACTACACTGAGCCAGGTTCCCGCCGTCGCCGGTACCGATGTTGTCTCCAGTTCTGCGGCAAGCCTATAGCTCGCCTCGGCATATTGTATCGTCAGACTAGGAGCGCGTTGCCGCAAGCGCAGTCTGGGCAATTTCAGCCAATGCTGGGGCAGTCTGCCGAGATCGATACGTTTGGTTTGTCCCTCGCATCGGAGAAGCGTTGCAATATATCTTTCGGCTGCTTTTTCGGATGCAAAAGCCCTGGCGGCAAATTTGAACGATGTCGGAAAACTGGCTGGATCGGCACGCAGGGCGCAGATCGAGCCAACCGAGCCGATATCCGCGGTGATGACGAAGCAGTTTCCTTCCGGGAGGGAAACCGTATCCTTCTCGCGGAAACCATAACCGCGATTGATATAGAGTTTCGGATCTATGGGCTCGCTGGTCGCGGCCACATGGATGACGACCAGCTTCTTTCGCAAGGGCGAGAACCTGATCTCGAAAGCCGGATCATCCCCCAGGGATTTCCATAGGCCGAGATGGGCTTCAGCGGATATTTCCCGTTCAAGATCGGCGTTTGGTATGATTTTGAGTGTCATCGAAATATTGGTTTCATCCACATGCTGGAAGGAACATCGCCTGCCAAGTTCAATCTCTAGTCTGCGCCGCTGAGAGGCTCAAAACGAATGCCGGGAAATGTCGGGCTCGCGTGCTGCCGCATTTTCTCGATCGAGTATCGCGTAGCATCGCGGGCAGAGAGCCGGCGAGCGTGGTCGCCAACGAGCAGATCGATGGCAGCCATCCACTCTTCGGTGGTGTTGCCAATGTGAAGCTCGCCAGGGACGGCACATCGTTCGAAGGTGGGGCACCGGGAAAAGATGGCAGCCGCCTGAAGGCGGCTGATGTCGATCCGCTTGGTGTCGGAGCGACTCGCATTGGTCTTTCCCGACAGGAGAGGCGCCAAAGCGATGTCGGCTTGGTGATGCGTTGTCTTGGCGAGATAGGCTGGCCAGGGCAATGGCGGGATGATGGTTATTTTCGCCGGGTCGATCCCCTGCTGGCTCCAGCGTCGGGCGAGGGAGCCGGCGGCAAAAACCTCAAAATGAAGGTTGCCGTGTTTTTCCATTGCGGCCTTGATAATCGGCATCAGGAACTCGTGTTCCCGGCGATGCACGCCGGTGGCATGATAAACCATCTTCAGCGGCCGGACGCTTTCATTCCGGCTATTGATTGCGATGTCAGGCGCATCCGCCGGAAGGGGACGCAGAATCTCGATTCTATGGCTTTTCATCGCGAGCGCATTTGCCAGGGCATCGGTGGAGGTCCACACGTGAGTGAGCAGCCTGTTGATCCTTGGCAGCGGGCGGACCGCCAGTTTGATCAGCCTGAATTTATAGAGCCACCCTGCTTCGTTCCCGGCGACAACAGCCGGAATATCGTCGTCGACGAAATAAGCTACCCCGGCGAGGGTATCTCGCCGTTCCTCCAACCAGCGCAATTGCGACCGCTTGATGTAGCGGCAGATGATGACGAAGAGCCCATCGCTATCGATAGCATCAAGCGGATCGTCGAGATCCTTCGTGATGACCTCGATATGGCCAAGTGTTTTGGCGCGCTCGTCGAGATAATAGCTGAAGCTCGGATTGGGGTCGCGCGATAAGATGAGCAGGCGCCTTGCAACGCGCTCGCCATTCTGTGGCGGCGTTCCGAAGGGTCTCGGTCTTGGGAGCAGTTGGTAGAGGAGGTCGCGTAAAACTTGCATGAGTTTCCGCGCGACTATGCCAGACGATTTCGAAGATTGGCGAGAATGCCGAAAACCGCACCCCAGGCAAGAAGCGTCGCACCAAAGATGCCTGCGATCCAGAGCGCCCGCTGCGGGTACTCGGCTTCATCGGGCAGGCTGGGCGCCAGGAAGGTATCGAGGTAAAGAAGCTGCTGCTTGCTGACGAACTTGACCTGCTCCAGCGTCTTCATGCTCGTGGCGAATTGCTGCTCGGCAAGGCTCTGTTCCAGTTCGCGCTGTGACATATCGACGGAAACATCCGCAAGATTCTGTTCGGATTTGTTCTGCCCGGCGACTTGGCTGTTCAGCTGATCGATCTGCTTCTGCCTGCTGTCGATCTCGCGTTTGAGCACGCGCATTTGCGGGGCATCGGCGGAGACCGTTCCAAGAAGCGCATCATATTTCTGCTGAAGATCTATTCTTTCCTTCTGAACGGACGAGATCAGGTTCGTGATAACGGTCGACGATCCCTCGACGCTGAGGACGCCGGTCTGGTTGCGCGCAATCAAAAGCTTGTCCCGCGCTTTCTGCAGCTGATCCTTTGCATTGTCCAGGTTCGCCTGAGCGGTCGCTATGACGTCCCGCCAGATACGGGTGTTGACATCGTTGACCACGACTTCGGACGCCGCCACGACCTGATGTAGCACCTTCTGGGCATCGGCTGCCGTGAAAGCGCGCGCTTTGACCGTCACGATACCGCTATTCGCATCGATCTTGACCGAGACCATGTCTTCCCAATAATCGAGCAGCTTTTCAGAACTCGCGTCTTTTTTCAGGCGCGCGATCCGGTCGATCGAGTCGTTCCCATAGATCTTTTGAAAATCGACCTTTTCCTCAAGGGCGGCAACCATGTCCTTGCTCTTGATGAAATTGGTGACGATCAGGGTATTTTGCACGATCTGTGCCGGCGGCAAACCGGTCACCTTGGTGATCTGATTGCCCCCGAGTGCTGGCGTAGACGTGCGGACAGTAAAACGCGTTTCGGATTGATACTGATCGGATGCGACGCAGGTGAAGTAATAGACCGAAGCAATATTGGGGATGACAAGCAGCAGAACGGTCGATGCCAGGATGGCCTTGCTGATGACCTGCTGCATCGGGCGAGGCCGCAGGCCAACGGCCTTGAACAGCTGGCTTCGTCTCGATGTCGAGAAACGCAATTTCCGCGCTGCTACCGACAGATTCGCGGCCACATTGCGGCTATGCTCCGTCGCGCTGAGCTGAAGCGCTTTTGGCGCGTTTTCGGTATCATGAGCCATATTTGGGCCTTGCCGTCGATCCCTGGTCTTCTAGCGGTTCAATCTATAATAGGATTCTATAGCCTGCTCTACCTTATCGAAGGCGATAAGTCTGCCGTCGACAAGTACCATCCCTCTGTCGCAATGCGTATTGATCATGCTCATGCTGTGCGAGATCATGATGATGTCGGAATTCTTGCGCCTGTTCTCGAATGCGACGCGGCAGCGTTCCTGGAAGCGTGCATCACCAACAGCAAGAACTTCGTCGACCAGATAGCACTCGAACTCGATCGCCATCGAGAGGCCGAATGCCAATCGTGCGCCCATGCCCGAGGAGTAGGTGCGCACGGGTGCATCGATATAATCGCCGAGTTCGGCGAATTCTTCGACAAAGCGGGAAACACGCCGCACGTCCTCGCCATAGGCGCGCGCGACGAAATGAACATTGGCTCGCCCCGTCATGAGAGGATTGAAGCCGCTGCTCAAGCCCAGAGGCCAAGACACCCGTACATTCTTGCTGATCCTGCCGGAGTTCGGCAGCATGGTGCCGGCGATCATGCGCATTGTCGTCGATTTCCCCGCGCCGTTTACGCCGAGCAAGCCATAGGAATAGCCGGACTCGAACTCGCAGCTCACCCGATCGAGAATGACCTTCTTGCCGCTTTGCGTCTTGAAGAATTTCGAGACGTTCTTGAAGCTGATCATTCTGCTTCTCCCCTCATATCCGGTGATCCTCTACGGATGCCCAGATAAGGGAAAGCGTCGCCCAGGTGACAATAAGTGCAAGCAATATGATCAATGGCGTACTGACGCGACGTGGAAATATCGACTCGTCCGGCAGCACGGGTTTAACGAAGACGGCAAGGTACAGTGTCTTTCGCAGAGCTTCGGCAAGCACGGCGTCATAATTCTTCTGCGAGCTTTCATAGAGTTTTTCCGCGATCATGCGATCGGTTTCCAGCCTGGAATACTCCAGCAAGGATTTTGCAAGGCTGGCATTCTCGGGCCCCGTCAGCGCCGATTTCATCTTCTCGATCTGCGTATCGAGGCTCTCTCTGGCGAGATTGAGCTGCTGATAGGTCGGAGAATTCTGGGCGTTGGATTGCCGCATGACGAAGAGGCGCGTTTCGAATTCAAGCTTCTGGGCCAGCAGACCCGTTAGAATCGCGCCGCTGTTCTTGGCCTGTGTCTGCGGGCTAAGAAGGCCGGATGCGTTTTGAAACTGATTGAGGGCGATCAACGTGTCGCCATAGGCTTTGCCGCTCTTCTGGACGTCGGCCTTCATGCTTTGCACGATGTCGTTGCGCGCCCTTTCCGAAAGCTCGTTGATGAGCTTTTCGCTTTCCTCGATAATCGCGTCTGCAAGCTTGACGGAATCGTCCGGGGAGAAGGTTCTGACCTTCAGCGTTATGATGCCGGAAGTCACATCGATATAAGCGGTGACGTGATCGTTCCAGTATTTCAGAAACTCTTCGTCGGATCGAGATGAACCAAATCGCGACATGAAATCCGCATCCTGCCGGATAAACATGGAGCGATAGTCGATCTTCTTTCCGATTCGATTGAGGATTTCGGTGGAGTGAATGAAGCTGGTGACGACATAGGCATCTTGTGACGCCGAGCGCATGTTGAGAGCGCTGGTGGCTCCGCCGGGATCACTGGCATCGCTGGTATCGCCTGTTCCCGACACGGCCCGCACGGCGAAACGCGCTTCCGCTACATATTGATCCGAAGCAATGAAGGCATAATAGACCGAGCTTGCCAGGAAAGGCAGGATGACGAGCAGGATAAAGCTGATAAGCCTCAGGGGCGGCTTGCCCCCCGACCGTGTTTCGGGCTCGTTGCCATCATGCACCGGTATATATTCGATCTCCTCGAGATCTGTGCGCGCACGCTGCGCCGGCAGCTTGCGCCGAAACAGCGAAGGCAGGATTTGCCGGCTCGTTCTTACCCGCGGAGAGTCCTGAACTATCGCGTCTTCAATGATTGGCTTCGGCATGTCGGCTTGCAATCGTTTCTGGCAATTGAGGCGCGGTCGGTTTCATCGCCTGACGCACATAGTGATCGAAAATCAAATCTTCTTCGAGCATGAGCTCCGCAATATGCAATGAACGCAACCGTGCCGCAACGTCCTCGAGGGTGCTGTGTCTGGGTGGCAACGGAAAATCACCAACCGAAATCCCGATGAGCTCGCTGACCGCCTGCTGAAAATAAAGGCTGTCCGTATCGAAACCGACAACGGCAAAACGTGAGAGAAGGTCGATCGCAGTGGCGACGTCGCTGCGCGTCACCGTCTGTTCCGGTATGGTCGTGGCCAATTGCCGGGTGACCGGGGATACCAGAACGTTTCTGACGCTTTGAGGGGCCTTCTTCAGAGCTGCCTTGAGAGAGGCTTCGTTTTCAAGGCTTACCTCGGCAAAATGCTCCGCAGCAGGTGCCAGGATGATCTTGTCGCGATCGCCGAAGAAGGAAATCTGAGTTTTCGCCATTCGTTTCAGAAGGAATATCCGCAGCGCAAGTTCGTAATAGGGATCGGTCAGCAGAACGATGGCCTTGAATCCCTTGTCGAGGAATTCTTCATAATTGCGCATCAACAGCCGGCCGCTAAGATAGATCGACTGGATGGCGTTCAAATGAAAGGCTTGGAGGGTCGTTTCGTGACCGAAGCGCTCGACGGAGGAAAGCTCATATTGAAAGTTGCGGCCACAATAGTAGTCGAATTTGACCATTGGCAGCAGCTGCGTCTCAAGCCTTACAATCTTTAACGGAATCGTGCTCGATACCTGCGGCCGGCGGTAGATCAGCAGCCCCGACTTGGCGTCATGGATCATCAGCGATGTGCGCTCAGCCAGATCGGGAATGGTCGTCGTATCGAGCTTGAACCCGACATGGCCGTTTTCATGCCGCCCTGCATCGATGACCGCCTGCTTAATTTGATCGCAAGGCAATATCATCAACTCGCTGTTGGCATCGGATATCCTAATATATGCCTTCTCAGAAAAACCGTCGGGGACCAGATAGCCCTCAAGCAAATCACCTCGATCATATTCGATACTAAAGAGCATGGATGTTTTCCGGCGCTTCCATGTATTGCATGGCTGTAGTCGTTCAACCATCGAAACGCTTTAAATTAATTACAAATCGGTAATGCGTCCCACTCGTCGATATCATCGATATGGATTCTCATAGCGTCCAGGCTGTCACACGTCGCATTCAATGGAAAAATACTGGTGTAATACTTTAGATTCTGTCTGAAATTGGACATCCTAAACATCTCTAATCTTGAGCGTAGACATCCCACAATCAGTTCATTCTTCCGGGATTGTAATCATGAAGCGCTCGGCATGTTCCCACACTACTACGTTGATTTCTTGTTCGGCAATCAGCAACCAATCGATGTCCTTGGACCATAGAAATACAACCGTTTCGAAAATTGCTGAAAGCACATATGTGACGCCTTCAGTAAAGGAATAGCTGTCGCCAAATACAGCGACCCGCCGCTTGTCCGGTGCGTTTTCGTTTTGCAGCTTATAATAAGTACCATTGAAGCGACCCGTACGCTCAGGCTTTTCATTATATTCTTTTCTAACGCCGTTCTGATCGAGACGTAAGGTATCCTCGGTAATCGATGTGTTGAAGAAATGCACCAATAGATCTCGGGGTCTATTGCATCGTGTAACCGCAAGTTTAAGTTGCTTAAGAGGGGGCGTGTGGCCGATTTCCTCAAGTAGTGCCTGCATGGCAATGCAGCATCCGAAGACACTCCAATGTGAATCGTGACGCGAATAGACTGGCGCGATCGCTTCCGCTTGGCGCAATTCCTGTTCTGGGTAGAGCAAGCTCGCATCCTGCCTCAGGCTTGCGAGCAGCCGGCGCATCGGCCGCGCTGCGCCTACTAGTCCAGACTCGATTCCCGGCCAGCGCTTGTGAGAAAGCAATACCTGCTTCTCGGGGATAACAAAATTGACGAGTTGCACTCCTTCGTGTTCCGCTCGCTTTCGACGCATCTTAAAAAGCTTTTCCCATTTCCTTGCCCAACCTAGGTCGAGCCGCGCCTTCCCGAGAAACTGCTTTTCCCATTCGTTTGCACCGTCGCCAATAAACAGGTAGCTGTCGGCGCCAACGATTGCGACATTATTGGCGGTTGCAACTCCATAGTTCAGGATATCAACTGGATTCTCTTTGCGATTTGCTTCGATATAGGTTTCGCAATATGCGATGCTTGCTAGGTCAAGGAACGTAGACTCATCCAGATCCGGCAATACGGAGGCGGCATTGAGATCAAGCTGTGGCAGAAGGGCGCTGATAGCATTTTGATGAGCCGGTTTGCCCTGCTCGTACTGATCGAATATTTCGAGGGGACTTTTCGAGGCTTTCTTTTGTGAACGCTTTGAAAAACCAAGCATTAATATGCACCCTTTATTTTCATCGGCATCCCGCCGAGCTGGAGAGTTACGGGATCGTTCCGCTGTCCTACCACAGCTCCCAAGCCGTCTCTCGCCCCTGAAGTATATTTTTGCGGCAATTTGCAAGCGACGATAGACAATCGAAGATTGTTGGAATGTCTCGCTGACGGCAGAAACTTAGCAAGCTCCGATTGTTGTGGTTTGTCGTCTTCTGCGTGAGTTGCCGGTCTGAACTCAGTTCTTTTATAGGCAAGATGCATCCTATGGAAAGCGGCATAAATGCGATTCAGCGAAACTTCAATGTTATCCATGAGGTGACCCCTCTGCTAATGCCGTTGCTTAACGGGTCCTGTTTGCTTTTCAGAAAATTTTAATTTTAAATCTTCAAAAATACTCGCCCAAATTGCTTCAAGTCTCCTTGACCCCTATAAATCGGAGCTGGTCGGGCGATTCTTGAGGGCCGGGTGTGTTCATATGGGCGCATCTGATTTTTTTGGTTGCATTTCCGCTATTTGGGCTTGTTGACGCGTGCCCGTTATGCTTTTCAAGGCGTCGATAGATTTGATGCATTCCATGTCGATGTATGCCATCAGGTAATCACGGCAGCTAGTTGTTTGAGGTTTTCAATTGTTTCGTATTGGCGCCGTGATTTGTTGCGTGGTTCTTGCGGGGTGCAATTCCGTCTCAAGTGAAGGACCTTTGGCTGGCGCCATTGTAAAGGACGCCGGCCAATCCAGCGCCGAACTGGGTCGCAGAAATGCTGCGGTGTTCGATATCGTTGACATCGACAGCCGCAGCGCGCGTCTGGTTTCCGATTATGTTTCATCCACACTCAATCGCCGTTTTGGTATGGGTGGTGGTATTGGCGCCGTCGTTATCGGTGTCGGCGATGCATTGAAGATCACGATTTTCGAAGCTGGCGCCGATGGCCTGTTTTCGACGGCGCAATCAAAGCAGGTATCGCTCGATGTCGTCGTGCAGCCGGATGGCACGGCAGCAATTCCTTATGCCGGCTCGGTTCGATTTGCGGGCAAGACGCTTGATCAGGCTCGCAAGGCAATCCTGGCGGCGCTGGCGACCAAGGCCGTCGAGCCGGATGTTATCGTAACGAGCATGGGCACGCCGTCGCGTACCGTCACGGTTTCGGGCGCCGTTGGCCGTCCCTCCATGGTTCCGCTCGATCTGACCAAGGAAAAGATTACCGAAGTCATCGCCAAGGCCGGGGGGCCTTCAACGCAACCTTATGAAACCTATGTAACGCTGGTTCGCGGCAGCCGGACGGGAACGGTTCTGCTGAAGTCCATCATTGAGCACCCGTCGGAAGATATCTATGTCCAGCCGGGCGATCAGATATTCCTCGTCCGCGATCCGAGGACCTTCACTCTGCTTGGATCTGTCCGCGGAGACGGCCGCCTCGAATTTGGAGCAAACGATCTGAACCTGCTTGAGGCCGTTGCGCTGGGTCACGGCGCGATCGACGATTCGAGCAATGCGAAAGGCTTCTTCCTGTTCCGCTACGAGGAGCCTGAAATCGCCAAAGCTCTGCTCGGCCCTGCTCGTTTCGAGGGTTTGCTGCGTAAGGGAATGGTTCCGGATGCCAAGGGACGCTATCCGATCGTCTATCGCTTCGACATGTCCAATCCCGATAGCCTGATCGTAGGGCAGACTTTCCCGGTAAAAAGCCGCGACGTCATCTATGTATCGCGTCATCCTTCCGTCGACATCAGGAAGTTCTTGAATCTTATCGGCACGCCGCTTGGTATTGCATCCCAGGGAGCGGCAACGGCAGCAAATCTAGGGCAATAGTCGCGAGAAACGGAACGACGATGGCTTGACTTAGCCTATTCGCTGATCGATGCCGACATCTGTATGATTTTGACGGATCGTGCCTTGTCGATAACGGAAATTCATCGCGAACTGATTTAGTGAAAGAACTGCAACCACCGCAAGCAAGAATTGCGATTTCTGGCTTGAATTGAAAGCTTAACTGATCGCATATTGCATCGGTTGGTGCGCTGCCGCATACATGCTGCGCGCGCAAATTGTTGTCGTTGAAAAACGCGGGCAATACTAGCGTGAGTAGTTAATATTGGTCAGTTTGGTGCATTTCTTCGAATATTGCTGAGAGATCATGACAGTTGAGATTATCGGACGCGCAAGCATTGCCCCTGGGGCGGGTTCTATCGATGAACTGCAGCTCGTACTAAAGGAGGGGCGTTGCACCGTAAGCCGTATACCTGAGGAGCGCTGGGATCTTGCGCGCTTTTGGCATCCGGCTGTGGGCATCCAGGGAAAAACTTACAGTTTTGCAGCCGGCGTCTTCGAGAATGTCTACGCCTTTGATCCTGCGGTTTTCGGCCTTTCCCAGCGTGAAGCGATGCAGATGGATCCGCAGCAGCGCATCCTTCTCAATGTTGTCTGGCGAGCTTTGGAAGATGCAAACCTGCCGATCGATGGGTTCGAAGGCCAGCGCGTGGGCGTCTATGTCGGCGCATCCTCTCTTGAGTATGGCAATCTGACGCTGGAAGACCCCGCCTCGGGTAGCCCGTATTTCATGACTGGAAACACGCTTTCCATCGTTTCCAACCGCATCTCGCACATATTCGGATTGCGCGGACCGAGCATGACGATCGACACGGCTTGTTCGTCGTCGCTGGTAGCGCTCGACCAGGCGGTGAAGGCCCTCGAAAACGGAGAGATCGATACCGCGATCGTCGGGGGCATCAATATTCTGCTCAACCCCATGTCCTTCGTGGGCTTCGCGCAGGCGCGCATGCTGTCGCCGGAAGGGCTCTGCCGCGCCTATGACGACAACGGTCGCGGTTACGTTCGCGCAGAAGGTGGTGCGGCGATCGTATTGCGCCGGACGGACGTTGCGCTACGCGAGAAGGACCGCAGCTATGCCAGGATACATGCCGTAGGCGTCAATTCTTCGGGACGCACCAACGGCATCTCCATGCCGTCGCGCGAGGCGCAAGCCGCCTTGCTTCAGTCGATCTATGAAGGGCGCAATATCGACGTCAATCGCATCGCCTTCATCGAAGGGCATGGAACGGGAACGAAGGTCGGCGATCCTGCCGAAATCTGGGCGATCGGCGAAGTCATAGGGCGCAATCGGCGCGCGCCTGTGCCGATCGGCTCGATCAAGACGAATATTGGCCATACCGAACCGGCATCCGGCCTTTTCGGGCTGTTGAAGGCCGTGATTGCGCTCGAAAATAATTTCTTACCGGCCTCATTGCATTTCGACCACCCGAATGAGTCTATCGACTTCGAGGGCCTGAACGTTCGGGTCAATACATCAACGATCGAGCTTCTTCCGGCCAAGCAGGCACGCTTTGCCGGGATCAATTCCTTCGGCTTCGGCGGAACGAACGCTCACGTCGTCATCAGTGACCCCGATCCGATCGCACCGCCCGAACCGTCAATCCGAGGCGAGGGGGTCGTTTTCGCCGTCAGCGCTCACACGGCCTCGGCTCTTTCGGCGCTGCTCGAAGACTACAGGACCCGTCTTGAAACTGCCGAGCCCAAGGAAGCGCGTCAGATCGTTGCTTCTGCCGCTGCCAATCGCGAACCCATGCGTCATCGTTTCGCAGCCCGCGCAAAAGACAGTGCAGCCGTGCTTGCTGCGATCGATGCGCATCTTGCAGGGAGAAATTCGGCTGGCGAGGCTGGCGAAGCTCCGGCTCAAGCCACCAAGATCGCCTTCGTCTTTTCCGGCAACGGCGCGCAATGGGCGGGAATGGGCATCGGCGCCTATCAGGAAAACCGCCATTTCCGGCAATGCTTTCAGTCCTTCAGCGCTCTCTTTGAATATTATCTCGGCGAGAAGCTGACCGATGTTCTGGTCGCCTCTGATCTTGCCGTCCGCCTGGCAGATACCAAGATCGCGCAGCCGCTGCTATTCGCGATCCAGGCCTCCCTCTCGGATTGTCTCTGGTCGATGGGCGTCAAGCCGGATGCGGTCTTCGGCCACTCGGTCGGCGAAATCGCGGCCGCCTACGCAGCCAAGGTGCTGACTGCTGCCGAGGCGGTTGCAATCGTCGCGAAGCGTTCGCTGCATCAGGATCTTCTTGCCGGTGAGGGTAAGATGGCCGCCGTTGTGCTTGGCGAGGATGCAGCGCTGGCTTTTGCGAAAGCCAGGGGCCTGGACAATATATGTATCGCGGCCGTCAACGCGCCGAATTCGGTAACGATCTCCGGTCCTGCCGATGAGATAGAGGCCTACAGGGACGCCGCGCGTAAATCTCAGATCGTCGCGCATATTCTCGATATCAACTATCCATTCCACCATCCCATTATCGACCGTGCTAGGGAGGCGTTTTTCGCAGACCTGCCTGATCTCGCGCCGGATAGCGGCACTGGGACCTTCATCTCGACGGTAACAGGCGAACTGCGCGATGGGCGCCTGCTGGATACACAATATTGGTGGCGCAATGTTCGCGATCCCGTGCTTTTCAAGGCTGGCTGTCAGGTCGCCCTGGCAATGGGCTGCAACCTCTTTATAGAAATTTCACCGCGCCCGATCCTGTCGAACTATGTCGCGGAGATCGCAAAACAGGCATCGGTTCAGGCAATCGCAATACCGACTTTGTTGCGCGAGGCCCCCATTGATGGCCATGATCCGGTCTCACAGTCATTTGCACGGGCGGTTGCCAATGGTGCGCCTGCGCTACGCACGCGCAACAGCGCCACGCGCAACGCCTTCGTCAAGCTGCCGCCCCTGCCTTTCGAGCCGGTGGAGCTTCGTGCTCATGCGACGACGGACGAGATCGATATTTTCGGTCGCGACCGCAAAAGCCCGTATACGTTGCTTGGCTGGCGCGCCGATCTCAATGGTACGAATTGGAAGAACCATCTCGACGCCCGCCTTTTTCCAGACCTCGCCGAACATGTGGTGGATGGCAAGGCAATCCTGCCCGGCAGCGGCTTTATCGAAATCGCGGTAACGGCTGCGCAGCGTTATTACGGGACTGATGAAGTCGAAATCGGCAATCTCGAAATCTTCCGGCCGCTCGAATTGTCTCAGGACCGGATGGTCGAATTGTCCACCATTCTGTCACCCGAGACGGGAGATCTCGAAATCCGGTCGCGCGAGCGCCTCAGCCATGACGAATGGACAGTGCATGCGGTCGGACGTTGCCGCAAGCCGCTGGCAGCTGAGATGGATAGCAAGGCCGCCGCGCGATCGAGCGGGGACCGTAAATCCGTATTGACGTCCGAGGTGGCCTACGAAACCGCGGAACGTTTCGGATTGCATTACGGCCCACATTTCCAACTTCTGTCGAAAGCCGTGGCGTCTGGTCATCATGCGATCGAAGTGGACCTGAAGACGGCTGCCTCACCGTCTCATCCCTTCGCCAGCTATAATCTCAACCCTATGTCGGTCGACGCGGCCTTTCACGGTCTCGTCGCATTGTTCGATCAATTTTCCGGCGACGAAACCGGCGCTCCCTATATTCCCGTTCACTTTGGCACCGTGAGAGCTTTCGGCAAGGAAAGATCGATCGTCAAAGCCTTCATTGAGATCGAGCGTTTCAGCGCGAATTCGATCAAGGCCCGTTTCACCTTGTTCGATGCGAAGGGTAGCGCGGTTGCCGTTCTTGACGATTGTCGTTTCCGGCGCACACAGCTGCGCCGCAGGGCAACGCTCGATTCCGTTGCATTTCATTATGAGAGCGTACCTTCGGCTCTTTTCGCTGGCGCGCACAAATCGGGCGCTAACGTAGGGCAGATTCCGTCGTACGGCAGTTCCGGCGAGAGCCATGCGCTCAACAATGCAAGCCTTCTTCTTGAAGCCGCAGTCTATCGCGCCTGCTACGATATCGCACTAAAGGTTGCGGACCGTAACGGCGCCGTCGCATTTTCCGGCCTTCCCGGCGATGCCGAATTCCGGTCTTTCCTCGTCAATTGCCTCTACATTCTGGAGGATGCCGGCATCGCGGAGACGGGAGGCGGCAAGTGGCACGTTCCCCTGGAGCCGACACTGCCGCCTGTGGCTGAGCTGCTGCAGGAAATCTATCGTGAGGACGCTGGGCGCGTGGCCGAAAGTGTTCTCGTTGGCGATGCCTATCGCGAGACGCTCGAACATCTGGCGACGATACGGCCGCACGTGTTGGAGCGTGAGCCTGTTGCCCAGGGGGCAAACATTCCGGGTGGAGCGATTCTGGAGCATGTCCTTGTTCATTCGCCCTTGAGCGAACGGCGGCTTGCGATGCTTGCGGAAGCATTGACATCCGCCATCGAGGCTGATGCCGGCGCGATCGCACACGTTTTGGAAGTCGGCTCGGTTTCGGCCGCTTTCAGCCGAAAACTGGCGACGATCACCGCAGCAGCGGGCGCATGTCTGGTGATTGCCGAGCCGCGTGAGCAGGCGCGCCGAGCACTGGAGATCGCATTCGAACGCGATGCGCATGTCATCGTCACCGATCCGGCCAAACAGACGGATCGCTATGTCGCGGACCTCGTGGTCGCCTCCGGCGATCAGAGCCAGTACCTGATGCTCCACAATGACGATATCAAGCGGGCTGTCCGGACGGTTGCTGCCTGCGGCGCGCGGTTGTTGTTGGTCGATCGTGCGCCGAGCGCTTTCAATGATTTCGTCTTCGGCCTCTCCGAAGGCTGGTTTGCCGATAGCCCGTCGCCGGAATTCCCTGTTGGGCGGCTCGGCACGCCGCAGCAGATCGCCGAGCTCGTGGGGAGCTTGGGCTTTGCCAAGCCTCTGATCCATGAGCAGGTATTCCCCGAGGGAGCGTTGATAGCGGTATCGGCTGTATCTGAACGGCAACTGGAAACAGCTGCCATCGTAGAGACCGCCGAGCCAATCCTGATCTTGTCGGAGCAGGGCAAGAAGGGTCTTGGCAAGCTGGGTGAGAATGCAAAGGTCATCGATCTCAGTGCGTTGTCGCCAGATATTGCCGGCTCTCTCGATCCGGTCAACCGGAGAACCAGCCGGATCGTGTATCTTGCCGGCGTGAAACGCGGCGATGCGGCGGAACTTTCACTATCACGTCTCTCGATCTTCACCGAACTGGCGAACCTGCTGTCGCAGCACGGCGATGGAGCACGGCCTCGACTGGTGATCTTGGCGCCGGGCGGTTCTCCGCTGTCGGCTCGCCCCGTCGATGACGCGAATGCCGGTCTGTGGGCTTTGGGCCGCGTTCTTCAAAACGAATATGATGCCTTTGACGTCCATCTGCTGGATGCCGAGGCGGATGACGGGCGAGTGTTTTCCGCAGTTGATACCCTTATGACGGCGGACACGGATAACAGGGAATGGTTCATGGATCGCGCGACCGGAAAGGTCCGGGAGATCAGAGCTGCCGCAGGTCCCTTTGATGCCGTCGAAGCAAGCCGCCGGGATTTTGCCGCGGCGATGATCCGGCAACATGTGGGCGGTCGTCTGGATAGCGTCGTCTGGGAGGAAGTAGGCCTTCCTGTGCCTGACGAGAGGGAGATTGTCGTCGCCGTCGAAGCGACCGGCCTCAATTTCCGCGACGTCATGTGGGCTATGGGGCTCTTGCCGGAGGAGGCGCTGGAAGACGGCTTTGCCGGTGCCACTATTGGCATGGAATTCGCTGGGCGAATTCTTGCCGTTGGCGATGCCGTCGACGATCTCAAGCCGGGTGACAAGGTGATGGGGATCGGGCCTGCTGCGTTCTCGACCCATGTCCGTGTTCACCGCGATGGAGTGACGAAGCTCCCCGAACGGATGGACACCGTTGCGGCTGCAACCGTGCCTGTAGCTTTTCTGACCGCCTATTATGCGATGGTCGAGCTTGGGCGCATTCAGCCGGGTGAAACCATACTGATTCATGGAGCTGCCGGCGGCGTCGGTCTGGCGGCGCTCCAGATTGCCAAGCTTAAGGGTGCCAGGGTGATCGCCACCGCCGGCACGGTCGAGAAGCGTGGCTTCCTCGAAATGCTCGGCGCCGATCATGTGCTTGATTCCCGCTCTCTGGATTTCGTTTCCGGCGTGCGGCGGCTTACGGATGGCGAGGGTGTCGATCTTGTCCTCAATTCGCTCTTTTCCGAAGCGATGGAGCGAAGCATCGAGCTGGTCAAGCCATTTGGCCGCTTCCTGGAGCTCGGCAAGCGCGACTATTATTCCGACCGTAAGATCGGTCTGCGTCCGTTCCGGCGCAATGTCAGCTATTTCGGTATCGATGCGGATCAGCTTCTGGTCAACGTACCCGATCTCACTCGGCGCATCTTCAGGGAGATCGGTCAGCTTTTCGCTGAGGAAAAGCTGACGCCGCTGCCATATCGTGCCTTCGCTTATGACGAGATCGGCAATGCCTTCCGGCTGATGCAGAATGCCGGCCATATCGGCAAAATCGTGGTGCGGCCGCCGGTCGCGGGTGTTGACAGTGTCTTGCGCGCACCCGTGAAATCCCTGCGTGTCGATGGCAAGGGTGTTTTCCTGATCGCGGGCGGTATTGGCGGCTTCGGGCTGTCCGCCGCCGATTGGCTCGTTTCGAAGGGCGCGCGCCGCATAGCGCTATGCTCACGTCGCGGCATTGCCGACGCTGAAACGAAGCAGGCGATAGCAGATTGGACAAAGCGGGGTGTCGTTACGACGCTGCATGCCTGCGATATCACCGATGCCGCCGCGGTCGAGACGCTGCTTGCCTCGCTTCGCACCGAAGGGGCATTGAAAGGCGTCATTCACGCAGCCATGGTCCTGGACGACGCACTCCTTGCCAACCTGACGCCGGAACGCAATCGCCCCGTTCTCGAGGTAAAGATCCGTGGCGCGGAAAATCTGGATCGTCTGACGCGAGATGACAGGCTGGAACTCTTCCTGCTGTTCTCCTCGGCAACGACCATGCTCGGCAATCCCGGTCAGGCTAACTATGTGATGGCCAATGGCTATCTGGAGGGCCTGGCGCGCTCACGTCGGGCCGCAGGTAGGCCCGCACTCGCCGTCGGCTTCGGCGCGATCGCCGACAAGGGCTTCCTTGCTCGCAACATCGAGGTCAATGATCTGCTCTCCAAGCGTATCGGAAAGGCGGCGTTGAAGGCACGCGACGCGCTGGAACAGGTCGAGCGTTATATGCTCGCGGACAGAGGGGATGTCGATGCGGCGACGGTCATGATCGCCGAGATCGATTGGAATGCCGCTCGTCTGCTGCCGATTGCCGGACGTTCTCTGTTCGAGCCGCTGATGCGCCATGCAGGCAGCCATCAGGCCCTCAACGACGGAGATAGCATCGATCTCAGGGACCTGATCAGCGGGAAATCGGAAGAAGAGGCTCAGGCCGCTCTGCATGCGCTTGTCGCGGCAGAGATTGCCGCTATCCTGCGCGTGACCGAAGACACGGTGACGCCCGACAAGGTTTTGAAGGATATCGGCCTCGATAGCCTGATGGCTATGGAGCTCGGCATGAGCTTCCAGCAGAAAACCGGCTTCGATATTCCTTTGAGCGGCGTAGGCGAGGGGACGACGGTGGGCGATGTCGTCAGTCGTTTGCGTGATCGGGTCATGAATCGCAACGGCGATAATGCTGCTAGTGACATGGCCGGAGACGAGGTGGTCGAGCGCCTGGCGCGCAGCCATGCCGCAGAACACGAAAAAAGGGCTGTGCAGTGACCTATGATGGCGAACAGGCGGAGCAGAAGAAAAGCAAGCTGCTTGAGCAGATGCGCCGTGTCGGCGAATCCTCCGGCCGCAATCGGACCGAAAGGCTGAACCGGCAGCCACAGTCACAACCGCGTCAGGCGACCCGTTTCGAGGATCTGCCTGAATATAAGCGTGTCGCAACGCAGCGCATGGCAGGTGAGCTGCTCGGCGTCGCCAATCCATTCTATCGGTCGCATGATGCCGCCGCCGGCGCGACGACGCGCATTGGCGGGCGCGAATTTGTCAATTTTGCCTCCTATGATTATCTGGCGACCAATACGGACCCGCATGTCGCCAAGCGCGCCAAGGAGGCGATCGACCGCTTCGGAATCTCGGCGTCGGCCAGTCGTCTCGTCGCAGGCGAGCGACCCGATCATGTGGAACTCGAGCGCAGGCTTGCCAAGGTCTATGGCGTCGATGCCGCCGTCTGCTTCGTCAGCGGCTATCTGACCAATGTTGCCGCGATCGGCTGTCTGATGGGGCCACAGGATCTCGTGATCCACGATGAATTCATTCACAACAGCGCGCTTGCAGGCATCAAGCTTTCCGGTGCCGCCCGCCGGCTGTTCCAGCATAATGATGTCGATAGCCTCGAGAATATCCTGAAGACGCTGTCGTCGGATTTCCGGCGCATTCTGGTCATCGTCGAAGGCATCTATTCGATGGATGGTGATATCGCCAACCTGCCCGCGCTGCTGGAGCTCAAGGCGCGCTATGGTTTCTGGCTGATGGTCGACGAGGCGCATGCGCTCGGCATTCTCGGCAGGACGGGCCGCGGCACATTCGAGCACTTCGATCTTGATCCGCGTGATGTCGATATCTGGATGGGCACGCTCTCGAAGACGACGTCGAGCTGCGGCGGCTATATTGCCGGCACGCGTGCGCTTGCCGATATTCTGAAGGCGGAAGCAGGCGGTTTCGTCTATAGCGTCGGCCTTTCGCCCGTTCTAGCCGCCGCCGCCATCGCTGGCCTCGATATCCTCAAGTCTGAACCGGAGCGAACCGAGCGGCTTAGGCGCAACGGCCATCTGTTTCTCGACGAGGCAAAGGCGGCTGGCCTCGATACCGGCCTCAGCGTGGGGCACTCGGTCGTGCCCGTGATCGTCGGCGATTCGCTTCGGGCGGCGCAGCTTTCCAACGACTTGCACGCCCAAGGCATCAATGTGCTGCCCATCATCCATCCGGCGGTGCCCGAGGGCATGGCACGCCTTCGTTTCTTCATCACCTGCAATCATACCGAGGAGCAAATCCGGCGTGCGGTCAGGCTGACAGCGGAAAAACTCAAGAGCTTGAAGGACCGCAATTTCGGTCTTGCCTCGCTGGATATGGAGAAGATGATGCAACTGCTGCCCATGGCTCAAACTCCAGGCGGCTCTTAAGTTTCGGGGCGATCGTCTCATGCACGTTATCGTCACGGGAGGTTCAAGCGGAATTGGTCTGGCGATAGCGAAGCTTTATGCGACCCAAGGGGCTCGGGTTTCGCTTCTTGCTCGCGATACCGGGCGCCTCGAAGAGGCGCGCGTCGAAATCGCGATGCTTCCCGGTGTCGACAGTGCCTTTATCCGGACGGCTTCCGTTGATGTGGCCTCTGCCGAACAGACTACCGAGGTGGTAAGGCTTTGCGAGGCGTCCTTCGGCCCTTGCGATATTCTTGTCGCTTCCGCGGGTATCGTCGAGCCCCGTACCTTCGATGCAATGCCCGCGTCGGTTTTCGATCAGCAGATCTCCATCAATCTCCTCGGGACGGCCAACGTGGTCCGTGCCGTCTACGTCGGCATGAAAAGCCGGCGCGGCGGCCGGATCATGATGATTTCTTCGGGTGCCGCCTTGATCGGTATCTTTGGCTATAGCGCTTATTGCGCATCCAAATCGGCGCTGGCGGGCTTTGCCGAGGCTTTGAGCGCGGAAGCCGGCGCTTGGGGCGTGCAGATTTCGATCTGCTTCCCGCCCGATACGATGACGCCGCAATATGCCCGGGAAATCGCGTTAAGGCCGCGCGAAGCGGAGATTTTGATGGGGGCCGTCAAGCCGTGGAGTGCGGAGGAGGTCGCAGCAAGAATCGTCCGTGGGATGGATCGCGGCAGGCAGAAGATTCACTTCGGGTTTTCGCTGACGGCGCTGGCTTACTTCGGACCCCTGATAAAACCATTGCTGTTATGGTGGTTTTCACGCAAGGCGCGAAAAATATTTGGTGACGAGGCGGATAGCGGTCTTGCCGATACCGGCAAGCAGAGCTTTGATCGCGATAAGTAATACAAAACAGGCGCAGGAGTTGCACCGCCAGCGAAACACGTGCAAGAGAAGGTAAGTCAGGGGTATTGGCGGCCCGTTCCTCGCTGGTATGGAAATGCTGCCGAGGCAGCGGGCATTTGGATGGCGCAGTCTTGAAGCTTCACGATTTTCCAGTTCTTTTGACGCTTGCCTGCTTCGCGTTTTCCTGCGTCATCGTCTTTCTGACCGATCCGTTGGCGATGCCGGCGGCCATCAACGCCGAGAACCGTACGAAAAGAAGCTGGCGGCGAGTAGCCTGCGACTGGGCGGCAAGAATTCCGGTTATCATCCTGATCTATGCGGCTTTCTTCGCCATTTCCTGGCGCCCGATCTACAGCACTCAGGCCGTCATCAGTTTCTTCGTCATCTTCACCGGCATATCGAGGGCGAAATTCGAGTTCATCCGCGAGCCTCTGGTATTTTCGGACATCGCGCTCGTCGTGGATGTCTTCAAATACAAGGAGATCTTCTACGCGACATCGCTGAACATCGTCTTCTGGATCATCGCTTTTGCCTACGTCTTCGGCCTCAGCGGTCTTTACATGTATCTGGAGCCTGCGGTTCTGCCGGACAACCACGGCGTGCTTTGGATCCTGCTGATGCTGGCTGCAGCCTTTACGCCATGGATCGCTTTGTTCAGCCGGGTCGTCAGCGAACCGGTCTGCCGTCTTACGCAGAAATTTCTCGGCAAGGTTGACGTCAAGAGCGATACGGTGCGATTCGGCACCTTTGCCTCCGTCGTTTTTCATTTCGTCATCTGGGTCGGTGTCCGGCGCGAGGCAATCGTTTCGGAATTGTCCGAGCGCTTCATGTCCGCGCTGCAGGAGCTTTGGGAACATGGCGAAGACGAACCGCTCATCGTCGTCTGGCAATCCGAATCCTTCATCGATCTCAGACATTTCGGCGTCGACAATATCAAGCTTCCCAATCTCGACCGTCTGAGGGAGCAGGCTGCGCAATGGGGCCGCATGACCAGCGTCTTCGAGGGTGGCTATACGCTACGAACCGAGTTTGCTGTCTTGAGCGGGCTACTGCCCGAAAATGTGCATATCGACGCCAGCTACCCCTATCTGCGCGCCAGCCATTACAAGGATGTCGTCTGGCCGGCGCGGCTGAAAAAGGCCGGCTGGAAGACGCAGTTCATCCATCCCTACGACAAGACGTTTTTCCTGCGTCACAAGGCGTTGCCGCAGCTTGGCTTCGACCGGATGATGATGCTGGACGAGTTCGATCACAATCCCGAGCGCGATGGCCCTTATGTCAGCGACCTTTCGCTGACAAAAAGCGTGATTCGGACGATCGATGATGACGGCACGAGTAAGAACTTCCTCTTTGTCGCGTCCATGGCGAATCACGGCCCCTGGGAGCCGGGCCGTTGCGGCGACCTCGTCAATCCGGTGGACATCTACGGCGAACTCCTGATGCGCGCCGATCACGCGCTCGGCAATCTCGCCCATCACCTCGATAGGCTGGATCGCCCGGTTTGGCTGCTTTTCTATGGCGATCATGCACCCCTGCTGAAGGCCTTTGCCGATCCGTTCCCGGATCCGCGCACCGATTATGTCATCGTTCCGCTTGGCCGCGCGCGCGCTCATTCGCAAAAGCCGCAGCCGCCGCAGGAAGAGGCGCCCTGGAATCTGATCGGCACATTGCTGCGCTATGCCGGCCTTGCCACCGAGGTTGCGGAATGATGCCCAGCGGGGAAGGGGCCGCGCGACCGCGCGTCTTCCTCTTCCTGCAGGGGCCATCCTCGCCTTTGTTCGTCGAGACTGCCAGGATATTGGAGAAGGCCGGCGGCCGCTGCATCCGCATCAACCTGAATGCCGGGGACTGGATTTCGTGGCGCCGCCGCAACGCGTTCAACTATCGCGGCGACTTTGCCGGATGGCGAGCCTATGTCAGGCTTCGAATCGAAGCCGAGAATGTTACGGATCTGATCCTGCATGGTGAAGAGCGGCCCTATCACCGGGTCGCGATCGAGGAGGCGCGCCGCGCCGGCGTTGCCGTCAATGTCGTGGAAATGGGTTATTTGCGGCCGGACTGGGTGACCCTCGAGCGAGACGGCCTCTCTTCCAATTCGCACTTTCCCACCAATCCGGTCCATATTCTGAAGGCATCGTCCAATCTGCCGGAGCCGGATTGGACACGTCGTTACAACCAGACTTTCCTGGCGGAAGCGCTTTACGATCTCGCCTACTATCTGCCGACCGTCTTTCTGTGGTTCCTCTATCCCGGCTATCGCCGGCACGGGCTCTACCATCCCTTGATGGAATATGCCGGATGGCTGCAAAAACTGCCGGCAAGCGGCAGAAGGACACGGGAAGCGCAGGGTGTGATCGAGGAACTGATTGCAGACGGTAAACGATTCTTCGTCTATCCTCTGCAGCTTCAGACCGATTTTCAGCTCCGCGCGCATTCGCCTTTTCATCAGCAGCAGGATGCGATCCGGCTGATTCTCCGTTCTTTTGCGGAGCATGCAGCGCCGGATATGCATCTCGTCCTCAAGCTGCATCCGCTCGACAACGGGCTCGTGGACTGGCGGGCCTATGTCGAGCATATCGGCGCCTCATGCGGATTGTCGCCGCGCATTCATCTGATCGATGGCGGCAGTCTCGACCGGCTGATTGTCGCCAGCCAGGGCATGGTAACGGTCAACTCGACTGCGGCCCTTTCGGCGCTGCAGGCGGGAAAGCCGGTCAAAGCGCTGGGAACCGCGATCTACGATATCGATGGACTGAGTGACCAGGGGAACCTGGATCAATTCTGGCTGGAGCCGACGCCGCCGTCACCGGAACTGCGCGATGCATTCTTTCGCCTGCTGGCCGCGGCGGTACAGGTACGCGGCAACTTTTGCTCGCGCGAGGGCGCTCGCGCCGCCGCCGCGCAGATTGCCGAGAGACTGTTATCGCGAACGGTCAATTTGCCCGACGCCTACATCGACCCGCCGCCAAGGCAGCGGCCGATAAAGTTTCATGTGCCGTAATGAAGATGCAATGGGATGAAAGAAGAATGCCGCCGCGAGGGGTCGTCAGGCTGAAATTGACAATACGACCGCTTACATGTGGACTGATAGAGAACCCGGCGCGGCGATTCGACGTTGGGAGTGAATTTCAAGAACGGTTTGCCGGGAGCAAACGTCATGGATGACAGCAAGATGGAACGATTCATGTTGAAGGAGCTGCTGATAATCATAGCAGCCCTCGTGCTTGTTTCCGTGGTGCTTCTCGGCGTGATTATTCTCGGCAATTACTGAGTGACTGTAGTCGGACGTGCAGGGGCGCCCGTCCAGAAGACGCAATCGATGCGTCTCGCACATGAACCAATAATTTAATCTGTATGGGAGTGGTGGGCGATGAGAGACTCGAACTCCCGACATCCTCGGTGTAAACGAGGCGCTCTACCAACTGAGCTAATCGCCCTTCTGCGAAGCGGGTCATTGGCCCGCCGCGTTCGGTGGCCGTGATCTATGCGGAACGAGGAAAAACCGCAAGAGTGTTTATGAAGATTTTTTGATTTTTTTGATTTTTGCACATTCCTGGCCGCACCCGTCAACATATGCGTCGTTCGACGTCCACCAGGTTATTCCAATGCATATCAGGCTCTCATGAAATGCGTGAGGTGGGAACCTGCCATGTGAAATCGAGAGGACCGAAAATTGCAGGAGTGCTTGTCCAAAACAATTCGCATTCTGTCATCGATTTGTATTCAAACCTGCTTGACACCCAAACACGAACCCCGTAGTTAGCCGCTCATCGAACGGCGAGGGCCGCTTTGATGGGTGCGGAAGCATCTGGAATGCTTGAAATGTAATGCGGGTGTAGCTCAGTCGGTTAGAGTGCCGGCCTGTCACGCCGGAGGTCGCGGGTTCGAGCCCCGTCACTCGCGCCATTTCAAGGCAAATTTCGGATCCGTACTGGCTGAAAGGCCAAACAATGCGCGGGTGTAGCTCAGTCGGTTAGAGTGCCGGCCTGTCACGCCGGAGGTCGCGGGTTCGAGCCCCGTCACTCGCGCCATTCTCTCCAAGCCATTACAATCAAACGTCAATTTATTGCGATTGCGAACGAGCCTTTTCGCGTTTGCGCCAATTTGTCGCGTTGTCGTCGCAACACATTGATATCTACCGCCCGACAGGACCCTGAACGACAGATTCAAAAGGCTTGCGCGCGCGCTCCGCCTGCGCTAACCACGGCTCTGTTGCAACGCTCTTTCGCTTGCTGGGCATTTGCTCAGATGCGCCGCCCCGGCGCTGACCGCAAGCAGGGATGGACATGATGACTGGACTGCTCAGTTCCTATATTCCGATAGCGATTTTCATTGGTATTGCCCTGGTGATTGGCCTGGCGCTGTTGATCACGCCGTTTGCCGTCGCCTTCAAGGCGCCTGACTCGGAAAAGCTGTCGGCTTACGAATGCGGCTTCAATGCATTCGACGACGCCCGCATGAAGTTCGATATCCGCTTCTACCTGGTATCGATTCTCTTCATCATCTTCGATCTGGAAGTCGCCTTCCTCTTTCCGTGGGCTGTATCCTTTGGTGCGATCGGCTGGTTCGGGTTCTGGTCGATGATGGTGTTCCTCGCGGTGCTGACCATCGGCTTTATCTATGAATGGAAGAAGGGAGCCCTGGAATGGGAGTAGCTCCAAGCAACACGACGCTCGTTGCGCCGCAGCCGAAGGGGATCATCGATCCCGCGACCGGCCGGCCCGTCGGCAGCAATGATCCGTTCTTCGGCGAGATCAACAATGAGCTCGCCGACAAGGGTTTTCTGGTTACCTCTACTGATGAGCTGATCAACTGGGCCCGTACCGGCTCGCTGATGTGGATGACTTTCGGTCTCGCCTGCTGCGCCGTCGAGATGATGCAGGTTTCGATGCCGCGTTACGACGTCGAGCGCTTCGGCTTTGCGCCGCGCGCTTCGCCCCGCCAGTCTGACGTCATGATCGTTGCCGGCACGCTCACCAACAAGATGGCGCCCGCTCTGCGCAAGGTCTACGACCAGATGCCCGAGCCGCGTTACGTCATTTCGATGGGCTCCTGTGCCAACGGCGGCGGCTACTATCACTATTCCTATTCCGTCGTTCGCGGGTGCGACCGTGTCGTTCCGATCGACATTTATATTCCGGGCTGTCCTCCCACGGCGGAAGCGCTGCTCTACGGCGTGCTCCTGCTGCAGAAGAAGATCCGGCGCACCGGCACGATCGAACGGTAAGGCAGGGGACAAGGTATTATGAGTGAAGCCCTGAACGAGCTTGCCGCCTACCTCACGGAAGTCCGCAGCGCCTTGATCTCGTCGAGCGAGATCAAATATGGCGAGCTGACCGTGACGACGACGACCGAAAACGTTATCGCCCTGCTGACCTTCCTGCGTGACGACGCCAAGTGCGGCTTCGTCAATATGACGGATATTTGCGGCGTCGACTGGCCGCAGCGTGTCGAGCGTTTCGACGTGGTATACCATCTGCTGTCGCCCAAGAAGAACCTGCGCATTCGCGTCAAGGTTCCCGTCGGCGAAGATCAGCCTGTTCCCTCCGCCTGCGGTATCTATCCCGGCGCCGATTGGTTCGAGCGCGAAACCTGGGACATGTACGGCGTTCTCTTCACCGGCCATCCGGATCTGCGCCGTATTCTGACCGACTACGGTTTTGAAGGTCACCCGCTGCGCAAGGACTTCCCGACGACCGGTTTCGTCGAAGTCCGCTACGATGATGCCGCCAAGCGCGTCGTCTACGAGCCGGTGGAGCTGAAGCAGGAATTCCGCAACTTCGACTTTTTGTCTCCTTGGGAAGGCACGGACTACGTGCTGCCTGGCGATGAAAAGGCGAAGGCATAATTTGGGAGCGTGTGGTGGGCTTCAGCCCGCCATTCTCTGAATATCTGACAACGCGAGCATCGCCGCCATGACAGAACATAACGTTCGCAACTTCAACATCAATTTCGGTCCGCAGCATCCGGCTGCGCACGGCGTTTTGCGTCTTGTCCTCGAATTGGACGGCGAAATTGTGGAACGCGTCGATCCCCATATCGGCCTGCTGCATCGCGGCACGGAAAAGCTGATCGAGACGAAGACCTATCTTCAGGCCGTTCCTTATTTCGACCGCCTCGACTATGTCGCGCCGATGAACCAGGAGCATGCCTATGCCTTGGCCGTCGAAAAGCTGCTCGGCATCGATATCCCGATCCGCGGCCAGCTGATCCGCGTCCTTTATTCGGAAATCGGGCGTATCTTGTCGCATCTTCTGAATGTCACGACGCAGGCTATGGACGTCGGCGCGCTGACGCCGCCGCTCTGGGGCTTCGAAGAGCGCGAAAAGCTGATGGTGTTTTACGAGCGCGCCTCCGGTTCGCGCATGCATGCCGCCTACATCCGTCCGGGCGGCGTTCACCAGGATCTGCCTGAAAAGCTCGTGCAGGATATCGGCGACTGGTGCGACCCTTTCCTGAAGGCGCTCGACGATATCGATGATCTGCTGACTGGCAACCGCATCTTCAAGCAGCGTAACGTCGATATCGGCGTAGTCTCGCTGGAAGACTGTTGGGCCTGGGGCTTCTCCGGCGTCATGGTCCGCGGCTCCGGCGCTGCCTGGGACTTGCGCAAGGCTCAGCCTTACGAATGTTACTCCGATCTCGAATTCGATATTCCGATCGGCAAGAACGGCGACTGCTATGACCGCTACCTCATCCGCATGATCGAAATGCGCGAATCTGTCCGCATCATGAAGCAGTGCGTCAATCGTCTGCTCGGCGATGCCAGGACCGGACCGGTTTCATCGCTCGATGGTAAGGTGGTTCCGCCGAAGCGCGGTGAGATGAAGCGCTCCATGGAAGCGCTGATCCACCATTTCAAGCTTTACACCGAAGGCTATCACGTGCCGGCCGGCGAGGTTTATGCAGCCGTCGAAGCGCCGAAGGGCGAGTTCGGCGTCTATCTCGTCTCGGACGGCTCCAACAAGCCGTATCGCTGCAAGATCCGTGCGCCGGGCTATGCGCATCTGCAGGCCATGGACTTCATGTGCCGCGGCCACCAGCTCGCCGACGTCGCAGCCGTGCTCGGTTCACTCGATATCGTCTTTGGTGAGGTGGATCGCTGATGCGGGTCTGGCAGGTGATAGTTCCGGCGCTTCTGGTCGCTTGCGGTGCCTCGGCACAGCAGACCGGCAAGACGCTGAGCCTGCCGACGCTCAACATGCAGGGTTCGAATGCCACGAGCACGAATACTGCAAAAGGCGGAAATGAGGGTACGTCGGGCGGAGATTCGACCGTTGCGGACCTTCTTTCCCGTGGCTACCAGATCAAGGCCGCCGTGCCGAACGGCGGTAAGTTCGTTGTGTTTATGCAGAAAGACCAGTCGGCCTATGCCTGCGAATTCTCGTCTCTGACGAATACGCGGTGTGGGTCCTTAAACTGAGATAAGGCGTGAAAGATGTCCGTTCGTCGACTAGCCGAAGATCAATTCCAGCCTGCCGTCTTCGCTTTCAATGCGGAGAATTCGGTCTGGGCTGAAAAGACGATCCAGAAATATCCGGAGGGCCGCCAGCAGTCCGCGATTATCCCTCTGATGATGCGTGCGCAGGAGCAGGAAGGCTGGGTCACCAAGGCGGCCATCGAAACGATCGCCGACATGCTCGACATGGCCTATATCCGCGCGCTCGAAGTCGCGACCTTCTATACGCAGTTCCAGCTGCACCCGGTTGGCACGCGCGCTCACGTTCAGGTCTGCGGCACGACGCCGTGCATGCTGCGCGGCGCCGAGGGGCTGATCAAGGTCTGCAAGAGCCGGATCAACGATCACGCTTTCGAGCGCAATGCCGACGGCACGCTCTCCTGGGAAGAGGTCGAATGTCAGGGCGCCTGCGTCAACGCGCCGATGGTCGTGATCGGCAAGGATACCTATGAGGATCTGACGCCGGCACGTCTCGAAGAGATCATCGATGCATTCGCCGCAGGCAAGGGTCATGAGATTCAGACCGGCCCGCAGATAGATCGCGTTTTCTCCGCTCCGGAAGGCGGTTTGACGTCTCTGCTGTCGGATGAGGCTAAGGCAAAGAGCACGGCGAGCAAGGTGGCCAAGGCTACTGCTGATACCGTATCGATCCCGCCGTCCGAAGCCGCCCGTGCCAAGAGCACGGATGCGGAAACCAATAAGAGCCTGAAGACGCCGGCGACGGCGCCGAAGGAAGCGGCCAAGAACGCCAAGGCAGCGGAAACGCAGCCGCTTTCTGGGACTGCGGCTGCCGAGCCTGTCGCCGGAAAGCCGTCGCTCGACGACAAGAATCGTCCCGCCGGTATCGAAAGACCCGCGCAGCCGGACAATCTGCAGCTCATTTCAGGCGTTGGCCCGAAGATCGAAGGGACCTTGCATGAGCTTGGCATCTTTACCTTCGCGCAGATCGCAAGCTGGCACGAAGCCGAGCGCCATTGGGTCGACGGCTATCTGAATTTCAAGGGCCGGATCGATCGTGACGACTGGGTCAGGCAGGCTGAGGCACTCGCTAAGGGTGGCGAAGCGGAATATATCAAGGTCTTCGGCAAGAAGCCGCGGTAAGAGGTGAAGCATGTTACAGGATCAGGATCGCATCTTTACCAATATCTACGGCCTCAAGGATAAATCCCTGAAGGGCGCGATGTCGCGCGGCCATTGGGACGGCACGAAGCAAATCCTCGAAAAGGGTCGTGACTGGATCATCAACGAGATGAAGGCTTCCGGCCTTCGCGGCCGTGGCGGCGCAGGCTTCCCGACCGGGCTCAAGTGGTCCTTCATGCCGAAGGAAAGTGACGGCCGTCCGCATTATCTCGTCGTCAATGCCGATGAGTCGGAACCCGGCACCTGCAAGGACCGCGACATCATGCGCCACGATCCGCATACGCTGATCGAAGGCTGCGTCATTGCCGGTTTCGCCATGGGCGCGAATACCGCTTACATCTATGTCCGCGGCGAGTACATGCGCGAGCGCGAAGCCCTGCAGGCTGCGATCGATGAATGCTACGATGCCGGATTGTTGGGAAAAAACAATAAGCTCGGCTGGGATTTTGATGTTTTCGTTCATCACGGCGCCGGCGCTTACATCTGCGGCGAGGAAACCGCGCTGCTCGAAAGCCTGGAGGGCAAGAAGGGCCAGCCGCGTCTGAAGCCGCCGTTCCCGGCCAATATGGGTCTCTACGGCTGCCCGACGACGGTCAACAATGTCGAGTCGATCGCCGTTGCCCCGACGATCCTGCGCCGCGGCGCCGGCTGGTTCTCCTCCTTCGGCCGTCCGAACAATGTCGGCACGAAGCTGTTCATGCTCTCCGGTCACGTCAACCGTCCCTGCACGGTCGAGGAAACCATGGGCATCACCTTCCGTGAACTCGTCGACAAGCACGCCGGCGGCGTTCGCGGCGGCTGGGATAACCTGCTCGCCGTCATTCCCGGCGGCGCATCGTGCCCGGTCGTTCCGGCTGCTGACATCATCGACTGCCCGATGGATTTCGACGGCCTGCGCGAAGTCAAGTCGTCCTTCGGCACGGCTGCGGCGATCGTCATGGACAAGTCGACCGACATCATCAAGGCGATTGCCCGCATCTCGGCCTTCTTCAAGCATGAGAGCTGCGGCCAGTGCACGCCGTGCCGCGAGGGCACCGGCTGGATGTGGCGCGTTCTTGAGCGTATGGCTCGTGGCAACGCCCAGAAGCGCGAGATCGACATGCTGTTCCAGGTGACGAAGCAGATCGAAGGTCATACCATCTGTGCGCTCGGTGACGCAGCCGCATGGCCGGTTCAGGGGCTGATCCGCAACTTCCGTCCCGAAATCGAAAAGCGCATCGACCAGTACACTGCCAACGCGACGAGCCACGGCGCGGTTCTGGAAGCAGCCGAGTAAGGATCGAAGATGGCGAAGACCAACGATATCAGGCAGGAGAGCGGAGCGGCCGATAATGCATCGGCCGATCTTGGCCGCGCTGCTGCCGATATGTTTGGGAACGCGCCGATCGTGCCGATCCATCCACTGATGGCCCATCCGGCCGCAGCCATTGCGGCCGTCACAGCCATTGGTTTCGGCTTTACCTCGCAATTGGCGGGTGCATTCTTCGGTGCCTTCCAGGGCGCCGTTGAAGCGACTACCCGGCTGGCCGATGCCCTTGAAGAGGAAAAACGTCCGGCTGAGGTCGCTGCGAAGCCGGCGGGCGTGGACGGTGGGGCAGGGGACGCGAAACCTGTAAAGCCCGAGGCTGCAGCCAAGGAGGCTGCGGTCAAGGCTGTTGTACCGAAACCGGTTGCTGCGAAGCAGAAGCCGGCCGCGGTGAAGAATGCCGAGCCGAAGCCCGCGGTTGTTGCACCGAAGGCGGTCACGGCTCCTGCAAAGAAGACGGCGAAGGTTGAAGCCGCTGCGCCGCTCACCGTAAAGCCGGCTCCTGCACGCGGCCGCAAGGCAGCCGAGAAGGCTGACGACCTGAAGCGGATTTCCGGCGTCGGTCCGAAGCTGGAGCAGGTGCTGAACGGACGTGGCATCAAGCGCTTCGCCGATATCGCCGCCTGGAGCGATGCGGATATCGAGCGGATCGATGGCGAGCTCGGTTTCGAAGGTCGCATCCGGCGCGATGACTGGGTTGGCCAAGCGAAGGCGCTGCTGCCGAAGGGCCGGAGTTAAGGTTTTCCTCGGCTGGATCGCGGCCGGGGAGGGTGAATGAAGGTGATGGAGACGATGTGGGTGCCCCGCATGGCTCGATCGCAAAGCTGGTCTTGCGGGGACAAGGCTTGGCAAAGCTTATTGTGAGCAAGCCGGTGCTATCAGGCGTCTGAGCCGCCCCGATGGCACTCGGGTTTGCGATCATGAAATTGTCTGCGGCCAGGTTGGGCTGGAGACGTGACATAGGACTGAGTGGACGATGGCTAAACTGAAGATTGACGGTAAAGAGATCGAAGTTCCGGATCACTACACGCTTATCCAGGCGTGCGAGGAAGCCGGTGCCGAAGTCCCGCGCTTCTGCTTCCATGAACGACTGTCGGTGGCCGGCAATTGCCGCATGTGCCTCGTCGAGGTGAAGGGTGGCCCGCCGAAGCCGCAGGCGTCTTGCGCCATGGGCGTTCGCGATATCCGCGGCGGCCCGAACGGCGAGCTTCCGGAAGTCTTCACCAACACGCCGATGGTCAAGAAGGCCCGCGAAGGCGTGATGGAATTCCTGCTGATCAACCACCCGCTGGATTGCCCGATCTGCGACCAGGGTGGCGAATGCGACCTGCAGGACCAGGCCATGGCCTTCGGCATCGACAGTTCGCGCTATCAGGAAGACAAGCGCGCCGTCGAGGACAAGTATATCGGCCCGCTCGTCAAGACCGTGATGAACCGCTGCATCCACTGCACGCGCTGCGTCCGCTTCACGACGGAAGTTGCCGGCATTTCCGAACTCGGCCTCATCGGCCGCGGTGAAGACGCTGAAATCACCACCTATCTCGAGCAGGCGATGACCTCCGAGTTGCAGGGCAACGTCGTCGACCTTTGCCCGGTCGGCGCGCTGACCTCCAAGCCCTTCGCCTTCACGGCTCGTCCGTGGGAACTGAATAAGACCGAATCGATCGACGTCATGGACGCTCTCGGCTCGGCAATCCGCGTCGATACCCGCGGCCGCGAAGTCATGCGCGTGCTGCCCCGTGTCAATGAGCAGATCAACGAAGAGTGGATCTCCGACAAGACGCGCTTCATCTGGGACGGCCTGAAGACCCAGCGCCTCGACAAGCCCTATGTCCGCAAGGACGGCCGTCTGCAACCGGCAAGCTGGAGCGACGCTTTCGCTGCCATCAAGTCGGCCGTTTCCGCCACCAGCGGCGACAAGATCGGCGCGATCGCTGGCGATCTCGCCTCGGTCGAGGAAATGTACGCTCTTGGCGAGCTGCTGAAGTCGCTCGGATCGGAAAATCTCGACTGTCGCCAGGACGGGACGGCGCTTGATCCGTCGCTCGGCCGCGCAAGCTACATCTTCAACCCGAGCATCCAAGGCATCGAAGCCGCTGATGCGCTGCTGATCGTCGGCGCCAATCCGCGCTTCGAGGCTGCGGTGATGAATTCGCGCATCCGCAAGCGCTGGCGTCGCGGCAAGTTCCCGATCGGCGTGATCGGCGAAGCTGCAGACCTTCGCTACTCCTATGACTATCTCGGCGCCGGCCCGGACACGCTGGCAGATCTCGTCAGCGGCTCGCACAGCTTCGCCGACGTGCTGAAGAATGCTCAAAAGCCGATGATCATCATCGGCCAGGGCGCCCTGATCCGCGAAGACGGTGCCGAGGTTCTGGCAAATGCCGCCAAGCTCGCTGCCGCCGTCGGCGTCGTCAAGGAAGACTGGAATGGCTTTGCCGTGCTGCACACGGCAGCTGCGCGTGTCGGCGGCCTTGATCTCGGCTTCGTGTCGGGCGCAAAGGGCGTTAATGCCGCTACCATGCTGTCCTCGATGGACGTCCTCTTCCTGCTGGGCGCCGACGAGCTTGACTTCAGCCGTAAGGGCGCAAAATTCACGGTCTATATCGGTTCGCACGGCGATAACGGCGCTCAGAACGCCGATGTCATCCTTCCAGCTGCGGCTTACACCGAAAAGTCGGGCACCTGGGTCAACACGGAAGGCCGCGTCCAGATGGGCAACCGCGCCGGTTTCGCGCCGGGCGACGCCCGCGAAGATTGGGCGATCATCCGTGCCCTTTCCGACGTGCTCGGCAAGAAGCTTCCCTTTGATTCGCTGAGAGAATTACGCGCCAAGCTCTATGCAGCCTTCCCGCATTTCTCCGGTATCGACGAGATTGCTGAAGGCGATAGCGCCCAAATTGCCGCACTTGCGAAAAAAGCCGGCGCAATGGGCAAATCGGCATTTGCTTCGCCGATCAAAGACTTCTATTTGACGAACCCGATAACGCGCGCATCGGCTGTCATGGCCGAGTGCTCGGCATTGGCCCGCAACAATTTCCGCGTTGCGGCAGAGTAAGGGCAGAGGACTATGGATTCATTCGTTTCGACCTATCTCTGGCCGGCGCTGATCATGATTGGCCAGTCGCTGTTGCTCCTGGTCTGCCTGCTGATCTTCATCGCTTACATTCTGCTTGCCGACCGTAAGATCTGGGCTGCCGTCCAGCTGCGCCGTGGCCCCAACGTCGTCGGTCCTTTCGGCCTGTTCCAGTCCTTCGCCGACTTGCTGAAGTTCATGTTCAAGGAGCCGATCATCCCGGCCGGCGCCAACAAGACGGTGTTCCTGCTGGCTCCGTTGGTTTCCGTGGTGCTGGCGCTGTCGACCTGGGCCGTCGTGCCTGTCGCGCAGAACTGGGTCGTCGCTGATATCAACGTCGGCATCCTCTACATTCTGGCGATTTCGTCGCTCGAAGTTTACGGCATCATCATGGGCGGCTGGGCTTCGAACTCGAAGTACCCGTTCCTCGGCGCGCTCCGCTCGGCGGCGCAGATGGTGTCCTACGAAGTCTCGATCGGCCTCGTCATCGTCACCGTGCTGCTCTGCGTCGGTTCGCTGAACCTGACGGATATCGTGCTCTCGCAGCAGACCGGCCTCGGCACCAAGCTCGGCCTGCCGGCCTCGTTCCTCGACTGGCACTGGCTGTCGCTGTTCCCGATGTTCATCGTGTTCTTCATTTCGGCGCTGGCTGAAACGAACCGTCCGCCCTTCGACCTTCCGGAAGCGGAATCGGAGCTGGTTGCCGGCTTCATGGTCGAATACGGCTCCTCGCCCTACATGATGTTCATGCTCGGCGAATATGCCGCCGTCGTCCTCATGTGCTCGCTGACGACGATCCTGTTCCTCGGCGGCTGGTTGCCTCCGGTCGATATCTGGATCCTGAACTGGGTTCCGGGCATCATCTGGTTCTTGCTGAAGTCGTGCTTTGTGTTCTTCATGTTCGCGATGGTGAAGGCATTCGTGCCGCGCTACCGCTACGACCAGCTCATGCGCCTTGGCTGGAAGGTTTTCCTGCCGCTGTCGCTCGCCATGGTCGTTATCGTTGCATTCGTGCTGAAGCTGACGGGATGGGCATGATGATGTCGATCCTCGCTTCAAGCAGATCTGGAGGTTGAAGATGGCCGGAATTTCCAACGCCGTCAGCTCGCTGTTCCTCAAGGAATTTGTCGGCGCATTCTTTTTGTCGATGCGTTACTTCTTCAAGCAGAAGGCAACGATCAACTACCCGTTCGAAAAGGGGCCGGTCAGTCCGCGCTTCCGCGGCGAACATGCGCTGCGTCGTTATCCGAACGGCGAAGAGCGCTGCATCGCCTGCAAGCTCTGCGAGGCCATCTGTCCTGCCCAGGCCATCACCATCGAGGCCGGGCCGCGCCGCAACGACGGCACCCGCCGCACGGTGCGTTACGACATCGACATGGTGAAGTGCATCTATTGCGGCTTCTGCCAAGAGGCTTGCCCGGTCGACGCGATCGTCGAAGGGCCGAACTTCGAATTCGCCACCGAGACCCGCGAAGAGCTCTACTTCGACAAGGCGCGGCTTTTGGACAATGGCGACCGCTGGGAACGCGAAATCGCGCAGAATATCGCGATCGATTCGCCGTACCGCTGAGCGGAGTTTTGAATATGCCGTGACGGGCGGCCAAGCGTTGCCGTCGCGGTTGAATCTAGACCGGGGCTTTGCCGGACATGGGTCCGACCGAGCTCCATCGGGCAGGGGAAACACCTCGCTGCCCGGGGGAAGACGAAAAAGGCACCAACATGGGTCTGCAGGCTCTTTTTTTCTATATCTTCGCCTTTGTCGCTGTGGCGTCGGCGTTCATGGTTATATCGGCGCGGAATCCGGTCCATTCGGTCCTGTTCCTCATCCTGGTTTTCTTCAACGCGGCCGGCCTCTTCCTGCTGATGGGGGCTGAATTCCTGGCGATGATCCTGCTGGTCGTTTATGTCGGCGCCGTGGCGGTTCTGTTCCTCTTCGTCGTCATGATGCTCGATATCGATTTCTCCGAGCTCAGGGCCGGCATTCTGGAATATGCACCGATCGGCGCTTTGATCGGCGTCATCCTTGCGGCCGAGCTGATCGTCGTTATCGGCGGCAGCGTGATTTCGCCGACCATTGCCAAGACCGTCGCCATGCCGATCCCGGCCTTGACGCAGCGGACGAACACCGCCGCACTCGGCGACGTGCTCTATACCAACTACGTTTATTTCTTCGAGATCGCCGGCCTCGTTCTGCTGGTCGCGATGATCGGCGCAATCGTGCTGACGCTGAAGCATCGCACGCACATCAAGCGCCAGAACATTTCCCAACAGGTCGCCCGCACGCCCGCGACTGCCGTCGAGGTGGTCAAGGTCAAGCCGGGGCAGGGCGTCTGAGGCGAGGCACGAGGATCAAAGGAACAACAACATGGTCATCGGACTTTCCCATTACCTCACGGTCAGCGCCATCCTCTTCGTGCTCGGCGTTTTCGGTATCTTTCTGAACCGCAAGAACGTCATCATCATCCTGATGTCGGTCGAGCTCATATTGCTCGCCGTCAACATCAACATGGTCGCCTTTTCGTCGTTCCTCAACGACATCGTCGGCCAGGTTTTCGCTCTATTCATTTTGACCGTCGCCGCGGCGGAAGCCGCGATCGGTCTTGCAATTCTCGTCGTCTTCTATCGTAACCGCGGCTCCATCGCGGTCGAAGACGTCAACGTGATGAAGGGCTGATAAAGCTATGTTTTTATATAAGGCTATCGTCTTTCTTCCCCTGATTGGTGCGATCATAGCTGGCCTTTTCGGCCGTGCGATCGGCGCCAAGGCTTCGGAATATGTTACCACCGGCCTGATGATCGTCGCGGCCGTCCTCTCGTGGATCGTCTTCTTCACGGTGGCGCTCGGCCACACGGATGGCCCGATCAAGGTTGAAGTCCTGCGCTGGATCCAGTCCGGCGGCATCGACGTTTCCTGGGCGCTGCGCGTCGACACGCTGACCTCGGTGATGCTGATCGTCGTGAACTCGGTCTCGACCCTCGTTCACGTCTATTCGATCGGATACATGCATCACGATCCGCATCGTCCGCGCTTCTTCGCCTATCTCTCGCTCTTCACCTTCGCCATGCTGATGCTGGTGACCTCCGACAACCTCGCCCAGATGTTCTTCGGCTGGGAAGGCGTCGGTCTTGCCTCCTATCTGCTGATCGGCTTCTGGTTCAAGAAGCCGTCCGCCTCGGCTGCCGCGATGAAGGCCTTCATCGTCAACCGCGTTGGCGACTTCGGCTTCGTTCTCGGCATTGCCGGCGTCTTCGTCCTCTTCGGATCGATCAATTTCGATGTCATCTTCGGCAATGCCCAGAGCTTTGCTTCCGGGCAGGGCGGCCAGCCGACCGATATCGTGCTCAATTTCCTCGGCATGCATCTCGATCGCGGCCACGCGCTGACGGCCGTCTGCCTGCTGCTGTTCATGGGCGCAATGGGTAAATCGGCGCAGTTCCTGCTGCACACCTGGCTGCCGGACGCCATGGAAGGCCCGACGCCGGTTTCCGCACTCATCCATGCCGCCACCATGGTCACCGCCGGCGTATTCCTCGTCGCCCGCATGTCGCCGATCTTCGAACTGTCGCAGGACGCACTGACCTTCGTCACCATCATCGGCGCGATCACGGCCTTCTTCGCCGCCACCGTCGGCCTCGTGCAGAACGATATCAAGCGTGTCATCGCCTACTCGACCTGTTCGCAGCTTGGCTACATGTTCGTCGCCCTCGGCGTCGGTGCTTATGGCGCTGCAATCTTCCATCTCTTCACCCACGCCTTCTTCAAGGCTCTGCTCTTCCTTTGCGCCGGCTCGGTCATCCACGCCGTCGACGGTGAGCAGGACATGCGTCACATGGGTGGCCTGCGCCCACATATCCAGAAGACCTTCTGGATGATGGTCATCGGCACGCTGGCAATCACCGGCGTCGGCATCCCGCTGACCCATATCGGTTTCGCCGGCTTCCTCTCGAAGGATGCGATCATCCTGGCGGCCTTCGCCTCGCACAACGCAGCTGCCGGCTTCGCCTTCACGCTGCTGGTCATCGCTGCGATGTTCACCAGCTTCTATTCCTGGCGCCTGATCTTCATGACCTTCTTCGGCAAGCCGCGCGCTTCGCACGAGGTCATGCACCACGTGCATGAATCGCCGAACGTCATGCTGATCCCGCTTTATCTGCTGGCGATCGGCGCTGTCGCCGCGGGCATGTATTTCAACGCTGACTTCGTCGGCCACGCCTACGAGGAATTCTGGAAGCATGCACTGTTCACGCTCCCGGACAACAAGATCCTCGAGGAAATGGAACATGCGCCTGTCTGGGTTGAGCTCAGCCCCTTCATTGCCATGCTCCTCGGTCTCGTCACCGCCTGGTACTTCTACATCAGGTCGCCGGAAACGCCGCGTCGCCTCGCTCAGCAGCAGCGCGTCCTTTACGAGTTCCTGCTGAACAAGTGGTACTTCGACGAACTCTATGACTTCCTCTTCGTCCGCTCCGCCAAGGCGCTTGGCCGCTTCCTCTGGAAGAAGGGCGATATCGGGGTCATCGACACCATCGGCCCGAACGGCATTGCCGCCCGCGTCGTCGACGTCACCAACCGTGTCGTGCGCCTGCAGACCGGCTACCTCTATCACTATGCCTTCGCGATGCTGCTCGGTATCGCAGCCCTCGTTACCTGGATGATGCTCGGGAGTTCCCTCTGATGACCGATTGGCCCATTCTTTCAACGGTCACCTTCCTGCCGCTGGTGGGCGTCCTCCTTCTCCTGTTCACGCAGGAGAACGGCGCCAATGGCCGCCGGAATGTCCTGAATATCTCCCTGGCGACGACCATCGTCACCTTCATCGTGTCGCTGTTCGTCTGGATGTGGTTCGACAACGCCAATCCGGGCTTCCAGCTCGTCGAAAAGCATGAGTGGCTGACGGGCGGCATCAGCTATCACATGGGCGTCGATGGCATCTCCATGCTGTTCGTCATCCTGTCGACCTTCCTGATGCCCTTCTGCGTGCTGGCAAGCTGGCTCTCGGTCGAAAAGCGCCTGAAGGACTACATGATCGCCTTCCTCGTTCTCGAGACGATGATGATCGGCGTGTTCGTGTCGCTGGATATCGTGCTGTTTTACGTCTTCTTCGAAGCCGGCCTCATCCCGATGTTCCTGATCATCGGCGTCTGGGGCGGCAAGGATCGCGTCTACGCCAGCTACAAGTTCTTCCTCTACACGCTGCTCGGCTCGGTGCTTATGTTGCTCGCTATCATGGCGATGTACTGGCAGGCCGGTACGACCGACATTCCGACGCTGCTTGCTTACAAGTTCCCGCCGCAGCTGCAGACTTGGCTATGGCTCGCCTTCTTCGCCTCCTTCGCGGTGAAGATGCCGATGTGGCCTGTTCATACCTGGCTTCCCGACGCGCACGTTCAGGCGCCGACGGCAGGCTCAGTCATCCTGGCAGGCGTGCTCCTGAAGCTCGGCGGCTACGGCCTCATCCGCTTCTCGCTCGGCATGTTCCCGAACGCTTCGGAATATTTCGCGCCGCTCGTTTTTGCCCTTTCGGTCATCGCCATCATCTACACCTCGCTGGTCGCGATGATGCAGGACGACATCAAGAAGCTGATCGCCTATTCGTCGGTCGCCCACATGGGCTACGTGACGATGGGTATCTTCGCGGCCAACCAGCAGGGCGTGCAGGGCGCGATTTTCCAGATGCTGTCGCACGGCATCGTCTCGGGCGCGCTCTTCCTCTGCGTCGGCGTGATCTATGACCGCACCCATACCCGCGAAATCGCGGCTTACGGCGGTCTGGTCAACAACATGCCGAAATATGCCGTCGCCATGATGGTCTTCACCATGGCGAACGTTGGTCTGCCCGGTACCTCCGGCTTCATCGGCGAATTCCTGACCCTGATCGGCGTCTTCCGCGCCAATACCTGGGTTGCGCTCTTTGCCGCGACCGGTGTGATCCTGTCGGCCGCCTACGCGCTCTGGCTCTACCGCCGCGTGATTTTCGGTGCGCTGGAGAAGGAAAACCTGAAGAAGCTTCTGGATCTGTCGCCGCGTGAACAGCTGATCCTCTATCCGCTGATCGCGCTGACGATCCTATTCGGTGTCTATCCGGCTCCGATCTTCGATGCCACGGCGGCTTCGGTGGATCTGCTGGTGAACAATTATACCGCTGCCCTGCACGCTG
Organism: Martinezella sp. CNPSo 3959; assembly: GCF_057784355.1. Taxonomy (NCBI): domain Bacteria; kingdom Pseudomonadati; phylum Pseudomonadota; class Alphaproteobacteria; order Hyphomicrobiales; family Rhizobiaceae; genus Martinezella; species Martinezella sp. CNPSo 3959. Next base: position 488,754 of record NZ_JBXSOV010000002.1, read on the forward strand.
CGCAGAATGTTGCGCTGTCGATGAATTGATGACGGGACTTATTCGACATGACTGCTGACACAATTCTTGCAAGCCTGCATCTTTCCATTCCGGAGCTCATCCTCGCGGTCGGTGCGCTTGTGCTGCTCATGATCGGCGTCTTCTCGGGCGAACGGTCGGGACCCACGGTCACCGGTCTTGCCATCGCGGTCCTCGCGGTGGCAGGTCTCTGGATCATCTTCGTGCCGGGCGAGGGGCTGGCCTATGGCGGCGCCTACCTTGCCGACGGCTTCTCCCGCTTCATGAAGATCGTCGCGCTGGTCGGCTCGATCGTCGCCATGTTCCTCAGCATTGGCCAGGCGCGCGAGCAGCAGCTCGATCGCTTCGAGTTCCCGGTGCTCCTTTTGCTCGCGACCCTCGGCATCCTGCTGATGATCTCGGCGCATGACCTGATCTCGCTCTACCTGTCGCTGGAACTGCAGTCGCTGGCCCTTTACGTCGTTGCCGCCATCAACCGCGACAGCCTGAAGTCGACCGAAGCCGGCCTGAAGTACTTCGTCCTCGGTGCGCTGTCCTCCGGTATGCTGCTCTACGGCATGTCGCTGGTTTACGGCTTCACCGGTCACACGAGCTTCGATGCGATCGCGACCGCACTCAACGCCGAAACCCGTTCGCTCGGCCTCGTCTTCGGTCTGGTCTTCGTGCTTGCAGGCCTCGCCTTCAAGATCTCCGCCGTGCCGTTCCACATGTGGACGCCCGATGTCTATGAAGGTGCGCCGACCCCGGTCACAGCCTTCTTCGCGGCTGCGCCGAAGGTTGCCGCCATGGCGATCCTGACCCGTATCGTAGTCACGGCATTCCATCCGGTCCTGGCCGATTGGCAGCAGATCATCGTCTTCATCTCGATCGCTTCGATGCTGCTCGGCTCGTTCGCGGCGATCGGTCAGCGCAATTTCAAGCGACTGATGGCCTATTCCTCGATCGGTCACATGGGCTATGCGCTTGTCGGCCTCGCCGCCGGCACTAAGACCGGCGTCTCCGGTGTCATGCTCTACATGGTCATCTACATGGTCATGACGCTCGGCTCCTTCGCCATCATCATGGCGATGCGCCGCAAGGATGGCCGTCAGGTCGAAAACATCGACGATCTCGCCGGCCTTTCGACGACCAATCCCTTCATGGCGGTCGTCCTGACGGCGCTGATGTTCTCGCTGGCGGGCATTCCGCCGCTCGCAGGCTTCTTCGGAAAGTATTTCGTCTTCGTTGCTGCCATCCAGGCGCATCTCTATGCGCTCGCCATCATCGGCGTTCTGGCTTCGGTCGTCGGCGCTTACTACTATCTGCGCGTCATCAAGGTGATGTGGTTCGATGAAGCCAAGGATGAATTCGCACGTACCGCTGGTTCGCTGCGCCTCGTCTTCGGTCTCTCCGGCCTGTTCGTCATTGCCTATGTCTTCTTCGGCGGTGTAATCGGCGGAGCTGCCGATCTCGCTGCTGCGACGCTGTTTTGATGGCGTCTGACATGAATAGCCGGAAGTCGCTCGCCGACTTCCGGCATGATGCCCTTCAGGAAACCTCGTCCACAAACAGCGTCTGTCTCGAACGGGCGCGCGCAGGCGACCCTGGAAACCTTTGGGTCACCGCTGAGCGACAGACGGGGGGACGCGGCCGCCGCGGTCGCCCCTGGGTGTCGGAAGCCGGCAATCTCTACGCATCTCTCCTTCTGATCGATCCCGCTCCCATGGACCGCCTTGGCTCTCTGCCACTTGCGGTGGCGCTCGCCGTGCATCAGGCGGTACGCGGCGTGCTGCCGCTCGCCGCCGAGCCGGTCGAGATCAAATGGCCGAACGATATCCTGATCGGCCGCAAGAAGGCCTGCGGCATCCTGATCGAGGGCGAAGCGCTGCCGGACGGCCGGTATGCGCTCGTCATCGGCATCGGCATCAACATTGCCGTGATGCCTGACAATCCGATCTATCCCGTCACATGCCTGAGGCAGCAGGGCTCGATGGTGTCGCCGGAGGAGTTGTTTGCCCATCTTTATGCCGCGATGTCGGAGGCGCTCGACGTCTGGAGCCGCGGCAAGGGCGTTCGGGAAATCACCGCGCGCTGGCGTGAATTTGCGTGCGGCATCGGGGAAAAGATCACGGTAAACTTGCCGGATCGCTCGATTTTGGGCCATTTCTCGGGCATCGATGATAATGGCTTGTTGATGCTCGAAACCGAGGACGGCAGGATCATGCCGATCGCGGCGGGCGATGTTTTCTTTAGATAATGGTTGGGGATCAGATGGCGAAGCAAGACGAATTGGTGTTTCTGCCCCTCGGCGGCGTCGGCGAAATCGGCATGAATCTCGCGCTCTACGGCTATGGTCCGGCGGAGCAGCGCCAGTGGATCATGGTCGATTGCGGCGTCACTTTCCCGGGGCCGGATCTGCCGGGTGTCGATCTCGTCTTGCCGGATATCCGTTTCCTCGCCAAGGAACGCAAGAACCTCAAGGGCATCATCATCACCCACGCGCACGAGGATCACTACGGCGCGCTGAATGATCTTTGGCCCGGGCTGAACGTTCCGATCTACGCCTCGGCTTTTACCGCCGGCCTTCTCGAAGCCAAGCGCGATTACGAGAAATCGATGGGCGAGATCCCGGTGACGCTGTTCAAGGCCGGCGACCGCATCAATGTCGGCCCGTTCGAGATCGAAGGCGTGGCCGTCAACCACTCGATCCCCGAGCCGATGTCGTTGATGATCCGCACGCCGCTCGGCAATGTCGTCCATACCGGTGACTGGAAGATCGATCACGAGCCGTCGCTTGGGCCGCTGACCGACGAGACCCGCTTCCGCCAGCTCGGCGAGGAGGGTGTGCTGGCGTTGATGTGCGATTCCACCAATGCCCTGCGCGATGGCGTTTCGCCTTCGGAAAAGGACGTCTCGGAAAGCCTGCGCAAGATCATCGAGGATGCAGAGGGCAGGGTGGCGATCACCACCTTCTCGTCGAATGTCGGTCGTATCCGCACCATTGCCGAAGCTGCCGAAGCTGCCGGCCGGGAAATACTTCTGCTTGGCAGTTCGCTGAAACGCGTCGTCGACGTCGCTCGCGATATCGGCATCATGGAAGGCATCAAGCCGTTTATCGCCGAAGACGAATATGGCTATATCCCGCGCGACAAGGTCGTGGTGATCCTGACCGGCAGCCAGGGCGAGCCGCGCGCAGCGCTTGCCAAGCTCTCCCGGGACGAGATGCGCAACGTCGCATTGGCGGCTGGCGATATCGTCGTCTTTTCCTCGCGCGCCATTCCCGGTAATGAGAAGGCCATTCAGGATATCAAGAACGGCCTGATCGAACAGGGCGTACATGTGGTGACGGATGCCGAGGCGCTCGTGCACGTTTCCGGCCATCCCCGGCGCAACGAATTGCAGAAGATGTATGAATGGACGCGCCCGAAGGTCGTCATCCCCGTGCATGGCGAGGCGACGCATCTGACCGCCCATAAGGAGTTGGCCGAACAGAGCGGCATTGCCACCGTGCCGCGCGTGCGCAATGGCGATGTCGTGCGCCTTGCGCCCGGTCCGGTCGAGGTGATCGGCGAGGCCCCGCATGGGCGCATCTTCAAGGACGGTATTCTGATCGGCGATTTCGACGAGATGGGCATCGGCGAGCGCAAGAAGCTTTCCTATGTCGGCCATGTCTCCGTCAATGTCGTGCTCGATGCCCGTTACGACATCGTCGGCGACCCCGACCTCGTGCCGATCGGCCTGCCGGCCTATGATGATGAAGGTGAGGAGATGGAGGACACGCTCTTCGACGCCATCGTCAGCGCCATTGAAAGCATTCCGCGCGCTCGCCGCAAGGATTTGAATATGCTGCAGGAGGCGGTACGCCGCGCGGTGCGCGCCGCCGCCAATCAGGGCTGGGGCAAGAAGCCGATGGTGACCGTGTTCGTGACGCGCACCGGCGGCTGAGTTCAGCGGCCGATCGGGGAGGAGAGTACCGTGCTGGGACGGATCAATCACATCGCGATAGCCGTGCCGGATATTGCGGCGGCTTCCAAGGCCTATCGTGAAACGCTCGGTGCTACAGTATCCCAGCCGCAGACACTACCGGAACACGGCGTTACCGTCGTTTTCGTAGAGCTGCCGAATACCAAGGTCGAACTGCTCGAGCCGCTGGGCGAAGCCTCGCCCATCGCTGCCTTCCTGGCCAAGAACCCGGATGGCGGCATGCACCACATTTGTTACGAGGTCGCCGACATCCTTGTGGCTCGCGATAAACTTGTTGCGTCGGGAGCACGCGTGCTCGGCAATGGCGAGCCGAAGATCGGCGCGCATGGCAAGCCCGTGCTCTTCCTGCATCCGAAGGATTTCTTCGGCACGCTTATCGAGCTTGAGCAGGGGTGACACTGGAGCGGGATGATTTTTGGCGGAACTGGCCCAGAGCATGTCGCGCAAAAGTGTGTAGCGGTTTTGCGACAACGACATGCGCAAAATCAAAGACTAAAGCGTGGGAAGCGAATCTGAAAGATCGCGACGCGCTTTAGAATCTCAATCCGCTTTAAGTGCGCTGATCTGCGCTTTGAAAGACAACTGTTTTGCCCCTATAAGCAGTTTGGAAGAGGAGGAGACGAGCGGGCTCGTCTCGAAGGGAGCATAATGGCACAGCAGATCATCGCCAGTTTCGCCGTTTATTTCGTCATCTGGTGGATTACGCTTTTTGCCGTCCTGCCGTTCGGTCTGCGCACCCAGGCCGAAGACGAGCATGTGATTCTAGGTACGGTCGAAAGTGCGCCGACGAAATTCCGCGCTTGGCGAGTGGTTCTCATCACGACGCTGGTGTCAGCTCTCCTGTATGGCACCTGGTATGTTGCATCGCATTATTTCGGGCTGAGCATAGATTCCATTCCAAGGTTCGTGCCGAACTACAATTGATGGAAAGGGCGCGGTAAAACACGGATCAATCATTTGAGCCCTCTCTTTGCTTGCGCCTCGCAATCGCCATCAATTCGTCACACGTCTGTCATGTGCATGGCGCATCAAATCCCGGACGACATTTGAGTTGTTCTGCCGAAAGGCTGAAGACACTTTCTCGCAATTGGACTGATCTGCAGTAGATCGAGCTGAGAAAGCAAAAAAAAACAAGGCTAAAAGCCTTGTTTTAAAGTATCGCGTGATCCTTATCCGTTACCGGGGCAGCGAACGAGCGCGCCTAAGATCTGATCCTCCCAAGACTTGACCGCGAAACGACAAGAATTTAGCCTTCCTGCCTCTTTTGTGAGCTAAAATTAGCTCAAACATTGAGCTTTGTCATCCTTTTTTTTGCTTTTTTGCTACACTCGCGCAGAATTTTTCTGTTGATGGATTTTCGCCGTAAATCCTTATAAATGTGCGCTTTTTCGAAACAGCCGAAATAGGCGCTTTCCCCTGGATTTCCGGGCTTTTACCAAAATCTTGTGTTGAAGAATGCGGGTTTCCTTCCTACGCCGAAGCAGTTATGAACTGCCTCCAGTACATAATTTGCTAACGATTCCGCCGCGAGCGGAACGTCAAACCATCTGGAACAAGCGTCATGCGTCTGTCTCGTTACTTCATGCCCATCCTGAAGGAAAATCCCAAGGAGGCTGAAATCGTTTCCCATCGGCTTATGCTGCGCACCGGCATGATCCGGCAGCAGTCGCAGGGTATCTATTCCTGGCTGCCGCTGGGCAAGCGCGTACTGGACAAGGTCAATAAGATCATCCGCGAGGAACAGAACCGTTCCGGCGCCATCGAGCTGTTGATGCCGACACTGCAGTCGGCCGAGCTCTGGCAGGAAAGCGGCCGTTATGACGCCTACGGCAAGGAGATGCTGCGCATCAAGGACCGGCAGGATCGGCCCATGCTTTATGGTCCGACCAACGAGGAGATGGTCACCGACATTTTCCGGTCTTACATCAAGTCCTACAAGGACTTGCCGCTGAATCTCTATCACATCCAGCTGAAGTTCCGTGACGAAATCCGTCCGCGTTTCGGCACGATGCGCTCGCGCGAATTCATGATGAAGGATGCCTATTCCTTCGATCTGACGCAGGAAGGCGCCGTGCAATCTTATAACAAGATGTTCGCCGCTTATCTGCGCACCTTCAATCGCCTCGGCCTGAGAGCAATCCCGATGCGCGCGGATACCGGTCCTATCGGCGGCAATCTCAGTCACGAATTCATCATTCTTGCCGATACCGGCGAGTCCGAAGTTTTCTGCCACAAGGATTTCGTCAATTTCGACATTCCGGGCGAAGACACGAATTTCGATGATGCCGTCGGCCTGAAGGGGATTTTCGACAAGTGGACTTCGGTCTATGCCGCCACCTCCGAAATGCATGATGAAGCCGCCTTCAATGCCATTCCGGAAGGCGATCGCCTCTCTGCGCGCGGCATCGAGGTCGGCCATATCTTCTATTTTGGCACCAAGTATTCCGAGCCGATGGGCGCGAAGGTGCAGGGTCCCGATGGCAAGGAACATGCTGTCCACATGGGATCTTACGGTATCGGCCCGACACGCCTTGTTCCCGCCATCATCGAAGCATCGCATGATGAGAACGGAATCATCTGGCCGGCCTCGGTCGCGCCGTTCGATGTCGTGGTGATCAACATGAAGGCTGGGGACCAGGCCTGTGACGAAGCTTGCGAAACGGTCTATGCCGCGCTGTCGAAGGCCGGCAAGGACGTGCTGTACGACGATCGCGACGAGCGCGCCGGAACGAAGTTCGCCACGGCCGATCTGATCGGTGTGCCCGTGCAGATCATCGTCGGCCCGCGTTCGATCGCGAGCGGCGAAGTGGAAGTGAAGGACCGCAAGACCGGCGCTCGCGAGACGATGACGGTCGAAGCAGCGATCAATCGGCTGGCAGGCTGATTGACGATACAAAGGATGAAAGGCGAATGGCGGTGAGCGCGGCAGTGGAACAGCAGGAAAATTCGTTCAAGGCCGGCCCATCGTCTCGCCCGTTCTCCGGTTTCGAACGGCTCGTCGCCTGGCGCTATCTGCGCTCCCGGCGCAAGGAAGCCTCGATTTCGGTGATTGCCGGCTTCTCGTTGGTCGGCATCATGCTCGGTGTCGCTGCCCTGATTATCGTCATGGCCGTGATGAACGGTTTCCGTGCCGAGCTCTTCAAGCAGATTCTCGGCTTCAACGGTCATGTCGTCGTGCAGCCGATTGATTCGCCGTTGAACGACTATGCTGATCTGGCAAAGAAGTTTTCTGCCGTTCCCGGCGTCACCATGGCCCTGCCGCTCGTCGAGGGCGAAACACTTGCTTCCGGCCGCGGCGGCTCCGGCACTGGTGCGCTGGTCCGCGGCATCCGTTCGGAAGATCTGACCAAGCTCAAATCGGTCTCCGATCACGTCGTTTCCGGCGACATTGTCGGCTTTGCTTCCGGACAGGGCGTTCTTGTCGGTAGCCGGTTAGCTCGGCAACTGGGATTGACCGTCGGCGATCAGATCACCCTTACGGCACCGGACGGCGACGTCACGCCCTTCGGCGTCAACCCGCGCGTCAAGGCATACACGATCTCCGGTATCTTCGAAGTCGGCATGTCGGAATATGATTCTTCCGTCGTCTTCATGCCGCTGGAGGAGGCACAGGTCTTTTTCAATGCCGAGGGCATTGTCGAGAAGATCGAGCTCTTCATCACCAATCCCGATGACGTCGATCAATTGCGGCCAAAGATCGAAGAGGCGGCGGGGCGGCAGATTTTCCTGACGGACTGGCGGCAGGTCAACGCCACTTTCTTCTCAGCCCTCCAGGTCGAGCGCAACACGATGTTCATGATCCTGACGCTGATCGTTCTCGTCGCCGCGCTGAATATCATTTCCGGCCTGATCATGCTGGTGAAGGACAAGGGCAGCGACATCGCCATCCTGCGCACGATGGGTGCGACGTCGGGCGCGATCATGCGCATCTTCTTCATGACGGGGGCGGCGATCGGCGTCGTTGGAACGTTCGCCGGCGTCATACTCGGTGTCCTGGTCTGCCTCAATATCGAGTCCATCCGCCAGTTCTTCTCCTGGATTTCCGGCACCGTGATTTTCAATCCCGAGGTCTATTTCCTCAGCAAATTGCCGGCGCAGATGAATCTCAGCGAGACCATCTCCGTCATCGTGATGGCACTCACCCTGTCCTTCCTTGCCACCATCTTTCCGGCCTGGCGGGCCTCGCGGCTCGATCCGGTGCAGGCGCTGCGCTACGAATAAGGATATTTCATTTGATGAAACGCAACGTCGTTCTCCAGCTCTCTGGCGTGGAGCGTCATTACGGGCAGGGCGAGACGCGGCTGTCGATCTTGAAGGGGGCGGATTTCACGCTGCACAGCGGCGAGATTGTTGCGCTCGTCGCGCCGTCAGGCACGGGTAAATCGACGCTTCTGCATGTGGCTGGGCTGCTTGAGCATCCGGATGGCGGCGAGGTGCTCGTCAACGGTCAGGCCTGTGAGGACTTGTCTGACGATAGACGTACCGCCGTGCGCCGCAGCGAGATCGGCTTCGTCTATCAGTTCCATCACCTGCTTCCGGAATTCTCGGCGCTTGAGAACATCATGATGCCGCAGCTCATTTCCGGCCTCTCTCGCAAGGATGCGAGCGAACGCGCCGCCCAGCTTCTCGACTATATGCGCATCGGCCACCGCGGTGATCATCGCCCCGCCGAATTGTCCGGCGGCGAGCAGCAGCGTGTCGCAATCGCCCGTGCGGTTGCCAATGCACCGCTGGTGCTTCTGGCTGACGAGCCGACAGGCAATCTCGACCCGGCAACGGCGCATTACGTCTTTGACGCGCTGGAGGCGCTGGTGCGCCAATCCGGTCTTGCGGCGCTGATCGCCACGCACAATCACGAGCTGGCAGCCCGCATGGATCGTCGCGTGACACTGAGCGAAGGCAAGGTTGTAGAGGTCTGATCCCTTTACGGGATGATCAGGCCGCCGCGATAATCCAGTTCGTAAGCCCTGCGTTCGCTCACGACGATAGCTTCGTAGCCGCTGAAATGGTGGCAGTCGCCGATGTTTTCATCGATGTAAAGCCCATAGGCATGCTCGAACTCGAAACCGCCGAGAAAGCGCCTTTCGTCAAGATAGAGCCGCAGCAAGGCCGCCTTGATCACCATGCCGGCGCGCGTTCCGTCGATCAGGTCGTGTTCGACGATATGGCCGAAATAGTTCATGGCCCATACCGGCTCGCCGTCATGCCATACGAGCTCCTGTCCGGCGAAGTCAGTGCCGCCGAAGTAGCTGTCGAGATAGCGCCAGCGGCCGCTCGCATAGCCAATGTCATGCGAGCCGCTACGGCAGGATGGCAGCCTCTCGCCGTCACCGACATAGGTTTCGGCTTTGGCGACGACAATAAAATCGTTCAGCTCGGCAAGATCCGGCATGACCCTCTCCAATTTTGGTGAGCGGCCAAGATGCCATTCAATGCGAGATTTGTAAAGAACAAAAAGAGAACATTTGCTAGCGATGGCTGCTTTCGCAGGCCTTCTGGCCGATATCATCCTGCCAGTCCTGGATGCTGACGGTCTTGGCATCGACCTTCAGTATCTTGTCGTCCTTGGTCACCTTGCCGGTCAGAACGTTGTAATCGCAGCTATAGCTGTTAGCGGGTTCGAGGTTGTCACGAAAATCGTAGCTATAGCCGGCAACCAAAAATGCGCTGTTGCGATAGGCAAGCGTCAAAGTCTGATGCCATCGGTCGCGCCCGATCGCATCGTTCTGCGAGGTGACCGCGATTGAACCGTTCGGCAGTGCGGCGATCGATGGTTCCTGACCGTAGATACCGCCGGGCTCAGCGCGGCCCCATACCTTATCAGGGGCGGCCGCGGCCAGTTTGAGCAGCTCATGTTCCTTGTCGCGGAGATAGATATAGATCCCGATCTCATAATCGGCCTGGTCATTCGGCGGCATCGTCACCAGTAATGCAAGGTCCGGCTTGCTGTCCTTGTTCCAATCGCCGATCGCCGCGTCGATGATGCGGTCGGGCGCGATGGTGTCTTCGGCGCGAGCCGCGATTGCGGTCAAAAGAAGAATGAGAGCGAAGCCAAGTGACTTCATCGTGATTCCCCGGTTTGCCTCTGCATAGCGCCCGGCCGCGCCGGCGTCCATTGCAGGCTGAAAAGTGGTCTGATGAAATTTACTGATGCATCTATTGACTCTCGAACAAAAATGGAACAAAAAGAAAACATAACGAGTAAGGAGCGCCTAAATGACCGACATTATTCGAGACGTTGCAGCATTCACTTCCATCGTCATGTTCGTCGCCAGCTTTTCCCTCATCATGATGGCGATGTAAGTTTTATCCCCGTTTACACATGCTGTTCCCATATTTGATGGGAGCAACTTCTGGACTTTATGGTCCGCAATGCCGAAAATGTCGCTGATTCATTCAGGCGTGCGGAAGGGTATGAAATGGCGGATGCGGGTGGCAGCGGCGCGGCAGTGCCGGTCGGCGAAATGCCGGAATTTGTGCACCTCAGGGTTCATTCCGCCTATTCTCTGCTAGAGGGCGCATTGCCGCTCAAGAAGATATTGGCCAAGGCTGCCGGGGACAGTCAGCCGGCCATTGCGATCACCGATACCAACAATCTGTTCGTCGCCCTGGAATTCTCGCAGAAGGCGATGGATGAGGGCCTGCAGCCGATCATTGGCTGTCAGGTATCGATCGATATGGAGGATGGCGGCGAGAGCGAAAAGCGCGGCCCGCAGCAAGCTTTGGCGAAGATGCCATCCATCGTGCTGCTTGCCGCGACCGAGCGGGGATATGAGCGCCTCGTCGATCTCGTCAGCCGCGCCTATCTCGGCGGCGAGGGCAACAGTGCCGTTCACATCGCAGCCTCATGGCTGGATGAGATCGGTACGGGAGGGTTGATAGCGCTCACCGGTTCGCTCACCGGCCCGGTCGATATGGCTTTGAAAGAAGGGCACGCCGCACAGGCGCTCTCCCGGTTGTTGAGGCTGAAGCAGCTGTTCGATGACAGGCTCTATGTCGAATTGCAGCGCCACGGCACCTATGATCGTCGTCACGAGCAGAAGATGATCAAGCTGGCTTACGAGCACGAGATCCCGCTCGTTGCCACCAACGAAGCCTTTTTTCCGACGCGGGACGATTACGATGCGCATGACGCCTTGATGGCAGTGGCCCACAACGCCATCGTCTCGGACGATACACGATTTCGCCTGACGCCGGATCACTATCTGAAGAGCCGCGCAGACATGGCAAAGCTTTTCGCCAACTTGCCGGAAGCGCTTGAGAACACGGTCGAGATCGCTCGCCGCTGCTCCTTCGTGTTGAAGACCCGCTCGCCGATCCTGCCGCGCTTTACCGGGGCGACTGACGACCCTGAAGAGGCCGGGCGCGCCGAGGCGGCAGAGCTGCGCGCTCAGGCGGTCGAGGGCCTTGAGCAGCGCATAACCTCGCTCGGCATGGCGCCGGGTTACGAGGAGAAGGATTATCGCGATCGGCTGGAATTCGAACTGAGCGTCATCGAGCGCATGAAGTTTCCCGGCTACTTTCTGATCGTTGCCGACTTCATCAAATGGGCCAAGCGCCACGATATCCCTGTCGGCCCCGGTCGCGGTTCCGGTGCAGGCTCGCTCGTCGCCTATGCGCTGACGATCACTGACGTCGATCCGCTGCGCTTCTCGCTGCTATTCGAGCGCTTCCTCAATCCGGAACGCGTCTCCATGCCGGACTTCGATATCGACTTCTGCCAGGACCGGCGTGAAGAGGTGATTCGCTACGTGCAGGCCAAATACGGCCGCGAGCAGGTGGCGCAGATCATCACCTTTGGTTCGCTGCAGGCGCGTGCGGCCTTGCGCGACGTTGGCCGCGTGCTCGAAATGCCCTATGGCCAGGTCGACAAGATCTGCAAGCTGGTGCCGAACAATCCCGCCAATCCAACCCCCCTCAGCAAGGCGATCGAGGAGGAGCCGCGCTTGCAGGAGGAGGCGGACAAGGAGCCAGTCGTCGCGCGTCTTCTCGATATCGCCCAGAAGATCGAAGGCCTCTATCGCCACGCATCGACCCATGCCGCCGGTATCGTCATCGGCGACCGCCCGCTGTCGAAGCTGGTACCGATGTATCGCGACCCGCGCTCCGATATGCCGGTCACTCAGTTCAACATGAAATGGGTAGAACAGGCCGGTCTGGTGAAGTTCGACTTCCTTGGCCTGAAGACCCTTACGGTTCTAAAGACGGCGGTCGATTTCGTCGCCAAGCGCGGCATTTCGATCGATCTTGCCAGCATCCCGCTCGATGACAAGAAGACCTACGACATGCTCTCGCGCGGCGAGACGGTCGGCGTGTTTCAGGTGGAAAGTGCGGGCATGCGCAAGGCGCTGATCGGCATGCGCCCGGACTGCATCGAGGATATCATCGCGCTCGTGGCGCTTTATCGTCCGGGCCCGATGGAGAACATCCCGGTCTACAATGCCCGCAAGCACGGCGAGGAAGAGATCGAATCGATCCACCCGAAGATCGACTATCTCCTGAAGGAAACTCAGGGCGTTATCGTCTACCAGGAGCAGGTGATGCAGGTCGCCCAGGTGCTCTCGGGCTATTCGCTCGGCGAAGCCGATCTTCTGCGCCGCGCCATGGGTAAGAAGATCAAGGCGGAGATGGACCAGCAGCGCGAGCGCTTCGTCGACGGTGCCATCAAGAACGGCGTGTCGAAGGGGCAGGCCGATGTCATCTTCGATCTGCTCGCCAAGTTCGCCAATTACGGCTTCAACAAGTCGCACGCCGCCGCCTACGCCATCGTCTCCTACCAGACCGCCTATATGAAGGCGCATTATCCGGTGGAATTCCTGGCCGCGTCGATGACGCTCGATATGTCCAATACCGAAAAGGTCAACGACTTCCGTCAGGATGCCAAGCGGCTGGGCATCGAGGTTATCGCGCCCTCCGTGCAGACCTCGTTTCGCCATTTCGAGACGGGCGACAACCGCATCTATTATGCGCTGGCGGCCATCAAGGGCGTCGGTGAATCCGCCGTCGACCATATCGTCGAGGTGCGCGGCGATCAGCCCTTTGCCGGCATCGAGGATTTCTGCCTGCGCATCGATCCCAAACAGATCAACCGCCGCGTTCTCGAGAGCCTGATCTGCGCCGGCGCTTTCGACTGCTTCGAGATCGACCGTGCCCAATTGATCGCCGGCCTGGACCGCGTCATGGGCTATGCCCAGGTGGCACAGGAAAATAAGCGCAGCGGCCAGCATGACATGTTCGGAAGTGCCGCCTCCGGCCCGGAAAAGATCGTGTTCCCGCCCTACACGCCCTGGCTCGCCTCGGAACGTCTGCTGCGCGAATTCCAGGTGCTCGGCTTCTATCTGACGGCACATCCGCTGGATACTTACAAGAGCGTGCTCGATAAGATGCGGGTGCAGCCCTTTGCCGATTTTTCCGCGGCGGTGAAGCAGGGCGCCAGCAACGGGCGTCTCGCCGGCACTGTCATCTCGAAGCAGGAGCGCAAGACGCGCACCGGCAACAAGATGGGCATCTTCGTCTTCTCTGATGCTTCAGGCCAGTTCGAAGCTGTGCTTTTCTCGGAGACGCTCAACCAATATCGCGACGTTCTCGAAGTCGGCAAATCCTTCGTCATTACCGCCCAGGCGGACGAGCGCCCCGAAGGTATCAGCTTGCGGCTGCAGACGGCACAGTCGCTGGAAGAGAAGTCGCTGCAGATGCAGAAGGCGCTGCGCGTCTATGTCCGCGATTCCGGCCCGCTGAAAGCCGTTGCCGCGCATCTGAATACGAAAGGCGACGGCCTCGTTTCCTTTATCGTCATCAAGGAAGAGGGCTTGCGCGAGGTCGAGGTGGCGCTGCCGGAGAAATATCGCATCACGCCTGAAATCGCCGCCGCATTGCGCACGGCGCCGGGCGTGATCGACGTGGAGCTGGTCTGAAGCAATTCCAGGAAAAGTGTATAGCGGCTTTCAGTCCGGAATTGCGTAAAAACAAAAAGGCTCTAGCCCTTCTTACCCAGCGCGCCGTTGTTGGTAACGGTGATGAAATCGGTCTCGTTGCCGGTTTCCGGTCCGACGCCGGTATCGGAAATCGTCAGCGACGATCCCGCTGTCAGCAGATCCTCGATGCGGTGACGGATATCGTCAGGGATGGTGATGCGATTGAGCGCCTGTCCGGCTGCGTCGAACGATTGCGATTGTTCCTCGCTGGTGATGCCGTAGCGCTTCTTCGTCTGCTTGCTCAGATCTTCCTCGAGCGTCATGCCGAACCAATCGGCCTTGCCGCTGATCCGGTCAATCGCGTTGGCGGTGAAGAAATGCACGCCGAGCGCCTCCTGCGGCTCGGCAATGATGGCCGGTCCTTCGAAGAGCGGTTTGAAGTTCTGGCGGACCATGATCGCGCCGTTCGGCGGTTCGCCTTTGCCGGCTGCGGCATAGGCTGCCTTCATCAGCGCGGGGCTGACGAGGCCGCCCGTCGTCTTGATGTCATGCGCCTTCTTGAAGTCCTCGATCGCCTGCACTGTCGCCGGCCCGAGCATGCCGTCGGGCGTTCCGGTGATGAAGCCCATCCCGTTCAGGATGTCCTGAAGGTCGCGGACGTTTTCGCGCAAGCCCCGCCGGGTGATGAGGATGCTGAGCGGTGCGGGATCGGCCGGTGGCGCCAAAGTCTCCCGCGCCTTCGGTATCTGGATCGACGTCACGTCGTTCGTCGCGACCTGCAGCTGTTGTGCCTGCGGCAGGAAGCTTGCGGTCATCGGACGGAGTTCGATGCCCGAAAATAGTGCCGGCGGTGGAGCTGGCAGCGGCTGGAACAGCATCGCGTTTTCAAACGGCTGCGGCACCAGCGGCTGATCGGCGATGACGACATGTACGCCGCGCTCGGTCATTTGATAAAGCGTCTTGGCAAAGGCCTTCGGCATGCGCACGCAGCCATGGGATGCCGGATAATTCGGGACGGAATTGGATTCGTGCAGCGCGATCCCCGACCAGGTCAGCCTCTGCATGAAAGGCATAGGCGAGGCCGAATAGAGATTGGATTCGTGATACACCTTCTTCTCCAGAATGGAGAAGATACCGCTGGGGGTCGTGTGGCCGCGCTTGCCGGTGGAAACCTTCGAAGTCGCGATTACCTTATCACCGTCATAGACCGCGAGCGACTGCCTGTCCTTCGACACCACGACCTGCAGGGTGCGGGTATCCGGCGCAGCAAAGAGGGGATGGGAAAGGGCGGTGGCTGACACCAGCGCGAGCCCCAGCAATAAAAATGGCTTCATAGACACAACCAAAACGCAATACTCGTTGTACCTGAGGTTAGACTTGGAAGTTTAAGGAAGACTTGCCGAAGACTCATGCCTTTCTGCGTCCATGAAAGCGGGAGTTCGCCGAACGCCCAATGCGGCATCGCCGAAGCGGAGCGTTCAAACTCTGCTTCGGCGATGATTGAAATCTTGAACTGACAGGAATCAGTGGACGCTAGAGGCCACCCAGTTGTGCCAGTCTTGCTCGCTGCCGTGGAAAGCGTTGAGGTCGATCTTGCCTTCGACGCCGTGGGATACACCGGAGCCGGAATATTGCCAGAACAGCCATTTACGGCCCGGATAGACCTTGGACGGATGTTGAGCCACGGCGCGCAGCCAGAAGGGATAGTTGAGCAGTTCGCCACTCAGATTGTCGCGATAGAAGTCCGGAGCCGTGTAGACGATCGGACGCTGGCCGTAATGCTTTTCGAGCTTGTCCATGAAGACCTGCATCTTGGCGAGAACCTGCTCGCGCGAAGGCCGCCGCTTGCAACTTGACTCACCGTTCCATTCCACGTCGATGACCGGCGGCAGGGCTCCGGCTTCCTTCGGCACGTTGCGAATGAACCAGTCGGCCTGCTCTCCGGCAGTCCGGCACCAGTAGAAGAAATGATAGGCGCCATGTTTCAGACCGGCCTGCTGGGCAGCCCGCCAGTTCTTCTTGAACATGGGATCGATATGGTCGCCGCCGTCCGTTGCCTTGATGTAGACGAAGTTCGCACCCTGCGTGCGCAGCGTATCCCAGTCGATCTCGCCCTGCCAGCGAGAGACGTCGACGCCATGGACAGCGAGCTTCCGGGGCGAGGTTGATGTACCGAAGTTGATCGGCTTGGCATCGCGGAAGCGATGGCTGTAGATCTGCATCGGCTGCTGCCGCAGGGCGCGGGGCACCGGATTCGATGGCGAGAGCATGGCGAGCGGTCGTTGCAGCGGGACTGGCGCTTCATCGTCGCCGCTCTGGTCGGAGGGCATAAGGCCCTCAGGCCGGAGATTCGTCGGCATCGCGACTGCGAGCGCCTGCTGCCGCTCGACGCGCGAAACGGTTTCGCCGATTTCGACCGAAGGCACGACCCGACCGGTCTTTGTGATGGAACCGGTCAATTCTTTCGAAGGCGGGGCGGCTTGCGCGGCTTCGCGCTCACCTCGGGCGGCGCAGCCTGAAATCGTCAGGCAGGCGAGAAGAATGGTCGATACAGCCGATAGACGCATAGGAACCCGTACGCAAAACACTGGAGGCGACGAGTTCACGCCGCCGGAAAGTTACAGAATCCAAGTCCTAATGGAAATTTACCAAAAAAGTTTGAATCCGAGCTTTCTCGCGCTAAAGAATCGCGCGCGTCGTTCAATTATTTGCGGCGCAGCCAAAAATCACCATCTGGTGACTTATGCTAAATAATTGTTATTTTTGGTTTTTGTCGCCGAACGTGTAGCCGGTTTCGACTGTCTTATTGCCGAATTTTTCTCGGAGCTTGTCCATGGCTGCTTCCGCAGCGGCCCGTCGCATGGCCTGAACGTCGATAAGATCGGGCGGATCTGCGCGCCCGGCATCGCCAAGATCGGTAACCCCGATGCCAATGAGACGGAATTTCGTGCCGTCGGTTTCAGATTCGAGCAGCCGCAGTCCGGTGCGGAAAATCCGGTCCGCGAGTTGGGTTGGGTCCTCCAGCCGACGATTGCGCGTGCGGATCTTGAAGTCCGCGGTCTTCAGTTTCAGCACGACGGTCTGGCCGGCAATGCCGCTGCGCTTCAGACGCCGGGAAACCTTCTCGGAGAGATCGCGCAAGATCGGCACGAGATCTTCATGGCGCCAGATGTCTTCGAAGAAGGTGGTTTCGGAAGACACGCTCTTCGCCGCTTCATTGGGATGCACGGTTCGGTCGTCGATCCCGCGCGAGAGACGGAAAAGCCGCTGGCCGATGACGCCATAACGGCGCATGAGGTCACCTTCCTCCATGGCCTGTAACTGGCCGATGGTGCGAATGCCGTCGCTTTCGAGCGTAGCGGCAAAGGCCTTGCCTACTCCCCAGATGGTGGTGACCGATCGTGGCTCCAGGAAGGAGAGCGCCTCTTCCTTGCCAATGACGGAGAAGCCTCGCGGCTTCTGCAGGTCGGAGGCAACCTTGGCGAGGAATTTGCAGTAGGAAAGGCCGACGGAGATGGTGATGCCGACTTCCTGCTCCACGCGCTTGACGAACTTGGCGAGGATGCGCGCCGGCGGATCGTGATGCAGCCGCTGCGTGCCCTCTAGCTCGAGAAAGGCCTCGTCGATCGAAAGCGGCTGCACCAGCGGTGTCAGGTCCTGCATCATCGCACGGACCTCGCGGCCGACGCGCACGTATTTCTCCATGTTCGGCCGGATGACGACGGCCTGCGGGCACGCTTCCAGCGCCTTGAACATCGGCATGGCGGAGCGCACCCCATGGATGCGGGCGATATAGCAGGCGGTGGAGACGACGCCGCGCTTGCCGCCGCCGATGATGACGGGCTTATCGGCCAACTCCGGATTGTCACGTTTCTCGATGGAGGCATAAAAGGCATCGCAATCGATATGCGCCAGCGTCAGTGCGTAGAGTTCCCGGTGGTAAACGAGGCGAGGGCTTCCGCAGCTCCGGCAGCGCGTGCGCGTCGCCGATTGCTCGCTCAAGCAATCGCGACAGAAGCCGGAGATCTTGTCGGGCGCATGGGTCATCGAGTGAGAACAAAAATTGAACATCGCCACTTTATGATCTAAGCTCGCAAGTCTCAAGCTGGAAAACTGCCGGGGAGGCGCGAGTGCAGAACTTAATCGTGCAGGCATTGACGCCGGATCGCTGGGGCGATTTCGAGACACTGTTTGGACCAAGCGGTGCCTGCTATGGCTGTTGGTGCACTCATTTCCGTGTCGCGACATCGCAGCGCAAGACGATGGATGCGGCAGCAAAGAAGCAGTTGATCCAGGAGCGAATCTCGGCTGGGCCGCCGCCCGGTCTTCTAGGCTACATTGACGGGCAACCGATCGCCTGGGTGCAGGTTGGTCCGCGTGCAGAGCTGCCGCAATGGAACTCGCCGAAAACGGTGTCTCGTCCGCTCGATCCAGCCGATGCGGAAGACAGCACTGTTTGGGCGGTAAGTTGCTTCTTCATAAATTCGAAGGATCGCGGCAAGGGGTATAGCCATCGCATGCTGTCGGAGGCCGTGAATTTCGCCCGTGCTTCCGGCGCGCGACTGCTGGAGGGCTGCCCGATCGAGCGTACGAAGCAGTCGAAATCGGTCGGTCTCTATGTCGGCTCGCAGCGCATATTCGAGGCCGCCGGATTTTCTGAAGTTGCGAAGCGAAAGGACGGCAGGCCTCTGATGCGTCTCGCTCTTTGAGGGTAGGTTGAATGACGTCAGCGTGTGATGTGAGCCTGGATCAGCGGTGCTGCCTGGCCCCATTCATTGGCTTGCGGAATGCCTGCGGCGACAGCGGGCGCCATGCGGTGAACGATGGAGGCCGGTTTCAGATTGATGAGGAGGCATCCCGGAACATATTCGCTGACCGAATGCAGGTTGTGGGCCATGTCATCGACGAAGGCGACGGGCATTTCGCGCTGTCGATGCAGCGAGCGTACGATCGGCCCCTTCGGCTGCAGCGACGCGAGCAACGGATAGTCAAGCTCAAGCCTGTCGAGGAGCCGCCGCCTCTGCTCCCAGAACTGCGGCGGCATGGCTGTCAGGAAGACGATATCGGCATCTTTCGAAAACGTGGCGAGCGTGTCCACCACGCGATCGAAAGGCGTCTGCCATTGCTCCTGCACCTCGAAGAACGCCTCGATCAGCCGGCGGACATCCTTTTCTTCCAGCACGGAGCCATTGGCCTTGGAAACGATGTTGCCCGTCAGCCGGAAGGAGCGCGGCAGGAATTCATGGCCTTCGGCGTCGATGAAGGCCAGGAAAGGCGCAAAGAAATGCAGAACAACGTCATCGACATCGCAGACGATCAATGGCCGTTCTTGCAGCCGGATGTGCGATACGTCGAATTCGATCGGGGCATCCATGATCAGTATTCTCCAGAGGCAAGGCCGGGCGGCGAAAAATGCGCCGACGCGGCGGCGACGGCCTCCGGTGGAATGCCGCTGGCCTCGCAGAAGGCCAATAATGTCGGTTCGTGGTTCATGAGGAAATCGAGCATGCCAGCAAGAAAGGCGGGCTCGTTGATGGCGTTGCGCACCTGCGCCGGCTCCACGCCGGTGAGCGCCAGGAAGCGGCCAAACATATCGGGTTCATTGGCGAGCCAGCCGAGTACGGCAACAGCAGTCTCTTGCGGGTTGGCCGCGCTCTTCTTCGGGTTCTTGAAGTTACTTTGCATTTTGAGGGGTGAGTTACCTATTTTTCAACCAAATGCCGGTAATTTGCGATTCAACTATTTCTGGAATCGGTTCCTCGCGACCCTATATTTCGAGAGAATGGATGCAATACCGGATGCAGGGGCAGCGTTCCATGGCTAAGCAGGTAATGATTGTAGAAGACAATGAGCTGAATATGAAGCTCTTTCGCGACCTGATCGAAGCCTCCGGCTATACAACGATCCAGACCCGCAATGGCATGGAAGCGCTCGATCTCGCGCGCAAGCACCGTCCGGATCTGATTCTCATGGATATTCAGCTGCCGGAGGTCTCCGGTCTGGAGGTCACCAAGTGGCTGAAGGAAGACGACGACCTGCACATGATCCCCGTGATCGCAGTCACGGCCTTCGCCATGAAGGGCGATGAGGAGCGCATTCGCCAGGGTGGCTGCGAGGCCTATGTCTCGAAGCCGATTTCAGTGCCGAAATTCATTGAAACCATTAAAACCTATCTGGGCGACGCCTGATGATGGGGAGCAGCTGATGACCGCACGCATCCTGGTAGTCGACGATATTCCGGCCAACGTAAAGCTTCTGGAAGCGCGGCTGCTTGCCGAATATTTCGAAGTGCTGACGGCTGAGGACGGCTTGAAGGCGCTCGCCATTTGCGCGAGCACGCAGGTCGATCTGATTCTTCTCGATATTATGATGCCCGGCATGGACGGCTTCGAAGTGTGCGAGCGCCTGAAATCCGATCCCCGAACTGCGCATATCCCGGTCGTCATGGTGACGGCGCTCGATCAGCCTGCCGACCGCGTGCGCGGTCTGAAGGCCGGTGCCGACGATTTCCTGACGAAGCCGGTCAATGACCTTCAGCTGATTTCGCGCGTCAAGAGCCTGCTTCGCCTCAAGACATTGAGTGATGAGCTGCATATGCGCAACGAGACCGCGCGCAACTTCGGCATCGGCGATCTGATGCGCTCCGGAGAAGGCCGTTCCGAGGAAGCCGGCCAGGTGCTGCTGGTCGATGGCCGCGCCAATTCGCAGGAGCGGATTATCCGAACGCTGAAGCCGATTGCCCAGGTCATTGCGATGTCCGATCCGCAGGCGGCTTTGTTCGAAGCGGCCGAACGGCCGTTCGAGCTGGTCATCGTCAATTCTAATTTCGACGATTACGATCCGCTGCGGCTTTGCTCGCAGCTGCGCTCGCTGGAGCGTACGCGCTTCCTGCCAGTGCTGCTGGTGACGGAGCAAGGGGCCGATGACATGATCGTCCGCGCGCTGGATCTCGGCGTCAATGATTATATCGTCCGACCGATCGAGCCGAATGAGCTCGTGGCCCGCTGCCTCACTCAAATACGCCGCAAGCGCTATAACGACCGTCTGCGTGCCAGCGTACAGCAGACGATCGAGCTTGCCGTCACCGACGCGCTCACCGGCCTGCACAACAGACGCTACCTCGACAATCACTTAAAGGTGCTTTTTGATCGATCCCTGGCACGGGGCAGGCCGCTTTCGATTCTGATCACCGACATAGACCGCTTCAAGACCGTAAACGACACCCATGGTCACGATGCCGGCGACGAAGTTCTCAAGGAGTTTGCCGCACGGATCCGCTCAACGGTGCGCGGCGCCGATCTTGCCTGTCGTTACGGAGGTGAGGAATTCGTGGTCGTCATGCCGGATACGCCCGCCGATATCGCCGCAGGCGTCGCAGAACGTCTACGTGCTGCGGTAGAAAATATGCCTGTAAAACTACGCGACACTGGTGTCGCGCTTAACATTACCGCATCCTTCGGAATTTCGTGCCGTTTGGAGACGATCGATACCCCGGAGCAGTTGATGAAACAGGCGGATCTTGCGCTTTACGAAGCCAAAAGGGCAGGCCGCAACAGGGTCGTAGCTTCAGCCGCATAGGGGTAAACGGCCGAAAGTGGCAGTTACCCGTCAATACTGAGGTAGCTTTCAGGTTTTTGAACCGCGATTCAATTCTTTCCGTTCTTTATCTCACCTCCACAGCCACTTGAGTTCTGGTTCAAAGAAAATAAGAATACTTATACTTTCGATTTTGGAATAAGTTCTCGATTTCTGCCCAAGGCCGAAATATTCATATTATATTACTATATGTTTTTATCTTGTTCGTGGCTTGGTGATCAGGTGGGAGCTGGAAGGCGGGGGCTTGATTGAAACTAAATTGAATATTCAATTTTACTTTAGTATCTGTAGTGTATCTTTTCCGTCGAGAGAGGAGATCTCCCTTTATTCTTGGTAATTTCTTGACCATTTTTTGTTAATGCTGTCGGGCATTCTTTTCCATCAAAGTCATGAATTTTAACCATCCGGGCAGACAGGTATTTTTATCATTAAGAATTTGTTGATTTCCTTTTGATTTCGCGCGAGTTTAGTCCCGTATACAGACAACCGATTAGGGCATCCGAGATACCCCATGATGCTCAGGTCCGCCGCATCTCCTGGGTCGTGGGGTCGGTCGGCTGGCAGGCAGAAGATAACGGTTCCTCGTGCCGTTTTGCAGGCTAGCCGGCCCCCATTCAAAACGCCGCTCTTCATTTCTGAAGGGCGGCGTTTTTCTTTTGCGATGCTGGCAAGGCATTGTTCGGCTGAGGCGTTTCCAACCGCTGTTGCAAAATCGGACGGCGATCGAGATGAGGTTTATAAAACAAAAAAGGCGCCAACCCGAAGGTCGCGCCTTTTGTAACCTGAAGTTTAGGAAACTTACTTGATCTTCGTTTCCTTGAACTCGACATGCTTTTTAGCAACCGGGTCGTACTTCGTCTTCGTCATTTTGTCTGTCATCGTACGGCTGTTCTTCGTCGTGACGTAGAAGAAACCGGTGTCGGCCGTCGACAGCAGCTTGATCTTGATGGTGGTAGCCTTGGCCATGGTCGTCCTGCCTTTAATAAAAATGAACGCCGTGGACGGCCTGTGCGGAGGTCCACGGCGAATTCTGGCGCGAAAATACAAATCGCGCCCGAAAAGTCAACCTCTGTTGCCCATGAAAAGCAGTCGTATCCCCGAAAGCAGGACATAAAGGCCGAAGAAAAACGCCACGGCCCAGGCAAAGCCGCTGGGATTGGCGAGATCCATGGCCGTGCCGACCGTCGGCGGCCCGAGGACCATGCCTACGGCGTAACAGAAAACGAAGGCCGCATTGGCGGCGACGAGATCGACGCCGGTCAATCGCGTGCCGAGGTGACTGAGGCCGACCGTATACATGCCGGAAACGCAGCCACCCCAGAAGAGCAGGATGATGGCAAGAATGATCCAGTTCGATGACAGCGACGGTAGCAGGAGCGCGCCCACAAACCCGATCGTGGCCATGATCGACAGCAGCGGCCGCTTGTCCCGCATGCGGTCGGCAAGCAGCCCGAGCGGGATCTGGAACACGAAGTTGCCCACACCCATGACGGTCAGCAGCAGTGCCGCCTGTGATTCGTTGAAACCGAGGCGGGTCGCATAGCTGGTGAAGAGCGATCCGCCGCCGACGGTAACCGCGCCAAACACGAAGACCGCGGCCGTCGCCGTCGGCACGAGGAAGATGTAGCGCACGAAATGCAGTTCCGGCTTCTCGTCGACGATCGGGCTCTCGTTTCGCGCAATGAAGATCGGGATGGCAGCGGCCAGGATGATGCAGGCGCCGATGAGGAAGGGCATCAGGCCTTCGCTGCCGACGACGGAAAAGACGAGGGGGCCGGCGGCAAATCCCAGAGAGAAGACGGTGGAATAGAGACCGAGCACGAATCCGCGTTTGGAAGGCGGCGAAGCGGCGTTGATCCAGAATTCCGACAGGATGAAGAGCGTTGTCGTTGCCCCATGGAAGACGATACGCAGCGGAAACCACAGAAGCAGATTTTCTGCATAGTAGAAGCCGAGCGAGCTCAGAGCCGATAGGAAAACCGCCCAGATCATTGTTTGCACGACGCCGAAGCGATGCGCGAGCTTGGTCGTGACGACCGCTGCCAGCATCGAGGCGACGCCCATCATGGCCGTGTTGAGGCCGATGAGGCTCGAGGGAACACCGCGCTTTTCGAGAATGATGCTCAGAAGCGGCAGTCCCAGCCCGATGGCGATGCCAACGGCGGATACGGAGGTAATGGCTGCGACGAGCGAAGGCCAGTGAATTTCTTCGACGTGGCCGGCCTTGTCGTTCGTCGGTTCAAGCATACAAAAATCCCTGGGGCATGAGGCGTGCGAATCGATCGCAATGTGGAGCACAGGAAGCCACGGCTCGGCCAAATTCAGGTGACGGGTCGGCTTTCATGTGATCGATCACACCCTCCGGAGTAGTCCCTATGACGCGCGGCATGTTCAGACAAGAAATGCTGCTCATGTCAAGCGGTTGCCGGTAAAGCAGTTCGCCTGAAGCACGATTAAGCGACAAAACCTCTGCAGTTTGCGATATAGAAGCGCAATGCGCGGAAGCAATCTCCGCCAACGATAGAGACCGGCGGCATGAACCGGATAGCATGGTCACGACCGGCCGTTTCCTTGATCCCATTCCTCTGGGGTGTCGTCATGGCCACCGAAGCCATGCATGCGCAGCGCCCATTGCAGGCCGATGACGCCACCTTTGATCGGCTGGATGATGGCAAGGGCCGCGATAATGGTGATGGGTGCCCAAATGGCTAGATGCGCCCAGAGCGGCAGCTTGAAGGTCATATCCGTCAGCATATAGCCGCCGACGATCAGGTGGCCGAGAACCAGGATCACCAGATAGGGCGGCAGGTCGTCGGCTCGCTGATGAGAGATATTTTCATCACAGACCGCGCATCGGTCGACTGGCTTCAGAAAGGCGCGAAAGAGCTTGCCGGTGCCGCAGCGCGGGCAGCGGTTCAGCATGCCACGCAGGATCGAGCGTCCGAGCGGACGTTCGCTTTCGTCTGAGCCACCGAAGCGGATGGGGGAGTCGGATGGGCTGCCCGTCATGAATGCGCTTCCTCCGTGCCGACAGCCGTTCTTTACCTGCGGCCGCGCGGCGGTCTCGTGCCCGGCGCCTTGCGGGCCGGGTTCTTGTTGCGGCGGGCGGCCTTATGAAAGGAACGCACCGCCGTCGGCATCGGCTTGCCATCGCTCAGCATTTCGAAGCGCAGCGCTCCGGCAAGCGGTACGGCTTCTGCCAGTCTTACCGTCACATCGTCGCCGAGACGATATCCGAGCCCCGTTCTTTCGCCCGTCAGCGCCTGATGCGCCTCGTCATAGATGAAGTAGTCGGTGCCGAGCGTAGATATAGGGATGAAACCGTCGGCGCCATAGTCCGGCAGGGTGACAAAAAGTCCCGACTTGGTGACGCCGCCGACGCGCGCCTCGAACTCCGCGCCGACACGGCCGGCGAGGTGGTGGGCGATCAGCCGGTCCACTGTCTCGCGCTCCGCGGCCATGGCGCGGCGCTCGAAGGTCGAGATCTCGGCTGCGATATCGTCGAGCGAGCCTTCTTCGTCCGGCGTGATCGCACCTTCGCCGAGGCCGAGCGAGCCGACGAGCGCGCGATGCACGATCAAGTCGGCATAGCGGCGGATGGGCGAGGTGAAGTGGGCGTATTTCATCAGATTGAGGCCGAAATGCCCGATATTGTCGGGGCTGTAGATCGCTTGGCTCTGCGAGCGCAGCACCATCTCGTTGACCATGGTCTGATGCGCCGTGCCCTCGGCTTTCGCCAGAATGCCGTTGAAGCTGTTGGCGCGCACATTGCCGCCCTTGGCAAGCGAAATGCCGAGCGTCGCCAGGAATTCGCGTAGGATTTCCTGCTTGGCGAGCGTCGGGCCATCGTGAATACGGTAGATCAACACCTGCTTGCGCTTTTCCAACGTCTCGGCCGCAGCGACGTTCGCCTGGATCATCATTTCTTCGATGAGCTTGTGCGCATCGAGGCGCGGCGGCACGAAGACACGATCGACGGTGCCATCCGGCTTCAGCAGGATCTTGCGCTCGGGCATGTCGAGTTCGAGCGGCTGGCGCCGGTCGCGGCCCTTTTTCAAAATCTCATAGGCGTGCCAGAGCGGCTTGAGGATCGGCTCCAGCATCGGTCCGGTCTTGTCGTCGGGCTGGCCATCGATCGCAGCCTGCGCCTGCTGGTAGGAAAGCTTGGCAGCGCTCTTCATCATAACACGATGGAAGGTGTGGCCGGCCTTCCGCCCTTCCTTGGAGAAGATCATCCGCACCGCAAGGGCAGGTCGGTCGACGCCTTCCTTTAGCGAGCAGAGATCGTTGGAAATGCGCTCGGGCAGCATCGGCACGACGCGATCAGGGAAATAGACCGAATTGCCGCGCTTCAGCGCCTCGCGGTCGAGCGGCGAGTTCGGACGCACATACCAGGAGACGTCGGCGATGGCGACGGTGACGATCACGCCGTCCGAATTGTCGGGCGAGGGGTCCATTTCCGCATAGACGGCGTCGTCATGGTCCTTGGCGTCGGCCGGGTCGATGGTGATCAGCGGCAGGCTGCGCCAATCCTCGCGATGGGACATGGTGGCGGGCTTGGCGGCATCGGCTTCCGCAATGACTGCGGCGGGGAAGACATGCGGAATTCCATGTGCGTGAATGGCGATCATCGAGATCGCCTTTTCCGAGGCGACGGAGCCGACGACAGACAGAACCTTGGCGCGTGGCAGGCCGAAGCGGCCGAGACGCGCCACTTCGACTTCGACCAGATCGCCGTCCTTGGCGCCGCCGGTATAATCGGGGTCGATGACCATTTCCTCGCCGCGCCGTTCGATCGGCATCAGCCGCCCACCGCCGCCCGGCGTTTCGCGGAAGACGCCCATGGAGGCGCCCTGCCGCTTGTCGATGACCTTGATGATGCGAGCCGTATAGGCTGGGCCGCTGCGATCGACGGCCGAAAAGATCTTCGCAAGAATGCGGTCGCCCATGCCGGCGACCGGCGCCTTGCCCTTACCGTTGCGGCCGGCAGGCGAGGAAGACTGCTTGATCATGACTGCTGGCGCGACGCCATTTTCCTCGGCCCATTCGGCGGGGCGGCCGATCAGCATGCCATCCTTGTCACGGGTGGTGATATCCAGCACGGCAATCGGCGGCAGGGCGCCGGGGCGGATGAGCGATTTGCGGCTCTTCTGCACCATGCCTTCTTCTTCAAGCTCGCGCAGCAGTTCCTTCAGCGCGACGCGGCTCTCGCCCTTCAGGCCAAAGGCCTTGGCGAGCTCGCGCTTGGAAGCTTGTTGCGGATGATCGGCGATGAAGCGCAGGATGACCTCGCGCGGCGGCAGCTCGCCGTGGATAATTGCCATCATCGGCTCAGCGTTCTCGCCCCGCTTGGTCGCGCGACCAGACTTGCCGGGGCGTCGCTCCGACGATGAAATCCTGCCGCGCGGTTCTCTGCTCACTCTGCACTCTTCTTTTTCGCTGCCGTCTTGGCCGCAGGCTTCTTTGCAGCAGCTTTCGGCTTGGCAGTCGTTTTCGTGGCTTTTGCGCCGGCTGCCGCGGCCTTTGCCTTGGCGGGCGTCTTCTTGGTGGTGCCGCCGCTCTTGCCGGCCTTGGCTGCGATCAGAGCCAGGGCTTCCTCGACGGTGATCGCCTGCGGGTCCGTGCCCTTCGGCAACGTCGCATTGACCTTGCCCCAATTGACGTAGGGGCCATACTTGCCGTCGCGAACCGTGATCGACCCGCCGCCATCCGGATGCGCGCCGAGATCCTTCAACGCTGCGGGCGTCCCGCCGCGCGCTCCACCGCCTGCCTTGCTCTGCTTTTCGGCAAGAACGGTGACGGCGCGGTTCAGACCAACGGTGAACACATCCTCGACGCTTTCGAGGTTGGCGTAGCTGCCGTCGTGCAACAGGAACGGTCCATAGCGGCCGATGCCGGAAGAAATCATCTTGCCGGTCTCGGGGTGCTTGCCGATGTCGCGTGGCAGCGAGATCAGCGCCATCGCCTTTTCATAATCGATATCCTCCGGCTTCCAGCCGCGGGGCAGCGATGCACGCTTGGCATCCTTGCCGTCGCCGCGCTGGATATAGGGACCGAAGCGGCCCGAACGCAGCGTCAGCTCTTCACCGGTCACCGGATCGGTGCCAAGCGCTTTCGGCTCGTTCAATCCGTTGGATTCGGCCTCTGCGCCGCCTTCCGACGAAAGCTGGCGGGTATAATTGCATTCCGGATAATTCGAGCAGCCGACGAAGGCGCCGTATTTGCCGAGCTTCAGCGAGAGGTTACCCGTGCCGCATACTTGGCAGATGCGCGGATCGCTGCCGTCTTCGCGCTTCGGGAAGACAAGCGGTGCCAGCGCATCGTTCAGAGCATCTAGAACATTGGTGACGCGCAGTTCCTTCGTGTCTTCGATCTGGGCGAAGAAATCGCGCCAGAAATCGCGAAGCACATCCTTCCAGTTCAGCTCGCCGGCGGAGATGCGGTCAAGCTTCTCCTCCAGATCGGCCGTGAAGTCGTATTCGACATATTTGGTGAAAAAGCTTTCGAGGAAGGCTGTGACCAACCGTCCCTTGGCCTGCGGCACAAGCTTGCGCTTGTCGATGGTCACGTAATCGCGGTCGCGCAGCGTTGCGAGCGTCGCCGCATAGGTGGAGGGGCGGCCGATGCCGAGCTCTTCCATCTTCTTGATCAGCGACGCCTCAGAATAGCGCGGCGGCGGTTCGGTGAAATGTTGGGTCGAGTTGATCTTCTGCTTGGCGAGATTTTCGCGTGCGTTGATCTCGGGCAAGCGGCCGCCTTCTTCGCTGTCGTCGCTCTGCTCGCCGTCTTCCTTCTGGTCTGTATAGGCGGCGATGAAGCCGTCGAAACGGATGACGGAGCCGACGGCGCGCAGGCCCGCCTTTTTGCCGGCGTTATCTGCCAGGATCTCGACCGTCGTACGCTCGATTTCCGCCGATGCCATCTGGCTGGCGATACCGCGCTTCCAGATCAGATCGTAAAGCCTGAGCTGATCGTCATCGAGGAATTTGCGGATACGGTCCGGCACGCGGTCGAAATCGGTCGGGCGGATCGCTTCGTGTGCTTCCTGGGCATTCTTTGCCTTGGTGGAATAGAAGCGTGCCTTTTCCGGCAGGTAGCGTTCGCCGAACTGGTTGGCGATGGCGTGGCGTGCCGCATCGATCGCTTCCGGCGCCATCTGAACGCCGTCGGTACGCATATAGGTGATGAGACCGACGGTTTCGCCGCCGATATCGACGCCTTCATAGAGCTTCTGCGCCACTTGCATGGTGCGCGAAGCCGAGAAGCCGAGCTTCGAGGAGGCAGCCTGCTGCAGCGTCGAAGTGGTGAAGGGCGGGCTCGGATTGCGCTTGACCGGCTTCGCCTCGACCGTGTCGACGACATAGGAGGCGCCTTCGAGCAGCGCCTTTAGCTTGCCGGCCTCTTCGCCATTGCCGATCGCACGCGGCTGCAGGCGCTTGCCGTCGGCGGATACGAGGCGGGCTTCGAATTCGTCGCCGCGCGGCGTCTTCAGGATTGCCGAGAGATTCCAGTATTCTTCGGAGATGAAGCGCTCGATCTCGGACTCGCGATCGCAGACGAGGCGAAGGGCCACGGACTGTACGCGGCCGGCCGAGCGCGCGCCCGGCAGCTTACGCCACAGAACCGGCGACAGGTTGAAGCCGACGAGGTAGTCAAGCGCGCGGCGGGCAAGATAGGCATCCACCAGCGGCACGTCGATGTCGCGCGGCTCGGCCATTGCGTCGAGCACCGCCTTTTTGGTGATGGCGTTGAAGACGACGCGCTTCACCGGCTTGCCGTTGATGACGCGCTTCTTGTTCAGCACGTCGAGTACATGCCAGGAAATGGCTTCACCCTCGCGATCCGGGTCGGTCGCGAGAATCAGGCCGTCGGAGGTTTTCAGCGCGTCGGCTATGTCCTTGATGCGCTTTTGCGAGGCACCATCGACTTCCCACAGCATTTCGAAATCCTGGTCCGGCAGCACCGAACCGTCTTTGGCGGGCAGGTCACGCACATGGCCGAAGGATGCAAGAACCTTATATCCGGGTCCCAGATATTTATTGATTGTCTTGGCCTTGGCAGGCGATTCCACCACTACAACGTTCATCATCAAGTCTCTGAATAAGAGGTCGCGCCGGTATAAGACGCGGGAGATACCGGGTTTTTCCGTCTTCCCGGCCTTCCGACATGGACAGGGAAATCGTCGCGGTCAAGAGGCTACTGCATAATTCCTTAAATCGGAATCGATTGAAGCATAAAATTATGCAGCACCTCTAACGTGTTACAGCGACCTTTGCGCGTCATATGTGACGAGCGGCGCTGGAATGCGATTTTTGTGCTTGGCGCGACGATGCGATGCTTAGAATCGGTACGCGTATCACAGTTTTCAATCCAGCATGGAGATCGACACCAGTCCGCCGGGATGCCGATGCAGCCGGCCGGCCATGTCCAGTTCGAGAAGAACGGAGTGAACGGCCGATATCGGCAGGCCGGTATGGCGGACGATATCGTCGATCTCGACCGGCGTCGGCCCTAGCGCCTCGACGATATGGTCGCGCTCTGCATCATCGGGCGGCGTGGCGAGCGGCTTGCTTCTTTCGATGGGTGCCGTTGCGGGGCGCGGGCGAAAGAGATCCGGCTCGGCGAGCGGCCGCAGCGCTTCGACGACATCGTCCGGTGTCGTGACGATCATCGCGCCGTCTTTCAGCAGGCCGTTCGTTCCTTCGCAGCGCGGATCGAGCGGCGAGCCGGGAACCGCAAAGACGAGCCGGCCAAATTCTCCTGCAAGTCGCGCTGTTATCAGCGAGCCGGAGCGCGTTGCCGCCTCGACGACCACGACACCGAGCGATATGCCCGCAATAAGTCGATTGCGGCGCGGGAAATCGCGTGCGCGGGGCTCCCAGCCGAAAGGCATCTCGCTGACGGCAAGCCCGTTGCCATCCCAGATGTCATTGAGCAGGCCGATATTCTCGGGCGGGTAGGGCTGGTCGAGCCCGCCTGCCATGGCGGCGATCGTACCGGTGGCGAGGCTGGCGCGGTGCGCTGCCGTGTCGATGCCACGTGCCAGACCGGAAACCACCGCATAACCGGCCTCGCCGCAGATGCGTGCAATCATGGCGGTGAATTTGGCGCCGCTGATCGAGGCATTTCGCGAGCCGACCATGCCGATGGCCGGCCTCGTCGCTACGGATATGTTGCCTTTGACGGCAAGCAGCGGCGGCGCGCCATCGATCTCGCGAAGGGCAGGGGGATAATCCGGCTCGCCGATGCCGACGAAACGTGCGCCGAAGTGATGTGCCGATTCCAGCTCCCGCAGGGCATCCCGCTCATCGGCAATGCGGATCGCGCGCGTCGAGCCGCCGCGCTGCGAAAGCTCCGGCAATGCGGCCAGAGCGGCTTCAGCCGAACCATAGTGATTGATGAGGTCGCGGAAGGTGGACGGTCCGACATTGTCGGAGCGGATGAGCCTGAGCCAGGCGATCCTTTGTTTTTCGGTCAGCGCAACTCCGGTCCGTCTTGCGCTGCCTGTGTCCATTATCCCTTTGCTCCGATCTTACCTTCCGTTCCCGCGGTCAGCCGGGCAATATTGGCCCTATGCTTGTACCAGGAGATGACGGTCATCAGCGCCATGACGGCGGCGATCTTATCGGCCCCCAATATCCACAATACAACCGGGATGACAAGAGTTGCAACCAGTGCGGAAAGCGAGGAGTAGCGGGTGGTAAAGGCGATCGCCAGCCAGACGATGGCGAAGATCAGGGCCATCAACGGTGCAAGCCCGAGCAGGATGCCGAGATAGGTAGCGACACCCTTGCCGCCCTTGAAGCCGATCCAGACCGGGAAGATGTGACCGATGAAGGCGGCAAAGCCGGCAAGAACGCCGGCATCCTCGCCAAAGAAATGCGCGGTGATCAGCACGGCGGCCGTACCCTTGAAGGCATCGAGCAGCAGGGTTGCGGCTGCAAGCCCCTTGTTGCCGGTGCGCAGCACGTTGGTCGCGCCGATATTGCCCGAACCGATGTTGCGCACGTCGCCGAGCCCGGCCATGCGGGTCAGCAGGAGGCCGAAGGGAATGGAGCCGAGCAGATAGCCGATGACAAGCGCGGCCAGCGCGGTCTGCAGGGTAAGCTGCCAAGTCCAGAAATCAGCCATCGCGTCTTATTCTCCGTAAACCCTGGCGATTGCCTTAGAGACTGTGAACCAGCTTGCCGGCGACATAGGTTGCAACCGCCCGGCCGCTCATTCTCGCGTCTTCGAAGGGCGTATTCTTCGAGCGCGACAAAAGCATGTCTTTTGCGACAAGCCAAGGCTCGTCGAGATCGACGAGAGCGATATCCGCTTTGGCGCCGGGCTTCAGTGTGCCGGCGGGCAGCCCGAAGATCTGCGCCGGCCGTGTCGACAGCGCATCGACAAGCCGCATCAGGCTGACTTGGCCACTATGATAGAGCCGGAGCGCTGCCGGAAGCAGCGTTTCCAGCCCGACCGCACCGTCCTCTGCCTCGCCGAACGGCAGGCGTTTCGTATCAACATCTTGCGGATCATGCGAGGAGACGATGATGTCGATCGTGCCGTCGGCAAGGGCCTCGATCATGCCTGTCCGGTCATCCTCTGAGCGCAGCGGCGGGTAGAGCTTGAAGAAGGTCCGGTACTCGCCGATGTCGTTCTCGTTGAGCGCCAGATTGTTGATGGAGATGCCGCAGGTGACCTTAGCGCCACGCGAGCGGGCGAGGCGGATTGCCTCCGCCGATTCCGGCACCGAGATCATAGCAGCGTGATAATGGCTGCGTGTCAGCGTCGCGACGCGGAGGTCGCGCTCGAGCGGGATCAGTTCAGCTTCCTTCGGAATGCCGGAGAGGCCAAGCCAGCTTGCGAGCAGTCCTTCATGCATGACGCCGTTTGCGCCGAGGTATTTATCCCGCGTCTCGCAGGAAATGACAGCGCCGAATTCGCGCGCATAGGTCATTACACGGCGCAGGACCTGACTATCGTGAAGGCTGGAATGCGCGTCGGTAAACACGACGGCTCCGGCTTCGCGCAGCAGGCCGATTTCCGTCATCTCCTCGCCGGCAAGTCCCTTGGTGAGAGCCGCTGCCGGATAGACGTTGACGACGGCCGTGTCGCGGGCCGTCTTACGGACGAATTCGACCAGCGCGATATCGTCGATGACCGGGTCCGTGTTCGGCATCATGATGAAGGAAGTGACGCCGCCGGCCGCAGCCGCACGGCTCGCAGAGGCGATCGTTTCGCGATGTTCGCCGCCAGGCTCGCCGACATGGACGCGCGCATCGACCAGGCCGGGAATGGCGACAAGCCCATTGCAGTCGCGAACGGACGCGCCTTTGGGAACGCCGTGGCTCTTCGCATCCTTGCCGGAGGCTACGATCACACCGTCTTCGACGACGATCGTGCCGACCTCGTCGAGATCGCGGGAGGGATCGATGATGCGGACGTTCTGGAAGACGATCGAGTTGCTCATGCGCCTGCTCCCTCCGTGCGAGGTCCCTGGTTCTGTGAAACGAGCAGGGTTTCCATCACGGCCATGCGGACGGCGACGCCCATCTCCACCTGTTCGGCGATGACGCTTTGCGGGCCGTCGGCCACCTCTGAGGCGATTTCCACCCCGCGGTTCATCGGCCCCGGGTGCATGACCAAAGCATCCTCCTTGGCGACCTTCAGGGTCTCGGCGTCGAGCCCGTAGAAGTGATAATACTCCCGCACCGAAGGCACGAAGGCGCCGGACATGCGCTCGCGCTGCAGCCGCAGCATCATCACAACGTCGGCATCCTTCAGCCCTTCTTTCATCGAATGGAAGACTTCGACGCCCATATCGGCGATGCCGGCCGGCAGTAGCGTGGCGGGTGCGACCACGCGGACGCGTGCACCCATGGCGTTGAGAAGCAGGATATTGGAGCGGGCCACGCGCGAATGCAGCACGTCGCCGCAGATGGCGACGATGATGCGCGAAAGCTTGCCCTTGGCGCGGCGGATCGTCAGCGCGTCGAGCAGGGCCTGGGTCGGATGCTCGTGCTGGCCGTCGCCGGCGTTGACGACGGAGCAGGAGACCTTCTGCGCCAGGAGCGCGGCAGCGCCCGCGCTCGAATGGCGGATGACAAGCACATCAGGCCGCATGGCATTCAGCGTCATCGCCGTATCGATCAGCGTCTCGCCCTTTTTGACAGAGGAGTTGCCGACCGACATGTTCATCACATCGGCGCCCAGCCGTTTTCCGGCAAGCTCGAAGGAGGATTGCGTGCGCGTCGATGCTTCGAAGAAGAGATTGATCTGCGTCAGGCCGCGAAGCGTCGACGTCTTTTTCTCGCGTTGGCGGCTGATCTTGACCGCCTCGTCGGCCTTGTCGAGAAGATAGGTGATATCCTGCTCGGTGAGGCCCTTGATGCCAATGAGGTGGCGGTGGGGAAAGAAGACCATGAACCTGCCTCCGGATTTCGTCAGGCGGTCTATAAAGAGGGAGCGCCGATGGGGCAAGCGGGGGTATGTGCCGAGGCCGTTTGTTCCCCATGCAATTTCGCCCGAATCCCGCTACAGGAGCGATGCCGGTGGGAGACGTAACTTCCAGTTTCCCTTTGCAACCCACTTGTTCTACAAGCGATTCATGACCCAAGCGACCCGGACTGACGACCCCTTTGCCGACCTGAACCAGCCGAGCCTCTGGACCGGCATCAATGCCTATCGTTCCGATCCGCTGATCGTCGATCTCACCTCCGGCCTGCCGCGTTCGATACGGGAAGAGCTGGAGCAGCATGGTCGTTTCGTCACCTCGCATGAGGCGCAGGAACTGGCGCGCATGGCGAACCAAGGCGTGCCGCAGCTGCGCACCCACGGCCCGCGCGGCGAGCGTCTCGATGTCGTCGAGTTTCACCCCGCCTGGCACGCGCTGATGCGTCGCTCCATGGCGATGGGCCTGCATTCCTCGATCTGGGATGCG
Source organism: Martinezella sp. CNPSo 3959 (assembly GCF_057784355.1). NCBI lineage: Bacteria > Pseudomonadati > Pseudomonadota > Alphaproteobacteria > Hyphomicrobiales > Rhizobiaceae > Martinezella > Martinezella sp. CNPSo 3959. Next base: position 523,170 of record NZ_JBXSOV010000002.1, read on the forward strand.
CAGGCTGACCCTGAAGCGAAGGGTCATTCGCATAAGGTGCGCGCCGCCCGTTTCTATCTGACGGCGCAGCTCGAATGCGGCCACCTCTGCCCCCTCACGATGACCAGCGCCTCCGTCGCCGCCATGATGGCTTCCCCGGCCGTGCAGAAGGATTGGGCACCGAAGATTCTCTCGCGTAAGTACGATTCGTCCAACAAGCCCGCCATGCAGAAGAGTGCCGTCACTATCGGCATGGGCATGACGGAAAAGCAGGGCGGCACGGATGTGCGCGCCAACCGGACGAGTGCCGATAAGGTCAGCGAAGGCATCTACAGGCTTTCGGGCCACAAGTGGTTCATGTCGGCGCCGATGAGCGATGCCTTCATCATGCTTGCGCAAACCAAGGACGGCATGGGCTGCTTCCTGGTACCGAGGCTGCTCGAGGATGGCTCGGCCAACGGCCTGCACTTCCAGCGACTGAAGGACAAGCTCGGCAATCGCTCGAACGCTTCGTCCGAAGTCGAGTTCACCGATACGTTCGGCTTCCTGCTCGGGGCGCCGGATGCCGGCATCCGCACGATCCTCGATATGGTGACGCTGACGCGGCTCGACTGCGCGCTGGCCTCCGCCGGCATCATGCGCGCCTCGCTCGCAGAAGCCGTGCACCATGCGCGCGGCCGCAGCGTCTTCGGCAAGATGCTGGTCAACCAGCCGATCATGACGCGCGTGCTCGCCGATATGGCGCTCGATGTCGCAGCTGCGACCGCGCTTGCCTTCCGCCTGGCCGAAGCCTTCGACAAGGCAAGCGGCAGCAGCGAGGATGCGGCCTATGCCCGCGTCATGACGCCGGTTGCCAAGTACTGGTGCTGCAAGATCGCGCCGGCGCTGATCTATGAGGCCATGGAGTGCATCGGCGGCAGCGGCTACATCGAAGAGCGCCCGATTGCCCGCCACTACCGCGAAGCCCCCGTCAATGCGATCTGGGAAGGTTCCGGCAACGTCATGGCGCTTGATGTGCTCCGCGTATTGAACCGGGGCAAGGACCTGTTCGAGACCGTCTTTGCCGGTCTCGCCCGCGATCTCGGCCCTGCCGGCAAGAAGACCATCGATGTCCTGCGTGCCGCCATGGCGCTTTGCGAGCAGGACGAGGGCGCCGCCCGCCTGCTGGTCGAACAGATGGCGCTCGCGGCCGGTGCTGCCGAGCTTTATCGCCTCGGAGCCGGCAAGATCGCCGATGCCTTCATCGAAACCCGGCTGGCCGGGGGCTGGCGGGCGACCTACGGGATGCTCGATTCGCGCTTCGATGCCAGCTACATCGTCGATCTGCTGTATCCACCGGCGACATAAGCAATAGTGTCCATTCGAACCGTTCGACCCGAGGATATCGATCAGCTCTATGCCATCTCGCTCCTGACCGGCGACGCCGGCAAGGATGCGACGCCGCTTTATCGCGATGGCCGCCTGATGGGACACATCTATTCCGCGCCCTATGCGGCACTTCATCCCGAGCTGGTGTTCGTCGCCGAAGATGATAAGGGCATCTTCGGTTATATTGCCGGTGTGTTCGATACGATTGCCTTCGACGAGCGGCTGGAGCACGAATGGTGGCCGCATCTGCGTCAGATCTACGCCGATCCGCAAGGCGACCCGGCGCTATGGTCCGCCGATCAGAAGCGGATAACGGCGATCCATCATCCAAAGCGGACGCCGGCGCCGCTTGTCGAAAAATTCCCCGCCCACATTCATATGAATCTTTTGCCGCGAGCGCAGGGCAGGGGTATCGGCACCGTCTTGCTCGATCGGTGGATCGCAAATGCCCGGGCCAACGGTGTCAAGGGCATTCATCTTGGGGCCAATAGCAGTAATCGCGGCGGCATCCGATTCTGGTCTTCGCGCGGTTTCATGCCCGTGAAACTTCCACCGGCTCTGGCGTCCGAAACGACAGTGTGGTTTGGTCAGTTTCTCTAATCTGTGGATTCGCGCGTTTTGACGGACAGAGGCCTGACGGCTTTGTTGTTTAGGGCGACTTGGCTTGTTATTCACCGCTCGGTGACAGATTGGAGTCGAGTCGATGGCCCCCGCAAACGCTGCCGTTAAAATCCCTTTGGAAATGCCTGTCGTGGAAAAGCGCGTGCGCAATCGCGCCGCGACTGAGCAGGCAATTCTGGATGCCGCCAAACGCCTTCTGGCGGAGGAAGGGTTCCAGAATTTCGGTATCAATGCGGTTGCGCGCGGCGCCGGCTGCGACAAGCAGCTGATCTATCGCTATTACGGCGGCCTCGACGGCCTCGTGGAAGCCATCGGCACCGATCTCGGCAGCTGGGTGACGGATCGCATTCCGGACGATACCGGCGGCATGTTCCTTCTGACCTATGGGGATCTGATGGAGCGGCTTTCGATGCTATTTCTCGATGCCTTGCGGGCCGATCCGCTGATGCGCCGCATCGTCGCCTGGGAGGTCTCGGAAAATAGCGAGCAGGTTCGCCGCCTGTCGGAAGCACGTTCGAAGGCGCTCGCCGGCTGGATCGAGCGCATGCGCGGCTCGCTGGTGCCGCCCAAGGGCGTCGATGCCCAGGCGGTCAACGCCATGATCTTTGCCGCCATCCAGCACATCGTGCTGGCGTCAGCCGTCAGCGACCAATGCGCCGGCCTCGCATTGAAAAACGGCAAGGATTGGGAGAAGGCGGCAACGGCCTTGAAGCGGATCGTGCGCGGCGTCTACGGTTGATATCGACCACGGGCAGCGGATATCCACAGGCTCGCCCCGCCATTAACCTTAACAAATGGTTTACGTTGCGCCGTAGCGGTTAACTCGTCACTGTCGGAAGATGATTAGTTAACCATCAAGCGTGCAGCCATGGGGTTGAAACCCACTAAATTCGTGTTTCTCGTGACGGCGGTGATGTTCTTCGCCGTGCTCGCACTAGATATCACGCTGCCCGCGATGGTCTTGAGCGCCATGGCGCTGTCGAACTGGCTCGTCCTTTCGGCTGGCACGACGCAATTTCAGCGTCGAAGAGGTACCGCATGAAGTGGTTGTTGATTTGCTGGGCCGGACCGGTCTCGTTTCTCGGGGCGTGGTATTATCTGTCGTACTACGACATGAGCTTTGGCATCTTCATGCTGACGCGGCAGGCGCATGATCTGGTGTTCGACATTTACGGCAAGATCCTCGGCATTCCGCCGGAAACGATCCCGCCGCTGGTCGCGCGGGCGATCGCTTTCGACAGCGTCCTTGTGTTCGCGATTTTCGGCTTCCGCCGCCGCGCTGCCATCATGGAATGGTGGAGGCGCCGTCAGGCATCGAGGTCGGGCAAGGTCGCTCTTCCGAGTGCCGATAGCCTATCCAACGCTCCCTGAAGAATGAAGCTTGCTGCTGCCGAGTCGATCCGCTCGGCGCGCTTGGCCCGCGAGACGTCCATTTCCAGAAGCGCCCGCTCGGCGGCAACGGTCGAGAGCCGCTCGTCCCAGAACACGAAGGGTAGGGCGGTCTTTTCCGCCATGCTGCGCACGAAGGCGCGCGTTGCCTGCACGCGCGGTCCGGCAGAACCATCCATATTCATCGGAAGCCCTATGACGAAGGCTGCGACCTTTTCCTTCTCGGCGAAAGCAAGCAATGTTTGGGCATCCTGGGTGAATTTCACGCGCTTGAGGACCGGGCGAGGCGTAGCAAAGCGCCGCCCGAGATCGGACATCGCAAGCCCGATCGTCTTCGTGCCGAGATCGAGACCGGCGATCGGCTGGCCGGGCAGGAGCATCACGGCTAGGTCTTCGATGGTCAGCGTCGTCATCAGGGTCTCGCTCTCGTCAAAACAAATTGAAGTCCTAACCGCTTTTCTTTGCTGCGGTTTGGGATATCTCCTAGAGCATTTCCAGCAAAAGCGCACAGCGGTTTTGCCTGCGGAAATGCGGAAGAGCCAATAGAAGGAGTGTTTCCATCGGAAATGCTCCAGACACCAGCCTTTCATTTCAAATCAAGTCATAAGGAGAAATCCAATGAAGATCACCTGGCTCGGCCATGCCGCTTTTCGTATCGAAACGGCCAATGCAAAAATACTGATCGATCCATTTCTGTCTTACAATTCTTCCTTTGCGGCCGCCGGTCTCAACATCAAGGACGTTGCGCAAGGCGTCACCCATATCCTGCTGACGCATGGACATGCAGACCACGTCGGCGACACGGTTCAGATCGCCAAGGATACCGGCGCCATCGTTCTCGCCAATGCTGACCTCGCTTCCTGGCTCGGCACCAAGGGCGTCGAGAAGCTGGAAATGGGCAATACCGGCGGCACAGTCGGCCTCGGTGGCTTCTCGGCCACCTTTACAAATGCACTGCATTCCTCCGCCCAGATCACCGAGGACGGCGTTTCTCACGCGCTCGGCAACCCGAACGGCCTGATGCTGCATTTCGACGACGAGCCGACGCTGTTCCACATGGGCGATACGGATATCTTCTCGGATATGGCTCTCATCAACGAGCTGCATCAGCCCGATATCGGCATCGTGCCGATCGGCGACCGCTTCACCATGGGTGGTGCGGTGGCGGCACTCGCCTGCCAGCGCTTCTTCAACTTCAAGACCGCAATTCCCTGCCACTACGGCACCTTCCCGATCATCGATCCGACGCCCGAAAAGTTCATCGCCGGCATGGAAGGTTCGAAGACCGCGGTTGCCGCACCGAAGGCGGGCGAGAGCGTTTCTGCCTGACGATACCCGTTGCGTATGGCGGGCATGGCCTTTATAGCGTGAAGCAAATCCACTTTTGGTGGATAATCTTGCTATCCGGAGAATGCCATGTCCGTCGATCTCGCTACTGTCAAACGCGTCGCCCATCTCGCCCGCATCGCCGTCAATGAAGACGAAGCGCAGCGGATGATGGGCGAGCTTAACGGCATTCTGGGCTTCGTCGAACAGCTTTCCGAAGTGAATGTCGATGGCGTCGAAGCCATGACCTCGGTAACCCCGATGGCGATGAAGAAGCGCACCGACGAAGTAACGGACGGCAACAAGGCCGCCGACATCGTCGCCAATGCGCCGAATACCGATCAGAATTTCTTCCTGGTGCCCAAAGTCGTCGAATAACGGTTCCTTCGAGCCTTTCCGACCCGTTGCCCAATTCCAGATCTGAAGCGAAACAAAATGAGCGAACTGACCAGCCTGACCATTGCCGAAGCCCGCGACAAGCTGCGCGCCAAGCAGATTACTGCCACTGAACTGACCGAGGCCTATATCTCGGCGATCGATGCGGCCAACGGTCAGATCAATGCCTATATCGCTGTTACGCCCGACAAGGCGCGCGAGATGGCCAAGGCCTCGGACGCCCGTCTCGCTGCCGGCAACGCCGGCGCGCTCGAAGGTATCCCGCTTGGCATCAAGGATCTGTTCGGCACCGAAGGCATCCATACCCAGGCCTGCAGCCACATTCTCGACGGCTTCAAGCCGCGCTACGAATCGACGGTCACGCAGAACCTCTGGAATGACGGCGCCGTCATGCTGGGCAAGCTCAACATGGATGAGTTCGCCATGGGCTCCTCCAACGAGAGCTCCTACTACGGCCCGGTCATCAACCCATGGCGTGCCGAGGGTTCGAACCAGCAGCTGGTTCCGGGCGGCTCGTCCGGCGGTTCGGCTGCAGCCGTTGCCGCGCATCTCTGCGCCGGCGCGACCGCGACCGATACCGGCGGCTCCATCCGCCAGCCGGCCGCCTTCACCGGCACCGTCGGCATCAAGCCCACCTATGGCCGCTGCTCGCGCTGGGGCATCGTCGCCTTCGCCTCGTCGCTCGACCAGGCCGGCCCGATTGCCCGCGATGTGCGCGATGCCGCCATTTTGCTGAAGTCGATGGCAAGCGTCGACGCCAAGGATACGACCTCCGTCGATCTGCCGGTGCCGGACTACGAAGCCTCGCTCGGCCAGTCGCTGAAGGGCATGAAGATCGGCATCCCCAACGAATACCGCGTCGACGGTATGCCGGAAGAGATCGAAACGCTCTGGCAGCAGGGCATCGCCTGGCTGAAGGATGCCGGCGCCGAGATCGTCAACATCTCCCTGCCGCATACGAAATATGCGTTGCCGGCCTATTACATCGTCGCGCCCGCCGAGGCTTCGTCGAACCTCGCCCGCTACGACGGCGTCCGCTACGGCCTGCGCGTCGACGGCAAGGACATCGTCGACATGTATGAAAAGACGCGCGCTGCCGGTTTCGGTCAGGAAGTGAAGCGCCGCATCATGATCGGCACCTACGTTCTGTCGGCCGGTTACTACGACGCCTATTACCTGCGCGCGCAGAAGGTCCGTACGCTGATCAAGCGTGACTTCGAGCTGGCCTTCAATGCCGGCGTCGACGCGATCTTGACTCCGGCCACGCCGTCCTCGGCCTTCGGCATCGCCGACGAGGATCTCGCTTCCGATCCGGTGAAGATGTACCTGAACGACATCTTCACGGTAACGGTCAACATGGCTGGCCTGCCTGGTATCGCCGTTCCCGCCGGCCTCGACCCCAAGGGCCTGCCGCTCGGCCTGCAGCTCATCGGCAAGCCGTTCGAAGAAGAAACCCTCTTCAAAACAGCCCACGTCATCGAACAGGCCGCTGGCAAGTTCACGCCGGCGAAGTGGTGGTAAGCGCAGCCCTCGGACGAGGGGGCTTGATGAACGATCTCGTCAAGTTTTGCGGAGTTTAAAGCCAATAGAAAAAGGGTCGTCCGGAAATCCGGACGGCCCTTTTTCATGTGCCAATATTCCGCCCGCGCGCCATCACACTTTGGACCGAAATACGATCATAAATTGCAGCCGGCCGCTTGGTCTCGTCCTCTGCAACCGAATCGGAAGGTCTCTTCATGCTCAAGCAAGTCACGGCGATCCTGCTCCTCAGCGCGCCCTTTCCAGCGATTGCGCTGGCGGCCGACAACGGGGCCATTCGATCCATCACCTTGTCCTCGGGCGGTCTGGCCCAGATTTCCAGATCGGCCGATATCAATAGCGACGGTGTGATCCGGATCGAGGTACCGCTCGATCAGGTCGATGATATCCTGAAGAGCCTTGTGGTGAATGGGTCGGCGGGTTCGGTGGCCGGCATGTCGCTAGCCGGCCCACAGCCATTGCAGGAGACCTTCAAGGGCCTGCCGTTCACGCCCGAAGCGCTTTCGTCCATGCCGTTGCTTCTGACATCGATGCAGGGCGCCAGGGTATCCGTCACCAGCGGCGGAAAGACCGTCGAGGGAAATATTCTCGGTATCGAGACGAGAAAGTCCGGCGATAAAGCAGCGGCTTACCTGCTCACCGTTATCGATAGGGATGGCGCAGTGGAGACGCTGGCACTGGGCGAGGACGCATCCGTCCGGCTTGAGGATGCCGAACTGAGAGCGAAGATCGCCAAAGTTGCGGCAGCCATCGCCCACGGCAAGAACGATCGCACCCGCACCATCGATATCAAGCTGAACGGAGTGAAGGACGGCAGCGCCGTCGGCCTGACTTATGTCGTGCCGTCTCCGATCTGGAAAACGGCTTACAAGGTCGTGATCGACGAAAAAAATAGGGCGCGTCTGCAGGCATGGACGGTGCTGGAGAATGCCAGCGGCGAAGACTGGAAAGGCGTGAAACTGACACTGACCTCGGCCGAACCGGTAACGCTGAAGCAGGGGCTGCACCAGCTCTATTGGCGTGAGCGGCAGGAGGTGCCGGTCAACACGGCGTCGAATAATGTTCCTGATCCCGATAGCGGCGACCTATCCAACAGGCAGCGTCTGGCATCGAGCACCGCAGCGCCTGCACCCGCCGGAGCAATGCGGCCCGCGGCCAAAAGAATTGCCGATGCGCCGGCCTATGAAGCCGACGAACAGGCGCAGCCGGCAGAACCAATGCAGGTTGCCGTCGGAAACCCGACCACGGCGACCGAAAGCGATATTTCCGCCACCTTCGAACTACCGGGAACTTATGATCTGGCCAATGGCGATACCTTGTCGGTGCCGATCATGGATGCGGACGTGGAAGCCGACATGGTGGACATGTATCGGGCCGGCAGCGCCTATCGCAATCCCATTGCCGCCGTAATGCTCAGGAACACCACCGGCGTCAGCATGCCGGCGGGAATTCTGACGCTCTATGACGGCAAGACAGGCTATATCGGCGATTCTCAGCTATCGGCGCTGCCGAAGGACGACACGCGCCTCGCCAGCTTCGCGACCGATCGTAAGGTAACGATCAGCGAGCAGCAGACGCCGACAGAGGAGATTGCCTCGCTGAAGGTTGCCGATGGCGTGATGAATGCCACCGTCAAATATCGTCAGACGACGACATATACCGTATCGGGCGCGCTTGACGGCGAACGGACTGTTGTCATCGAGCATCCGATCAAGGACGGCTGGTCATTCTCCTCGGCTGAAAGCTTCGGCAAGACGGCAACGCATCAGCGTCTCAAGGCGGTCGTGCCGGCAGGCATGGAGAAAGTGCTGACGGCGGTCGACGAGCAGCTTCAGAGCAACAGCTATGCTTTGGCCGATGCCGAACCGGACATGCTGCTGGGATGGTCGGCTTCGGCACATGACAAGGCACTTACGGATAAGCTGACAAACCTCGCAGATGCGCGCAAAAGGCAGGTTGCCGTCCAGAACGATCTGGAGCGCCTCGACAGCGAAATCGAGAAGACCACCAGCGAACAAGAACGGATAAGACAGAATCTCGGTGCCGTACCTGACAATAGCGATCTGAAGAAACGCTATTTGAAGGCTCTGGCAAATAGCGAGGATCAAATCGCTGCCCTCAACGAAAGGCGCGATGCGGTGCAGGCAGAAAGCGATCGCCGCGGTGATGACGTGGCGGAGATCATCCGCACCTTCTGATCGCCCAGCGCTTTCTTTTCCGAATGGTATCGCCCGACGAGAGCCGCCTCATTCGGCGGCTCTCGTGTCCGGCTTATCGATTGTTCAACTGCGCCCTCACCAGCTGCAATCCCTTTTCGCTGATGCGATAGGGATGGCCGTCCTTGGATTTGATGGCCTTGAGGCGCTTCAGCCGGCGAAAGAGGTCGAGGTCGAAATCAGGGTAGACCCAGCCATCTCGCGTAAAGCAGTAGACTGTCTCGATCTTCTTACTGTCGCTGCGTTCGATTTCGATGCGCCCGCCCTGGGCGAGCAGGTGAAGAATGCGCTGTTCCGCGCGGGAAATGTCCATTGTTGTCAGAATCCGTATAGCGCCAAAGGGCGCACAAAAACGATCCGAGCCTTCCCTTGGGGAAGTCGGGGCTTCGTTTTTCAGGCCCGGCACGCAAGAAGACTTGCGAGCGGGGCCTCTACCGGGACTGACAAAAGTTAGACATCAAAACTCCGTTGATGTTTCTCTCTAAAGCAGGTTGCGCCACGTCGTCAAGTTCAACCCATTCGATGCGTTTTGCTTCGTAGCTGTGTGCCAATCTCGCCGCTGGCAAATGCTTTCTATGGGTGCTTTACTATCTCCAAATAGCGGGGGCTCGATGATCCATATTCGTAATGCCCATGAAGGTGAAACGGCGGTGCTTGCAAGCATCGGCCTGCGCTCCTGGCAGAAGGCGATGAGCGCGATCGGCGGCACGGGCGAGCTGCTGGAGAGTGCCAGCGAAGCCTTTGAAAATTTCACCCGCAATCTCTGGCTGACGATATCAGTCATAGAGCTCAACGGCGAGGCTGTGGGATGGGCGGCGCGCGAGGCGCTGGACGAGGCGATTTCCGATTTCTGGATCGATCCGGATTTCGTCAGACGCGGCCTCGGCACGGCGCTTTTGGCGCGGATCGAAGCGGATGTGCGCGGGCAGGGACTGGAGAAGGTTTCATTGCAGAGCCACGCAGGCAACACCGATGCCATAGCCTTCTTCAGGGCACGCGGCTATGAAATCCGCTGGCTGTCGATCGTCTATTCCCCCAAGCTCGACAGCGACGTGCCGACGGTCGGGCTTTCGAAATCGCTGGTCGATGACAGCGACGGTGCCTATGGCCCGGGCATATAGCCAGCGGTCGATGCCGAAAGCCTTGCGCCGTCACGCCAATTGCTCTACCTCACCAAAGCAGAAAACAGCATTATACAAGAGCTTCCCATGACCATTGTCGACGTCCGTACGCCTGATCCGAAACGCTTCATTCCCGGTGCCACCGGTGATTGGGAAGTCGTTATCGGGATGGAAGTCCACGCCCAGGTGCTGAGCAAGTCCAAGCTCTTCTCCGGCGCCTCGACGGAGTTTGGCAAGCCGCAGAATTCCAACGTGTCGCTGGTCGATGCCGCCATGCCAGGCATGCTGCCCGTCATCAACGAGGAATGCGTGAAGCAGGCCGTGCGCACCGGTCTCGGCCTGAAGGCGCAGATCAACAAACGCTCGATCTTCGACCGCAAGAACTACTTCTATCCCGATCTGCCGCAGGGCTATCAGATCTCACAGTTCAAGGATCCGATCATCGGCGAGGGCAAGATCGTCATCTCACTTGGGCCGGATCGCCAGGGCCAGTTCGAGGACATCGAGATCGGCATCGAGCGTCTGCATCTGGAACAGGATGCAGGCAAGTCGATGCACGACCAGCATGCGACGATGTCCTATGTTGATCTCAACCGCTCCGGCGTGGCACTCATGGAAATCGTCTCCAAGCCGGATATCCGCTCGTCTGACGAGGCGAAGGCCTATATGACGAAGCTGCGCTCGATCGTCCGCTATCTCGGCACCTGCGACGGCAACATGGACGAAGGCTCCATGCGCGCCGATGTCAACGTCTCCGTCCGCCGTCCGGGCGGCGAGTTCGGCACGCGCTGCGAAATCAAGAACGTCAACTCCATCCGCTTCATCGGTCAGGCGATCGAATATGAAGCGCGCCGGCAGATCGGCATTCTGGAAGACGGCGGCACCATCGATCAGGAAACCCGCCTGTTCGATCCGAACAAGGGCGAGACGCGGTCGCTGCGCACGAAGGAAGATGCGCACGACTATCGCTATTTTCCCGATCCGGATCTCCTGCCGCTCGAATTCGACGATGCCTTCGTCGCGGAGCTTGCCGAGCATCTGCCTGAGCTGCCAGACGACAAGAAGGAACGTTTCGTCCGCGAACTCGGCCTCTCGATCTACGACGCCTCCGTGCTTGTCTCGGAAAAGGCGATCGCCGATTATTTCGAAGCTGTTGCTGCCGGTCGCGATGGCAAGATGGCTGCCAACTGGGTCATCAACGACCTCCTGGGCGCTCTGAACCGAATCGGCAAAGACATTGAAGAGACTCCGGTTTCGCCCGCTCAGCTCGGCGCGATCATCGACCTCATCAAGGCCGAAACGATCTCCGGCAAGATCGCCAAGGATCTGTTCGAAATCGTGCTCACCGAGGGCGGCGATCCTGCCGAGATCGTCGAAGCCCGCGGCATGAAGCAGGTCACGGATACCGGCGCGATCGAAAAGGCTGTCGACGAGATCATCGCCGCCAATCCGGATCAGGTTGCCAAGGTCAAGGCTAAGCCGACGCTCGCCGGCTGGTTCGTCGGCCAGGTGATGAAGTCGACGGGCGGCAAGGCCAACCCACAGGCGGTGCAGGCGCTGGTCAAGGCCAAGCTCGGCATCGAAGAGGAATAATCGGTGTTCTTCGTCCGCACCGCCAGCGAGCAGGACCTGGAAAAGGTCCGCGCTCTGCTCGGCGAAACATGGCATGCGACCTATGACCGGATCTACGGGCCGGAAAAGGTCAGCGAGCTGCATGCCTCCTGGCACTCGCCGGCCTCGCTGAAGGCGCGGCTGGCGAACAAGAATTCGGAATTCCTTGTGGCCGATGACGGCAAGACAATCGGTGGCATGGGCTATGCCGCCATGTCCAAGGAGATGACGAAAACCGTCATGCTCCACATGCTTTATGTCAGTCCAAAGCATCAGCGCGAGGGTATCGGCCGCGATATTTTCGCTGAGCTGGAGACCTGTTTCCCGGATGCGGAGATCATGCGCCTCGAAGTCGATCCGCAGAACGAGCCTGCGATCGCCTTTTATCATGCCCATGGCTTTGTTGAGGTCGGTCGGACGGAAAACTGCGGCAATGGGCAGTCCGGCATTCCAGCGCTGATCTTCGAGAAGCCGTTGACGGCCCATTGAAAGAATAGACGAGACCGCTCATGGAAGCCGCCCGCCTGCTAATCCGCGAAGCGAAAGAAGCCGACCTTCGCGCGCTGATCGGTCTATTTGCCGCCGACGCCGTGGGTGGCCATGGCGATACGACCGACGCCTCCGCCTATGACGATTACCTCCGAGCGTTTTGCACCATCGCGGCGTCGCCTGAGCAGACGCTGTATGTCGCCGAACGCGACGGCGAAGTGGTCGGGACGTTCCAGACGATGATCACGGCGACGCTGACCGGGCGAGGTAGTTCCGCCATGATCATCGAAGCGGTCCAGACGCGAGCCGATATGCGCGGGCAGGGGATCGGCGCCGCCATGATCAATTTCTGCATCGACGAGGCAAAAAGCCGCGGCATGCGGATGATTCAGTTGACATCGAATAATGCCCGCAAGGACGCGCACCGCTTCTATGAGAGACTGGGTTTCAAGCCCACGCATTTAGGCTTCAAGATGCTATTGAAATGAAGCTTTTTGCCCGCTGGAATCACTGGACAAGCAGGCCTAGGGGCGGCATAAGCAAACTATCGAATTCTGGTATCGCTCGCCGCTTAGCGGGTATCGAGGAAAAGACATGTGGAATTTCATCGTACAGACATTTACTTGGTGGAACGGTCAGACCATGGGCACGCGCTTCGCGACCTGGCGTTTTGGCAAGCGTGTCGGTGAGGATGAATTCGGTAACGTCTATTACGAAGGCGGCATGTCTTCCTACGGCCTCCCGAAGCGCTGGGTGATCTACAAGGGCTATGCCGAAGCTTCTGCCATTCCTCCGGGCTGGCACGGCTGGATGCATCATCGCACCGACGTTCCGCCGACCAAGGAAAACTATGTCACCAAGGAATGGCAGAAGGAACATCGCGCCAATCCAACCGGCTCGCCGCAGGCTTACCGCCCGCCGGGCTCTCTCGCCGTTGCCGGCGAGCGTCCACGCGTGACTGGCGATTACGACGCCTGGACCCCGGGCAATTAAGCGAGAAGCCGGCTCGTCCTTTGGCCACAATTGGGCTTTAGGCGCGACATATGCCGGCTTTTGCTCGGCGCCTTGACCGAGACCAAGCGGAGAGTGGCGGATATGATGGTTTTCACGCGGAGCGCTTCTTTGCGTGCAATGGCCGTGGCCGGCGTTGCTCTCGTCGCCGGCATCTTGGCAGCTTCCACCGCCGAGGCCGCCCGCATCGCAAATCCGGTCGCCGTTTTCTCCGGCCTCGACAAAATCACCGGACGCATCACCACGTTCGATGTCTATGTCAACGAAACCGTGCAGTTCGGCGCGCTGCAGGTGACGCCGCGCGCCTGCTATTCGCGAGACGATACCGAGCAGCAGAAGGTAGACGGTTTCGTCGAAGTCGACGAGATCACCCTCGATCGCCGTATCCGCCGTATCTTCACCGGCTGGATGTTTGCCGACAGCCCCGGCCTCAACGCCGTCGAGCATCCGATCTATGACGTCTGGCTGAAAGAGTGCAAGCAAAAGTCCGACGTGCCGGCGCCGGATACCGCCGGCACCCGCGCGAAGTAATCGACCTGAAGACGTAGATTACGGGATAGGACAGCCCGCAGAAGCCTTGCTCCTGCGGGCATGGTTTTAGCTTTACTCGGCAGCGGCGGCGGCTTCACCTATCGCCTGACGATCGGCAATCTCCGACAAGTCGAGAATGATCCTCACGCCGTCTTTGACCTTGTGACGAAACAAGTCGTTGCGGTCCGGATGGGTTCTCAACTTGCCTCCGTCACGGAGGGCCTGAAGCCGCGAGCGCGAGATCGACAACTCCGATGCAAGCAGCCGATCAAGACGCAGGTTCACCGGGAACTCGGCTGATATCTCGATATCAAGCAAAGTCCAGTTGCGTGCCGCACGTATCGCCTCCTTCCGGATGATAACGTCGGGCGGCTCGTCGATACGTTTTGCTTTCCGCTTCAATCCATCAAGCTCGAACTCTTGCGCTCGTACCCACTCCGGATCGCTGCCTTGTAGCGCCTCGAGCGTGGATGGGCCAAGGTCTTGAACGGTCCGGCGTTCGAAGAGTGTCCGGTTCCAGGTCTTGTCGCAATCGATGCATTTATAGACGAGCCAGGCATCGAGCCGCTTGCCATTGGCGTTGAGCCTTACCTTACCGCTCGATCTGAAGGGTTTCTGGCATCCGCAGCCGCTGCAGGCGATCCATGGCTGAGGCGATGTTTTAGGCGTAAGGGTCCAACGGACCTGAAGAATCTTGCACATGCCGTCTTGGTCTTCCGTATGGAAGTCCACCAAGCTGGCGGTGAGACAAGCCCGTCGGGGCACGGTATGGCGATATTGCGGGACGGCTGAAGAGCTGAGACAGCGGCGGCTGTATTAGGCGCGTTTTGACAATGCCAAACCGGTCTCAGGCCATCACCCGATGGACGTGAACATGCATCGGACGGCATCTTGCCGCCCTGAAGCACGGGGTGATTTGGATGAGACCGGTATTTACGACGGCAAAGTGGAACCTCTACGCACCAAAGCTCTTCTCGAGCAGGGATAGCAGACTACAATTAGAATTTGAAGATACAACGAACTTCAGGCCTGGATTGCTTCACGCGTCGGTATCCCCTTTCCGGCGGAACAGACCCAGGATCTTGCGGCCGGCCGCGACGACACCCGCCAGCACGACGATGAGGCCCTTCTTCAATGCCAGAAGGGCGACGCCAAAACTCTTGAAGAAGCCGAGAACGACTGCAAGCAGGCCGAGCTTTGCCGCAACCTTCACGCCCGCGCCGGCAGCGATCATGCCCGCCATGCTATAGGCGGCGATCTTGTCCCCATTGGCAAAGTCGGCATAACGCTTGCCGCTGTCATATTGCACGGTGTTGATGACATTGGGGATGGCGGCATTGATTTCCTGCAGCTGATCCAGTCCGGCGACGAAATCGAGCTCGGTGACGCCCTCTCGCCCCAGCACACGTACGGAATAGTTAAGCGTGTGGCCGGCACTGGGATCCTTGCCGAAAATCAGATCGCGCGCCCAGTGCAGGGCATGGGTCGCCTTATCGTAATGTGGCGGTTCTGCCCAGCCGACCAACGTGATCGGATCGAAGCCCTGCCGTTCGCGTTCAGGATTCGCTTCCTTGATCGCGTCCTGGATCTTTTTCAGCAGGTCGTCGTAATCGGTCGACGCGGCATCCTCGTCGGAGACATAGCCACTGCCGTCATAGTCGATGACGGAACCCCAGGAATGCGGGTCGGTGGGCGGGTATTTCGCCGGGAAGATCATGCCGAGCGGATTGCCGACCGAACTTTCCGGATTGCCCCAGAGCTCGACCAGCACCTTCTTTGAATCCTGTGGATTGAGATAATAGAACTGGTCAGAGACATTCAGCGTGGCATTAGCGGTGGGGATCTTGATCGCGCCCTGCTGGAAATCCAGCGTTTTCAGCACGGTGCCTTCATCGCCTGCAGGCGGCTCAGCTCCGAACATATCGTGGAATGATTTGGCGTTGGCCTGCGTTATAATCGTCAACGCGGCGAGAAAGGCAATTGCAATTTGATTCTTCACTATTCTACCCTCGGCTGTTGTGCCGAACTTAGGGCAGTCCGTTTCGGAATCAATTCATTTCGGGCAGATTTCCACCGTCGGAGAAGGTGAGATTGGGCGATTCCATCGCCTCCTCCAGCATCTTCGCATAGGCATCCTTCGGCACGTCGATGGCGCCGAATGTCTTCAAATGCTCGGTGGTGAATTGCGTGTCGAGCAAGGTGAAGCCGCGTTCGCGCAGGCGCTCCACCAGATAGACAAGACAGATCTTGGAAGCATCCGTGCGGCGCGAAAACATGCTTTCGCCAAAGAAGGCGGACCCCAGTGAGACGCCATAGAGCCCGCCGACCAGCCGATCGCCTTCCCAGGCTTCGACGGAATGGGCATGGCCGATGTGGTGCAGGGTGGCGTAGAGCGAGCGGATCGTCTCGTTGATCCAGGTGCTGGGGCGATCGCTCGTCTGTTCGCCGCAGGCCGCGATGACCGCCTCAAAATCGCTATCGAAACGGATGTCGAAGGGGTGTTGACGGATTTTCTTGGCGAGGCTCTTGGAGACGTGAAACGTATCGAGAGGGATGATGCCCCGCAGCTCCGGCTCGACCCAGAAGATTTCCGGGTCATCAGCCGATTCGGCCATCGGGAAAAGCCCGATGGAATAGGCGCGCAACAGGATCTCCGGGGTAATGCCGGGATGTCTGCCGCGCGCTCCGGGCATTGGTTAGGCCGATGTGTTTGCCAGGTAGTTTTCCAACCAGTGGATATCGTAATCGCCGTTGGCGATATCCTGGTTGGAAACCAGATCCTGGAAGAGCGGCAGGGTGGTCTTGATGCCATCCACCACGAATTCGTCCAGCGCGCGGCGCAGGCGCATCATGCATTCGACGCGGGTGCGCCCGTGCACGATCAGCTTGCCGATCAGGCTGTCGTAGTAGGGGGGGATCCTGTAGCCCTGATAGGCGCCGGAATCGATACGAACGCCGAGGCCGCCGGGCGCATGGAAATGCGTGATCGTGCCGGGCGAGGGGACGAAGGTACGCGCGTCCTCGGCATTGATGCGGCATTCGATGGCATGGCCTTGGAAATGCACCTCATCCTGCGTGACCGAAAGACCACCGCCGGAAGCGACGCGGATCTGCTCGTGCACGAGGTCGATGCCCGTGATCGCTTCCGTGACCGGATGTTCCACCTGCAGGCGTGTGTTCATTTCGATGAAATAGAACTCGCCGTTCTCATAAAGGAACTCGATGGTGCCGGCGCCGCGATATTTCAGCTTCTTCATCGCGTCGGCGCAGATCTGGCCGATCTTCATGCGCTGTTCGACGTTGAGCGCCGGGGAGTTGGCTTCTTCCCAGACCTTCTGGTGGCGGCGCTGCAGTGAGCAATCGCGTTCACCGAGATGGATGGCGTTGCCTTCACCGTCACCGAAAACCTGGATTTCGATGTGGCGCGGCTTGCCGAGGTACTTCTCCATATAGACGGATTCGTTGCCGAAAGCGGCTGCAGCTTCCGTGCGGGCCGTCGACCAAGCCTCGATCAGGTCCTCTTCCGTGCGGGCAACCTTCATGCCGCGGCCGCCACCGCCGGCGGTTGCCTTGATAAGCACCGGATAGCCGATCTCGCGCGCCGTCTTCAGCGCATCCGCCTCGGTCTTCACTTCGCCGTCGGAGCCGGGGACAACCGGAATGCTGAGCTGTTGCGCCGTGGTTTTGGCAGTGATCTTGTCGCCCATGATGCGGATATGCTCCGCCGTCGGACCGATGAATGTAATGCCGTGTGCATCGAGAATATCGGCGAACTTGGCATTTTCCGAAAGGAAGCCATAGCCGGGATGCACTGCGTCCGCGCCGGTGATTTCACAGGCGGCAACAATCTGGTGGATGTTGAGATAGCTGTCGCGCGACGGCGGCGGGCCGATGCAAACGCTTTCATCCGCCAGGCGCACATGCATCGCGTCGCCGTCAGCGGTCGAATGCACCGCAACGGTCGCAATGCCAAGCTCCTTGCAGGCGCGCAGCACGCGCAGAGCGATCTCTCCGCGATTGGCTATGAGAATCTTCGAAATAATGGGCATGGGCCGACCTTACTCGATGACGACCAGGGCTTCGCCGTACTCGACCGGACGACCGTCCTGAACGAGAATTTCGGTCACCGTTCCGGACTTCGGCGCGGGAATCTGGTTCATCGTCTTCATGGCTTCGATGATGAGCAACGTCTGCCCTTCCTTGACGGCCGCGCCGACCTGGATGAAGGCAGCAGAGCCCGGTGCCGGCGCCAGGTAGGCAGTGCCGACCATGGGTGCGCTGACGACGTTGTCGGGATTACGGGCGTTGGTTGCCGGAGCAGCGGCGGCCGGTGCTGCTGCAGCGGCGGCGGGAGCGGCATAGGCGACCGGGGCGGCAATCGGCGCCTGAACATATTGCGTCGCGCCGGCGCGCGATACGCGGATGCGCAAATCTTCCTGTTCGACTTCGATCTCGGTCAGATCCGTGTCGTTGAGAATATTGGCGAGATCGCGAATCAGCGCCTGGTCGATACCCGATTTCTTTTCAGCCATTGGATTTCTTGCCCTGTATTTTTGTTATTGGGTGATGGATTTCAGCGCTTGAAGCGCCAGGATGTAGCTATGAGGTCCGAAACCGCAGATCATGCCCTTTGCAGCGGGCGCGATCATCGATTTGTGCCGGAATTCTTCGCGTGCGTGGATATTGGAGATATGCACCTCCACGACGGGAATGGAGATGGCGCGGATCGCATCGTGTAAAGCGATCGACGTGTGACCATAGGCACCGGGATTGATCGCGACACCGGCGGCCTTGTCGCCGGCTTCATGGATCCAGTCCACCAGCACGCCTTCGTGATTGCTCTGCCGGAAATCGACAACGAAGCCCAGGCTTTCACCGACGGACTTGCAGTCGGCTTCGATATCCTTGAGCGTCTTGCCGCCATAGATGCCCGGCTCGCGCTTGCCGAGAGCATTTAAATTGGGTCCGTTAAGGACGAAAATAGTTTGCGCCATCAGTGGTTCCGTCAAAGTGCAGCGCAACCTATAGACTCCCGAGGCCCTATAGGAAAGCCCCGGTGCGAAGGTTGCGTGCCTCTAGATGTGGAAACGCCGCGATTTTGGCATTTTTGCGCCGCTCAGCAGCTCGTCTTGCCGCAACTGCGAACGTTGGCGATCTTCTCCTTGATGGCATCGAGGCCAACCGCGCCGGAAATCATCTCGTTGCCGATGACGTAGGCCGGTGTGCCGTTGACGCCGAGATCGGTAGCAAGCTGGTAGGTGGCCTTGATCATGGCGGTATTCGGCGCTTTTGCCATTTCGGCACGGATGGCCGCTTCGCTGACGCCAAGCGAGGTGGCGACATCGATGGCGGTATCTTCGGAAGCGCGGCCGTCGCTGCCCAGCAGCTTGTGATGGAATTCGGCATATTTTTCCGGCGCGAGCAGGCGGAACGCGCTGGAAACCCGGGAGGCGGCTACCGAATCCTGGCCAAGGATCGGGAACTCCTTCAGCACGAAGCGAACATTCTTGTCCTGCTGCAGGAGCTTGTCCATGTCGCCAAGCGCATGCCGGCAATAGGTGCAGTTATAGTCGAAGAACTCGACAACGGTGATATCGCCCTTCGGATTGCCGATGGCGACATCATCCTTGGAATTGAAGATCGCGTCCTTGTTCTGCGTGATCACCTGCGACGACTGGGCGATCCGGGCTTCGTCCTGCTTCTTTTCGAGCGCGGCCTGCGCATCCAGCAGCACCTCCGGATGCTCGACGAGATACTCCTTGATGAAATCCCCGATTTCCTTCTTCTGCTGGTCGTCCAGCGCCGCGGCCGGCTGGATTGTGGCGAAGGACGCTGTCAGGGCAATCGCCGAAACCGTCAGCAGGCTTTTGAGAGAAAAGGTCATTGGGTCCTCGTTTGGATCTGATCGGAGACGTCATTCTTAGATGCGCCATAGCATCGTCGGGTTAACATCCGCAAATAGGCATCGACAATTTACGGTGCGTCCTTATTTCCAGAAACAGGAATTTTCACGACAAAGCCGCAATCGCAGGATTGTGAACGAGCCGATATTGCGGCAAATGTCGCTTGCCTATCCGATCCGAGAGAGAATTGACCTTGTTTTCCCTATCCAAGCGTAGCGATGTCGAACCCTTCCATGCCATGGACGTACTGGCGGAAGCGACGCGAAGACGCCAAGCCGGACACGCGGTCATTTCCATGGCTGTCGGACAGCCGTCTCATCCCGCACCCCAGGCGGCGTTGGAGGCTGCGCGTGCGGCTCTCGGCCATGGCCGCATCGGTTATACGGATGCGCTCGGCACTCTAGCCCTGCGGCAGGCACTCTCCACCCATTACCAGGCACACCACGGCCTTAGCATCGATCCGAAGCGTATTGCGATCACGACCGGATCGTCGGCTGGCTTCAACCTTGCCTTTCTGACCTTGTTCGATGCCGGCGACAGCGTCGCCATCGCCCGGCCGGGCTATCCAGCCTATCGCAATATCCTTGCCGCACTCGGCCTCGATGTCGTCGAAGTGCCGGTCACCGAGGAGACGCAATTTACGCTCACGCCCGAGAGCCTGGAGGCAGCACAAGCGGCAAGCGGCAAGCGACTGAAGGGCGTGCTGCTGGCAAGCCCCGCCAATCCCACAGGTACTGTGACGGGCAGGGCGGCGCTGAAGGCGCTGGCGGATTATTGCGCCGATCGCTCCATCGCCTTCATCTCCGACGAAATCTACCACGGCCTGACCTTCGTCGGCGAGGAGACGAGCGCGCTGGAGCTGACGGACGAGGCGATCGTCATCAATTCCTTCTCGAAATATTATTGCATGACCGGCTGGCGCATCGGCTGGATGGTCTTGCCGGAGCGGCTGGTCCGCCCGGTCGAACGTGTGGCCCAGAGCCTTTATATCTCCGCGCCGGAATTGTCGCAGATCGCCGCCGAGGCGGCGCTCGGCGCAGGTGCCGAATTGGATGTCTATCGCGAGAGCTATGGCCGCAACCGCGATTTCCTCATGCGCCGGCTGCCGGAAATCGGCTTTCGCATTGCCTCGCCTATGGATGGCGCTTTCTACGCCTATGTCGATGTCAGCCGCTTCACGAACGACAGCATGGTGTTCGCGCAAAAGATGCTGGCGGAAATCAATGTCGCCGCCACGCCCGGCCTCGATTTCGATCCCGTGGAAGGACATCGCGCGATGCGTTTCTCCTATGCCGGCTCGAATGCCGAGATCGAGGAAGCCACCGAACGCATGGCGGCTTGGCTGAAATAGAATCCGCAATCAATAGCTTGTGCGAGCTTGCGAAAGTGTTTTCGCGAGTCGAAGAGCCGTATGCTTTGGCCCCGACCTGTTCAGTGCTTGGGCATGAATGGCGAATAAATCGTGCGACGGAAACGAAAAATCCGGCCGCGTCGCCACGGCCGGATTTTTGTCAAATTATTCTCAGTCGGTCTTCTTAAAAGAAGCCGCGGCGCTGCCACCAGCCGGCCTTCTTTGGCTTGGCCGACTCTCCGTCGCTCTCGCTGCCTTCGTTGGTGCGGGTGGACTTTACCACTGGAGCAGAGGAGGAAACGTTCGATTCGCGATTGGCACGGGCCGGCTTGGCTGCATCCTCAGTCGCTTCGGGCGTTATCGCTTCCGCCGAATTGTCCAAAGCTTCGGTGGTCTCGGCGACCGCTTCGATTTCGACATCCACTGCCGGCGCTTCGTCGACCACGGGCGTCTCGACGGGCGATGCCTCGATGGCCTTTGCCTTGCGACGACCGCGGCCCTTGGCGGGCTTGACGTCTTCGGTGACGGCGGCGGCGGTTTCGACCGCTGCCATGGCGGGCTGCGCCTCGACGGCAGCTTCGCCTTCGGCGACCGCGATCTCGGCCACCGTTACGGTTGCTTCGTCGCCGTCTTCGGCATCATTCTCATCAGCTTCGCCGGAACCGGTTTCCTCGCCTGCAGCGGTCTGTTCGTTGCCTTCGTTTTCACGATTACGCCGGCCACCACGCTTGCCGCGGCGGCGGCGCTTGCGCTTCTGCTGCGCGTCATCGTCGCCGCCAGCGGATGCGGCATTATCTGCGCCGGCATCATCCTCGTCATCGTCGCCTTCGTCTCCATCATCGGCGATATCGGCCGTGGAGCCATCTTCGGAAGCAGGAGCGGCTTGGTTATCATTGCCGCGGCCACGACGCCGACGACGGCGCTTGCGCTTGCGGTTGCCATCATTGCTTTCAGAGCGAGCGGCAGGCTGCTGCTCGGCGCTTGCAGCCTTTTCTTCCAACTCTTCGTCTTCATCCTCATCGGCTTCGATGACGATATCGTCGTCATCATCGTCCGGGATGGCTGCGAAGTTGAACAGGCTTTCGATCTTCACCGGATTGGCGACCGGCTCGCCACGGTCGATCGCGAAGTGCTGCGTGCCAACGGCGTTGTCAGCATCGATGAGGATGGCGACGCCGAAGCGGCTTTCGTAATCGATGATCGTCTGGCGCTTATGGTTGAGCAGATAGAGCGCAATGTCCGGCGTCGTGCGCACGGTGATGTCGTGCGTCGTGTTCTTGAGCAGATATTCCTCGATGCCGCGCAGGACATGCAGGGCAACGGAAGACTGCGAGCGGACGTGACCCGTGCCGCCGCAATGCGAGCAGATCTGCGTCGTGCTTTCGAGAACCGAAGCGCGGATGCGCTGGCGCGACATTTCCAGAAGGCCGAAATGCGAGATGCGGCCGACCTGGATGCGGGCGCGGTCGTTCTTCAGGCATTCCTTCAGCTTCTTCTCGACGGCGCGGTTGTTGCGCTTTTCTTCCATGTCGATGAAGTCGATGACGATCAGGCCGGCAAGGTCGCGCAGGCGAAGCTGGCGAGCAACTTCGTCGGCTGCTTCGAGGTTCGTCTGGAGCGCGGTGTCCTCGATCGAATGTTCGCGGGTCGAGCGGCCGGAGTTGACGTCGATCGAAACCAGCGCTTCCGTCTGGTTCATGATCAGGTAGCCGCCAGACTTCAGCGTGACCTGTGGCTGCAGCATGCGGTCGAGCTGCGCTTCGATGCCGGAGCGCGAGAAGATCGGATGGATGTCGCGATACGGCTGAACCACCTTGGCGTGGCTCGGCATCAGCATCTTCATGAAGTCTTTCGCTTCACGATAGCCTTCCTCGCCGGAGACGATGATCTCGCTGATATCCTTGTTGTAGAGGTCGCGGATCGAGCGCTTGATCAGGCTGCCTTCTTCGTAGACGAGGCAAGGAGCGGTCGATGCCAGCGTCAGCGTGCGGACGTTTTCCCACAGGCGCATCAGATATTCGAAATCGCGCTTGACCTCGACCTTGGTGCGGTTGGCACCGGCAGTACGCAGGATGACGCCCATACCCTGCGGCACTTCGAGCATCTTGGCGATTTCCTTCAGGCGCTTGCGGTCCTGCGGATTGGTGATCTTGCGGGAGATGCCGCCGCCGCGCGCCGTGTTCGGCATGAGAACCGAATAGCGGCCTGCGAGCGAAAGATAGGTGGTGAGCGCCGCACCCTTGTTGCCGCGCTCTTCCTTCGCCACCTGAACCAGTAGAATCTGGCGGCGCTTGATGACTTCCTGGATACGGTATTGCTTGCGCGGCTTGCGCTGGGCGCGATCGGGAACTTCTTCCATCGCGTCTTCGGCGCCGACGGATTCGATCACTTCCTCTTCATGGTCATGATCGTCATCATCGTCGTCGTCATCGCGGCGACGCTTGGAGGTCGCGACGTCTTCCGAGATCGAATCGGTTTCAACCATCGCCGCCATTTCGCCCGACGGTCCTTCTTCGTCCTCGCTCGGCGCATCGACTGCGTCCGTCGCTTCAGGAGCGGGGGCTTCTTCAGCTGCGGCCTTCTTGCGGCTGCGGCGCGGCTTAGCCTTCTTGGCAGGCGCCGCCTTTTCGGTGGCTTCGATAGCCTCCGAGGCAGGAGCCTCTTCCGCGATTGCGGCCGGCACTGCGGCCTCTTCGCCCTGCGCCGGGACAATGCCGATATCGGGTTGTTCCTGCTGCGAAAGATCGAGCGCTGTTTCGACATGCTCGACGTCGTCGTCGCGGCGATGCTCTTCGGCCTCAGCCTTTAGAAGCGCCTGCCGGTCGGCCAGCGGGATCTGGTAGTAATCGGGATGGATTTCCGCAAAGGCCAGGAAGCCGTGCCGGTTGCCGCCGTAATCAACGAAAGCGGCCTGAAGCGAGGGCTCGACCCTCGTTACCTTTGCAAGATAGATGTTGCCGCGAATTTGCTTCTTGTGCTGGGACTCGAAGTCAAACTCTTCTATGCGGTTCCCGCGAACGACAACGACGCGCGTCTCTTCCTCGTGAGACGCATCGATAAGCATTTTGTCTGCCATGAAAGCTGTGCTCCTCGGCGCAGACAGTCGGATGGGGGCCTGCCTGTCACTGGGATAGGCCGGATGTGATCCGCAATTGTTGCACCGGATAATGAAAGTCGCGATTGGTTCGGCGATGACAGCATCCAGACGGCAGCCGGGGCATCATATCCCTGGGGTCTGTTGACTTTCTGAAAAAGCTGCTGCGGTAACATCCGTAACCAAGCGAGATCGACTATGCCTTAGACCCACAAATGGGTCCGATGAAGGTGCTCTCTAAAGAGCGTTTGGTGGCTCTCCACCGATGAATTTCCCGTTTGAAGCCGGAAATTCAGATATCCACTGTTTCGAGCAGAAGTACTGCAGACGGCGGATGAATGCCGCTTATTGGCGCCTGGTACTCGAGGCGGCTGCCTTTGCGACGACTCTATCCCGTCAACACTTCTACCCTAATATGCGTTGTATGTTTTATCTGTCACAATAGCAAGGGAAAAGCCAAGTATGCCATAATATTGATGGATTCGTCGGATGATGAGGACGAGGGAGGATGTCTTGTCGATTCGTCTCCCGGCGCATCACCGATGCAGCCATCAGGTCAAACCTGGTTCCCGTTATTGGCACTTCAAAAACAACGCCGAAACCAATATGGGGCGCGTTGGGCACTTGGTAAAGGGATTGCGGCATGTGGCGGAGAGTGGCGTGAGGGCTTTGCGATTTGCGGCAGCGGCCTTTGCTCTGGTAATTCTCGTTTCGGTTTCTGCATTTGCGCCCGCAGTGGCGGCGGATGCTTCCGTGCTTGCCTATGGCGCCCGCATTGCCGGCGATGATGCCCGCACGCGTATCGTCATCGATATGGACCGGGCTCCCACTTTCACGGTTCACTACCTTGACAATCCCGTCCGTGTCGTCGTCGATCTCCCATCAACTGCATTCGGCTTCCCCGCCGGCAGTCTGAAGCCGACCGGCCTCTTCAAGGATATTCGCTACGGCACGATGGATGCGGACAGCGCCCGTATCGTGCTGACGGCAAAGAAACCGGTTAAGCTGGTCGCGGCCAAGGTTCAGGCCGATGAGAGCGGCAAGGGGCAGCGCCTCGTGCTGGATGCCGAGATGCTGCCTGCCGAACAATTTGCCGAGCTTGTAAATAAGCAGAGCTGGACGAGCGACGATACCGCCAAGGACGTCGGTCCGGTCGAGCCGGCGCAGAAGGCCGATCCGAATGTGTTCCTCGTTGCGGTCGATGCCGGTCACGGCGGTATCGACGCGGGCGCGACCGGCACGGACGGCGTCACGCAGGAAAAGGACATCACGCTCGCATTTGCGAAGATGTTTGCCGACAAGCTGAATGCGCAGCCCGGCATCAAGGCCTTCCTCACGCGCGACAAGGATCAATATCTCTCGCTGTCCGAACGCGTGACGATAGCCCGGCAGAATCGTGCCTCGCTCTTCATCTCGCTGCATGCCGATACGCTGAAGCAGAAGGATATCCGCGGCGCGACCGTCTACACTATCTCGGACAAGGCGTCGGACCGTCTTGCCGGCGAGGTAGCCGATCGTGAAAACAATTCCGATCAGATCGCCGGTGCCGAAACACAGGCGCAGCCCGCCGCCGTCAATGATATTCTGATGGATCTGACACGCCGCGAGACGCAAGCCTTTTCCATTTCGCTGGCGCAGGACGTGCTGTCTTCGTTCAACGGGCAGATCGCCATGATCAACAATCCGCATCGCCATGCGGGTTTCCAGGTCCTGACTGCGCCCGACGTGCCCTCGATCCTGCTCGAGCTCGGTTTTCTCTCCAACAAGGAGGATGAAAAGCTGCTGCTCGATGCCAATTGGCGTGAGAAGGTCGCCGATCGTCTGACGGAGGCGGTGAAGCAGTATCGCGTGGCCATCATCGCCAATGGCGGCTGATGGCTTCGGATGGGACGATCCGTCGTGGCTTCCATGTAACAGCGATGTACTTTAGGACTGGATGAAATTGGAATGCTGGCGTCGGGCCCTATTTTGCTCACATTCCCGCCGTTACAGCGAAGTATCATTTGCTCGCGTATGAAGCACGGCTTTGTCCCATTGCCGTCTTGCATTCACGCCGCGAGCGTGCAAAACGCCCGTGATTATGCGATGATCTCGCGCACGTGCCGCCTGAAGAACAAGCACCGGTAGTATCAGATGATCAGACTGATTGGATATTTCTTTGGCCTAGGCTGCCTCCTGTTTCTGGGTGTGGCGGCTGCGGCTGCCATCTATCTGAGCGTGGTCTCGAAGGAACTGCCCGATTACGAGGTGCTTGCCAAATATGCGCCGCCGGTCACGACGCGCATCCACGCCGGCAACGGCGCGCTGATGAAGGAATATTCGCGAGAGAACCGGCTTTTCGTGCCGATCCAAGCCATTCCCGATCGCGTCAAGGCGGCTTTCCTTTCGGCGGAAGACAAGAATTTCTACAACCATCCCGGCGTCGATGTCGGCGGTCTTATCCGCGCCGTGGCCGTGAATCTGCAGAATATCGGCTCCGGCCGCCGCTTCGTCGGCGCGTCCACCATTACGCAGCAGGTCGCTAAGAACTTCCTACTGTCCGCCGATCAGACGTTCGACCGCAAGATCAAGGAAGCGATTCTCTCCTTCCGCATCGAGCAGGCCTACAGCAAGGACAAGATCCTCGAGCTTTACCTGAACGAAATCTATTTCGGCCTGAATTCCTACGGCATCGCCGGCGCTGCGCTCACCTATTTCGACAAGTCGGTCAACGAACTGACCATCGCAGAATCGGCCTATCTGGCATCGCTCCCGAAGGGTCCGTCGAACTATAATCCCTTCCGCCGTGCCGAAGCAGCGCTCACCCGCCGCAACTGGGTGATCGATCGCATGGTCGAGAACGGCTATGTCAGCCAGAGCGACGGCGAAGAGGCAAAGAAGCAGCCGCTTGGCGTCGTGCCACCGAAGAGCGGCCCGTCGCTCTTCGCGTCCGACTATTTTGCCGAGGAAGTTCGCCGCCAGTTGATCGATCAATATGGCGAGAAGACCCTCTACGAAGGTGGCCTTTCCGTTCGTACGTCGCTCGACCCGCAGATGCAGCTCGAAGCTCGCAAGGCCCTTCAGGATGGTCTGATAGATTATGACGAGCGCCGCGGCTATCGCGGCCCGCTCAAGCAGATTGCTACCTCACAGGATTGGGGCGTCGAGCTCGCGAAGGTTCCAAGCCTGAGCGACGTGCCGGAATGGCGGGTCGCCGTCGTCCTTTCCGTATCGGATCAAGGCGTTGATATCGGCCTGCAGCCGCGCGTCGATGCCGCCGGCAAGGTATCGACGGAGCGGACACGCGGCACGATCTCCCCCGCCGACATGCGCTGGGCCTATCGCTCGGCCGGCGGCAAGTCGGCCAAATCGCCGAGCGGCGTTTTGAGCCCTGGTGATGTGATTTACGTGCAGAAGACCGGCAATGCCGATTCGAGCAGCTATCGCCTGCGTCAGCCGCCGAAGGTGCAGGGCGGTCTCGTTGCCATGGACCCGCATACCGGCCGCGTACTCGCCATGGTCGGCGGCTTTTCCTACGGGCAGTCCGAATTCAACCGCGCCACCCAGGCCAAGCGGCAGCCCGGTTCGTCGTTCAAGCCTTTCGTCTACGCGGCCGCCATGGATAATGGCTATACACCGGCCTCCGTCATTCTGGACGACCCGCTGCAGATCACGCTGAGCAATGGCGATGTCTGGAAGCCGACGAACTACGAAGGCGAGGGCGGTGGTGTCCATACGCTTCGTTTCGCCATCGAACACTCGCGTAACCTGATGACGGTGCGTCTCGCCTCCGATATGGGCATGCCTCTGGTTGCAGAATATGCCGAGCGCTTCGGTATCTACGACCATATGAACCCCGTGCTCGCCATGTCGCTCGGCGCCGGCGAAACGACGGTGCTGCGCATGGTTTCTGCCTATTCGGTCATGGCCAACGGCGGTAAGCAGATCAAGCCGACGCTCATCGACCGCATCCAGGACCGTTACGGCAAGACCATCTTCAAGCATGAGGAACGCGTCTGCGACAGTTGCAATGTCGGCGCCTGGCAGAATCAGGACGAGCCCGTCATCGCCGACAATCGCGAGCAGGTGCTCGATCCTATGACCGCCTATCAGGTCACGTCGATGATGCAGGGCGTCATCATCCGTGGTACGGCCGCCGGCAAGATCAAGCTTAATACCGATGTCGCCGGCAAGACCGGCACCACCAATGATGAGAAGGATGCCTGGTTCGTCGGCTACACGCCGAGCCTCGTCGCCGGCCTTTACATCGGCTACGATACGCCAGCTACGCTCGGCCGCGGTGGCACTGGCGGCGCCCTTGCCGCGCCGATCTTCAACGAGTTCATGCAGGCCGCCACGAAGGATGAGGCGCCTGAGAAGTTCCAGGTTCCGGCCGGCATGACGATGGTTGCGGTCAACCGCGCGACCGGCATGGCCGCACAGCCCGGCGAGCCGAATGCCATCATGGAAGCCTTCAAGCCCGGCACCGGCCCGGCTACCAGCCTGCAGGTCATCGGCGGCGGCGATGCCGCGGCGCAGGTGGCGCCTGAGGAAATCCTCAGGACTTCGCCGCAGGCGAACCAGGCGGTTACCTCCGGATCCGGCGGTCTCTTCTGATCCGACCCTATTTGTCTGATCGACATGCCGCGGGGCTTTACACCAGCGGCATGTATATCTATGTCACCAGCACTCTTTGAATTGGATGACCGCTTGTCTTGAGCGGTGAAATGAAGAAGTGGGACTATGCGAGCCGAAATCGAGAAAGTAGTCGATGAAACCAAGCAGGCTATCACCCTGCTGAGGAGGCATCTTTGACTGGGACCAGGCGGTAAGACGACTGGACTGGTTGAATAACAAGTCAGAGGATCCGACCCTCTGGAACGACGCTTCTGAGGCGCAGAAGCTGATGCGCGAGCGCCAGCAGCTTGACGACGGCATCAGTGGCGTGCGCGCGCTGGAGCAGCAGCTTGCCGACAATGTCGAACTGATCGAGCTGGGCGAAGAAGAGGGCGACGCCGATGTCGTCCGCGAGGCTGAAGAAGCGCTCAAGGGCTTGAAGGCGGAAGCCGCGCGCCGGCAGGTGGAAGCCATGCTGTCGGGCGAGGCTGACTCGAATGACACCTACCTCGAAGTCCACTCCGGCGCCGGCGGCACCGAGAGCCAGGACTGGGCCAACATGCTTCTGCGCATGTATACCCGCTGGGCCGAACGCCAGCGCTTCAAGGTGGAGCTGCTGGAAGTCCATGACGGCGAAGAAGCCGGCATCAAGTCAGCAACGCTGCTCGTCAAGGGCCACAATGCCTATGGCTGGCTGAAGACCGAATCCGGCGTGCATCGCCTCGTGCGCATCTCGCCCTATGACAGCAACGCGCGCCGCCACACGTCATTCTCGTCGATCTGGGTCTACCCAGTCGTCGACGACTCGATCCAGATCGAGATCAATGAAAGCGACTGCCGCATCGATACCTACCGCTCGTCGGGCGCCGGCGGTCAGCACGTCAACACGACCGATTCGGCCGTGCGTATCACGCACATCCCGACCGGGATTGTCGTGCAGTGCCAGCAGGAACGCTCGCAGCACAAGAACCGCGCCAAGGCGTGGGACATGCTGCGCGCCCGCATGTACGAGGCCGAATTGATGAAGCGGGAAGAGGCTGCCAATGCCGAAGCCGCTTCCAAGACGGATATCGGCTGGGGTCACCAGATCCGTTCCTACGTCCTGCAGCCTTACCAGCTGGTGAAGGATCTGCGCACCGGCGTTGCCAGCACGGCGCCGAGCGACGTTCTGGACGGTGATCTCAATGAATTCATGGAAGCAGCCCTAGCGCATCGCATCAGCGGTGCTGCCGATGCCGTCGTCGACGACGTCGAATAAGGTCGCATCCGTTCATGCATAGAAAAAGCCCCGGAGACGGGGCTTTTTTCATGGTGCATTCTGCCCGGCTGCATCCGGCCTCTTGGGCCTGATGCAGATAGCTCGGTCAATCCGAAAACTGTTCCGCCAGGATCCTGTCCGACCATGACCTGTCCGGATCGGAGAGGATGCGAGCCGTCGTATCCTCGCTCTGGCGGATCTGAATGCCGAGAACCGATTTGACTTCGGTATTGTCGGCTGCGGCATTGACGGGGCGCTTCTCCGCCTCAAGCACGGTGATGTCGACCGTCACTCTGTTGGGAAGGAGCGCGCCGCGCCAGCGGCGGGGGCGGAAGGCGCTGACAGGCGTCATGGCAAGCAGCGGCGCTTCGAGCGGCAGGATCGGGCCATGGGCGGAAAGATTGTAAGCGGTGGAGCCCGCCGGCGTCGTCACCATCAGCCCGTCGCAGATCAGTTCCGGCAGGCGGACCCGCCCGTCGATCTCCACCTTAAGCTTTGCAGTCTGATAGGATTGACGAAACAGCGACACTTCATTGATGGCGAGTGCGACGCAGGAGCTGCCGTCGGCATTGCGTGTGGTCATCTGCAGGGGGTGAAACGCGTTTTCGACGGCTGCGTCAATACGCTCGGCCAAGCCATCCGTGCGGTAGTCGTTCATCAGAAAGCCGATGGAGCCGCGATTCATGCCATAGACGCGTTTGCCGGTATTCATCGTCTTATGCAGCGTCTGCAGCATGAAACCATCGCCGCCGAGAGCCACGACAATATCCGCATCTTCCTGTGATGTCTGGCCGTAAAGGCCAATAAGCTCTTCCTGCGCCGATTGAGCCTCTGGCGCGGTGGAGGCGAGAAAACAAACGGATTGAAGATTGCGCGACATGCAATGTCCTCTGAATAGCGATTCTTCGTAATGTTATTCCCTTGTCGCGACAAGACGTTTCGCGCGAACTGGTGAATCGGTCGATCCCCAGCTTTGACGCCGATCGACCGATTTTCCCTTTACAGGATTTCAAAATCTGTTACTTGGCATGCCCATACGCCCTTGTAGCTCAGTTGGTAGAGCACCTGATTTGTAATCAGGGGGTCGCGGGTTCGAACCCTGCCGGGGGCACCATTTTTTCCTGGATATTGTCGATCGTTTTATCTCCGGTATGGAAAACCGGCGGCGGCGATATAATATGTCGTGGTGCGCGAGTTCGGAACACGCGTAGCAGTCATCAATCCTATATTCGTGTGCCTGGAACCCTATGCCCAGCAAGCCCAAGAAGCCTAAACTCGAACACTCCGAGCTTTCGGGTGAATTCACCGATGATGGCGTGACCGTCCTGGTCGATATCTTTCGCCCGGCTGGCACCAATGCCGACTGGCGGATGGAGGTCATCACGCCGGAAGAGGATCTGATCGAATGGGAAGAGCCCTTCGCGACCGACCGCGAGGCATTCGACGAGTTCCTTGCGACGATTGCACGCGATGGCATCAGGTCGTTTTTCGACGAAGCGGACCCTGCGATACACTGATCACCTGTCCGCGCATTGGCGCCGCTAGGTGCGCGGAAAGAGCAGCCTCGGGAAGGGGTTTCGCCGTCGCATGAAGGCGGTCGCCAACATCAGAAATGTGGCTATGTTTGCGATACGGAGGGCCGCGGCCGGCCTCTGCTTATTTGCGTACCAGCAGCAACGGCTCGCCTTCCTCTTCTTCGGACTTCTGGAAACTGCCGTCGGGCTTCATATCGAAGGAGAGCGAGGAGCCGTCACTGCCCAGCATGACAAGCCCGAACCCTTCCGTCGCCCAGAGTGAGAGCTTGAGGTCACCGACTTCGCTGGCGCAATCACCGCTCGGCGACATCTTGGAGGTGCCGTCCTGATCCTTGTCGGTTGTGAGCGTGATATCACAGATGGGCTTGCCGTCCGGCGTCTGGATGCGCCACGCGCCGGCAAGGCTTTCGGTAGTCGGCACGTGATCGACATCGCCGAGCGCCGGCAGCAGCCAGGTCCGATCGCCGCCTTCGCTTTCCCACGGCGAGCCTTCCTCCTGCTGGAAGCGCATGAGCGGCCTGCCCCCACCGTCCGCGATCGCCAGCGCGCCATCATCGGTGAAATTCCAGATCTTGGCCGCGGTAAGGGCGGGGAGCGGCGTCGCGCACGCATCCGCCCCCGTAATCTCGTAGCCGCCGGACACCGTATTCGTCCCGAAGGTGAGGCGGCAGCCCTTAGCGCCGCTTTCCGGCGCAACCAGCCAGACGCCTGCTTGCGCCTGGATCATTTCGTCATCGGCGGCGCGCGCCGGCTGGACTATGGTCAAAGCGAGGGCGGCGGCAACCGCCGCGGGACCAAGAAGACGGATCAAAGCAAATTCTCCCAACGTGCTGCGGCCGCCAAGGGCGCCACTATGATTTGAGATAGGACCGCGTCGCATATA
This sequence comes from Martinezella sp. CNPSo 3959, assembly GCF_057784355.1. Taxonomy (NCBI): domain Bacteria; kingdom Pseudomonadati; phylum Pseudomonadota; class Alphaproteobacteria; order Hyphomicrobiales; family Rhizobiaceae; genus Martinezella; species Martinezella sp. CNPSo 3959. The sequence continues at coordinate 555,387 of NZ_JBXSOV010000002.1, forward strand.
GCGCGATCGCGGCAGCATTCGAGACATTGAGCGACTTGATGGCGCCCGGCATATCGAGCCGCGCGAGCGCATTCACCGTCTCTCGTGTCTTCTGGCGCAGGCCCTTGCCCTCGGAGCCGAGCACGAGGGCGATCTTGTCGCCACTGAAGGTACTTTCGAGCGGTGCCGGACCTTCCGAATCAAGCCCGATGGTCGTGAAGCCGAGCCGGTGCAGCTCGCCAAGCGCATCGGCGAGATTGGTGATCTGTATATAAGGTATGAGTTCCAGCGCGCCCGAGGCCGATTTTGCCATCACGCCTGATTCGGTCGGGCTGTGGCGCTGTGTCGTGATGACGGCACCCGCATCGAAAGCGACGGCCGAGCGCATGATGGCGCCGACATTGTGCGGGTCCGTCACCTGATCGAGGACCAGTAGCAACGGGCTGTCCTTCAATGCCTCGAGCCGGCGCACGGGCAGGGGGCGCGTTTCCAGCATGACGCCTTGGTGAATCGCTTCCGGGCCGAGCACCTTATCGATGTCCTGCGGCGAGACGATCTCGACGGGAATGCCGAGCGCGTCGGCGGGGCCGATTTCCAGCCGCACCAGCGCATTCTGCGTCGTCGACAGCTTGATGTTCTTACGCTCGGGATTGGCAAGCGCGGCGCGGACCGTATGGAGGCCATAGAGAAAGACCTGGTCGGGTGCGAGCGCCGGCGGCTTCCAATCGTCCGCACCAGTCTTCTTGCGCTTCTGCGGCGTCGGCGTCGGGATTTCGCCGCGCTCGCGCTTGGCATCGCGATGCGCGCGACGCAGGGTGGCGTAATGCGTGTCCTTGGCCGACTTGTCGTCGGAGGTGCTGTCTGGGCCGGCGCGGTCGGAAATTTTATCTTTGCTCATGCGGCTTTATAACCAGCGCGTCCGCAAGCGCCTAGCCTCTTTCAGTGCCGGGCTTTTCCCACAGGCTGAAATTTTTTTGTCATTTTTGGTAATTCCTTGTGTTGACAGACGGAAGTGGTCCGGCCATATACGCGGCGCAGATCACGGCGGCGACGCCACGGTCTGACAAGCTTGGTCGCAAGATCCAGTCGGAATACTGGAGGGATGCCCGAGTGGTTAAAGGGGACGGACTGTAAATCCGTTGGCTCAGCCTACGTTGGTTCAAATCCAACTCCCTCCACCATTCCGTGCCGGATCTTGACCATCCCGCGGGTATAGCTCAATGGTAGAGCAGCAGCCTTCCAAGCTGAATACGCGGGTTCGATTCCCGCTACCCGCTCCAAGAATTTCAATTTGTTAGCATCTTTAACGTTCCGTGTTACGGCGAAGAGCGTGACGTGCCTTGGATGGTTGCTGGTCCTGATCGCTGCTGCGGTCAGCGTGCCTCACCGGTGCGTATTAGTTTCCGTCTTTGCGTATTTGACATGAAGGGTTGCTTATATTTGCGCGAGCGATACATATTGCTCAGGCAACCGAAACGGGAGAGCGCAAATGGGTATCTTCGACAAGATCAAGGGTGCAATCTGGGGAGAGGCAAAGGCTGCCGAGGCTGCTCCGGCACCGTCGACCACCGCCGCAACTGACAATCCGGCGCCTGCGCCGACGCCGTCTCCTTCAGCGACGACGGCGGCAACATCGCCTGCGACCAGCGCGCCGTCCGCGCCGGTGGATATCGCTTCTATCCTCGATGCAGCGGTCAAGAAAAGCGGCCAGAAGCTGGACTGGAAACATTCGATCGTCGATCTGATGAAGGCGCTTGGCATGGATGCGAGCCTTTCCGAACGCAAGGAACTGGCGCAGGAGCTCGGCTATACCGGCGATACGGGCGATTCCGCCAAGATGAACATCTTCCTCCATAAGGCTCTTCTGAAGAAGCTTTCGGACAATGGCGGCAAGGTGCCGGCTGATCTGCTCGACTGATCGCTGCAAAGCTTCGGCGTCTCCGATCGGCTGCGTCGAAGGATGCATCGTGACAAGCGACGATTGATTGTGGTTTGATAATTCTGCGCCCTTTCCTGTCGGGAGAGGGCGCTTTGCGTTCGAGATCGGACGAATGCCTCCCCCTCTATCGGCACTGGAATTCTTCGCCGTGCCTTCCTATCTAAGCGCCTGAACCGGCAAATGCTTTTTTGTCTTTCCGGATCGGCCGGCGGACCTTACGCGGCGAAGGAATGTTGATGGCTTGAGATCATGCGCCATCTGCTCGCCTTTGCCGAAAATAGGGCCTGCAATTAAGTCTTGCGCAAATGCGATGAAAGCCTTAAACGGCGGCACTAAACCGGTTCGCCGGGGTCACTCATTACGTTCACAGGAAGCATTCAAATGGCAAAGAGTAAGTTTGAGCGCAATAAGCCGCACGTTAACATCGGC
>NZ_JBXSOV010000003.1:0-369535 GCF_057784355.1 Martinezella sp. CNPSo 3959
TTTCTCGGCGATCGGCTTGAAGCCTTCCGCCAGCGCCGTCTCACCGACGCCCTCCTCGGAGATGAAGGAGACGCGCATGAAGAACATGCCGGTATCGAGATCGTCGAACTGGCTGGAGTCGACGATGTTGCAGCCCTGTCCGGCCAGATAGTTCGAGATCGCCGCAACGATCCCACGCGTCGATTTGCACGCAACTGTCAATACATAGCTCGTCATGCTGATTTTCCTCCGCCGTCCGCGGCCAAAATTCCGCTGTTGTGCCGGGGGCTCGCGCCCCGGCACCTGAGCCCTTAAGGGCATCTTGTCGCTGCGCACTCAGATATCGAGCGTGCTGTCGCGCTCCCACTGCGTAAAGTGCGAGCAGTAGGCGTTCCATTCCTGATGCTTGAGCTTCAGATAGGCTTCGGAGAATTCCGAACCGATCGCCTGCTTCAGCCCCTCGTCCTCGTCGTAAGCCCGCAAGGCATCGAGAAGATTGAGCGGCAGGCGCGGCGCATTCTTCACCAGGTGACCCTCAGCATACATGTCGATATCGTGATGGGGGCCAGGATCGGCTTTGTTGCGCAGACCATCGAGGCCGGCGGCGATGATGACGGCCTGCAGCAGGTAAGGATTGACGGCACCATCGGGCAGGCGCAGCTCGAAGCGGCCGGGGCCCGGCACGCGCACCATGTGTGTACGGTTGTTGCCGGTCCACGTCACGGTATTGGGAGACCAGGTGGCGCCGGAGGTCGTGCGCGGCGCATTGATGCGCTTGTAGGAATTGACCGTCGGGTTGGTGATCGCTGCCAGCGACGAGGCATGTTTCATGATGCCGCCGAGGAAATGCTTGCCCTCGGCCGACAGGCCGAATTCAGCTTCCCTGTCGGCAAAGACGTTGGTCTTGCCGTCATTGCTCCACACGGAGATATGGCAATGGCAGCCATTGCCGGTGAGGCCCTTGAAGGGCTTCGGCATGAAGGTTGCTCGCAAGCCATGCTTCTCGGCGATCGACTTGACCATGAACTTGAAGAAGGAGTGCTTGTCCGCCGTCTTCAAGGCATCGTCGAATTCCCAGTTCATCTCGAACTGGCCGTTGGCGTCCTCGTGGTCGTTCTGATAGGCACCCCAGCCGAGCTCCAGCATATAGTCGCAGATCTCGGAGATGACGTCGTAGCGGCGCATGACCGCTTGCTGGTCGTAGCAGGGCTTTTCCGCTGTGTCGTATTCGTCGGAAATCTTGGAGCCATCGGCGGTGATCAGGAAGAATTCAGCCTCGACGCCGGTCTTGACTCGCTTGCCTGCGGCTTCCGCTTCTTTCACGAGCTTCTTCAGCACGTTTCGCGGCGCCTGGCCGACGAGTTCGCCCTCCATCATGCAATCGGCCGCAACCCAGGCAACGTCCTTCTTCCATGGGAGCTGGATGACGGAGGAGGCATCGGGTACGGCAAAAAGATCGGGATGGGCGGGCGTCATGTCGAGCCAAGTGGCAAAACCGGCAAAGCCGGCGCCCTCTTCCTGCATCCCGGCAATCGCCTGCGCCGGTACCAGCTTGGCGCGCTGGCCGGAAAAAAGATCCGTATAACTGATCATGAAATATTTGATGCCTTTGTCCTTTGCAAAGGCAGCAAGATCCAGTGTCATTCTCGTTCCCCTTTGGATTTCTTCGAGACACTTCGATGATGCATGCAGCGGCCGGGCCTCTCAGGCCCGGCCGGAATCTTAAAAGCCTCCCTTGCCCGGGTACCAATTGGTGCCGGCAAGCGGAATCTGCGCCATGGCGGCAGCTTCCATCGTCAGCGCACAGAGGTCCTCAGGTTCCAGATTGTGCAGGTGATTTTTGCCGCAGGCGCGCGCGATCGTCTGCGCCTCCAGCGTCATCACCTTGAGATAGTTGGCAAGGCGCCGGCCCGCAGCAATCGGATCGAGCCGGCTTGCGAGCTCCGGGTCCTGGGTCGTAATGCCCGCCGGGTCTTTGCCCTCGTGCCAGTCGTCATAGGCGCCGGCCGTCGTGCCGAGCTTCTGGTACTCTTCTTCCCACTTGGGATCGTTGTCACCGAGCGCAACCAGCGCCGCCGTGCCGATGGCAACCGCATCAGCGCCGAGTGCGAGCGCCTTCGCCACATCGGCCCCAGAGCGAATGCCGCCGGAGATGATCAGCTGCACCTTCCGGTGCATGCCGAGATCCTGCAGCGCCTGGACGGCGGGACGGATACAGGCGAGCGTCGGCATGCCGACATTCTCGATGAAGACGTCCTGGGTCGCGGCCGTGCCGCCTTGCATGCCATCGAGCACGACGACATCGGCACCAGCCTTGACGGCAAGAGCCGTATCATAATAGGGGCGTGCGCCGCCGACCTTCACATAGATCGGCTTTTCCCAATCGGTGATCTCGCGCAATTCCATGATCTTGATTTCGAGATCGTCCGGCCCGGTCCAATCCGGATGACGGCAGGCCGAGCGCTGGTCGATGCCCTTCGGCAGATTGCGCATGTTGGCGACGCGATCGGAAATCTTCTGGCCGAGCAGCATGCCGCCACCGCCGGGCTTGGCCCCCTGTCCGACCACGACTTCGATCGCATCGGCGCGGCGAAGATCTTTAGGGTTCATGCCGTAGCGCGAGGGAAGATATTGGTAGACCAGGGTCTGCGAATGACCGCGCTCCTCGTCCGTCATGCCGCCGTCGCCTGTTGTCGTCGACGTGCCGGCAAGCGTGGCGCCCCGGCCGAGCGCTTCCTTGGCGTTGCCGGAAAGCGCACCGAAGCTCATGCCGGCAATGGTGATCGGGGTCTTCAGCGTAATCGGCTTCTTGGCGAAACGGCTGCCGAGGACAACGGTCGTATCGCATTTCTCGCGATAGCCTTCGAGCGGATAGCGCGAGATCGAAGCGCCGAGAAAGAGCAGATCGTCGAAATGCGGCACCTTGCGCTTCGTGCCGGCGCCACGGATATCGTAGATGCCGGTCGCTGCCGCACGACGGATTTCAGCGAGCGTATGATCGTCGAAGGTCGCCGACTTGCGGGGTGGCGTATATGGATTGTGGTAGCTCATGAGGTCCCCTTCGCCTTAGTACGCGTCGGCATTGTCGATATTGAAATTATAGAGCTTGCGGGCTGATCCGTAGCGCTTGAATTCCTCGGGCTTGACGCCGCGCACGCCGGCCTTCTCGAGAAGCTCGGCAAGCTTCTCCAGATGCTCCGGGCGCATTTCCTTTTCGATGCAGTCCGAACCGAGACTTTGCACTGAACCGCGGACGAAGAGCTTGGCCTCATAGAGGCTGTCACCGAGAGCATCCCCAGCGTCACCCAGCACGACCAGATGACCGGATTGCCCCATGAAGGCGGACATATGGCCGATATTACCGTAGACGACGATGTCGATGCCCTTCATCGAGATGCCGCAGCGCGACGCCGCATTGCCCTTGATGACAAGCAAGCCGCCGCGGCCGGTCGCGCCGGCATACTGGCTGGCATCGCCTTCGATGACGACGCTGCCGGACATCATGTTCTCGGCGACACCAGGACCGGCAGAGCCATGCACGGTGACGTTACCGCCATCGTTCATGCCGGCACAGTAGTAGCCAACCGAACCCCTGATATCGACGGTAACGGGCGCATCGATACCGGCGGCGACAGCATGATGGCCGCGCGGATTGACGACTTCGAAGGCGAGATCGTTGGCGCCCGAGGGAAGGCCATGAAGGGCGCTGTTGAGTTCGCGCAGCGGTGTGACGGATAAGTCGAAAACTGGCATGTAAGATCTCTCTCGATTGCGGCGCTTCTGATCAGGCAGCCTTTTCGTGATCCCAGAAATAGACGGTCGCCGGCTCCGGCTCCCAGATGCGGGCATTTTCGATACCAGGCAGGTTCACCAGCGCCCGGTATTCCGAGCCGAAAGCGACATACTGATCGGTCTCGGCCATAACGGCCGGCTTGCAGGCGATGGGGTCGCGAACGACGCCGAAACCGGACTTGGTGCCGACGACGAAGGTGAAGAAGCCATCGAGATCGTCGACCGCGCCTTCCAATGCCGCGCCGAGATCCTTGCCCTTTGCCATTTCGGCCGTCAGATAGGCGGCCGCGACTTCGGTGTCATTTTCCGTCTCGAACGTCATGCCGACGCGCTTCAGCTCGCGACGCAGGTTGTTGTGGTTCGAGAGCGACCCGTTGTGAACCAGGCATTGATCCGAACCTGTCGAGAAGGGATGAGCGCCAAGCGTCGTGACAGCCGACTCGGTCGCCATACGGGTATGACCGATACCATGCGTGCCGGACATGGCGGCGACGCCAAAGCGTGAGACGACATCCTTCGGCAGGCCGACTTCCTTGTAGATCTCGACGGTATCGCCGCTACTCATGACGCGGATATTCGGGCGCGATGCCGTCAGGGCTACCCTGCCCTCGTCGAGCTTGTCCTTGGCGAGGGTGATGACCGCATGCGTGCTCTTGACCGCGACGGATACCGGGACGTCCAGCGCGCGCCGGAGTTCATATTCCAGACCGTCGAAATCCTTGGCCGGATCGGCTGACTGGACGGTTATCTTCGCCGTGTTGCCGTTATCGTTGCCGTAGATCGCAATGCCCGCGCTATCAGGTCCGCGATCGGTCATCGTGATCAGCATGGAGGACAGAAGCGCGCCAAGTTTCGGCTCCAGCGCCTTATCCTTCAAGAAGAGACCGACAATTCCGCACATGCCCAAACCCTCCGTTTTCGCATCTGCAAAATGGCTATCAGGTCCAATGCGGTTTTTCAACTCAAAAGAATAAATTTTTCTTTTTAGGCAAGTTAATCTGTCTTGCCCCGCTGTGGATAGCTGATGATCGACAGGTATTTCGCCGGCAGTTTCACCAGCACTTCCGGTCCATGCGGCGCATCCGCATCGAAGAAGAGGCTGTCGCCGGGCTGCATGGGATAGAGCTGGTCGCCATGACGGTACATCACCTCGCCCTCGAGCATATAGAGGAACTCCATGCCCTCGTGCTGGAAAGTGGGGAAGACATCGGAATCGGCCGTCAGCGTAATGAGATAGGGCTCAACGATGACGCCGCTCGAATTGTTGTCGATATGGCCGAGCACATTATATTGATGGCCGGCACGCGTGCCGCGGCGTTCGAGTTCTACGCCCTGGCCAGCCTTGACGAAGACAGCATTGCGCGGCTCTTCATAACGACGGAAGAAAGCCGTCAGCGGCACGCCGAGGGCGCGCGACAGCGATTGCAGCGTCGTCAGCGACGGCGAGATATTGCCGTTTTCGATCTTCGACAGCATGCCGAGCGAGATACCCGTCGCGGCGGCAAGATCCGTCACCGTGATGCCGAGCTTCTTGCGATAGGCGCGAACCTCGTGGCCGATCGCCATCTCGAGATTGTTTTCCTTCGGCTCGCGCACCGCATGCGGATTTTGTGAGAAAGCTGACCGCCCGCCATGGGATTGGTCGTCGGCCGATATCTTGTCTGCCTTGGTTTTCATTTATGATCCTTTTTGCCGGCAGGGCTTGCTGCGGCGATCCTATCCTCCGAGTGAAATTTTCTCAACTGCGGCGAAAATCACGCCTGACGGGTGTCGCCGGGCGCAATCCCATAGAGAGAGCGATAGGCTCGGGCAAAATGCGCGCCGCTTGAAAAGCCGGTGGCGACGGCGATTTCGGAAATCGAAAGCGGGCTCTGCTCCAGGAGCCGCCGGGCATGCTGTAGGCGTATTCGCCGATACTGATCGAGGAAGGTCGAGCCGAGATGAACGGCAAACAGCCGGTCGAGATGACGCGGCGTGACCCCGGCAATTCGCGCCATGGCGGCACGATCGAGGGGCATCTCGATCGTTTCCTCCATTTTTTCGAGCACGCTCAGCAGACCCGGGTGATGGGCGCCATAGCGCTCGGCGAGCGAACCGCGTTGCGGCGCAGTCGGCTCACCCACCTCCGTATGCAGGTACCAGTCGCTGACGCGGCGAGCGAAATCGGCACCCATGCGCTCTGATATCAAAACGTGCATCATGTCGAGCGGCGCAATGCCGCCGCCGCAGGTGATGCGATTGCCGTCGATGACGAAGCGCGCTTGGCGCGGCGTAAGCGCCGGAAAGGCTTCGAGCAGGGCTGGCGCATGCTCCCAATGAATCGTGAAATCGCGCTCGGCCAAAAGCCCGGCGGCTGCAAGCAGATAGGGACCCCCGGAGATGCCACCGACGCGCACGCCGTCGCGTGCGAGTTGGCGCAGGCAGGTGAGAATAGAAGGGTAATGCCAATCGCGTGGCGAGCCACCGGCGCAGACGAAGACCGTGCCAAGACCGGATCCGCGACCTGGAAGAGGCTCGGCCGGCACCGGCACGCCGCCCGACGATACCGCTGGAGTGCCGTCCAGCGAGAAGGTCGACAATCGATAGATTTCTCGCCCGGCCAGGAGATTGGCGGCGCGCAACGGCTCGCTTGCCGAGGCAAAGGACATCAAGGCGAACCCTGGGATCAGGATGAAACCAATATTCTGGCTATTTTTGCTATCGATCGCCGTCATGTCCCTTTTCTATCGAAAAAGGTCCTAATTGGGCAAGTCGGCATTTGCCGCTCTGTCATCATGAGCGCAATTCAAACCGGATCCAACCATGCGCTATTCGGCTTTCTCTGTTTTTCTCAACGGCCTTCGCGGCAATACCGGCTGGGCCCCCGCCTGGCGCCAGCCGCAACCGAAGCCGCATTACGACGTCATCATCGTCGGTGGCGGTGGCCATGGTCTTGCAACTGCCTATTATCTCGCCAAGACCTTCGGCATCACCAATGTCGCCGTTCTGGAAAAGGGCTATCTCGGCTCTGGCAATATCGGCCGCAATACCACGATCATCCGCTCGAACTACCTGCTGCCCGGCAACAATCCCTTCTACGAGCTGTCGATGAAGCTTTGGGAAGGGCTGGAGCAGGATTTCAATTTCAATGCCATGGTCTCGCAGCGTGGCGTGCTCAATCTCTTTCATTCGGATGCGCAGCGCGATGCCTATACGCGACGCGGCAACGCCATGCGCCTGCACGGGGTCGATGCCGAATTGCTCGACGGCGAGGCCGTTCGCAAAAAGCTGCCCTTCCTGGATTTCGAAAATGCGCGCTTCCCCATCATGGGGGGATTGTTGCAGGCGCGCGGCGGCACGGTACGCCACGACGCAGTCGCCTGGGGCTATGCCCGCGGAGCCGATAGCCGTGGCGTCGACATCATCACCGGCTGTGAAGTCACAGGCATCCGCACCGACCAGGGCCGCGTCACGGGTGTCGAGACGACAAAGGGCTTTATCGGTTGCGGCAAGCTGGCACTGGCGGCAGCCGGTAATTCCACCGTCGTCGCCGATATGGCGGGTCTGCGCTTGCCGATCGAAAGTCATGTGCTGCAGGCGTTCGTCTCGGAAGGTCTGAAGCCATTCATCGATTGCGTCGTCACCTTCGGCGCCGGGCATTTCTATGTTTCGCAATCCGACAAGGGTGGCCTTGTCTTCGGCGGCGATATCGACGGCTACAACTCCTATGCCCAGCGCGGTAACCTCGCGACCGTCGAGCATGTTGCCGAAGCCGGTGTGGCGATGATCCCGGCGCTGACCCGCGTGCGCTATCTACGTACCTGGGGCGGCGTCATGGACATGAGCATGGACGGCTCCCCGATCATCGACCGGACCCATATCGACAATCTCTATCTGAACGCTGGCTGGTGCTACGGCGGCTTCAAGGCCACGCCGGCGTCAGGCTATTGCTACGCGCATTTGATCGCCCGCAACGAGCCTCATGAAACAGCGACGCAGCTGCGCCTCGACCGATTCCGGCGTGGCTATCAGATCGATGAAAAGGGCGTCGGCGCCCAACCGAACCTGCATTGAGGACACGACGACATGGCAAGCCTGATTTCCTGCCCTCACTGCGGCACACGTCCCAAGGAAGAATTCACCATCAAGGGGGATGCAAACCTTATCCGCCCGAAAGCCGATGCCGGCACCGAAGACTGGTATGATTACGTCTACCTGCGCAACAATCCAAAGGGACTTCATAAGGAATATTGGCACCATTCCTCGGGCTGCCGCCGCTGGCTGATCGTCGAGCGCGACACCATCACACACAAGGTCCATGGCGTCAGCGATGCGGCGCTTACCAAGCTTGGAGGCGGCGCATGAGCAGCTATCGCCTTTCCTCCGGCGGTCGGATCGACCGCTCCAAAACCATTGCCTTCAGCTTCGACGGCAGGAACCTGGCGGGCCATCCCGGCGACACGCTTGCCTCCGCCCTGCTGGCCAACGGCATCCAGCTTGTCGGCCGCAGCTTCAAATATCATCGCCCGCGCGGCATCCTGACGGCGGGCGCCGCCGAACCCAATGCCCTCGTCATGACCGGCACGGGCGGACGCACAGAAGCCAACAGCCGTGCCACGATGATCGAACTTCACGACGGGCTGACCGCCCGCAGCCAGAACCGCTGGCCTTCGCTTGCCTTCGATGTCGGCGCAGTCAACGGCCTGCTCTCACCCTTCCTGAGCGCCGGCTTCTACTACAAGACCTTCATGTGGCCTGCCGCCTTCTGGGAAAAAGTCTACGAACCGCTGATCCGCAAGGCAGCCGGCCTCGGCAAGGCGTCCTATGAGGCAGATCCCGATTCCTATGAAAAGTGCTGGGCGCATTGCGACCTGCTCGTGATCGGCGCCGGGCCTGCAGGTCTTGCCGCGGCGCTGACGGCGGGACGCGCCGGAGCGCGTGTCATTCTCGCGGACGAAGGCTTCGCTCTCGGCGGCAGTTTGCTCTTGGAGCATAGCTCGTCCCTCAAGGATATGTTGGACGAACTCGACAGCCTGCCGAACGTGCAATGCCTGCCGCGCACGACGGTTATCGGGTGGTATGACGATAACGTCTTCGGCGCGGTCGAACGCATTCAGAAGCATGTGGCAGCGCCCGACCCGCGTCAGCCGGTCGAACGCCTGTGGCGCATCATCGCCAAGCAGGCGATCCTTGCGACCGGCGCCGAGGAACGGCCGCTTGTCTTTGGCGGCAACGATATTCCAGGCGTGATGATGGCTGGCGCCATGCGCAGCTATCTGAACCGTCAAGCTGTAGCTCCCGGCAAGCGCACCGTGGTCTTCACGACCAACGGTTCCGGCTACCGGACCGCCGCCGACCTCGAGGCCGCAGGCGTCGAAGTAGGCGCCATCGTCGATACGCGCGCCGCAGGTGAACACTGGAACGGCAAGGCGCGGGTGCTGACCGGTGCTTGCGTCCTCGATGCGGTCGGCACCAAGCAGGTCCGCAGGGTCAAGATTGCGAGCGGTTCGGGCACTCAGGAGATCGATGCGGACGCTTTGGCCATGTCCGGCGGCTGGAGCCCGATCATCCATCTTGCCTGCCATCGCGGCGCAAGGCCGGTGTGGTCCGAACGGCATGCAGCCTTCCTCGCGCCCGAAAGACAGGCGGGTTTGCTGATTGCCGGCTCGGCATCCGGCCTTGCCTCCATGGATAGCTGCCTTGGCGACGGAGCAATCAAAGCTGCCGAGGCGCTGGAAACCATCGGTTTTGGCAAGGTCGTGCCCGCCTTTGCTTTAGCAGAAGAAGAAGTACCGACTGTTGCCGCGCGGCTCTGGCAGGTCAAAGGGAGCAAAGGCAAAGCCTTCGTCGACTACCAGAACGACGTGAACCTGAAAGATCTGGGGCTCGCCGTGCGCGAAGGTTATGGCGATGTCGAGCTCGCCAAACGCTATACGACGAACGGCATGGCGACCGACCAGGGCAAGCTTTCCAACATCAATGCCATCGGCATTCTGGCCGAGGCCCGCGGCGTCTCGCCGGCCGAAGTCGGGACCACGACGTTCCGGCCCTTCTATACGCCGGTTTCCTTCGGCGCCCTGACGGGTACTTCGCGGGCTAAGCACTTTCAACCGGCGCGCAAATCTCCCTTGCATGAATGGGCAAAGAAGAATGGCGCAGTCTTCGTCGAAACCGGCCTCTGGTACCGCTCCTCCTGGTTCCCGCGTGACGGCGAGAAGACCTGGCGCGAAAGTGTCGATCGCGAAGTGCTGAATATCCGGAAAAATGCCGGCATCTGCGATGTCTCGACCCTCGGCAAGATCGAGATCTTCGGCAAGGATGCGGCGACCTTCCTCGACCGCATCTATTGCAACGGCTTCGCCAAGCTTTCCGTCGGCAAGGCGCGCTACGGTATCATGCTGCGCGAAGACGGCATGATCTATGACGACGGCACCACCAGCCGGTTGAGCGAAGACCATTTCTTCATGACTACGACGACGGCGCTTGCCGCCGGCGTGCTCACTCATCTCGAGTTCTGTGCCCAGACGCTCTGGCCCGAGCTGGAGGTCTATTTTGCGTCGTCAACCGATCAATGGGCGCAGATGGCGGTGGCAGGCCCAAAATCCCGCGCCATCCTTTCCGAGATTGTCGATGACGATATTTCCGATACGGCTTTCCCCTTCATGAGCGCACGCGCGGTCTCTCTGTTCGGCGGCAAGCTCAAGGGCCGGCTCTTCCGCATCTCCTTTTCCGGCGAGCTCGCCTACGAGCTTGGCGTACCCGCGGCCTATGGCGAGTTCGTTGCCGATGCCATCATGCAAGCAGGCGAGAAGCATAGTATCTGCGCCTATGGCGCCGAAGCGCTCGGTGTTCTGCGCATCGAGAAGGGCCACGTCACCCATGCAGAGATCAATGGTACGGTAACACCAGGCGATCTTGGCTTTGGTCGCATGGTTTCGACCACCAAACCCGATTTCATCGGCAAGGCGATGCTCGCCCGCGAAGGCCTGCAGGCGCCTGACCGGCCTCGCCTCGTCGGTGTCAAACCGGTGAACCCTGCGACCAGCTTCCGCACTGGGGCCCACATCCTGGCGGAAGGCGCTGCCGCAACGCTCGAAAACGATCAGGGCTATGTCACCTCGAGCGCCTTTTCCCCCAATCTCGGCCATACGATCGGGCTCGCTCTTATCAAGAACGGACCGGAGCGTATCGGCGAGAAGATCGTCGTCTGGAATGGCCTCAGAAACGAATACACGGATGCGGTGATCTGCAGTCCCGTCTTCATCGACCCTCAGAACGAGAAACTCCATGCCTGATTTGCCGACATCGAAGCCGGTCCTCGCCGGCAAGGCCGTTCTACAGGGCGAGACCATCCGGCTTGAAGCCTTGCCCGAGGGCCATCTGCTGCATGTAATGGGCGCTACGACGAGCGAAGAGCTTGCGGCGCATCTTCCAGCAGCCGGCCTCACGGACAGCTCCGTGCGTCCGGCCGGATACCGGCAATGGTTCATCGCCGGCAGCGCGCAGCTCGCCGGCTCCCAAGAGCGGGTGCTTGCGGACGCTCTGGCGGGCAGAGCTTTCATCTCCGATCAAAGCCACGGGCGCATCCGTATCCGCATCTCAGGATCGCGTGCTGCCTGGATGCTCAACAGGGGCACTGCTGTCGACCTGCATCCAGCGAACTTCCCGGAGGGAAGCAGCGCTATGACGCTCTTCGGGCATATCTCCGTGCAGCTCACGCGCCTGGGCATGGAGGATTTCGAACTGACTGTCCTGCGCAGCTTTGCGGAATCGCTGTATGAAGAGCTCGAAACGCTGGCCGAAGCCATGTCAGAGCCGATCGGCACGCTGCCGTCGCCGGCAGAACAACTTCTCAGATAAGTCTTCAAATCGTCAGCCATACGTAAACACTTCCACAAGGGTTCGGCCAACTGCTGTGTGGTGACGGGATATCGCTCATTCTTTATGCCATAAGGTGGTGTGGTATTAAGGCTTCCTACCCGAGCGCTGAAGAGGACAATCATGTCAGTGCCTCTAAGGCTCATGGCTGGTTGAGATACTCAGGCTCAATCATGAAATGAGCGCAAGGGCAATCCGATTGGCAGCTGCGACGACGACCAGCGCGATCGCCAGCGTTGGCCAACCGAGGTGGTTCAAAATCAAGGCTGTGATCAGGAAAATGCCAGCTTCGAGAACGAGCCGGCCGGCCGGGCCAACCTCGTATCTCCGCTTCGGGGAAAGGAATTTACCCCAAAAAGTGGCAACTGCTGCGCACAGCCCAAACCCCAACAGCACTTGTGCCATGATCGGTACGGCAAGATGTGCGGCCAACGCCGCAAGCGAAGCGAGTATACAAAGCTCGAGAGCAAATCTGATGCTAAGTGCTATCGCTTTCATCTTCCCTCCCAGCTGTAGAGCTGTGTTCATTCATTTTTGAAGAAGCCCAAGGCCATCAAGAAGCTCGAAGGATATCTGAATAGCAGTTTTTACTCGAAGTCCCGAGGCTTTATGTGGCCACACAGCGCGATCGGCACAGCGAGTGCCTTTACCCGATTGTGCATTCGATTGCGGCTCGGTGTGCAGCCGCAAACTCCGACAGCGAACGGAAGTGACCAGCAACTTTCGGAGGATTGTCGAGGGTTTTCGTCGCCCCTTGGCCCGCCTTACCAAATCGCCTGTCAATCCATACACTGGTCAGGTCCATTTGCACGGCCGGCGCATGGTCGTGATATAAACTCTGCGCCACATGCAAAAGCTCGCTCTTTTGAACGCCTAGATCCTGCTGCAGCCGCGAGAAAAGGAAATGGAAATTCTTCGGATCCGGCTTATAGCTCCCAATGTCCTCTGCGGTGTAGACAGCATCAAAGGAAATACCAAGCTTACGGTTTGAAGCCTCAAAGCTCTTGCGATCCACATTGGAAAGCACAACCAGATGATAGTGCCGCTTCAGATAAGCGAGTGCCTCAGCAGAATCAGGGAACGCCGGCCAATCAGGCACCGAGGCGCCGAAGCGCTCATGTAGGTCAGAGTGGACAGTTAAGCCCCAGTGCCGAGCAAGCCTTGCATGCACGACCGACAAGAGCGTGACGTAGTGCAAGGACGGCGTCTCAGCCTCCTGCGCCGTTTCAATCTCCCCGTAAGCTTTCAGCGCTTCCTCGCGCCCAATTTCACGACCTCCCGTGCTCAACAACGGCTGCAGGGCGTTCCAGATGCCGCTCTCCCAGTCAATCAGCGTACCGTAGACATCAAAAGAAAGGGCCTTAAAGCAGGTCAGATCCATGTCGTTCATCCTCTCGCGCAGATTTTCGTTGCGCTACACTAGCGCTTGCTGTGCCAGAAGAGATGAGCCTGGAATCTGGAAGACTATGCCAAAGCTACGATATTTAGCCGAGCCTCAGTCCACGCGACCAGTCAGACGAAATTCGCCTGGTGAAATCCCAAGGCGACGCTTGAATATGCGGTTGAACGCAGAAACATTCTCATAACCTGCCGCGTAGGCAATTTCCGCTATAGTGTTATTGGTGGTGATCAGGCACTCCATCGCTACATCAAGCCGCCGCTCAATATTATACTGTCTCGGAGAACTGCCGAACGTCGCCCTGAACAACGCATGGAAATGGCTTTGGCTAATGCCGGCCTCGCGCGCCATAGCGCTGATATTTGTTTTGCTGCCGCCTGTTCCAAGGTCGGCCGCCAGCCGCTCTATTCTGTTCGATGCTTTTGATTTTGTCTTAGTGGCCGAGGCCGGACGGATAAGATGCAGTCCGGTTAGCGCCAACATGGCTGCATCTTGAGCGCGATGCCCATCCGCATTGACCTCTGTGCCGATCTGGCGGAAGATTCGCCAAAGCCAGGGCTCCATGCGCGAGACCAAAGGGCTACCTCTGGTCAGTAGAACCGGTGCTTGTTCCGCATCGCTTTCGTGGAGTTTGAGATCTACGACCAACAGACTGCAATCCGCACTTGGGACAAAGTCATGGTAACATCCCGTCGGGATGACAGCGACTGAGCCGCCTGCGATAATGCCCGATCCGGCGTCGATGGAGATCTTCATCGCGCCCCGCAACGGAAATAGCACCTGGACGTGGTCGTGATAATGATAGCCGCGGCTATGATACTGTCTTGTCTCGAGATTGATGTCCACGGCTCTTGCTCCCAGGCAACCCAGTCTTGCGCTTATGAATCAGCTGGGCATACCCGTTTTTCGCGCGCGATGTTAATTTTCGCGGAGTTCTGGCTCAGATCGTAGTTTTCTGCTGGTCGGTCTGAACGTATCGAAGGCGTCGAGAAGATCAAGGTTGAATTTCTGGCGGCGTCAGCGCGAAGTGGAAATTGATCAAATCACCTCATCGTCGATCCTCCTCGTGCTGTTCCGCTCCCTCGATCGGAGAAAACCAGGGTTCCCGCCGCTTGGTCCACAGCTCATAGGTGGGGCGGAGACGCGTGGGCGCCTCGCTCAGGATTCCGAGTTTGATCTCAACCTCGTTATCACCCATGGCAAAGACGCGCGAACCGCAACGCGGGCAAAACTCCCGTCCAGCAAACTCGCTTGTCTCGCCTTCATAGTGAAATTCACTTGCCGGCCACAGGCCGAAATAAGTGAAGGCGGATCCGCTTTCCTGTCGGCAATCTGTACAGTGGCAAATGCCGATATGAAGCGGCGTTCCGCGCACCGTCAGACGCACTTGCCCGCACCGGCACGATCCGGTCGATTCCGTCATGGTATGTCCTCATCATCACTTACATTCCTGATCGGGCCCTGCCCACGGCTGACATGCTCCGTCTGCGAGCGCCGATCAGACAGCTGGTAGCTGATTTCTGCATCCTCACCGCCTGTTGCTGGCGGGCTGCAGCAGATTTGGCGGCCGCGAGCGCACTCTCATGGTCGGGAAAGGTCTCCGACCAGACATAAGCCAATCTTCAAGAAGATAGCCTCGGTCTTTTTCTGCCTTTCCCGAACCTTGGGTCACCCTTTCGGCATTATTCAAGGATGCGGACAACCGTGCGCGTCTTCGGTTGGACAATGATACGTTTGTGGTTCACGACCGCGTAGGCATAGGTCGGGTTGTCCGGGACCGGTGTGACGACAACTGTCTCTGGGAGCGCGCGGCCGACAACGATCTGGTCCTGGACGACTGCCTCGGATGGAGGCAGGGGCTGCTCCTGAACGTAAGTGACAACTTTCTCTGGCGGTGGATCGATCGCGGTGCCGGCAATCGCACCGGCGACACCTCCGACTGCAGCGCCGACAGGGCCGCCTACTACTGCTCCGGTCACCGCACCGCCTGCGGCGCCGGTTACGGTGGAAGACTGCGCGAAGGCCGAACCGGCCAGAAGGCCGAAGGCGGCCATTGAAACGACAAGTCTCGTTTTCATAGCATTCTCCTTTGATTCCAGCTCTTGTGAGCTGAAAGGAGAATTACTGAGCCAATAGAATGTTCCTCTTCGGTTACCATCCGAAGCCATCACGAGTTAGCCGCCTGCGACAAACTTCGTGATCGGTACGGAAGAGGCAGGTGCATCGACGAAGGATGCGGTAACGGCAACGCTCCAGACTGGATCTCATGTTCTGTCATGATGCCATGCCGCCCAGGGGGCTTTGTCTCAGGCAGACGGTGGTCGTTATGATCTGTCTTAGCTTCGCCTTGCCGCTTCCAACCGATGCAGCAGCTGGTCACGCTTTTCGCTCCGCATGCGC
The DNA here is from genome assembly GCF_057784355.1 of Martinezella sp. CNPSo 3959. NCBI lineage: Bacteria > Pseudomonadati > Pseudomonadota > Alphaproteobacteria > Hyphomicrobiales > Rhizobiaceae > Martinezella > Martinezella sp. CNPSo 3959. Next base: position 15,428 of record NZ_JBXSOV010000003.1, read on the forward strand.
TGCGGCCCTTATTGGGGATGGGTCTTGTGTGGCGCTACAGATTGTCAGCTCGCGGATTTAGTCTCACGACCTGTTCTGCATCTACCGGCACCTCGACCAAGATGGATGGGTGACCGAGGCTGTAGCTTTCGCGCATGATCTCGGCCAGGTCGCTGAGATCCGGCACCAGCTTCCGGCTTGTCCAGCCACATGCGCGCGCCATTGACCCAAAGTCGATGCGGTGGAGGTCACTATGGTAGCGGTCGGATGAATAGTCTGGAATGACCACGGGAAGGCCCTGCACTATGATACCGAGCGCGCCGTTGTCCAGCACAAACAGAACTAACCCCAATGATCGCGCTTCGGCCAACTAATCGTAGGCCTGCTCATCGAGCTCAATTAAACAGCAACCGTTAACCCACCGAAAACGTGACAACGCCTGATAAGATGTCATTACATGCGACTGCCCTCGCCCGAGCCATCCGGGCCGAACGATGGCAGCTCTTGCCTAGCGCGGCTTCCATAGCAGGTCGCTTTTTTCAGCCCTGTGTCACGCCACCAGCTTTTCACCCCTGAGATGACGCTCCAGGAAGGGAAGGCTGTCCTGTCCCCAATAGAGCTCGCCTTCGTGGCGGAAGGTCGGAAGGCCGAAGACGCCCGCCTCCTTGGCAACATCGCGATTGCTGCTCCAGAGTTCGGCAATATCGGGACGAGCCGCGCGCGCCTCGAGCGCAGCGCCGTCAAAACCTGCAGCCTCGGCAATCGCCTTTCGCACGTCGGCATTGCCGATATCCGCAGCGGCGCCCCAGAAAGCATGTTGCAGCGCGCGGGCGAGAGCGGTCCAATCCTGCCCATCAAGCTGGGCCGCCAAGACAAGAAAGCCCGCGGGCGTCGGATCGGACAGCGCCGACCGGTTGGTAAAGTCGAGCTGCTTGCCGCGAAGAGCCGCCCAGCGCCGGAGATCCTTCATCCAGTAGGCCCGGCGCGCGTCGGGACGATCACGCGAGTAGATCGCACCATTTTCGACGATCAGCGGAATGAGATAAGGCCGGATCTCGGCGCCCGATCGCGCCGCGAGTTCGATAAACGCGTCAAAGCCTATATAGGCCCAGGGCGATCCGATACCGAAGAAGTAGTCGATGGTTTTGGTCATAAAGTTTTCCTCCCGACGGGATCAAATGTGAAACAGATCTAAATTGCTAGAGCGACCTTTACGCGTCACATGGGACGCCCGGTGCTGTGGTCGCCATATCGAAAACGGACAGCGCGCAATCACGCGCGATCAGAACAGACCGGGGGTCGCGGCCGACAGCGACCGTAGCCACAGCGCCTTCGTAAAGCAGAGACAGATGCGCAGCCGCCTGCTCGGTCGGACACCTTGCGGCCGACATGACGGAACGGAAGATCTCTCGCACCGCATTCTTATGCTCGCGGGCGATAGTGACGACCCGCTGGGAATCGCCATGCTCGGCGACCGCCAATGCGAAAGCGCAGCCGCGAAACTCCGGACTGTCGGCCTTTTCGAACAGGCGCTCGAAAATCATGGCGATCTGGTCACGCGGCTGCAGGGTTGCGGTCGATATGACCTCTCTCAACTGGAGAAGGACGCGTTCGTGACGTTCGGTCAGATAGGCCGCGACAAGATGATCCTTGGATGGAAAGTGCCGGTAGAGGGTGGCTTTTGCAACATCGGCTTCATCGATGATGCGATCGATGCCAACAGCGCGAATGCCCTCCCTATAAAAAAGGGTGCCGGCGGTGGTCAGGATATGGTCTGAAATTTTCATTGCGTCGGTCCGGATGCCTTCACCGCACTAACTCGGAACTAGCCCGCTAGGTGCGCCTTCGGCCTCGAATGAATGGGAGTGGAGAAAGACAAGTAGTTCTCGGCAAGCTCGCGCAGACTAGCGAAAGGAAGGAGCGCCGTGAAGCCACCCTGTTGCGCCGCCGATCCGGCAATTTCCTGGGCGGCACGATTATAGGGCGTCGCTATCCCATGCAGACGCCCGAGAAGCACGATTTCTCCGTTCAGATAGTCGACTTCGCTCGAGGCGCCGCGCGTGAAGCTCTGCCACGTCGATTGCTGACCGGGGCGAATACCGGCATTCTCGGCGATCTTCCAGTGCGCTATGCTGACCGTACGTTCCGAGGGAGATGCAAATCCATAGCCCGCGGCCTTGAGAACGGTTTCGGCCTCCACGACAAGGGCCGCGCTGAACGTTGCTCTTTCGTCGTCCGCCCCGTCGAAAAGCTCCAGCACATTGCGCACATTGTGAAGAAGCTTCGCCGCCTTCCATCGCTTGATATCGCGTGTTGCCTCGGCAATGTAATCCGACCGGCTAAGATCCGCGACGATCTTGGCAGCAGTCTCGTCCGAGCCTTGCGGATAGCGGCCGATGGTGACGATCGCCACTTGCGGATCGCCCCCGACCACGACGTAGCCGACTTCCGTAAAGCGGGCGGGCGTCAGGATGCTGGCGCCGTAGACATTCGGAAATAGCCTAAGAGCCGCCGTTTCCGTCGCCAGGCCATTCTGAAACGTGACGATCGGCAGGGCGGAGGCGGTCAGTACCTCGGTATGCTCGACTGGCCGCCAGGCCCAAAAGGCGAGAGCTTCGGCGGCATCCTGCGATTTCACCGTCAGCAGGAGGATGTCTCCCTGCCTCAATGACGGCGGTTCAGTCGTGTCGAAAGCTTTCAGCCGGATTTGCCGGGTGCCGGCGGGCCGCTGGTAGACGAGGCCATGATCGACGATATGCCTGATCTGGGCGCCGCGTCCGACAAGGGCGTAGTCTATCCCCGAAAGCTCAAACTGCGCGGCAAGGCTCGCACCGACGGCGCCCGCTCCGATGATGATATAGCGTGTCATGCTCGCCGCCCGGAAATTGCATTCAGGAGCTCCCGCGCGTCTTCTGCCTGCCGGGAACTGGGGGAGACAGCTGATGCCTTTTCAACCGGGAAAAGATGAGGCGGTTCCTCCGCCTTCCGGCTCCATCTGTCACATGCCGCGCGTCCGAGAATGGAAACAGACGTGTCTTCCTGGGGCGCGTGGACGAGAACCGATTGGATGTCGCGGAAATGCCGTTCGATCCCGAGATCGCCATTGAGACCGGGATTGCCGAGCGTGCGAACGGCAAGCTGAACTGCGTCGCGTATGTTGCGGGCCGCAAGAAGGCGCGCCCTGATGAGCGCTTCAGGTTCATCCAGCGAATGGTCGAGCGCATTGAACAGGATCTGTCTCGCGCCGCCCACGAGCAGGTCGATTTCACCGGCTGCGGAAATGAACCTTTCCGTTTTTGCGATCGGAACGCCGAGATTGGCGGGGATACGTTCATGACCGAAACGGATAAAAGCCTCCTGGGCAGCTTCCGCAGCGCCGAGGTATATGGCGGTGAGCGCGACGTTAGCGGCGGCATGGGCACGATTGTCCTGCGTGCCGACGGAAACATCGACAAGATCGAGGACGTCCTCAAGCGGCACCTCGACATCCTTGAATTCGACGTCGTGCGAGCCGCTGGCCCGCATTCCCAAGCTCTTCCAATTCTCGATCACCTGGATGCCGGGAAGGGTCGACGGAACGACGAAAGTGCCGACGCGCTGCGGTGTCTCATCGGTACGCGCCCAGACGAGGAAATGGGTCAGGCCAAGCGCACCTGTCACGAAACGCTTGCGCCCTGTGATCACCCATCCACTGGCGGTGCGGCGCGCCAATGTGTCGGGAAGGCCGCCTCGGGCGGGAGAACCAAGCTCGGGCTCGACGCGGGCCGCGTTCAACAGGATCGGCCGATCGCGTGCATCTTCCAATAAACGTCGATAAAGCGGCTCCGGCCATTTGCTGCCTGCCGCCTGTCCGAGATGGGTAAATATGGTCATAGCGCTAATCAGGGCGACCGAAGGATCGCCGCGACCAAGCGCGGCCAGAATGCGCCCGACATCGGCAAGACCAGCACCTTTTCCACCGAACCTTGGCGCCACGGTGCTTTCGAGCAGCCCAGCCGCATGAACAGCCTCGATGCCGACCCAGGGGAAGGTGCCGGATTCATCTGCCGCCGCAGCTGCGGCGGCAAGCTTGCGGGTCACATCCGTCAGATCGATGGTGTTAAAGGACACTTTGCATCAGCCTCTTTGAAGCGGTGAGGAGTGCCATGCGCGGACTTTGCCGCGCGATGGCTGGTCTTTGCGAACACAACCCGAATGGCATTCGCCAATTCTGTTTGTCGGTGCGTGACAATGTGTCCAGGGTGGGATCAGGCGACGGCTTGCTCCGGCGCCTCTCTTACCGCCAGATCCGCCCTGACGAGTGGCAGAATATAGCGGCCATAATCGATGGCATCGTTCAGGTTGTCATAGCCTCGGATCGAAATCAGATCCGCGCCGAGATCGACGTAATCGAGAATGGAGTCCGCAATGGTTCTTGGCGAGCCGACCAGGGCGGTGGAGGCGCCGCGCGCATTCGTCGCCGTCACCGTCGGATACCAGAGAGCCCGATCATGGACATCGCCGCGCGAGGCGATCTCAAGCAGGCGCTGCGAGCCGATATTCTGCGGAGAAGGTGCTGCGGGTGGCACCTTGCCAAGGCCCTTTGCGCGATTTTCCTTCAAAAGGTCGAGGGTGTGATGCGCCTTAGCCCAGGCAAGCTCGTCGGTCTCCGCAACGATCGGACGGAACGTCACCCAGATCCGCGGGCGATCCTTGCGCCCGGCGCGCGCTGCTTCAGCATAGATCCGGTCGATTTGCTGTTTGGTTTCCGCCAGCGGCTCACCCCATAGGCCGAAGATATCGGCAAGCGCGCCGCCGATGCGATAGGCGTCGTCCGACGATCCGCCGACCGACACCGGAATGGTGCCGTTTACCGGACGCACACGGCTGTGGAACTGCTTGAATTGATAGTAGCGGCCGTCGAAGTCAAAGGGTTCACTCGACTGCCAGACGCGTCGCAGAATGCGGATATACTCCTCCTGCCGTTCGTAGCGCTGGCGCTTGTCAAGAAAGTCACCTTCCTTGGCCTGCTCCTCATCGCTTCCGCCGGCAATGAAGTGAACCACCACACGCCCGCCGCTCAGCTGATCGAGCGTGGCGAGCGATTTTGCCGCAACCGTCGGATAGATCGTGTTCGGACGAAGGGCGATGATGATCTTGATATTCTTCGTATGCGCCGCAACCGTTGCGCCGATGGTAAAGGGGTCGAAGGACGCGCTGTCATAGGGAATGAGGGTGTAGTTAAAGCCATAATCATCGAGCGAACGGGCATAGCGCTCTAGGAATTGCGGGTCGAGCGCGGGGTTTTCCAGAGGATTGAGCTCGGTCGAGGCATTCGGAAAGGTGACGCTGATGAATTCGGTCGGCATATCGATGTCCTATGGTTTCCTTCATCGGATTTGGACAGAATGCTAGCGTGACCCTCCGGCCTCAGAAAGACAGGTCGTTCTTTTTCTACTAAATTTGTAGAATATTCGTGCTTAGGATGTCTTCAATCCTGAAGGCACAGTTCTATCCGACCCAATTCGTCATCCAATAGGTGAGTGCGGAGATAGCAGCCGCAGCCGGAAGCGTTATTACCCATGCGATGACAATATTGCCCGCCAATCCCCAGCGGACTGCGGAGACGCGCCGGGCAGCCCCGACGCCGATGATAGCGCCCGTGATCGTATGGGTCGTCGAGACTGGGATGCCGAGCCATGTCGCGGCAAACAGGGTCAAAGCACCACCCGTCTCGGCACAGAAACCCTGCATTGGGTTGAGCCTGGTAATCTTCGAACCCATCGTATGCACGATCCGCCAGCCGCCAAACAGCGTCCCGAGCGCCATCGCGGACTGACAGGACAATACGACCCAGAGGGGGACATGGAACTCCGCTCCGGTATGCCCCTGGGAATAGAGCAGAACGGCGATGATCCCCATCGTCTTCTGAGCGTCGTTTCCGCCATGACCGAGGGAATAGAGGGAGGCGGAGACAAATTGCAGCACACGGAAGGTGCTGTCGACGGCGAAGGGCGTCTGGCGAATGAATATCCAAGTCACGCACAGCACGAGGAAAAGCGCGAGAACGAAGCCCAGTAACGGAGACATGACGATGGCGCCGGCCGTCTTCAGCAAGCCCGACCAAACAATGGCGCCCATGCCGATTTTAGCCAGCCCGGCGCCGACGAGGCCACCGACCAGTGCATGCGACGAACTCGATGGAATGCCGAAAACCCAGGTCACGATGTTCCAGACGATCGCTCCCATCAGGGCGGCGAAGATGACTTGTGGCGTGACGATATTGGGATCGATGATGCCAGTGCCGAGGGTTTCGGCAACGTGAAGCCCAAAGAACAGGAAGGCGATAAAATTGAAGAATGCAGCCCATAGCACCGCATATTGCGGCCGCAGAACCCGTGTCGAGACGATGGTAGCAATGGAATTGGCGGCATCGTGCAGCCCGTTCAAAAAGTCGAAGAACAAGGCCACCGCGATGAGACCCGCCAGCAGCGGAAAAGCGAGGGTGGCCTCCATCAGACGTTCTCGATCACAATGCCGCTGATTTCATTGGCGACATCTTCGAACCGATCGACAACCTTCTCCAGCTCACCATAAATCTCGCTGCCGATGATGTAGGCCATGGGGTTCGTTGCGCCATGGCGGCGAAAGAGATCCTTCAGCCCCTGCTCATGGAGTTCATCGGAACGCTCTTCGACAGCAACGATTTCTTCCGTGAGCGCGCTGAGGCGGGAGGAATTAGCACTCATACGATCGAGAAGAGGAATTGCATCAGCCACCAGTTTTGCCGCCTGAACGATCGCGCCGCCCATTTCCTGCATGCCGGGATCGAAGCTATCCTGCTCGAACAGGCGGATTGTCTTGACCGTCTTGTGCATCATGTCGATGGCATCGTCCATCGACATGATGAGATCCTTGATATCGCCACGGTCAAAAGGCGTGATGAAGCTGCGCCGCACCGCAAGCAAAACTTCGCGCGTGATGTCATCGGCCTCGTTCTCAAGTTCGACGATGCGTTTGCAGTGCTGCTCGGTATCTTTGCCGCTCAGCAGTTCGTTAAGGGCTTCTGCGGCGCTGACGATTGTACGGGAATGCCGCCCGAATAGATCGAAAAAGCGATCTTCCCGGGGCATCAATTTACGGAACCAGTTCACTCTCGGCGCTCCGAACGTGTGTTGTCATAAATCCGTCATAAATGATGGAGGCCACCATGAAAAGCCAATGTGCCCGCGAAACCACGGTCTTCGACAGTCTCGCAAGAGTTGGGATGCCCATAGAGGTGCCACACCGAGACCTGGGCGATACGTAAGAACCGTATAAAGCGAGTCAAAATCGCCATGCGCTTCTATCGGCTTCTCCAACAAAACAAGGACAACAGGGAACAATGACCGCCAGGTCCCGTTTGTTTCCTGTCGTCGACATGGAGTCCGCTGATGAGTGCGCGTGCGCAATGGAAAGGATATCTGAAGTTTGGGGAGGTCGGCTGCGCTGTTGCGCTTTATACGGCAGTTTCCACTTCCGAGCGAATTTCCTTTCACACGCTGAACCGCGCAACCGGCAATCGCGTCCGACGGGAATTCATAGATGTCGCGAGCGGAAAGCCGGTGTCGCGCGAGGATCAGGTCAAAGGCTACGAACTCAACAAGGACGATTACATCGTTCTTGAGCCTGAGGAAATCGCCGCGGCGGTGCCGGAAAGCGACAAGGTCTTGCAGATAAAGGCCTTCATGGCATGCGACGACATCGATGACGTCTATTTCGACCGTCCGTATTATCTCGCCCCTTCCACTCCTGCGAGCGAAGAGGCATTCGCACTGATCCGCGACGGAATGCGCAAGAAGCAGGTCGCTGCCATTGCCCAAACCGTTCTGTTTCGCCGCCTGCGAACCGTCATGATCCGTGCCCACGGCAAAGGGCTGATCGCGACGGTATTGAATTTCGACTACGAGGTTCGCTCGGCAAAAGAAGCCTTCGAGGATGTGCCCGATATGAAAATAAAGGGCGAAATGCTCGATCTCGCCAAGCACATCATCACCACCAAGAAAGGCAAATTCGATCCCAGCGAATTCGACGACCGCTATGAGGCCGCGCTTGCAGAACTGGTAAAGGCCAAGATCGAGGGCAAGAAGATCCCGCAACGCAAGCCGGCAAAGGTCGCCAAGGTGACCGATCTCATGGAGGCTCTGCGCCAGAGCGCCGGCATGAGTGGCCAAGGTAAGGCAAGCGCAAAGGAACCCGCTAGAAAACCGGGCGCGACCTCCCGCAAGACGGTAAAATCGCGAACAAAATCTTCTTCGCGGCCGCAACGCAAGGCGAGCTGACAATGGCATTGGAGATCTACAACCGCAAACGCGACTTCAGCAAGACGACCGAGCCGAGAGGGCGAGCCGGCAGAAAAAAGATCGCAGTATCCGGCAACAGCTACGTCATTCAGAAACACGATGCGCGCCGGCTCCACTATGATTTTCGCCTCGAATTGGACGGTGTTTTGAAGAGCTGGGCCGTGACCAAAGGGCCGAGCCTAATAGCCGGAGAAAAACGGCTCGCGGTGCAGACCGAAGATCACCCGCTGGAGTATGGTGATTTCGAAGGCACGATCCCCAAGGGGGAATATGGCGGCGGAACTGTCATCGTCTGGGACAGCGGCTCTTGGACACCGCTTGGCGATCCCCACAAGGGCCTTGCGAAGGGACATCTGGAATTCGAGCTCCACGGAAAGAAACTCGGCGGCCGGTGGCATCTGATCCGCATGGCGGGGAAGCCACGCGAGAAACGGGAAAACTGGCTGCTGATCAAAGGCGAAGACGAGGCGGCGCGCCCGGAAGGCGCTGCCGATATTCTCGAGGAACGACCGGAATCGGCAAAAACGGGGCGTGTCATAGACGAAGTCGAGAACGAAAAGCCGGGCTGGTCCTCGAAGACGGGGAAGATCCGTCGCAGGAGCGTCCGAAAGAAGGATGATGCCGCCAAGGGGGAAGCCGGCGAAACCGCAACGCCAACGGACGCAACGCCCGTTGATCCCTCGTCTTTGAAGGGCGCACGGAAGGCCACTCTGCCATCCTTCGTCGAACCTGCTTTGGCGACATTGGTATCCAAGCCACCTTCAGGCTCCCGGTGGCTTCACGAAATCAAATTCGATGGCTATCGGCTCGAGGTCCGCATCGAGGCAGGCCGCATCAAGCTGCTCACGCGCAGCGGCCTCGACTGGAGCCAGAAATTCGGCAGGGAGATTGTCAGCGCCTTCCGGGCTCTCCCCGTCGGCACCGCAATCATCGATGGCGAGCTGGTCGTTGAGCCGGCGGCCGGCGCTTCCGATTTCTCTGCCCTGCAGGCGGATCTCAGCGAAGGCCGTAGCGACCGCTTCGTCTTCTATGCTTTCGATCTCCTCTATCTCGACGGCTACGACCTGAAGGCCTCGCCGCTGATCGGCCGCAAGGAATTGCTGCGGAAGATCATCCCGTCCGAAACCGGGATCCTTCGCTTCAGCAGTCATTTTGATGAAAATGGTGACCTGCTGTTGTCGCATGCCTGCAGGTTGAGCCTGGAAGGGATCGTATCGAAGATTGCCGATGATCCATATCGCCCCGGCCGCGGCAAGACATGGGTGAAATCAAAATGTTCCTCCCGGCAGGAATTCGTGATCGGCGGCTGGGTTCCCTCGACAACGTCGCGAAAGGCGATCGGCTCGCTGGTGCTCGGCGTCTATGAAGACGGCAAGCTCGAACATGTCGGCCGCGTCGGTACGGGGTACACGCACACTGTCGCCGAGCAGCTCTTCAAAAGGCTGGGCCGCCTGCAAGTGAAGGAAAATCCTTTCGCAACCAAGCTGACGGCGGAAGAACATCGCGGTGTCCGCTTCGTGCGGCCCGAACTGGTTGCCGAAGTCGAATTTCGTGCCTGGACGGCAGACGGCCATTTGCGCCACGCATCCTTCCGCGGATTGCGAGAGGACAAGAATCCGCTCGAGATTGTTCGCGAAACACCGAAATCCACGAAGGAGTCCGCGGCTGAGAAGCCCGCGCGCAGCAGCGTATCCTTGACCCACGGCGATCGCCTCTATTGGCCTGACGAAGGTGTTACGAAGGCGGGGCTTGCGGATTATTATACCGAGGTCTGGCGCTATATGGGGCCTTTCGTCGTTGGCCGGCCGCTCGCGCTGGTACGCTGTCCCAATGGTATTGCCGGCCAGCATTTTTTCCAGAAGCATGCCTGGAAGGGCATGAACAGGAACATCGCTTTGGCGAAAGATCCGCAAGACGAAGAACCCTACGTCAGCATCGACGACCTGAATGGCCTGATCGGCCTCGTGCAGGCGGCAGTCCTCGAAATCCATCCCTGGGGATCGATGATCGGCAATTGGGAAAAGCCTGACATGATCATCATGGACCTCGATCCAGGCCCAGACGTCGCCTGGAGCGAGGTCATCGCCGCCGCGGAAGAAACGGCTGAGCGGCTGAGGCAGACGGGGCTCGTTCCTTTCGTGAAGACCTCCGGCGGAAAAGGGCTGCACATCGTCTGCCCACTGGTCGCTAAGGCCGAATGGTCTACTGTCAAAGCCTTTACCAAGGGTATCGCAGACGCCATGGCCGCCGACAGCCCAGATCACTATGTTTCCACCATCACCAAGTCGAAACGCGGTGGCAAGATCCTGATCGATTATCTGAGAAATCAACGCGGCTCGACTGCCGTCGCGCCTTACTCCACCCGCGCACGACCGGGCGCCGCGGTCTCGATGCCTTTATTATGGGAGGAGTTGAGCCCTGCAATAGGGCCGGACTATTTTACCGTGCTCAATGTGCCGACGCGGCTTGCCGCGCTCCGTTCGGATCCCTGGGCAGACTTCCGGAAAGCCGCCGAACCCCTGCGCGAGGAGTCCGCGAAGGCCAAGCGTAAGTCTTGACGAACAAATTTCTTCCTGACAGCGAAAACCAGCAGGTGACTAGCGCAGTTCCAGGAAAAGTGCGAAGCGGTTTTGCGTCCGGAACTGCGTAAAAACAAGAAGATAGAGCGCTTTCGCGATTCGAAGAAAAGCGGAAATGCTCTAGCGTCTCCTTGCGCCCTTTTCCTGCGAAAGGCTCTTGCGAAGGGCATCCATGATGCTGATGACGTTGCTGGGTACGGCGGCTTCTTCCACCTTTGCCTTGGCGGGTCGCTTGTGCCCTTTCTTCTTGGCGGCGATGATATCGAGCAGCTTTTCCTGAACTGGGTCCGAAACCATCGCCGGGTCCCATGGTTTCGTTCGTTCGTCTATCAGCTCGCCGACCAGCTTCATCAGCTTGCCGTCCACCAGCTCTGATCCGATATTTCCAAAGTAGTTCCGTTCATCACGCACCTCGTCGCCGAAGCGCAGGGTCCAAAGGACGATCCCCTTATCTCTGGGCTCGAGCATGACGGCACGTTCGCGGCGATACATGACGAGCCGGGATATGCCGACCATTCGGCTCGCGGCCATCGCGTCGCGGATCACGCAGTAGGCCTCTTCGCCAACAGCATCGTCGGGCGTGAGGTAATGCGGCGTATCAAACCAGATCCATTCGATGCTGTCGCGCGGCACGAACATCTCGATATCGATCGTCCGGGTGCTTTCAAGGCCGACCGCATCGAGTTCCTCATCCTCAAGCATGACATAGTCATTCTCCCCGCGCTCATAGCCCTTCACTTCATCGTCCTCATCCACCGCCTTGCCCGTGACGGAATCGACGTATTGACTGACGATGCGATTGCCTGTCTTTCTATTGAGCGTGTGGAAACGAACCTTTTCATTATCACTTGTCGCCGGCGCCATGGCGACCGGGCAAGTCACCAGCGACAGCTTGAGATAGCCTTTCCAGAAAGAACGCGGAGCCATGTTTTTCTCTCCAATAGGAAGGGAACGATCTCTGGCATTTCCTGGTTCCCTGGCATGATGCTATTGCGGCCGAGACTCAATGCATGCCACCGCCGCCGCCCTCCTTGAGATCGACATTGCTGAGGATTAAGGCGAGTGGAATGGCGCAGAGCACGATCAGCATCAACACATGGAATACATCGATATAGGCCAGGAAGCTCGCCTGGGTCTGCACCTGCTGGCCGACCCAGGCGGTCGCCTGCGCCTTCGCATCCGCCATGGTCGCTCCCTTCTCGGCAAAATAGCGTGTCATGGTTTGCAGCGCGTCGTGATAGGCGGGTGAGGATGGCGTGATGTGCTCGACGAGCCGGCTCTGGTGCCACTGCTCGCGATGAGCAAGCACATTCGACGCAATGCAGACGCCGATCGAACCGCCAATATTTCGGGCGGCATTGATCATGGCGGATGCCTGATTGGTTTGCTCCGGTCTCAGACCGTAATAGGAAGCCGAGGTGATCGGAATGAAGATCAGCGGTAGGCCAAGTCCTATATAGAGGCGCGACCAAACAAAGAAACTGAAGTTCAATCCCGGATAAAGCCTGGTCAATTGCCACATGGATGCCGCAATGATCGCCGCACCGACCGCAATCAGATATTTCGGTTGAATCACGGAATTGACGCGTCCGGCAACGAACATCATGACCATGGTGACAAGACCACCCGGCGACAATGCCAGCCCCGCCCATGTCGCGGTATATCCGTAGTTCTGCTGTACGACTTCGGGAATGAACTGCGTCGTTGCGATCAGGATCGCCCCGACCGCCATCATGACGATGAAACAGGAGCCGAATTGTCGTGTGCCGAGCAGCCAGCCATCGATGATCGGATTGGCCTTCGTCAGAACCCATGGAATGGCAAGAAGAAACGATAGCAGGCAGATCGTCACCGTCAGGATGATGAAGTTAGAACCGAACCAATCATCGGTTTGCCCCCGATCGAGCGTAAGCTCCAGCGAACCGAGAAATGTCGCAACCAGCAGAAAACCGACAATGTCGAAGCGCACGCCCTTGCGCCGAAATTCCTCGCGCAGCTGCTTCGTCTTCGGTGTTTCCTTGAGCAGGGCATAAACGAGGATGAAGGCGAAGATGCCGACGGGACCGTTGATGAGAAAACACCAGTGCCAGGAAAGATTGTCCGAGAGATAGCCGCCCAGGGTCGGGCCGATGACCGGCGCGACGACCACGGCGACGCCGAAAAGCGCAAAAGCCTGCCCGCGCTTTGCCGGCGGGAAGGCATCCGCCAGGATCGCCTGCGATGTCGGCACCATGCCGCCGCCGGCAAAACCCTGGATCACCCGAAAGATCAGCAACGTCTCGAGGTTCCAGGACAACCCGCACAGGATGGAAGCGATGGTGAACGTTGCGAGGCACAGAAGATAAAACCGCCGTCGGCCGAACCGTTCCGCAAAGTAGCTGCTGGCAACCAGCACGATGGCATTCGAGACGAGATACGTCGTCACCACCCAGGAGGCTTCATCGGAACTGACGGCAAGGCCGCCGGAAATGTAGCGCAACGCCACATTGGCGATTGTAGTATCCAGCACCTCCATGAAGGTCGCGAGCGACACGACGATGGCGATGAGCCAAGGGTTCGTGGCACGCTCGGATGAGGCCGCGCCTCCATTTGCCGTTGCTGCGCCGCTCATCTCAGTTCCTCGGCCGGACCGTGACCGTCGGCACGACGGACATGCCGGGGCCGATGGGAAGATCGGCGGGCCATTGGTCAACGACGATCTTCACCGGTACGCGCTGCGTGACCTTCACATAGTTGCCGGTCGCGTTTTCCGCCGGCAGGAGTGAAAAGGCGGTGCCGGAGCCTGGCTGGACGGAGGCCACCTTGCCATGCAGCGTATGATCCGGGTATGCGTCGATCGTTACATCCACCGGCTGATCCGGACGCATGTCGGTCAACTGCGTTTCCTTGAAATTCGCAGTGATCCAGATCTCATCCGGGACGAAAGTCGCGATCGCCTGGCCGGCATCGATGAACTGGCCCTTCGCGCCGGTGAGACGGACGACACGGCCGGGCTGCGCAGCGGTTATCGTCGTATAGCTGAGATTTTGCTGGGCTTCTTCGGCCTGCGCCTGCGCCTGCTTGAGGCTTGCCAGCGCGCTCGATTTCTGCGCCTCTGCCACAGCCCTGTTCTTCAACGCGGATGTCACGTTCGCCTGCATTTGGGCGAGACTTGCCTGGTCCTGCTGCAAGGTGGACGCTGCCTGCTGCACCGCCTGCACGCTGCCGGATCCGGATTTGACCAGCTGTTGCTGGCGATTGGCCTCCTGCTGCGCATATTGCAGGGCCGCATTGGCCGAATTCAGCTGCGCTTTTGCCACATCGACGGAAGCGGCAGCCGCCTCGATCTGGGCGCTGGCGCTATCAACGGAGGCCTTGGCGGCCTCTATCTGCGCGTTTGCCTGGTCAAGCGCGATCTGGTAATCCCGCGGCTCGATCCGCAGGATGACATCGCCCGCCTTGACATGCTGGTTGTCGGTCACCGGCACGTCGGAAACATAGCCGGAGACCTTGGCGGCAACGGAGAAATTGCGAGCGTCAACGAAGGCATCGTCCGTCGTCTCGTAGGGATAGAAATACACCTTCCAGGCGAACCATCCGGCGGCAATGAGAACCGCCAGAGCGACAACACCGAACAGGATCCAGAAGGGATGACGACGAAGGAAGGAAGGCCGTTTTGCTTCCTGCCGGTCCTCCTTCTGACGTTCGATTTCATCTGAAGCCTGCTGTGTCGGCCGGTCCGGCCGGGTTTCCATGGTTGTGGATTGATTGTCAGCCATGACATGACCTTTGCTTTTGTCTTGCTCAATCTGACTTCGACGGTTCAATGAAGAGGTGGTCAGCCCTATAGAAAGCGCGTGACCTTTTTCAAATCCTGGATGAAGGCGGCCCGGTTTCTTTCTCTCTCGTCAGCCTCCCTGATCCGCAACAGCGCCGAGGGATGGATGGTCACGAGAACATCGAGCTTTGCGGACGAATGCAGGATATGTCCGCGATCGCGCATGACCTTCACTTTCGTCCCCAGCAGGGAAGATACGGCGGTTGCGCCGAGTGCGACGACCAGTTTTGGCTGCAGCAGCTCGAGTTCCGCGCCTAACCACCAGGCGCAACGTTGTATCTCGCCGGCATTCGGCCGACCGTGCAGACGCTTCTTGCCGCGCATCTGATATTTGAAATGCTTGACGGCGTTGGTGACATAGCAGCGATCGCGATCCACCCCCGCCTCATCAAGGCATTGATCCAACAGCCGGCCCGCAGGCCCCACGAAAGGCCGAGCAGCCTGATCCTCCTTGTCGCCGGGTTGCTCCCCGACGAGGACGATTTCAGCGGTGCGAGGCCCTTCGCCGAATACAAGATGAGTTGCGTTGCGATAAAGGTCGCAGCGTTGGCATGATTGCGCATCGTCACGCAGCTCGTCGAGTGTCTCTGCGTCTGCATGTTCATACGCTAACGAAGGGCCTGCGCCGGCCAAAGCAAATCTCTCGAGCATTGGGGGCTCGCAATGGTTCCAGATTCTCCAACGATCAACTAATCGCCCTTCTGTTTGTTCCATCACTACGACCGTGGTCCTGCGGGGAACCCAGGCAACCGACATTCGTTAGATCGATAGGAACATCCAAAAGGAGAAATCCTCATGAGCAATCAAAGCAAACCGGGCCCCCTCGCACTCAGTGCGTTCTTCGCTGACGAATATGATGCGGAAGCGGCGGCTCAGGAATTGGTGGATGCGGGTATTCCGAAAGACGCGATCACGATGACGCCCGGTAATCGGCCTGACACAACGCCAATCGATCATATGGGCTTTCTCGACGCGTTGACGGGCATCTTCTTTCATGAAGAGCAGCGCACAGCCTATGCGGCGGCGCTGGAACAGGGAGGAACGTTGGTCACGGTCCAGGAGATGGACGAGGCACAACACAATATCGCCCTGCCCATCCTGGCGGAGAA
Organism: Martinezella sp. CNPSo 3959; assembly: GCF_057784355.1. NCBI lineage: Bacteria > Pseudomonadati > Pseudomonadota > Alphaproteobacteria > Hyphomicrobiales > Rhizobiaceae > Martinezella > Martinezella sp. CNPSo 3959. The sequence continues at coordinate 31,233 of NZ_JBXSOV010000003.1, forward strand.
AGGCCAGATCGAGATCAACGAACGGGAAAGCGGGCGCTGAGGCAGGTCTCCGCCCTTGGCAATCACGTGCGATCAATTTGGCGGGTGGCCAGGCCTATGCTGATCACTGCGAATCTTCTGCGCATCCGTGAAGCCATGCGCCCATTCATCGCGCCGTTGATCGCCCTGTGGAAACGGATTGTTGTCGCTGCACGCCCCTTTCGCAAAGGCCCTTCTGCCGAGCTCATATGCATCGTTTTCGGAGTTCCTATCGTCGCTCCCGGTTTTCATGGCTGTACCTGCTCCAACACAAGGCGTGCATCGAGGCAGGCGGTCACGAAAGCAGCTCTTGATGCCTCGATGGGAACCCTGTGCAAAACGGCTGCTGCACATTGTGCCTTCGCATTGATGTAAGCTGAGCTTCTTTCACAGGGCCATCGTCGTGACAGGAAATGAATTGCCTCTTCAGGCCCCCGGATCATCCGATCGTCTCGACCACTGGCTGCAAGGCGGACTGGCTTGGTCCAAAGCGTCGTGAATTCCACATCAATGACATCGTACATCCCATCCTCCCATCTCCTGCCTCTCGTTCTTCTGGATTTCCCCCTCCCGTTGGATCGAACACTGGATATTGGCATTTGTTCCTCAACCTCTTCGATATAGAGCTGGCTTGCAGAGGCCTCCGCATCGGGTCAGGAACCTCCATCTGACGGGCATATGCGGGAACAGATGGAAACCCACAAAGCCGGAGGTCTCGCGGTGGAGGCAGGGTTGGTGGATAATAAGATCGTCAATGACCCTCTTCGCCGAGGCGCGCCGCCAATTGCTGGCGAGCACGGTTGATCCGGCTTTTCACCGTGCCGATCGCACAACCGAATCGTTCCGCGGCGGCATCGTAGGACCGGCCTTCGATGACAACGTATTGAAGCACCGAACGATAATGCTCCGGCAACAGATTGCATGCCTCCTCAAGTTCTTTCGCCCGAATGGTCCATTCCTGTAATGGCTGCGCTACTCCCTCGCCGGAAACGCATTTGTCGGCGCCGGGAGCTTCGCGCCTGTTGATACGGAATTTGGTGCAGAACGTATTACGCATGATCGTGAACAGCCAGGATTTCAGCCTGGTGCCACGATCGAATTGGTCGAGATTGGCCAGCGCTTTCGTCAAGGTTTCCTGGACCAGATCATCGGCGTCGTTGGCATTTCTGTGAAAGCTACGCGCAAAGGCGCGAAGAGCCGGAATAAGCTCAACGATTTCATCTTGCAGACCGGCCGTTCGGTACATATCGCTCACAAGCCTTCTCCTTGGGAAGCAGTGCATAGCGGTATCCGGCGGCATTGGATCGCAATGCCGGGACTCGGCTGCTGCCGAGGCGCGACGCGCGTCAGCACACTCAGGAGTCGTTGGAACAAGACGACCTGATGAGTTGTGCAGATTTGCTGCTCGCTATGCGCGGTGATGCATATCAGGATGCTTCGGAGCGTTTCCTACTCGGGATGCTCCTGGCATCTTTCAAGGGAACGGTTGCATCCGGAGCTTGTTCCCAGAGAAACCAAATAATTGCAGAAGGTCGAAACAGGACGACAGGTCGCTATCGATCGCGCCCAGAAGCGGATCACCGCTTGGAGCCTGGCCGGGCTGCTGAAAGTCGCTGATGATAGGACGATCTTTAAAGGAAGACATGAGGGGCCACTGGTAAAAAGGAACCCCAACTTTCATACGAACGGCTTGTTCCCGGCATTCGAGCAGGTGCCCCCGATCCGCTCCCAACGGACGAAAAATCCAAAAATTCCGGAAACAACGGCGCGGTTTCCGAGTTTGAAGGCAGCAAAGCCAAAAGAGGAAACACCAATGTTGACGAGAATGATCGCGGTATGTGCCCTTTCGATCGGCATGGCGACAGCAGCCATGGCGCAGCAATCGGGCTCCGGCGCAGCCGGCACCGGTAGTTCAGGCAGCGGTAACGGTGCCGGAACCAATTCGCAGAACGGAGCTACTCCCAGCGGAAATGGAGGTACCGGCAACAATACGACAGGAACCAATGGCACCCCAAATTCCAATGGTCAATCGCAGGATTGCAATGCCCTGAAGACCGGCAAGAATACCGCGCAAGGTACGGATACACAAAGCAGCAGCCAGTCGAGTGACAGCACATCGAGCAGCAATTGCCCGCAGTGACAGCGGCTGGTGAACGTAAAAAATGTCAGCTGAATTTCACTCCGCTCGTCGCCGGCATTCATAATTTAGATCGCCGGCGGCAGGTGGATCATTCCAGGAGCAGAATCATGATGAACAGTGCTCAAGAGCTCGCCGAGGAATATCTGAGGCTCGGCGGCAAAAAACTGCTGGTAATGGATGACAACATCCTATCGACGAACAGTTGGGAGGCCGATCCGCTCGAAGCCGAAGCCTTCTGGAAAAAAGAGATCGAGACATTGCCACCCAGACAGCGCAGCGAAGTCATGTCATTCTTGCCTTCCATCAACGTCACTTGAGACGACAGGACGTTGGACATCGGCAATGTCCCGCATGAACGCAATCCGATGCAAGCGCGATGGATAACATGAAAAGAACTGGAACCATCCGTATCGGTATTTCAGGCTGGACTTACGCTCCCTGGCGCGGTGTTTTCTATCCGAAGAACGTGCCGCAGAAAGGGGAGCTCGCCTACGCCTCCTCGCAGTTTCCATCCATCGAAATCAATGGCACTTTCTATGGCCTTCAAACTCCCGAGACTTTTGCCAGGTGGCGGGATACGACACCGGATGATTTCGTCTTCGCAGTGAAGGGATCCCGCTACATAACCCATCTGCGCAGGCTGCGCGATGTCGAAGTGCCGCTTGCCAATTTCATAGCGTCCGGCGTGCTGCGCCTGGGAAAAAAGCTCGGCCCGATCCTCTGGCAATTTCCTCCGCGACTGCGCTTCGACCCTGTCTTATTTTCCTCTTTCATAAAGATGCTGCCGAAAGATACCGATGAAGCCGCCCACCTGGCCAAGCGGCACGACGAGCGGCTGAACGGCCGCGATTGGCTGCAGGCGGAAGAAAAAAGACCGCTCCGCCATGCCTTCGAAATCCGCAACGAGAGTTTCGTGAATGCCGACTTCATCGAACTGTTGCGGAAACATAAGATCGGGCTCGTCTGCGCAGATACCGTCGAATGGCCTTTGCTTATGGATGTCACCGCAGACTTTGTCTATTGCCGCCTGCATGGCTCGGAAGAGCTATATGTCAGCGGATATGACGACGAGGCTCTGAAGGTCTGGGCAGAACGGATCGACGACTGGGCGCACGGGCGCGAGCCGACCAAGGCCAACCGTGTCCTGGAGCCGCTGAAACAGCCACAGCGTGGCCGCGACGTCTATGTCTATTTCGACAATGATGTGAAGGTACGGGCGCCGGCCGACGCACAGCGACTGAACGAGTGCCTTGGACTAACCCCGCAAAAGGAGAGTGTAGCCCCTACGAAGCACCTGCGGCGGCATCGGCGGGAAATCCCAAAGCCCCGACCGCAACATCGGCCAGCGTAATCAACTCAGCTCATTCGAGCTGACCCCATGCCGGGTTCCAATTCACGCCTTCCGACAATTCGACGTAAATCGGCCGCATGATTTCACCGGACATTTTGTTGCGGGCTGCCCGAAAAGCGTCATCGGGCTCCATCTCCTCGCCCGGAAAGATGGTGTCATCCTCTCCGGGCGGCGTGACCTTGCGCAGGAATCCCCGGATCTTATCGCCAGAATGGTAGAACTTGACGACGATAGAACCGGGCGGCACCGCGTTCTCGCGATATCGATGATAGATTTCCATCTTACACCTCCCTGAACTCGGTGGTCTCCCAGGCGGGGCAACACCTTGCCGCTACAAGAGGACCATGCATTTCGTCCCGCACGCGTCCGACCGACCGGTGACAATCCAAACCGTTCTCCTCCGCTTTGGTTCCCACATGAGAATCAAGCCGCGGGCCAAGGTGGCCGAGCGGTGCAATTGGGCGAAAAAAATCTTCGACGCAATTCAGCGTACGGCGCGTTCAGTGGTCTGATCATAGGCATTTTTAGGTAGCTGGAGCAGATATGCTTGATCTGACAGCGGTTGCCCGCTAGGTTGCCGCCGCAATCAAACGCAAAGATATGGGGATATCATGCCAACTGGCACGGTTAAGTTTTTCAATACAGACAAGGGCTTCGGCTTCATTACGCCGGAAAGTGGAGGACCTGACGTTTTCGTGCATGTCTCCGCCCTGCAATACGGCAACGTGCTTCGGGAGGGACAATCCGTTTCCTACGATCTCGGTCAGGATCGGAAGACAGGCAAGACAAAGGCGGAAAACGTCAGACCGCTCTGACGATTATAAATATGTCACTACCCGACATTTCGGGTAGTGCACTCGGCCGCTATGGGGCACCTGCCGACGTTTCGCCTGAACCATCGTCAGCCGAAACGGCCATTTGCTTCGTCCGATCGTTCCTACATAAATGCGGTCACGGCCATGCCGATCACGGCAACGAACATGATAGCGCAGGCGATCCAGCCAAGCGCTTTCAACCCGCCCCGGATGACGAACTGTTTCATGACGTCGCGATTGGTGGCGATCAGCATCAGAATCACCATAACTGGAACCGCGACGACGCCGTTGATGACGGCACTCCAGAACAGGGCCTTCATCGGCGGGATGGGCGTAAAGTTCAACAGCATGCCCACCACCGTCGCCAAGCCCACCGTCGTATAGAAAGCCTTCGCCTCGCTCGGCTCGCGCGACAGCCCGACCTTCCACCGCGCCGCCTCCCCGACAGCATATGCAGCCGACCCTGCGAGAACTGGAACAGCCAGAAGGCCTGTTCCGATAATCCCTGTGGCAAAAATGATCTTGGCAAATTGTCCGGCCAGCGGCTCGATCGCCTTCGCTGCATCGACGGAACTCTCGATGCTTGTCGCACCGGCCTTGTTAAGCGTGGCTGCTGTGGTCATGATGATCGCGAGCGCGACGATGTTGGATGCCGCCATGCCGATGAGGGTGTCCAACGTGATGCGAGTGTCCGCCCTTTTCGCCTCCTGAGGGTGTTTCACAAGCGGTTCCTGCTGTGGCTTCTCCTTCAGATCTTCGGCCTCCTGGGACGCCTGCCAGAAAAACAGATAAGGGCTGATCGTCGTTCCGAAAATTGCGACGATCATGGACCAGTAGTTCGGATCGGTCTTGAAGGTCGGCAGCAGCAGTCCGCGACTGAAAGCCGACCAATCGATATGCACCACGAACAGGGTCGCGATGTAGGATAAAAGCGCCAGGCTCAGCCATTTCAGGACTGCAACGTAACGCTTATATTTGAGAAGCACCTGCAGAAGGATGCAAATGATGCCGAAGGCAGCGACGTAAATCAACGAATTGCCGCTCAGCAGCAAATGCGCGGCATCTCCCATCGCACCGAGATCGGCGCCGAGATTGATGACATTGGCGATCAGGAGCGGAAAGGTGATGCTTATCCCCACCCATCTGGGATAACACTTCGCCATGCTGCCCGCCAAACCTCGTCCCGTGGTCCGGCCGATGCGCGCGCTGATCATCTGCACGGCAGCCATCAGCGGATAGGTCAGGAGCAGGGTCCAACTCGCGATATACCCGAATTGCGCTCCGGCCTGCGAGTAGGTCGCGATCCCGCTCGGGTCGTCGTCCGAGGCGCCGGTGACCAAGCCCGGCCCCAGGATTTCAAAAATTCTCGGCTTTGACGGCTCGACGACCTCACTTTTATTATCCATTTGATAGTCGCTCATGACTGCCTCCCAGCAGAAACCGGCACAGCGCATCATCGTGCCGTCCGGTGCGAGCGAACCGCACTTGCAGGCGTTTTGTTCCCGAGAAGCAGATTGCCGGAATGGAATCCGCTCCAGCCCTGGGGCGGGGCTAGCAGGGAGTAAAAAGCGCTTTCACTTCAGAGCGATGGCACTTATCGTATCGCGAACAGCGGAATCGCCAGCTGATTTGAAGGATATGACAATGAGCGTGCTTCTTTCTCCCGAACTCACGGTTTGTGGCATTGAGGAGCTGCCCGATCAGCGCGTGCGAAACGTAACCCACGTGCTTTCCCTCCTCGATCCGGAATATCCCGAGCTCGACGTCTTCCATTCCTATGCCGAGCACCATCGCACGACGTTGCGTTTTCACGACATCATAGCGTCAGCGCCCGGGCGCGTGATGCCGCAGCCGGAACATGTCGAAGCGATCCTGAAATTCGGCGCCGAGTTTCAGGCGCAGCAAGACGCTGAGGCGCCGAGCCATCTGCTGGTGCATTGCCACATGGGCGTATCACGCTCGACCGCAGCCATGCTCTCATTGATGGCGCAATCAAACCCCGAAGAATCGGGGGAGAGCCTCTTTGCTCGCCTGATTGCCATCCGCCCGCAGGCCTGGCCGAACTCTCAAATGATCGGCTTTGCCGACGAGCAACTCGGCAGAAACGGCGACTTGAAGGCGGCACTTGCCCGCCACTATGGCCGGCAGATCAAGGGACGGCCCGACTTTGTCGAATGGATGACCCGCCTCGGACGCCAGGCGGAACTCGATATGGCAATCCCGGCGTAAAGGGTGCGCCTCCGGCCTGAAGACGGCCAGTCTGCACGAAGCTTTTAGCCGCTCGAGCAGACAGCCGGATCATCGCAACGGCCGTCTCGACGGCCGGCACACTCAATGTGCAGGAGCCGGCTCTGCCTCGGGCGCAGTCTTCTTGTGATGGTCGGCTGCGAGCAGCATATAGACCGCAGGCACGACGAAGAGCGTGAACAGCGTTCCGATAGCAAGACCCGCGGCGATCACAAGGCCCATGTTGAAGCGGGCGACAGCCCCTGCTCCCGTCGCCAGGATCAGCGGCGCGACGCCGAGAACCATGGCGCCTGTCGTCATCAGGATCGGCCGCAAGCGGATGGCGCAAGCGCCTTCGATGGCTTCGCGCTTGGTCTTTCCTTCGGCCTGCAGCGTGTTTGCCACCTCGACGATCAGAATGCCGTGCTTGCTGATCAGCCCCATCAGCGTCACCAACCCGACCTGGGTATAGATGTTCATCGACGCGCCGCCGATGCCGAGGCTGATGAAGGCGAGCGCGCCTGCGATCGACATCGGCACGGACACGAGGATGATGAACGGGTCTCGGAAGCTGTTGAACTGCGCCGAAAGCGCCAGGAACACGATGATCAGGGCGAGCGCGAACGTCGTCGCCATGCCGCTCGATTCCTGCACATATTGGCGCGACTGTCCGCCGTAGTCGACCGAGTAGCCCTGCGGCAATGTCCGCGCCGCAATCGACTTCAGCGTGTTGAGCGCATCGCCGACGGCAACCCCGGGCGCCGGCACGCCGGAGATGGTGGCCGAGTTCAATTGCTGGAAGTGCGCAACCGAGCGCGGCGTCGCCTGGAGTTTCGCCGTCGCGATCGCCGAAAGCGGGATCTTGTTGCCGTTCACGTTTGCGATCGGATAGTTCATGATCTGATCGATGGTCTGGCGTGACCGTTGCTCGACCTGCGGGATGACCTGATAGGAACGGTTGTCGATACTGAAATAATTGACATAGCCGCCGCCCAGCATGGAGGCCAACGCCGAGCCGACATTGTTCATGGACAGGCCGAGGGCCGAGGCCTTGCTGCGGTCGATCTGGATCGAATATTGCGGGTTATCGACGTAGAGATCCTTCGTCAGGAAGATGAACTCGCCGGATTTCTGCGCTTCCTGCAGGAAGGCGGTGGAGACCTCGTTGAGCTGTTCGAAGCCGCTGGTGCTGCCGATGGCGAACTGCACGGGCAGACCGCTGGCGCCAGGCAGCGGCGGTATCTGGAAGACGACGGACTGTCCGCCGGCGATCTTCGCCAGATCGGCCTGAACCAGCGGCTGCAGCTGATCGGCCGTTCTCGTACGCTGATCCCAGGGCTTCAGCACCATGCCCTCGAAGGATGTGCCCGGCACCTCGACCTGCAACGTCTTGTCGGTTTCGGGGAAACTGCGAAAGATCTTGGAGACCTGGTTAGAATTGAGAAGCTTCTGTTGAAGCGTTGCATTGGGAGGGTTCGTCACCTGCGCGGCCAGGAAACCCTGGTCCTCGTTAGGTGCCAGCTCGCTCTTGGCGCTGGTATAGAGGAAATAGATGCTGCCAAGCACGATCACGGCAAAAACCAGTGCCACCGGCACAGTGTTCAGGCTGCCATGCAGCATGCGCACATAGGGCCGATGGATCTCCGAAAAGCGGCGATCGATGAAGTCGGAAATACGCTCTTCCCAGCCGCTGCGATCAGTCAAATGCGGCTTCAGGATGCGCGAGCACATCATCGGCGTCAGCGTCAGGGCAATGATCATGGATACGGTAACGGCGCCGACCAGCGTGAAAGCGAATTCCGTAAACAATGCGCCGGTCAGGCCGCCCTGGAAACCGATCGGCACGTAGACGGCGATCAGCACCACCGTCATGGCGAGGATCGGCCCGACCAGTTCGTGCGCCGCGTCCAGCGCCGCCCTCATGGGTGTCGATCCCTCTTCGATGTGGCGGTTGACATTCTCCACCACGATGATGGCGTCATCGACGACGAGGCCGATCGCCAGAACCAGGGCGAGCAACGTCAAAAGATTGATCGAGAAGCCAAAGATCAGCATCATCGCGAAAGTGCCGACCAGCGACAGAGGGATGGCGACGACGGGAATGGCGACCGATCGCGGCGAACCGAGAAAGGCGAAGACCACGAAAATGACGATCACAAGAGCTTCGACCAGGCTCTTTACGACCTCATCAATCGAGGTGGTGACGAAGGTGCTGGAATCGTAGACGATGTAGCCTTCGAGCCCCTGCGGCAATTGCTGCTGGATGCTCGGAAACACCGCGCGCACACCGGCGATCACGTCGAGCAGGTTGGCGGTCGGGGCGATCTGGATGCCCATGAACACACCGTCCTGCCCATCGAAACCGATCTGGACGTCAGGGTTCTGGGATCCGAGCGCCACGGTCGCGACATCCTTCAGCCGCACGATCGTACTGCCGATCTGCTTGACCACCATTTCCCTGAATTCATCCGTCGAATGCAGGTCGGTCCTGGCCGTCAGCACTGTCTGCGTCATCTGGCCGCGCGTGGTGCCAATACCGGAGATGTAATTGTTGGCGCTGAGCGCGGTCCAGACATCGCCGGCCGACAGGCCATAGGCGGCAAGCTTGTCCGGCTGCAGCCAGGCTCTCAAGGCGAACGTTCGCGCGCCGAGGATTTCGGCGGTCTGAACGCCGTTGACCGCCTGCAATTTCGGCTGGACCACGCGCGTCAGATAATCGGTGATCTGGTTGCTGGCCAGAACGTCGCTTCGGAAGCCGATATACATGGCGTCGATCGACTGGCCGATGGAAACCGTCATGATCGGCTGTTGCGTTCCCGTGGGCAGTTGATTGAGAACGGAAGATACCTTGGCGTTGATTTCGGTCATCGCCGCATCGGCGCTGTAGTTGAGCCGTAGGTTGACGGTGATGGTCGACGTGCCGCTGGTGCTCGTCGAGGTCATGTAATCGATGCCGTTGGCCTGCGCGATGGCGTTTTCGAGCGGCGTCGTGATGAAGCCGGCGATGACGTCGGGCGCCGCACCGGGATAGGTGGTCGTCACCGTGACGACGGCGTTCTGGGTCTGCGGATATTGTCGCACGGTAAGCGAGCGGAACGACTGATAGCCGATCACGATAATCAACGCGCTGACCACGAGAGCGAGAACGGGGCGCTTGATGAAGATATCGGTGATATTCATCGCCACACCTCAGTTGGGGTTCGCCGGGTTCGCATTGGGATCGTTCGACGGCTGGACTTCGTTGTTGATGATGACAGGCGAGCCGTTGTTAAGTTTCAGCTGGCCTGACGTGACCACCACTTCGCCGGCATTCAAGCCCTTGGTCACGGAGATCTGATCACCCCGCGCCTGCCCGGTGCTGACGAACTTCTGATTGGCGACAAGCTGCGGCTTTCCATCCGCCCCGTTGCCCTTGTCGGTCACCACATAGACGACGTTGCCGTAAGGATTGATGGTGACGGCTGTCTGCGGCAGGGAGATGTATTCCTTCGGCTCCCCGACCACCACCGTTATGTTGCCGAACATGCCCGGCAGCAGCTTGCGATCAGAATTGGGGAAGGTTGCCCGGATGGTGATGTTGCGGCTCTGCGTATCGACGAGCGGGCTGATCGCCGTGATCTTGCCGTCGAAAGTCTGATTCCCATAGGCATCGACCGTCGCCGTTACCGCTTGGCCGACCTTCAGCTGTGACAGAGCCTGTTGCGGCATCGAAAAATCGAACTGGATCGGATCGAGCGACTGCAAGGTGACGACCGCGGTTCCAGCCGATAGGTACTGACCGAGGCTGACCAGCCTGATGCCGAGATGGCCATCGAAGGGAGCGCGGATCGAATATTGATCGATCAACGCCTGCTGGGAGGCGACCTGCGCCTGCGCCGCCTTCCATGTCGCCAGATCACTGTCGACCTGGCTTTGCGCGATAGTATTCGCCTTGATCAGCTTGGAATCGCGGTCATAGGCGATCTGAGCATTGGCCATCGTCGCCTTGTATTGTTCAAGCGTCGCGATCTGCTGATCGGCAAGCAGCTGCACGATGAGATCGCCCTTCTTGACGTCCTGGCCGTCTTCGAAGCCGATCTTCTGGACGATGCCCTGGACCTGCGCCGAAAGATTGGCGCCTTCGACGGCATTGAAGCTGCCGATCGATTGCAGCGTCGTCTGCCATGGGCTCGCTGCCGCGGTGATTGTCGAGACGGTCTGCGGTGGCGCCTTGAGATTAGCCAGGTAGGCCGCAATCATGCGATTCTTGAATGCCTGGAAGCCGAAGATCCCGCCAAGGATCAGGCCTATGACGATCAGCATGATGATCATGCGTTTTATCATGAGTGTCAGCTCTACTCTTCGGGAACAGGTCGGGAGAAATTCTATTGGTGTCGGCGCAACGGGATTTCACGGCAATTCTATCAAAAACCCGCCGGCGCCGAGGCAGTCGCAAGCATATGGCAGCCTGCGGCCAATCTCTGTATGGAAAGTAGCCTTTATCAAGGCTGACAGGTTCGATCAGCCAAATTCCTTGGCTGCTGCGCCGGTCACGCGGATTTCGCCCGCTGAAGACGACACTGACCTTGCAATGATTCCAGCTGGCGGCGTTTCGTGCGGCCATCCTCTGCAAACCTCACCAGTCAAACGCCAACGGCCACCGCTTCATTTGATCAAGGATAAGTTGCCGATATCCGATCTACAACAGCCGGCTGCATATTCCTGAAACCATATTTAATGGAGTCTTGAATAAAAGCAATCATGGCGTCGACGCCGCCGCCTTCGCAAATTGCCGCGGCATCGGCGATCTAGGTATTGAGGAAGGGCTTCGCGCGTCAGCCCCGGCGTGCCGCTTCGATCGCGGCCACATCGATCTTCCTCATGGTCATCATCGCGTCGAAAGCCCGCTTTGCCTGATCGCCGCCCTCGCGCAGCGCCTCCATCAGAACACGCGGCGTGATCTGCCAGGAGACACCCCATCTGTCCTTGCACCAGCCGCATTCACTTTCCTGGCCGCCGTTGCCTACTATGGCGTTCCAATAACGATCCGTCTCTTCCTGATCTTCGGTGTAGATCTGAAATGAAAAGGCTTCGTTGTGCTTGAACATCGGACCGCCATTCAAGCCGACGCAAGAAACACCTGCGACCGTAAACTCGACGACCAGCACATCGCCCTGCTTGCCCTCTGGATAGTTTCCCGGCGCGCGGATGACGGCACCCATGGCGCTATCTGGAAAAGTCTCGACGTAAAAATTGGCGGCGGCCTCTGCGTCCTTGTCGTACCACAGGCAAATCGTGTTCTTTGCCATTGTTCTACTCCTCCTTCTCTCCAACTCCCGGATTGGTGAAATAGGCCCGAGATCACATTTCTCCACCCTGATCGGCACTATTTCCGGTTAGCAACTACTGGCTTACCGTCATAACCCTGCCACTCGGTCGGCGTGAAAACGTGCGCACTCTGCAACAAAGTCGGCCTATGGCCCAATCGCTTTAAGAAGGACTCGAATATGGAAAGCGAAATCATATGAGAAACATCGGATCGCAGATCGAAACGCCGCGGCTGCTGCTCCGTCCTTCGCGGCTGTCCGATACTCCTGCTCTGTTCGAATTTCTGGGCGACAAGGAGGCCATGAAGCATACGCATGCGGACGTGACGCCTGGCGAATGCCGTCGCAGGATCGCGGTTCACGAATGGTGCCGGCGGCGCGATGGATATGCACCCTGGACCGTTGTCAGAAAGAATGATGCAAGAATCATCGGCTGGGGCGGCTTGTACGATGATCCGTTTGACCCAGGCTGGGGCTGCGAACTCGGATACTTTTTCCGTCGGGACGCCTGGGGATATGGCTACGCATCGGAATTGGTCGCCGCGGCACTACATTTTGCCGACGGGGAGCTGCGGCTTGGCGAAGTCCGCGCCTTTGCCCATCCTGAAAACACAGCTTCCAGGAAGATCCTGGAAATGGCGGGTTTCGGGATCGTTCGCTTCGTTCCCGAGATGAACCGCCTGCTCCTTTCCAGAACCCGGCGTGAGGACAACATAGTAGATCGAGACCGATGAGAATTACGTCTTCTCTCGAGAATGCATGACAGGCAAAGTTTACAAACGCGCGCCGTATAAATAATATGACTTTTTTTCTCTTGTTTTGACCCGGTGACACGGCTATATCGCGCACGGGCCTTCGTTCGATCTCGTCGACAACAGTCATCAGGATATTTTCGTGACCATATTGAAATCAGTTTTGGCCGTTTCAGCTCTTTGCGCGACCCTTGGCTTTGCCGCGTCAACAGCCTCTGCCGCTTCGACCAGCTATCCGCTGACCGTCGATAATTGCGGCGTCAAGGTCACGTTTCAGAAGGCTCCGGAGCGCGCGATCGGGCTCGGCCAGAATAGCGCTGAAATTCTTCTCCTGCTCGGCCTCGAAAACAAAATGGCCGGCACCGCCTTCTGGCCCAACAAGGTTCTGCCGCAGCTTGCGGAAGCCAATTCCAAGGTCAAGCTGCTGACGGTCGAGTTCCCGACCTTTGAATCGATCCTCTCGGAAAATCCTGATTTCGTTACAGCCGCCCTGCCGACCCTGATGGGACCGAGCAGCAAGGTGGCAAAGCGCGAGGACTTCGAAAAGCTCAATATTCCGACCTATGTTTCCCCCAGTATGTGCCCAGCCCAGGGAGCCTCTCAGGACAAATACGGCTATGCCGCCCGTAGCCAGATCTGGAACATGAGCACGCTCTACCAGGAAATCGACGAGCTCTCGCAGATTTTCGACGTCCGCGACAAGGGCCAGGCGCTGATCACGGATCTGAAAAAGCGGGAAGAGGCACTGCGCGTGAATGCGCCGAAGGATGGCAAGAAGCTCTCCTATGTCTTCTGGTTCTCCAGCCCATCCCCATCCGCAGATGCCTATGTCGGCGGAAAAAACAGCCCGTCGGGCTATATCGCCGACCTTCTCGGCGGAACCAACGCCATCAAAACCGATGCGGAATCGCCCCAGCTCGGTTGGGAAAGCATCATCGCTAGCAATCCCGACGTCATCGTGGTCACGCAGGTCGACCGCAGTCGCTGGGAACTCGACAAAGTCCAGGCAAAGATCAAGTTCCTGACGACCGATCCGGCGACCAGCCAGATGACGGCGGTGAAGAACAAGGCCATGGTGATCATGCCCGCGCAGGCAATGAATCCGAGCGTGCAGACAATTTTCGGCGCCGAACAGGTGGCTGAGCAGCTGAAGGCACTCGGCCTCAGGTGAGCATCGTGGCGGAAACCAGTAAGTCCGGTCGCCTTTTGCCGCGGGTCGCCGCCCCTGCCGGACTTTTTCTGGCGTGCCTTGCAGCGATCGCGCTGGTGGTCGGCATCAGTGTGGGGATCGGCGACATGCCCATCCCGCTTTCCACCACCTATTTCGCCATCACGAACAAGTTGGGCTGGACCTCGGTCGAGCTCAATCGCATCCATGAAACCGTCATCTGGGAGTATCGGCTGAGCCGCGCTTTGGTTGCCGTATTCTGCGGCGCGGGTCTCGCGCTTTGCGGGGCGATCATGCAGTCCATGCTGCGCAATCCCTTGGCCGAGCCTTACGTGCTCGGCATCTCCGCTGGCGCCTCCACCGGCGCGGTTGCTGTCGTTATTCTCGGGATCGGAGCGGGCGCCGTTTCGCTCTCCGCCGGTGCCTTCGCCGGTGCTTTTGCGGCCTTTATCCTCGTCGCCGTGCTTTCAAACGGAGCACGCGGTGGCCCGGACAGAACGATTTTGGCGGGAGTTGCCACGTCGCAGCTATTCAATGCAGCGACATCCTACGTCGTCACCACCTCCGGCAATGCCCAGCAGGCGCGCGACGTTATGTTCTGGCTGCTCGGAAGCTTCAGTGGTGTGCGCTGGCCGGAATTTGCCCTGGTGTCGATTGTCGTCGGATTGGGTCTGATCGTCTGCCTGTTCTATTCGCGTCTGCTTGACGCTTTCGCTTTTGGCGACGAGGCGGCCGCCTCGCTCGGCGTAAATGTCGGCCGCACCCGTATCATTCTGTTTGCGCTGACCGCGGTCATCACGGCAACCATCGTCAGCATGGTCGGCACGATCGGCTTCGTCGGTCTGGTCGTCCCGCATGCGGCGCGCTTCGTCGTCGGACCGCTTCACATCCGGTTGCTGCCTGCCTGTGCAATTACCGGCGCCATCTTCATGGTTCTCGCCGATATTGCCTCCCGCATCCTTATTCCGCAGCAAGTTCTGCCGATCGGCGTGGTCACGGCGCTGGTCGGCGTTCCCTTCTTCTCCATCATTCTCTACCGGCTCCAGCGGGCATCATGAGCATAAAGGCCGACAATATTACCTGGAAAATCGGCGCGAAGACCGTTCTCAACGGCGTCTCTTTCGAGGCGCCTGCAGGCAAGATGCTTGGTCTCCTCGGGCCGAACGGCTCCGGCAAGACCTCGCTTCTGCGTCTGCTTGCGGGGCTGAAACGGCCGAACTCCGGCCGCATCACTCTCGAAGAGAAGGACTTACAGCAGATGTCCCGCCGTTCGATCGCAAGGCGTGTCGCCTTCGTCGAGCAGCACAGCACAACCAATGCCAATCTCAGGGTCATCGATGTCGTCAAGCTCGGCCGGTTTCCGCATCGCTCGATGTTCTCAGGCTGGACATCCACAGATGACGAGGCCGTGGAAGACGCTCTCGAGCGCGCCGGCATGAAGGAGAAACGCGAGGACCGATGGCAGAGCCTGTCGGGCGGCGAAAAACAGCGCACTCACATTGCGCGGGCTTTGGCACAGTCGCCGAAGGAACTGATCCTCGATGAGCCGACCAACCATCTCGACATCCAGCATCAAATCGGTCTGATGCGCTTGGTTGCCGGCCTGCCCGTCACCAGCATCATCGCTCTCCACGATCTCAACCACGCGGCGATGTTCTGTGATCAGCTGATCATCATGCAGCAAGGCGGGGTCGTGGCCTCCGGAGCTCCGGAAGACGTGCTGACGGAAGATTTGCTGAGAAATGTCTTTGCCGTTGAAGCAAGGATCGAGACTTCTCCTCACCACGCCCGGCCGCACATTCACTATCTGCGCTGAGGGGAAATTCGGAATCTTTCCCCTGATCATCCTTGCCTCGAACTGCAACCGAGCGCATCTTTCGCGATGACCCTCGGCATCTCCGAGAGTTTTGATTGGCATCGGCAAAGGGCCGCATCGGCATCGATTTTGCGCGTGCGGCGGATGGGGGAAATGCGTGACGGATAGGCTCAAGGGCAAGATTGCCATCATTTCGGGCGGCGCCACCGGCATGGGCGGCGCAGCGTCGCGCCTGTTTGCGGCGGAAGGCGCCAAGGTGGCGATCATCGACAGAAACGGCGACGCAGCGGCCGCGACCGTGCGTGATATCCGAGACGCTGGCGGCGTTGCCGACCACTGGGTTGCCGATGTTTCGAATGAGGCGGCCGTCAATGCGGCAGTCAAAAGCATCGAAGACCGCTTTGGTGCGGTAACGGTGCTCTTCAATCATGCCGGCACCATCGTCATCAAGCCGTTCCTCGAAACGACGCTGGAGGAATGGGAATGGCTCCATGGCGTCAACGTCCGCTCGATGTTCCTGATGACCAAGGCCGTGCTGCCGGGCATGATCGCAGCCGGCGGCGGTTCCATCGTCTGCACCTCGTCGATCTCGGCTGTTGCCGCAACCCCGATGGAAGTGCTCTATGACACGACGAAGGGAGCGGTGCACATGTTTGCCCGCGCCATCGCAGTCGAGTTCCGCGATCGCAATATCCGCTGCAATGCCGTATGCCCCGGCTTCATCCGCACGCCGCACGGGTTGCGTGAAGTGGCGGAGTTGCAGGCTCTGGGCGTCGATGTTTCGGATGCGGCAATCGCGGCCCAGCAAGGGCGGATCGGCGAGCCCGAGGATGTGGCCCGCGCTGCCCTCTATCTGGCCTCCGACGAGTCCAACTTCGTCAACGGCATCCACCTCTTCGTCGACAACGGCTTTACCGCCATCTGATCACCGACGCAGTGGTAAAGCCACCAAACCTTCTGTCGAGACGGCGTCAGCGCCCCACCTGATCCGGTGACTTGACGGCTACGCCGAAGGGCAGGAAGTGTTTGAGATTGGCGGTGATCACGGTCAGCATTGTGAATGCTTGCCGTTCCCGCGATCATCGCATCCGCCGTGCAGGGACTATGCCCGGCGATGACTGCTTTCGCCTCGAGCCTCCCGGATTCAAGAGCGATGTCCTTGTCGACGGGCAGGATGTGATCACCATAGCCGGCAATCAATCCCTGCAGCCAGGTATGAATTCCCGCAGCCTTTGCTTTGGCGCCTTTTGCTTCCAACAATCGCACGCCCTTTTCGATCTCGTGGATCGTCAGGGGTGAAAGGTAGATCGCATCCTGCCGATCCTGTTCATCCACCCATTCGGCAAACGTATTCGATGCGCTGGCTTTGGACGGAGCGAACATGAAGATCGCGTTGGTGTCGAGAAGAAAGCTCACAAATCGACCTCGCGAGATGGAGCGGGAATTCTGGAGAAAACATCCTCGGTGGGATCGAAATCAGCCGGAAAGGTCTTCAGGTATTGAACTAGGCTCGGTCGGCCCTTCCGGATCGCTTTTTTGCCTCTTCGGCTGCCTTCACGCTGACAACGACGGCTGCGGCACGCCCATGACGGGTAATTGTTACAAACTCACCGGCTGCAGCCTGATCGATGACATGGGAAAACGACGCCTTGGCATCCTTTAAGTTGATCATTGTCATGGCAGGCTCCTAAAAAAGGGGCACTTATGACCTTTTTTAGGAGCACATTCTTGCAAAATCAAGGCGCGTTCAGGTCATCCACTTGCGGTGCTCAACGAAACGCTCTGCCAAAAGGTCGATGAACAAACGCACTTTCGTCGGCAGATGACTGCGGTTGGGATAGATTGCGCTGATGGTGAATTCCACGGCGCGGTAGTCGGGCATGACACGCACGAGACGGCCGGCGGCGACCTCTTCGAAGACGATGAAGCTCGGGGCCAGAAAAATGCCCTGTCCGCTTGCCAAAAGAAAGCGCAGCGTCTCGGCATTGTTCGAGACGACATTGCCTGAGATCTTGACCCTCACTTGCTTCCCGTCAGCATCTTCGAAACGCCATTCGTCGCCGTAGGGATAATAGGTATATTGCAGACAATTATGCTCCGCGAGGTCGGCCGGCACTTTCGGCATGGGATGCGTTTCACGATATTCGGGCGAGCAGACGAGCATATGGCGCCAAGGTGCGAGCTTGCGCGCGACGAGCGTCGAGTCCGGTGCCGGCAAGGTTCGGATCATCAGATCGTAGCCCTCCTCAACCATGTCGATCGACCGTTCGCCGACGTTGAAATCAAGCGAGATCGCCGGATATAGCGTCATGAACTCGTTGACGACGGGGAGCAGGAAACGCACGATGGCGCCGCTGGTATAGAGCTTCAGCGTGCCCCGCGGCATGGTGCTAAGCGCGCCCGCCGTCCGGTCGGCCTCCTCGAGATCGGCAATGATCTGCGAGGATCGCTCATAATAATATTTGCCGGTCTCCGTCAGGCTGACCCGACGCGTCGTGCGGTTCAGAAGCCGCACTCCGAGGTGATCTTCCAATGACTGCACATGGTTGCCCACCATGGTGACCGACATGTTGAGACGGCGGGCGGCGGCGGAAAAACCGCCACATTCCACCACCCGGCCAAAGACTGCGAGGCTGGTCAACCGATCCATATTGTCCTCGGATTATCCACTGTGACTTGATGATCCTTCCCGATTTGAGGAGATTATCAGAAGGATCGTTCGGACGCATCTTCATGGCATCAAAAATGACCCCGAACAAAAAGGGGTGGCGCACTGAAGGAAACGGACGATGGTCGAACTACCGCGCAACGAGGCGTTCAAGAACGCAAGCCAGGCCGATGCTGCTCCAGTCAACGAGGTCGCGAAATCTCCTGCCGCCGACGTTCCGCAAGGAGGAGTTGCCGAAGCGCCTGTCGCTGACGCCAGCCCCAAGGCAGATAGGAAGCTCATCAAGCGCGGCTTGTTGATCGCCGCGCTGCTGGCCGGCGTCGCGGTCGCGGCGGATTTCGGCTATCGCTACTGGACGGTCGGACGCTTCATCGAATCCACCGACGACGCCTATGTGAAGGCCGATTACACCACGATTGCCCCAAAGGTCGCCGGCTACATCAAGGAGGTGCTTGTCAACGATAATGACCATGTCAAGGCCGGCCAGCTGCTTGCCCGCATCGATGACCGCGACTTCCAGGCCGCGCTTTCCCAAGCAAAAGCCGATTTAAAGGCTGCGGATGCAGCGATCGCCAATATCGATGCGCAGATCCAGCTGCAGCAATCGCTGATCGGGCAAGCCAAGGCAACGGTCGACGCGTCGCAAGCCTCTCTGGATTATGCTGTATCAGATGCCGCCCGTTCGGCTCGTTTGATTACCAACGGCGTTGGCACACAGTCGCGCGCTGAAGAGACAGAATCGGCCAGAAGGCAGGCAGCGGCCGCTGTCGAGCGCGACCAGGCCGCGCTCGTCGCGGCTCAAACCAAAGTTCCCGTGCTGCAGACCCAGCGAGACCAGGCAGCCGCCCAACGCGATCGTGCCGCTGCGGCCGTCCAGCAGGCCGAGCTCAATCTTTCCTATACCAACATCGTCGCAGCCGTCGACGGCACGGTCGGTGCCCGCTCGATCCGCGTGGGACAATATGTGACGGCAGGTACGCAGCTGATGGCAGTGGTGCCGCTGCATTCGGTCTATGTCGTTGCGAATTTCAAGGAAACGCAGCTGACCTATGTACGTCCCGGCCAATCCGTCGAAATCAAGGTCGACAGCTTCCCCGACGTCACCATCAAGGGCCATGTCGACAGCCTCTCGCCGGCAAGCGGGCTCGAATTCTCGCTGCTGCCGCCTGACAACGCCACCGGCAACTTCACCAAGATCGTCCAGCGCATACCGGTTAAGATCGTCATCGACGACGATAATCTCGCCGGATTGCTGCGCTCGGGCATGTCGGTGGAGCCGGAAATCGATACCAAGGCTGCCCAGACATCGACGGCCGGCGCGCAGGGATCATCCAGCCAGGGTGGATGATCCTTCCCGATTTTCGTCGATTATCACCTCAGCATCGTCATGAGATTGTTCCGGCATGAGCCGGAAGGAGACACACCGTGGCCACTCTTCAGATCGCCGCAAACAACAATTCAGCCGCATCGCCGGGTGCTTCAACCGCTACCGTCGTCCGACCAGCCATGAGCCCGCTGCGTATGTGGACCGCCGTGGTCGGCTCCACGCTCGGCGCCTTCATGGCCGTTCTCAACATCCAGATCGTCAACGCCTCGCTTGCCGACATTCAGGGCGCGATCGGCGCCGGTACGGACGATGGCGGCTGGATTTCCACCTCCTATCTGATCGCAGAGATCGTCGTCATTCCGCTTAGCGCATGGCTTGCTCGCGTCTTTTCAGTGCGCAACTATCTGCTGACCAATGCCGTGCTTTTCCTGCTCTTTTCAGTCGCCTGCGCCTTTGCCGCAAACCTGCAACAGATGATCGTGCTGCGCGCCATCCAGGGCTTTTCCGGCGGCGTGCTGATCCCCATGGCCTTCACGATCATCATCACGCTGCTGCCGAAGCCCAAACAACCGATGGGTCTTGCCCTCTTTGCCCTTTCCGCCACCTTCGCGCCGGCCATCGGCCCGACCATCGGCGGCTATCTCACCGAAAACTGGGGCTGGGAATATATCTTCTACGTCAATCTCGTGCCGGGCGTCCTGATGGTCGGCATGCTCTGGATCTCGCTCGACCCCGCGCCAATGAACCTCTCACTGCTCGCCAAGGGCGACTGGCCCGGCATCATCACCATGGCGGTCGGCCTTGCAGCACTGCAGACCGTGCTCGAAGAAGGCAACAAGGACGACTGGTTCGGCTCACCCTTCATCGTCCGTCTATCCATCATCGCGGCCGTTTCGTTGACGCTCTTCCTCATCATCGAGCTTCGCGCTTCTCATCCGCTCCTCAATCTGCGTCTGCTGGTGCGCCGCAATTTCGGCTTCGGTATCGTCGCCAATTTCCTGATGGGCGTCGCTCTCTATGGCTCGGTCTTCATCCTGCCGATCTATCTGACGCGCATCCAGGGCTACAATTCCGAGCAGATCGGCATGGTGCTTGCCTGGACCGGCATTCCGCAGCTGATCTTGATCCCGCTGGTCCCACGGCTGATGAAGCGCATCGACGCTCGCCTGCTGATCATCGTCGGCTTCGCGCTCTTCGCCGCCTCGAACTTCATGAACATCTACATGACGAGCAACTATGCCAGCGATCAGCTCTTCTGGCCAAATATCGTGCGTGCGGTCGGCCAGGCACTCGCCTTCACGCCGCTGACGGCGATCGCGACCGCCGGCATCGAGCAGGAAAATGCCGGATCCGCTTCGGCGCTGTTCAACATGATGCGCAATCTCGGCGGTGCGGTCGGCATTGCCGCGCTGCAGACCTTCCTCACCAAGCGCGAGCAGTTTCATTCGAACATCCTCACCAATTCAGTCTCGGTGTTCGAAGAGGCGACCCGCGCGCGCGTCGCCAACCTCACCAGCTACTTCATGAACCATGGAGTGAGTGATCAAGCGCTTGCGACGCATAAGGCCATTGTCGCAGTAGCGGCCAGCCTTCGCAAGCAAGCCAATATCATGGCTTTCAGCGACACCTTCTATCTGCTTGGCGTCGCACTGGTCGTTGCCCTCATTGCCAGCCTGCTTCTGAAAAAAGCCGGTCAACTTTCCGGCGGCGGCGCGCATTGAGCGCCGCACCTCGAAGAGGAGAAAATAACCATGACCTTGCTGCATGACATGCCAAAAGCCGCAACAGCCGACCCCAAGACGCTCAGCGGCGGCATCGGTAACAGAGCAACACTGAGCCTCATCGAATGGTTGACCGGCGACGAATGCCATGCCCTCGACGAGGCGGGCCTTGTCGCAGGTCTTGGCCGCCGCCTGCAGGCCCTTGGCCTTCCCGTCGATCGATTGACGCTGCACCTGACGACGCTGCATCCCGAATTCATCGGCCGCACCTTCGCCTGGGCGCCCGGCGAACCGGTCGAGATCCATGATCGCGAACATGGCTCACGCCTTGCGCTTGCCAATACGCCACTCATGAAGGCACAGGAGATGCGCGAGCCGCTCGTCGTCGGTCCGGGCGAAAGTCCGCATGGGCGCTGGCAGCATATCGACATATTTTCCGGCCGGGGGCTGGTGCAACTGATCGTGGCGCCGCTTTGCAACGCCGACGGACCGATCAGCTGCGCCGTTTTTGCCACGCGGCGGCCAGGCGGCTTCACATCCGGCGAGAAAGACCTGATCGAGCGCATCCTGCCGGCATTGCGCAACACCTGCGAACTCCGCGTCCTCAGACAATGCGAACTCAGCCTTCTCGATACCTATATCGGCCCGATGACGGCGAGCCGCATCCTTGCCGGACACATTCGTCGCGGCGAAATCGAATCGATGGAGGCAGCCCTTTTGCTGTGCGATCTGCGCGGTTTCACCGAGCTTTCCAATCGCCAGCCCGGCAGCACCGTGCTCGAACTGCTGAACGCCTATTTCGACAAGGTGATACCGGCGATTGCCCATGAAGGCGGTGAAGTACTGAAATTCATGGGCGATGCAGTTCTGGCATTCTTTCCAGGCGCCGACACGTCCGGAGCCTGCGATGCAGCGCTGACCGCAGCAAGGAGAATCCTCTCCGAGCTAAGCGGTTTTGAATACAGCGGCATACCAGTCAAGGTCGGCATCGCGCTGCACTATGGGGAGGTGAGCTACGGCAATGTCGGCTCCGGCAACCGCCTGGACTTCACCTTGATCGGCCCTGATGTCAATATCGTTAGCCGCATACAGAACGTCTGCAGCGAAAGGAGCGAAGCGCTCCTGATGTCCGACGCGTTTCGAGATGAGGCGGGAATCAACGATGCAATCTCCATCGGCCAACAGAGGCTGAAGGGCTTTGCCGAGGCGATGGAACTATTCACGATCGCTTATTGAAGCGGCGGACAGGAGATGCAGCGCAGGGCACTATAAGGAGGCCGGCTCCTCTCCGGCCCGAATTTTCGCGCCTGGCATGTGTTGCATGAAATCAACAACCCTTTTTTCCGTTTCCGGATACTTCCGGAGCTAATTTACAAACAATCAGAATGTATATAGCTGTGTTCCCGGGAGCTAATTAGCTTGCGATCTGGTGGGTTATTTCAGCCGCCAGCTAACGAGGTTCCAAAGGGGTGGGGATAATACCCGCAGTCGCTCGCAGATGCCTGGTGTTTGCTTCTTGTTGCAAGCAGTGTCGCCGGGAGGGTTCGTTGTGCTCGCTCCTTGGAATATGTACGACCCGCTACAATCAGGAGTTTATAATGAACATCAAGAGCCTTCTTCTCGGCTCCGCTGCTGCGCTGGCAGCAGTATCCGGTGCCCATGCGGCTGACGCGATCGTCGCTGCTGAGCCCGAGCCGCTGGAATACGTTCGCATCTGCGATGCGTATGGCGCTGGCTACTTCTTCATTCCAGGCACCGAAACCTGCCTCAAGGTCGGCGGCATGGTCCGTACCGAAGGCAAGTGGTACGACGCCTACAATGCCAACAGCCATAACGGCACTCTCTGGCATACCCGCGCTCAGCTGAGCGTCGATACCGCGACCGACACTGAATACGGCCCGCTGAAGACCAACACGGTCATCCGTTGGGATTGGCAGGAAGGCAACTCCACTTCCTCCAAGCTGCTGTTCGCAAACATCAGCCTCGGCGGTTTCCTCGTCGGTAAGGCTGACTCGCAGTTCAACTCCTACATCGGTTATGCCGGCGACGTCATCAACGACGACGTGATCTATGACGGTCCGTACGAACTCAACCAGTTGACCTACAACTACGACGCCGGCAATGGCTTCACGGCTGTGGTCTCGGTTGAAGACTCGAACTCCAGCGGCTCGGGCGCTGGCTACGGCGCAAGCTGGGCATCGGACGACAAAGCCAACCACTACGCTCCCGACGTCGTTGCCGGTGCTGGCTTCAAGTCCGGCGCATGGGGCTTCAAGGTCATCGGCGGTTACGACTCGATCAAGTCGGAAGGCGCCATCAAGGCTCGCGTCGATGCTGACTTCGGCGTCTTCTCAGCCTTCTTGATGGGCGGCTGGAACACCGATGGCGACAACCTGAACAAGTATGCCGGTACCAACCTGGCTCGTTCTTCTTGCCCGGCTAACGATGCATCGAAGTGCGGCTGGGGTGACTGGGCTGTTTGGGGCGGCGTTGGCGTTCCGATCAACGAAAAGCTGAAGTGGAACCTGCAGCTCGCCTACACCGACTCGAAGATCTTTGCCGCAACCACCAACGTCAAGTGGAACCCGGTCAAGAACCTGCTTATCGAGCCGGAAGTCTCCTACACCAACTTCGATTCTGTGAACCAGGATCAGTGGGCTGGTATTCTGCGCTTCCAGCGTAGCTTCTAATAGCGACCTACCTGGTCTCCTGGGACTAGGTACGGGAAGCCTGATGTACCGATCCATCAGGCTTCTCATAGCAATCGGTTGACCTCCGATCAAAGCCGGAAGGATCCGGTTTCCCTCCGGTTCCTTCTTATTGCCCAGCGAACCTACGCCCTTCCCGTCGTCAGAAACGACATCAGTCTGGCGCGTAGTAGCCCGCTTGATGAGCGGCACGATCCAGCGCCTCCCGGAAATCGGGATGAGCAAGCGCGATCATCGCCTTTGCCCGCTCTGCCACCGATTTGCCCTTGAGGTTCACCCAGCCATATTCCGTAACAACGATATGGATATCGTTGCGCGAGGTCGTTACCGGACCTGTGAGGGTCGGAACGATACGCGAAAGCGTTCCCTTCGCCGCCGTCGCATGACAGGCAATGATCGAGCGGCCGCCACGTGAGGCGTAGGCGCCGCGAACGAAGTCCACCTGACCGCCGGAACCGCTGAACTGCCTTCCGTTGACGAATTCGGAATTGCACGCACCGTTGAGATCGATCTGCATCGTCGCATTCACCGACACCATGCGATCATTCTGAGCGATGACGAACGGATTGTTCACATAGTCAACGGGATGCGCCTCGACATCGGGATTATCGTTCAGGAAGTCGTAAAGCGGCTTATCTCCCAGCGCAAAGGTGAAGATGGTTCGCCCGACATGGATCTGCTTGCGGCTATTGTCGACCACGCCGGCCCTGACCAGAGCGGCAAGTCCCGATGTCATCATTTCTGTATGGGTGCCGAGGTGACGGTGTTCTGAAAGACCGGCGCAAACTGCGTCAGGAAGCGCACCGATGCCCATCTGCAGGCAATCACCATCATCCACAAGTCCGGCGATGATAGCACCGATCGCATCATCGACTTGCGAACGAGGCGCGGCAGCAAGCGCCGGAAGGCTTGCGTCATTCTCGACAAGTGCCGTGACGCTTGAGACCGGGATCATGCAATTGCCCCGCACATAGGGCATGCTGGGATTGACTTCGAGGATCAGCCGAGCGCCGGGCTTGCGGGCGACTGCCAGGGCATAATCCGTGCTAGCGCCAAGGCTGAAATTTCCGTCCGCATCCATGGGCGAGACGGTAGCGATCAATGTGTCCACGCCGACATGCTCAACAAGCGAGCGCGGCACCTGGCTGAAATGGCATGGTACGATTTCGGCGGCAGGCAGCATCTCCGCCATTCGCCGCTTATCCAAGGCACGATCTACCGCTCCATGAAAATAACTCATGGGAATGATGCGGTCGCGTAGGTCGAAGTCGAGCACGCTGGAACCGGCGACACCCGTGCAAAGCAGGTAATAAAGCCGGACATTGTCCACCACGCCGGCCCGCGCACGTTCGGCCAGCGCCGCAAGGATGGCAGGCGGCTGGCCGGCGGCGATTGGCATGGCGATCTTCGCACCGGACGGTATTAAGGCAACGGCCTCCTGTGCAGAGCGCACGCGTTCGCGGTATTGCGTCTGATGATTAGCGGCCATCGAGTCCTCCCCTTGAATGCCACCGTCAGCACAATTTGGCATCCACCGCGGGATCGTGGCCGGCCCTCCTCCGAGGCCGCCGCGAGCGCTTGCTGCAGTGGAACTGCGCTTACATAAAAGCGCCTAACCTGCTGTTTGCGCAAGACCCGAACATCGCATTCACACCGGCAAAGGTGAAACCGGCCGCGACCTCATCGAACACAAGTTCCGAGGCCAAGGATGAAGGGAAGGACAATTTTCTCTCCACGCTTCGATGGATGATGGAGGTGTCAGGCCCTGACGTCGACTGTACCCATCATGCCGAGATCTTCATGCTCGAGGATGTGGCAGTGATACATGCGCCGCCCCGGCAAATCCTGCCGCAGCAGGACGCGCACCGTCTCGCTGGCGGCAACGTTCACAGTGTCTTTCCAGGCCCGGTAGGATGGCTTGGTGACCGCGCCATTCTTTTCACGTTCGACAATTTGGAACTGCGTCCCATGCACATGAAACGGATGGTCCATATCCGCCTGATTGACGATCTCCCATAACTCGACCTGACCGACCTTCGAGACCTCATCAATGCGGTTCATATCGAAACTCGCGCCGTTGATGAGGAACTTCATCTCCATGCCTTCCATGGATTCCGTCAACGCAAAGCGACGTGTGACGGCCGGCTTAGAAAGGTGTTCGATGGAGCGCAGCTTCGCGGGAAGCGGTGGCACGTTGGGTGCAGCCTCGTCTGAAACATTGGCGGTCAGCAGGGTGATGCCGGCCGCTTCAGGCTTGCCGGGCCCCATCCACCCGCGCTCATAGCCAAGCGTGACAAGCTTTGCCGCTCCCGGCCTATCGAAGGAGATGATGAGCTCAACGCGCTCGGCGGGCGCAAGCAGCAAATCGTCGATGCCGACAGGAGCCTCGATAAGGCCGCCATCGGTTCCAATAAGCACCATGGCGGCATTCTCGAAGGCCAGCCGCAGGAAGCGCGCATTTGTCGCGTTGAAGAGGCGCAGGCGACGCTTCTCTCCTTTCCTCACGATCAAGACCGGATTTTTCTGGCCGTTGACGAGCACATGATCGCCGACGCGCCCGTTCATCACATCGATCATGTTGCTCGCCGGCATGCTTCCATCTTCAGCGATCCGAAGATCGGTGAACATCAAAACAGTATCGCCATATTCCGCAGGGATCGGGTCATCTTTGGGTTTCACCAGAAAGATGCCTGCGAGCCCGCGATAGACCTGCGCGGCGGTGAGGCCATGCGGATGGGGATGGAACCAATAGGATGCGGCGCTACCTTGCGGTAAATCGAAAGCATAGAGGCGCTCGCTACCCGAGGCGATGGATTCCATGGGATTGCCATCCTGATCGGCCGGCACCGGCATTCCATGCCAATGAACCGTCGTCGGCTCATCGGGAATGCCGTTCCTGAAGGTGATCTCGACCCTGTCGCCCTCACGCGCCTCGATCACCGGATTTCCGCCATTATAGAGGAGCGCGGGCGTGTCGAGCCTGTCTGCGAAGCGAACCAACCCCGGTTCGGCGGCAAGCCTTGCCTTGAATAGACCCGCTTCGCCGGCCTCGTTCATCAAACGCGGCAGCTCCCGCAAAGACTGTCCTTCCGGCAAGACAGGCTTACCGCTGGTCATCGGCATGTCATGGGCGCCGTTTGCTCCCATATGTCCCATGTCATGCATCATCTGGGCCGCGGCCGGCCCGGAAATCGCAAGGCCTGCCAGCCCTGTCAGAAAATTACGTCGATGCATCAATTGCTTCCTCTTACTCAACGATATCCTCATAAGGCCGCTCACCACCGTGAACGCGTCCGGACTGGTCTCGATCCTGGCGTCTGGATCGACAGACTGATTGCCTTGGTGGCGGATCTGGCGCCGCCGCCGCAGGTCATGTTTTCAAGTCGCAGCACCATGAGAATTCTCATCTGTTTTGATCTCATGGTGCTCAAAGTGGAGGCTCCAACCATGGTAAGGTCAAGTGTCCTGCACCGGAAAATATGCTATTGACCTTCCCATGGTTGGAAGCCCCATCTACCATCGGGAACATCAGGCGGGGCCTGTCAGGAGAACATTCATGAATATCGGACAGGCGGCGAAAGCATCGGGTGTATCGGCCAAGATGATCCGCTATTACGAAGAAACCGGCCTTATTCCGGCGGCCGGCAGAACGGCATCGGGCTATCGCGACTATTCGGACACCGACGTGCACATGCTGCGTTTCATCCGCCGGGCGCGCGATCTCGGCTTTGCCGTTGCCGAAATCAGCGAGCTTTTGGGGCTCTGGCGCGACGAAAGCCGCCAGAGCGCTGAGGTCAAGCGCCTCGCTCAGGGTCATATCGCGGCACTGAAGAAAAAGATCGCGGACCTGCAGGATATGGAGCACACACTCACCATGCTCGTTAACTCCTGCCAGGGCGACCATCGTCCGCATTGCCCGATCCTGCAGCGGCTTGAGACCGACCGGGAGGACGAAAATCTGTCGATCCAGCCTCGAACCGGCGCCATACCGCGGCCGCTGCAGTGATCTTGCCCGCCGACGTCTTGGTGGTGGGTTGCCAGCACATAGCATGGTCGGGATTAAATCCCTGCCAAGGCCGCTCAGGCGCCTCCATCCAGAAATTGCCGGAGACGCGGCACGACGAAATCGAGGAAGACGCGCACGCGCTGCGGCATGCGCGCGCCGCCGAGAAAGACCGCATGGATCTGCTCCTCGTCCGGCTCGACGACATCGGCAAGCACCTCGATGAGACGGCCGGCCGCAATGTCGGCCCGTACGTGATAGTCGCCCATGCGGGCAAGTCCCACACCCGCCAGCGCCATGCGCCGGACGGTTTCGCCATTATTGGCAAGTAGCGAGCTCGTCATGGCGCGATCGACGATGCGGCCGCTTTCCCTGATCGGCCAGACGGGTGCAAGACGGCGGAAATTGAAGCCCAGGCAATTGTGCCGCGAGAGATCATCGACACCCAGCGGTATTCCATGGCGATCGAGGTAGCTGGGCGCTGCGACGATCTTGCGGCGGGCAATACCGATGCGGCGGGCAATCATGCCTGAAGCCGGCAAAGCCCCAACCCGAAAAGCAACGTCGGTGCGATCGAGATAAAGATCGACAATTTCATCGGACAGCGACAGATCGACGACAACATTGGGATAGGTCCGCCAAAATTCCGGCAAGAGCGGCTCGAGGCCGAGCACCCCCAGGGCAACGGCAATATTGACCCGCACCGTGCCGCCGGTCGTCGTCGCACCCTGTGCCAGCTCCTGTTCGACCTCGTCGAGATCATGCAGCAGGGCTTGGCTGCGCTCATAATAGATCTGGCCCTCCGGGGTCAGCGACAGCCGCCGGGTGGAACGCTCGACGAGCCGCACGCCGAGCCTGGCTTCGATGCGGGAGATCAACTTGCTGACGGTCGAAGGCGTCATGCGCAGCAGGCGCGCCGCTTCCGAAAAGCTACCGGCTTCCACCACACGAAGAAATACCTGCATTTCGCCTGCGCGATTATCCATGGAACACCGATCTTTGATTTAGTTTCACAAATAATGTGAAAACTCAGCCAATTCTCAAGCGAGAACGCGCTCTCTATTTCATAGGCGGAAGAGATTGCGCCATCAAGTCCGGTGCTCGATCCATTCACGGCGGCCGAAGCCGCCGAGGCTTTCAAAAGGAGTTTTCGATGCTTACCGTTACCGCCCATGGCGCAACAATTCCCGCGCTCGGCTTCGGCGTCTTCCGCATGTCGGACGCAGAAGTAGAGCGGGTCATCCCGGCCGCACTGGAGGCCGGTTTCCGTCATTTCGACACCGCACAGATCTATCAGAACGAGGCGGCACTCGGGCGGGCTCTTGCAGTCGCCGGCGCCAAGCGCGATGATCTATTCCTGACGACGAAGGTCTGGGTCGACAATTATAGTCAGGACAGGTTCGCCGCCTCGGTCGACGAGAGCCTCGACAAGCTCAAGACCGACCGCGTCGATCTTCTCCTTCTGCATTGGCCGGGCGACAAGGTGCCGGCCGCGGAGCAGATCGAAATGTTGAGCGCTGTCAAAGCCGCCGGCAAAACCCGCTTCGTCGGCGTCAGCAACCAGAATATCGCCCAGATGCGGGAATCGGTCAGACTTTCCAGCACGCCGATCGTCACCAATCAGGTCGAGATCCATCCCTATCTGCCCCAGCACGCGCTCGTTGCGGCTGCAAAAGCAAGCGATCTTGCGATCACCGCCTACTACGGCATGGCCGACGGTGCGGTGCCGAAGGATCCGGTGCTGCAGCGGATCGGCGCCAGATATGGCAAGAGCGCCGCACAGGTCGGTCTTCGCTGGCTGATCCAGCAAGGCCACATCGCTTTGTCCAAGACGGCCAATCCGGAGCGCGTCAAGGAGAATATCGCGATTTTCGATTTCAGCCTCGATGAACAAGACATGGCGGCCATCGCCGATCTCGCACGCCCGGATGGCCGGATCGTCAGCCCGCCCGGTCTCGCGCCCGAATGGGACGCTTAAGGAGCTTCAACATGGACACCAAGATTTCGACGGCCCAAAAGGCCCAAACATCCTCTCACGCCCGATGGGCGCTTCTCGCCCTTGCGATCGGCGCCTTCGGCATCGGCACGACCGAGTTTTCGCCGATGGGACTTCTCCCGGTCATCGCCAAGGGGGTCGACGTCTCGATCCCGACCGCCGGCCTTCTGATCAGCGCCTATGCGATCGGCGTCATGGTCGGCGCCCCCTTCATGACGCTCGCCTTCAGCCGCTTCGGCAAGCGCGCGGCACTGATGCTGCTGATGAGTATCTTTACGATCGGAAATCTCATGTCGGCGATGGCGCCAGGCTACTTCACGCTGCTGCTCGCCCGCCTCGTCACCAGCCTCAACCACGGCGCCTTCTTCGGCCTGGGCGCGGTGGTGGCGGCTAGCGTCGTGCCGAAGGAAAAGCAGGCAAGCGCCGTTGCCGCCATGTTCATGGGGCTGACGATCGCCAATATCGGCGGCGTGCCGGCCGCCACCTGGGTCGGTCAAGCGATCGGCTGGCGCATGGCTTTTGCAGGAACAGCGCTGATCGGCATAGCCGCCATTGCAGCGCTATGGTTCGCCCTGCCGAAAGGCGAGCGCGGCGCCATGCCTGATATCAGGCGGGAACTTGCCGTACTTACTCACCCCACCGTGCTGCTTGCGATGGCAACCACCGTCATGGGCGCAGGCGCGATGTTCTCGCTATATACCTATGTCGCTCCGGCTCTCACCGAACTGACCGGCGCATCCAATAGCTTCGTGACCCTTGGGTTGGTCCTCATCGGCGTCGGCTTCACGATCGGTAACTGGCTTGGCGGACGGCTCGCCGACTGGTCGCTCGACGGTGCGACCAAGATCTTCCTGGCTCTGCTCGCAGCCATCATGTTCGCGCTGCCGCTGGCGATGGTCACCCACGTAGGCGCCGCCATCGGTTTGCTTCTCTGGGGTGGCGCGGCATTTGCCCTCGTCCCGCCCGTGCAAATGCGCGTCATGGAAGCAGCGGCAGAAGCGCCGGGCCTTGCCTCCTCCATCAATGTCGGGGCCTTCAATCTCGGCAATGCTCTGGGGGCGGCCACCGGTGCCGCCGTCATCAGCCTCGGCTTCGGCTATGCGGCGGTCGCAATTGCCGGAGGCCTGCTGGCCGCCGCCGGCTTGGTGCTGGTGTTGATCGGTACGCGCAAGCCGTCATCGCTCCCGGCAAATTGCGGGGCTTGATAAGCTCAAGGCGTCCAAGCCCTCGATAATGAGGCCTGGTCATGCCGTCTGCAGGTTGATGCCATCGCCTGCAGGCGGTTTTGCCCATCCCGGGGAGCTTGTAGCTTTGTCCTGTCGAAGGCGCGCCCTATCGTATAGTGCTGGCCGGTGCCGCACTTACCGAAATTGGCCGGCACTTCTAATTTGTCTGATGAATTAAAGGCCTTCGTATTGCCAGCGCTGGTTGCTTTCGGATAGACCCTTTCCATCTCTCGCGTTCAGATTTTCCGGAGCATCGAAATGCGTCTTGAACCGCAGCAGCGAATTTATGTCTGCTTCTTCCTCTTTGCGGTATCGATGGGCGCAATGCTGTCGCGCCTTCCCGACCTGCAGGACGCCTTGCAGGTCGACAAATCGGAGCTCGGTCTGACACTGATCGGCGCAGCTATCGGGGCGCTGATATCGCTCACCTTCGCCTCCCCGATCGTTGCACGTCTGGGCGCGCGCAAGACGGCATTCATCACCGTGCTCGGCACGTCGGCATCCCTGGCGCTCGTGCCCTGGATGGGCGTTGCTCCGCTTGTCTTTGCCATCCTGCTTTGTGAAGGGCTGCTGGCCGGAGCGCTCGAAATCAATCTCAACGTCGAGATCGATCGCATCGAAGCACAACTTGGCCGGGGTGTGATGAACCGCGCCCATGGTTTCTGGAGCCTCGGCTTTTTCGTCACCGCCCTCGCATCTTCGGCCATCCGCCAGGCCGGCATTTCGATGCAGCTGCACCTTGCCCTGACATTTACCTTCGTGCTGATCGTGGGTTCACTTGTCATTGCCGGCATGCGCAATGCGCCCGCCCGCCCGGCACAGGATCATCCGGAGGCCGGGCATGCCGCGCTGCCGACACTCGGCCTGCTGCCTCTCTGTGTCATTGGCATTGCTGCCTTCCTGGTCGAGGGCGCGGGCATCGACTGGTCAGCCATCTATATGCGCGACGTCTTTCTTGTCGAGCCGTTCGTCGGCGGTCTCGGATTGACGCTGTTCACCTTCTTCATGGCGCTGGCAAGATTGTTTGCGGACCGGTTCGTTGATCACTTCGGCTCCCGCTCCGTTGCACTCTCCCTACTGCTTCTTTCAGCTGCCGGTCTCTGCGCCGTCTGGCTGGCGCCTCACCCCAATGTGGCGCTGCTCGGCTTCGCCTTCATGGGCGCCGGCTGCAGCGCGGTCTATCCGCTGGCGGTTTCGGCGGCCGCCCAACGCACCGACCGTCCGGCCCATGTCAATGTTGCCGCACTTGGACAAATGTCCTTCGTCGTCTTCTTCCTGGCTCCGCCGCTGCTGGGATTCGTTGCCGAACATGCGGGGATTCGCACGGCCTACCTTGTCTGCATCCCGGTCATCCTCGCCGCCCTGATGGGCATCGGGTCGCTTTCGGCCCGTCGCAACGCCTTCGCGTAGGGACTCTGCGATCCGGCAAAAGTCTCCTGCATTAAATTCGCCGGGATCCATTATTCGTTGTGAGGGGGAATCCTGTACGCTTCCCCCTCTTCCGCAGTCGAGCGTGGGGCATCGCTCGCCTGCAGCGCTTTCACCGAGTCAGAAGCCTAGGCTCGCTTAACGCAGGTAGCGGAATGCCGCCCTGACTTCGTTGGTGAAAATCGCCGGCTGCTCCCAGGCCGCAAAATGCCCGCCATTCTCGGTTTTGTTGAAGTAGATCAGATTGCCGAAGGCACGCTCCGTCCACGACTTGGGTGCCTGATAGATTTCTCCCGGAAAGACACTAACCGCGACGGGCACGGAAGGGATCCTTTCGAGAGCGTTGAAATTGTTGGTGTGGTCTTCCCAATAGATCTGGGCTGCCGAGGTACCCGTCTCCGTGAACCAATAGAGAGAAATGTCATCCAACATCTCGTCCCGAGTGAGAACCTTTTCGGGCTGCTTGTTGCTATACGTCCACTCGGCAAACTTGTCGTACATCCACGCGGCCATTCCGATCGGTGAATCGACGAGCGAGTAACCGATCGTCTGCGGACGCGTAACCATCATTTGCGCGTAGGCAGCGCTGTCTCGGTAGAAAATCGCGAGCTTGTCGAAGCAAGCGCGTTCGTCCGCAGTGAGACCTGCGGGCGCCGGGGCACCTGCAGCCAAGATCGGCACGATTTCTTTTGGGACGATCGCAGGCATGTTGAGATGAATGCCCAGCAGTCCCGGCACCTTTTGATGCGCCATGCGCTCGGAGATGACCGAGCCGCAATCACCGCCTTGCGAGACGAACTTCTCATATCCGAGCCGATTCATCAGCGTGCCCCAAGCACGGCCGATGTGATCGGAGCCCCATCCACGGACGCTGGGTTTGCCGGAGAAACCGAAACCGGGGATCGATGGCACCACGAGATGAAAGGCGTCTTCGGCCTTGCCACCATGAGCGGTCGGATTCGTCAAGGGGTCGATGACCTTGAGCATTTCCAAAACCGAGCCCGGCCAACCGTGGGTCATGATCAGCGGCATTGCGTTTTCGTGTGGGGAGCGCACGTGAATGAAGTGAATATCCAGCCCATCGATTTCGGTCATGAACATCGGCAGAGAATTGAGCTTCTGTTCCACCTTTCGCCAATCATAGCCATCGGCCCAATATCCAACGAGATCGCGCAGGCGTTCGAGTTGCACGCCCTGGGAGTCGTCAGCGACATTTTCCTTGAGCGGCCAGCGTGCCGTCGCAAGCCTGTGCTTCAACTCGGCAATCGCGCTGTCGGGAATATGGACCTTGAACGGCTTGACGCCGTCGGGCAAGGCGTCCGATGCGGCAAAGGACATGGCAGGCTTCAGAAGCGAGGCCGCTCCAGCGACAGCGGCCGCAGTCACAAAGGCACGTCTGTTCATTGAGAAGGATAAAGGCGACATCAGAATCTCCAAATGTTGGGAGGTTTGTTGAATGCCGCGAAGTTTTGCTTTCGGCGTGTATCCCGGTTGTGTCCTCAACCCAGCCAAATTGTATCCCTCTGTGTCCGGATCGACCGAGGCTACAATGGAACACAGAACTCTGCGTTTTGGCTTTGCCAGCGGCAAAATGCACCCGAAAAATATGGAACTTGGCCAAGTAGCCGGTGAAGAGGAATTTTTGGAACATCTTGGAGTGGGAGACGAGGCAATGCGGGCTGCCAAGCTCTGCGGCGACCCCATAGAGATGACGCGGGCTTGCGAAGTTCCTCTTCCATGATGATGGAAGCGGCTCGATGGCTACCTGCTCGAAGCGGCGCTCGTTTATGGGTAAAATAGGGGCGGCTATCCTGGCGGGAGGAGAAACCATGGATAGCCGGCCGGCCGCGATACGATGAGATCAGGCCGGCAAATTTCACTTAATCGCGTTGCAGCGCCTTACGGCGCATAGCGCGTAAAGACGTAATCGTGATCCCTGACGTTGCCGACATGGCAGCTGAGACAGGTTTCATGTTGCGCAACGTCGACCGGCTTGCCGTCAACGAACCGCCCGAAGCCCCAGCCGTGACTATCGGGATATTTCTTGGAATCCTTCACCATGACCTGCACCGTGGTCGGCGCTCCCGGCACCGTTGCCGGAGCGAACTCCGTCGATTGCTTGCGTTTGTAGGCCAACTTGACGAGGATCGAGCCGTCGGGAAAAGGCAGGGTGCCCTTCTTATAGGCGTCGACGGCGATATCGTTGCCGAGCACGGCGCGAAGCTCGTCGAGCGGCGGAGCCTCCTGCGCCGGCGCAATGAATTTCCAGTCCCGATAGCCTTCCGGTATGGTCACGCCGTAGATCGGCGATGCATTTTCCGGCGGCGTTGCAGAACCTGCCGATTGAGACGCGGCGATGCCGACGGCAAGGCTTGAGACGGCAAATGCGCCAAGGAATGCGAGTTTCATTTTAGACTCCTGCCTGACGGATAATCCCGCAGACGATCGCCGGGAATTGTATCCGCTAAATTTCAGGAAACGGCTCGATTGTATCGCAATGTAGCCAGGGAAACCCATTCGTGTAAGCTGCTCATCGGAAATCGGGTGGCTACCGCTCCGGTTCGGACGCCAGGCTTCAGCTTATCACGGCTTCCGAGGACCCGACATGAACACATCGATCGCCACTTCCGCACCGGCTTTCACGGAAAACTCTATAGAGGTTCGGCTCGACGCCTATGATTGGCCGTCGCTCGCAAGAGAGCTTGACGGCTTCGGCTGCGCCGTTCTTCCGAAGCTTCTGGCACCCGATGAATGCGCTGCGATCTCCGGGCTCTACTCCGAGGAACGTCATTTCCGCAGCCACATCATCATGGCGCGTCACGGCTTTGGAAGAGGCGAATACCGCTATTTCAACTATCCGCTGCCGTGGCTTCTCGGTGGATTGCGCACGGCGCTTTATCCCCACCTCGCCGGCATCGCAAACGGCTGGAACGAACGGATGGGCGTCGCGGAACGCTATCCCGATGAGCATGCCGCCTTCCTGAGGCAATGTCATGAGGCCGGTCAGAGGCGCCCGACACCGCTGCTGCTGCAATATGTGCCGGGAGACTACAATTGCCTGCATCAGGACCTCTACGGCGAACTCGCCTTTCCGATCCAGGTGGCCATTCTGCTGTCGGAGCCGGGACAGGATTTCACCGGTGGCGAGTTTGTCCTGACCGAGCAGCGGCCGCGCATGCAAAGCCGCGTGGAAGTCGTGCCGCTTCGACAGGGCGATGCCGTCGCTTTTGCGGTCCACAATCGGCCCGTGCGGGGAACGAAGGGAAGCTACCGCGTCAATCTCAGACACGGGGTAAGCCGCGTCCGCTCAGGCGTGCGCCACACCGTCGGGATCATCTTTCACGACGCCCGCTAGAGCAATTCTGCTTTTCTTCGAATCGCGAAAACGCTCTAGCTTTTTTGTTTTTACGCAATTCCGGACGGAAAACCGCTTCGCACTTTTCCTGGAATTGCTCCAAGGGCGCCGCTAACCGACGAAGCCGGCGTAATTTTCTCCGGTAATTCTGTGCATGATGGCCGAGTATGCCTCGTGATTCTGATCGCCCGCCAAGACGCGCCCGAGCGATGGCTGCGCGAAAGCCGACATAGGCAGGAGGGCGAGCGGCGTCGAGACGGGTGTGAGATGTGAGCCCTGCCCGGCGCGCAATGTCGTCAGCAGACCGAACATTTCGCCGGTGATACTGGGCCTCGACAATATCGCCATGCGATACTGCCCGGACGAATTCGTCACTAGGTAGATATGGCCCGACAGGTGCGGCACCGACACCGAACCCTGCTGGGAAAACGAGGCATCACTACGCTCGCGTTCCCGGAAGCTCAGGCAGGTCCGTTCTCCATCCCAGGCGATCTCGGTGCAATAGGCGAA
The DNA here is from genome assembly GCF_057784355.1 of Martinezella sp. CNPSo 3959. Lineage (NCBI taxonomy): Bacteria > Pseudomonadati > Pseudomonadota > Alphaproteobacteria > Hyphomicrobiales > Rhizobiaceae > Martinezella > Martinezella sp. CNPSo 3959. The sequence continues at coordinate 67,767 of NZ_JBXSOV010000003.1, forward strand.
AATCGCCTTCGCATCACCGAAGGACGGGCGAAGCGTCAGGTAAGTGCCCTCCAGCCAGGAAACCGAGGCGCGGGAATAGGCACCAAGCTCTTCCGGGGCGTGGCCGGGCTTGTCATTGACAACGGTCGCTTGCGTTCCAGCCGGCTCCCGCAGGACAACCCCCATCGCCTGCTCCAGCCGAATGAGGGTCGCGAGCGTGAAGGGCCGGTGGCCGGAAAGGGCCTTCTCCAAGGTCGAAAGGCTGATGCGGGCATCATTGGCAAGGCGTTGCCGGGAAATGCGCCGTCGGGCGATCTCCTCGCGAACCCGCGCCGCTACGGCGCTGTTCTGGCTGTCGGACAAATAGGGGTCGCCCTGGACCATTCCTTCGTTTCCTGTTTGCGTAATTTTCTTCACAATTCCACACATGGCCGTAACCGGCAAGACCGTTTGCGGCAAGATGCGGACGAAACAGGGCAAAGCTTACGCTGGCGAGAAAATAGCCTTTGTTCACAATGGCTTCAGTCATTTAACCAGCGAACAAGGAGCCTGTCATGTCAGCCTCGCCAAACTTCTCGCGCTACCAGAAGCGGCAAAACTTCCTCATCAGATTCGGCCTGTTGCTCTGGTTCAGCAACGCCATCCTGCTGCCGGTGCTTGCCGTCATCTTCGCACTGCTGCATCCCCTGGAATCGCACGCGCAACCGGCAGCCTTCGTCACCCCGAACGAGATGGGCGCGGGCAGCCTTCTTCTTCAGACTAAGGAAGAAGGACAATATATCGAGGCACCCCGCCTTGCGACCGATGTCGATCTCGACGTCAATGGGCCGACGGCACGCGCAGTCCTGACGCAAGCCTTCGAGAACACGACCGACAAGTGGGTCGAGGCCCTTTACGTATTTCCTCTTCCGGAAGACAGCGCCGTCTATTCCCTGAAGATGATCGTCGGCAACCGGGTCGTTGTCGCTGATATCAAGGAGAAGCAGGCAGCGCGCGCCATTTACGAGAAAGCGCGCAAGGAAGGAAAGAAGGCGTCCCTCGTCGAACAGCAGCGCCCGAACGTCTTCACCAATACGGTCGCAAACATTGGCCCGCATGAAAAGATCGTCGTTCAGATCGAATATCAGCAGTCGGTCCGCTTGGCGGACGGCCGCTTCTCCCTGCGGGTGCCGCTGGTCGTCGCGCCGCGCTATAATCCGCAGGACGCATCGCCCATCACACAGCAAGCCGATCTTAAGGCCGGCTGGGGTCAGTCCAAACAGAGCCCATCGCGCAAGCTTAGCGACCAGCCCATCTCCACGCCCCTGATGGCACCCGGCGGCGACCGCACCAATGCCGTCACCCTCAAGGTCAATCTCAACGCCGGCTTTCCGCTCGAAGACGTCAAAAGCCTTTATCACGCGGTCAAGATCGACAAAGTAAACGATAGCGCCCGCCGGATCGTCCTGGATGGCGACGCGACTGCCGATCGCGACTTCGTGCTCGAATGGAACGCAGTCGCAAGCAATATGCCGAGCGTCGGTCTCTTCCGCGAGCATGTCGGTAGGGATGACTATGTGCTTGCCTATGTGATGCCACCGGCCGTGGCGACGCCGCAGAAGGCGGGCCGCGAAGTGGTCTTCGTTATTGACAATTCCGGGTCGATGGGCGGCACGTCAATCGAACAGGCAAGGGCGAGCCTCGATTATGCCCTGTCCCGGCTCGAGCCGAACGATCGTTTCAACGTCATCCGCTTCGACAACACGATGACCAAATTCTTCCCCGATTCGGTCATGGCGACGGCTGAGAATATCGCCTCGGCCCGCCGCTTCGTCACCGGCCTGGAAGCTGCCGGCGGAACGGAAATGCTGCCGCCGCTTCAAGCAGCACTTGACGACAGCCACCAGGCCAACGGATTGCGCCAGGTCGTGTTCCTGACCGACGGCGAAGTCAGCAACGAGCAGCAGCTTCTCGATGCGATCGCAAAGTCGCGCGGACGCTCCCGCATCTTCATGGTCGGCATCGGCTCCGCGCCGAATACCTACCTGATGAGCCGCGCCGCCGAACTTGGCCGTGGCAGCTTCACCCACATCGGTTCGGTCGCCGAGGTGAACGAGCGCATGCGCGCCCTCTTCGACAAGCTGGAAAATCCGGCCGTCACCGATGTCGCCGCTGCCTTTTCGGAGAAGAATGTCAGCCTGTCACCCAACCTCCTGCCCGACATCTACCATGGCGAACCGCTCGTTCTGGCGGCCCGGATGGGAAAAGCAGCCGGAACCCTGACCGTCAGCGGCAAGATCGGTGACCGTCCGTGGACGATTTCCCTGCCGCTGGATCGGGCAAGCAATGCCAAGGGTATCTCCAAGATCTGGGCACGGCGCCAGATCGACGATGCCGAGGTCAATCTCACGCTCGGCAAGATCACACAGGCCGATGCCGACAAGCGTATCCTGCAATTGGCTCTCGACCATCATCTGGTCACGCGTCTGACCAGTCTCGTCGCCGTCGATACCAAGCGTCTGCGGCCGACAAACGCCCCGCTGACACAGGCCGACATTCCATTGCAGCTTCCTGCGGGCTGGGATTACAACAAGCTCCTCGGCATCGGTGCAACGCGGGATGCGAAGGCTGATAGCAGGCACCAGCAGACAGCCGACAAGCTGCAGGGTGCCGATGGCGATGCTGAGCTCGAGCCAATCTCCGCACCGGCTCAGGCCAGCGTTCCGCTGCCGCAGACGGCAACGCCGGGAATGCTTCTCATTCTCCAGGGACTGCTTGCTCTTCTGTGTGGGGCTTCGCTGCTGTTCCTGGCATCGCGAAGGAGCCGGGCATGATCGCCGCCACTCGCCTCCAAACCATGGGGAGCGCGCCAGCGCGCTCCCTTCTGACTTTTGCGGCCGGCATTCTCATCGCCGCCGGTCTCTTCTTCGCCGCACAAGGAGGATGGATCTACGCCAAGGCGGCTTTGGCGCAAGTCCTGCTGGAACGTGCCTTTGCCGAGAGCGTGATATCAGGCGCACCGGTCAAACCATGGAGCTGGGCCGACACATGGCCGGTGGCGCGTATTGAAGTTCCACGCCTTGGCGTTTCCGCTATCGCTCTGAAGGGTGCAAGCGGCCAGGCGCTTGCCTTCGGCCCCGGCCATCTCGACAACACCCCGCAGGCAGGCGAAGAGGGTACAGCGGTCTATGCGGCACACCGGGATACCCATTTTACTTTCCTGAAAGATATCCATGCGAACGACCATATACGCATCACACGTCGCGACGGCCGGACTTTCACTTTCCGCGTAAGCCGCATGGCCGTTGCCCGCTGGGATGAGGCTGACATCGACCCCGATGCGCGCGGCGTCCATCTCGTGCTGGCGACATGCTTTCCCTTCGACGCCGTGACCTCGGGGCCGCTTCGCTATCTGGTCTATGCCGATCTCGAAGAAACGATGGCGAAATAGACCACGGCCAGCCATATGGAAATCCACCCCTAACTGCTGTTGCGGGTAGACTCTTCCGAGTAGCGCGCGTCCATGGGTGCGAGACCGTTGGCGTTGGGTTGTGTCAGGATACTATAAAGCTCGGGGCGGCGGCCTCTTATCCAGCGCTGCCCCGTACATTTGTCGAGCAAGGCCAGATCGATTTCAGCGCTCACCCTCGCATCGGTCGCCGCCCAGGTTTCTGCCAGAATCCGACCATAGGGATCGAGGATCATGGCATTGCCGGTGCGCACTTCGTCTTCATCCTGCCCGACGCCGTTGCTGAAGACGAGGAACATTCCATTGTCGTGAGCGCGCGACGGCAGCCAGCGCATGAACCACTCCCGGCCGTTCGGACCTCGAAATTCAGCCTCGATCGCCTCGGGGTCTTCGTGGCGATTGATCCATTTTTCGACCGGTATCCGCTTCAGCCCGTGCGGACTAACCGAATGGCCGCCGCCGGCCTGATGCGGCGCGATCAGCAATTCGGCGCCAAGCAGCGCCGTGGCGCGCGCGTTCTCGATCAGATTATTGTCCCAGCAGATCAGGATGCCGGCACGAATTCCCCAAGGTGTGTCGAAGACCGTGAAGGCATCGCCGCTGGAAATAAGGCGATGCTCCCAGGCGTGCAGTTTGCGATGGCAATGGATGTGTCCATCCGGCATGCAGACCACGTAACTATTATAGAGCTTTCCGTTTTCACCCAACTCGAGGAAGCCAGCGCCGATCGCAATGCCCTTCACCCGCGCCAGGGCTGCGACCCGCGTGATCGAGGGACCAGAGAGTGGCTCCGCCAGCGCCTGCAGCGCGGGGCCGTCGAGCTTTGGAACATGCCAGTATCCGCAGATGCACATTTCGGGAAAGACGACGAGCTGATTATCAGCCTGAACGGCTTCTTCCGTGAAATGCTCTATACGCGAGAGATTGTAGGCCTTGTCATTGGCTCGATGTTGAAACTGCACGGATGAAATTTTGAGCGTCATGTCGATTGCTCCTTTCGTCATGAGCCCATTTGACCACGCACCATCTCTTTCGTAAAATGACTTTATCGATTAAAGTTATTCCTGGACAGAATGGAAATAAAGCTCCTCCGATCCTTCATTCAATTGATCGATACCGGCCACTACGGCAAGGCTTCGGCAAAATTGTTCGTCACTCAATCGACCCTGACCAAGCAGATTCAGGCTTTGGAAGCTGCAATAGGCGGAGCGTTGTTCGAGCGCGGCCGCCATGGCGCCAAGTTGACGCCTCTTGGAGAACTTCTGCAGCGCGAAGCGCGCCCGCTTCTCCAATTGAACGACGACGTCGACAGGAAGATGCATCGCGCCATAGCCGGCCTTACCGGATATCTCGACATCGGATTTGGAATATCGACACTTGCCGTCGCACCACGGCTGATCGCCGGCTTTCGGGCGGCGACGCCGGATTGCAGTATCACGCTCAACGACTTGCCATCGCGGGAACAGCATCAGCGCCTGCTGGACGGCCGGCTCGATATCGGTTTCTGCCGGGCGCCGGAGGAGGATAGCGGCTTGGCTTTCATGCCCGTCGTCGAAGAGTATCTAGCCTTGGCGCTTCCAAGTGGGGTGACCATGCCGGCCCAGGATCGGCTGTCGGAGCTGAATGAACTCGGATTTGTCGCACTTTCGCCGTCGCGCGGACCTGGATTGGACGACCAGATCAGGCGCTGGTGTTCGCTTGCCGGTTTCGAGCCCCGCATCGCCCAATATGCCGACGACATACTGACCGTGCACGCCATCGTTTCTGCCGGCCTGGGCGCGGCATTCCTGCCTTGGCGTGGCGTGCGGGTATTGGCGGGGTCCATCCGCACGCAATCTCTCTCGGGACCAGAATCAAAATGGCCGGTAGGAATCTGCTGGCATCGCAAACATACGAGCCCTCTGTTAGCCGGCTTTGTAGATCATGTAACGAAGAATCTGGAATTCGACCACCCGGCCTCCGAGTGGCAATCGGGATAAAGGCCTGGCTTGCATCGGCATTCTGCGATGCAAGCGATCACTCTCGTTGCCGGCAATGGGGTTATGCATCCAACCCCTTTGTCCGAAAGACGCTAAACGTGAGACTGTCCGACCTCGTCGTCGGACGGTTCAAGCGCCCTGATGCTCAAAACGAACCATGCAGCCAAAGCATTGTCGGCATACCCAGCACCGCCGCTCCAATCATAGCTCAAAATTACTAACCCTCACAAATCATTAATGATTCGCAAACTAGGGCCGATCCAACTTTCGACAAGGGAAGGCAGTGATTCGTCCACAGCGGATATTTTCAATGTCCGTTACATGAAACTTGTCCAGCCTTTATCCATGGCAGGCGAACAGCTGCCGAGGGTAGCGAAAGACGGCGGAGCCTGATCCGCTCAACGCTCCAGGCATACCGAACGGCTATATGCTCGCTGCCCGCACTTGTGCCATGATCGCTGAAAGGGAAAGCTGGAGATCCCGCGTGAGAGCATCCGCACGAAGCCGACTCACACAGCCCCATTCGGTGATTCCCGTCGTCGAAATCGTTACAATCTTAGCCGGGTAGAGATCAGCAGATCGGCGGCAACGACATTATGCAATCAAAAGTGCAAGCCTTCACCCGCAGCTCTTTTCAGCGGGTGGTCGCAGAAAGTGCAGGAAAAGCAGCGCGTTAAACGGCCCGGCCAAAGTCCTGACTGTCACACGCTGACCGTTCATTATCCGTTAATCTCTGGACGGCCTGACAGAATCGTGTTCTATCTTCTGGCGGGCAAATGTCGGCAAACCGGCGACAGGCCGCCAAGAGGGATAAATGGCGATAGCGAACCGCACGGAGACACTAGCTCCTTCAAAGGAAAATGCAGCCAGCAAAATCGCGCGGCATGCAACCGTACTGTCTGGTCAGCTCCAGCAGCTCAGAACACGTATGTATCCGCCGAAATCCGAGAAGATGCTACGCCAGTTCCTGACCAATGAAGTGTCAAAGCTCACGTCTATCCCAGATTCGACATTGAAGCTGATGTCGAGTGAAGGCCGCGGTCCTGTTCCCAGCCGGTTGGAGAACAATCACCGGGTCTATACGCTTGCCCAGATCAACGAATTGCGGGAGCTGTTTGCCAAGCAGAAGCCTACGGAAGCGCTTCGCTTCCTGCCTCGGCGCCGACCGGGCGAGCATCTGCAGGTCATGGCGATTGCCAACTTCAAGGGTGGCAGCGCCAAGACGACGACCTGCGTTCATCTCGCGCATTATCTCGCGCTGCATGGCTATCGCGTGCTTGCCCTCGATCTCGATCCGCAGGCATCGCTTTCGGCCATGTTTGGCGCGCAGCCGGAAATCGATGTCGGCGCCAACGAAACCATCTATGCGGCACTTCGATATGAGGCGGCCGAAAGGCGGCCCATCCGCGAGATCATTCGCAAAACCTATTTCGATGGCATTGACCTTATTCCAGGCAACCTCGAGGTCATGGAGTATGAGCATGAGACCCCTCGCGTCCTGGCTCAAAAATCCGGCTCCGGCGTCATCTTTTTCGAGCGCCTCAAGCTGGCGCTGGCCGAAGTCGAAAGCGATTACGACATCGTCATCCTCGACACGCCGCCGTCGCTCGGATTTCTGACCCTCAGCGCTATCTATGCCGCAACAAGCATGATCATCACGGTACATCCGGCCATGCTGGACGTGGCATCGATGAGCCAGTTCCTGCTCATGATGGGCGACCTGATCAGCGTGCTCAACGAAAGCGGTGCGCAGCTCGATCATGATTTCATTCGCTATCTGGTAACGCGTCACGATCCGAACGATGCGCCACAGTCCCAGGTCGTTGCGATGCTGCGCCATCTCTTCGGCACCGATGTCCTGTTGCCAACGGCGATAGAGAGCACCGCAGTCGAGGCCGCCGGACTTGCAAAGCGCTCCCTCTACGAGTTGGAAATGGGGCAGATCGGCCGAGATACGCATAAGCGCGCGCGTGAGGCCGTCGACGCCGTCAATGAAGCGATCGTGCAACTCATCAATGCAAGTTGGGGACGTGGATGAGCAAAAGCCCGAGAAAATCCATCGTCGCCAGCTTCGGCCTGCTCTCAGCGGAGTTGGAAAGCAGCGAAAACAAAACGGATTCATCGCCGCCGGCCCCTGCGCCCGCGCAAACCGGCCGTGTCGGTGCCGGTGTGATCGGGGCCGCGCATCGGGCGATCGGCGACATACGCGCCGAACGTGACCGGCTGCGCGCCATTGTCGAATCCGGCGAAGGCTGGATACAGGACCTCGATCCTCAGGTGATCGATGCCTCTCCCTACCCCGATCGCCTGCCTGACGATGATCCTCAGGATTTCGAGAGATTCAAGCGTTCCATTGAGGAGGAAGGCCAAAAGGTTCCGATCCAGGTTCGACGGCATCCTTCTTCAGGCGATCGGTATCAGGTCGTTTACGGCCATCGCAGATGGCGGGCTGCTCTAGAGCTCGGCCGCACCGTCCGTGCCATAGAAGTCGAGATTTCCGATCTCGATCTCGTTCTAGCGCAGGGCATCGAGAATGCCAGCCGGCAGGACCTGACATGGATCGAACGCGCCTTGTTTGTCTCACGCATGGATGATGCGGGCATCAAGGCGCGCCACATCTATGCGGCCCTCTCGATCGAGGATGCGGAACTTGCGCGAATGCGGAGCGTCTATCGCGCAATTCCGGCAGATATCATTGAAGCGATCGGCAGGGCTCCGAAGATTGGCCGACCGCGTTGGCTGGATCTGGCGAAGGCCATATCCGCAGCGCCGAATGCTCTTGATGTGGTGCGCACCGCTCTCTTGGATGCAAATAAAGACAACGAAACCTCGGACCAGCGCTTTCAGGTGGCGCTAAAGGCGATCAAACCTCCGTCTGAGCCGCGCAACACGCAAATTGCGATTTCCGATACATCCGGAACTAGGTTGGGAGTGTTCATGACCTCCCCTCGGGAGGTTCGAATCTCTGCCGAGGGCAAACTGGGTACGGAATTCGTAAGATTTATCGAGGAAGAGCTGCCCGATCTTGTCGAGCGCTTCACTCGTTTCAGAGACAAACGCAACCCCTGACAGCTGTCAGGGTTTTCTGATTGGAAAGGAAACTAGCAAAAGAAAAAAGGCCCCCAAACGTTGCCGTCGTGGAAGCCTTCTCTTCAATGTAGCAACTGAAGAATCGCATTTCCCCGAATCACAGTCAAGAGTCTTTGGCACCGTTTTTGGTGATCGTATTTCTTTTGCCTCTTGAAGGTGAAGAAAATGCAGAACGGAAGTGTGACGACGCCCTTTGGGCGGCGGCCGATGACGCTTGCCTTAATGAGACGGCAGGTCGCCACGTCCGCGATCGAACCAAACAAGACGGCTGATAAATGGAAAGTCTTTCGAGACATATCCGAAGCACGAGAAAAGCTCGGTCTGCAGGATCGCAGCTTGGCGGTACTCGATGCCTTGCTGAGCTTTTATCCCGACAATGAGCTTCGTCAGGACGCCAAGCTCATCGTCTTTCCCTCCAATACGCAATTGACCTTACGAGCCCATGGCATTGCAGGCGCCACGCTTCGCAGGCATCTGGCATTTCTCGTCGAGGCTGGCCTGATCGTCCGCAAGGATAGCGCCAATGGCAAGCGCTATGCGAGAAAAGGCCGAACAGGCGAGATCGAAAACGCCTTCGGCTTCGATATCTCACCGCTGTTATTGCGCGCGGAAGAACTTGCAATCATGGCTCAACAGGTCGTGGCAGATCGGATCGCTTTTCGGCGGGCCAAGGAGAGCCTGACAATTTGCCGGCGCGACGTCCGTAAACTGATTGCGGCGGCTATTACGGAAGGCGTCGAGGGCGACTGGCCCCGGATCGAAGAAACCTATAGTGCCCTCCTCGCGCGCATTCCCCGCTCCCCAACCATGTCTGAGGTCACCTCTACTCTCAGTGATATGGAGCTACTGCGTGGCGAAATCATCAACCTACTGGAAAAACAGCAGAAAATTGAAAATTATAGCACCAATGATGCCCATAATGAGCGTCACATAAAGAATTCGAATCCCGAATCCTTTAATGAATTTGAACCAGGCTTTCGAACAAAGTTGGAAGCGAGATCTCGGAAAACGGACGAGCGACAAAAAGAGCCGATGCGCATCTTCCCGTTAGCTCTCGTGCTGAAGGCATGCCCCGAAATTAGCTCCTATGGCCCTGCAGGCGTGATCAGCAATTGGCGAGATCTCATGTCTGCAGCCATCGTGGTACGATCGATGCTCGGTGTCACGCCCTCGGCCTATCAGCAAGCTTGCGAGACGATGGGGCCGGAAAATGCCGCCGTGACAATGGCCTGCATTCTCGAGCGATCAGGGCATATCAACTCAGCCGGTGCTTATCTACGCGATCTTGCAGGCAAGGCAAAACGCGGCGAATTTTCACTTGGTCCGGTACTTATGGCATTGCTTCGCATAAATGCAGGGTACGGCGATATCGTGCCAGAAGTTTCATGACATATCAGATCGGCTTGCTGAGATGTGCCGGCTCCGAGACGCCAACGGTACGCGATCGGAATAAGCCTTGGGGTCAACACAGCAAAGAGGCCGCGGGATATACATTTTCTTACGCGATATGGCTGCGGCTAGCCATTCAGCTTTGGCCATCGAACCTTGCCGACGGCCAAAGCTGCACATTGGATTAACGGCAGATGCGCTCCTTGCGAACCACCCAGTGGCCATGAACCCTATGCTTTACGGTCTTCACAAAGCAATTGTGGTGATGGCGATGAAATGGAGCTGCCTGGGAGGGAGCGCTGACGGCAACAACCGAAGCCAAGGCGATGGCAGTGGAGAGAAGCAGGCTTTTCATGTGAAACCTCATAAGCATTGGGGGTGATGCTGCGTGTTTACGCATGACTTTGATGACCGATTAAGACTTAACCAAAAATGAATAGCACCCTTACGATTTTGTAATGAACTTTAGCGGCAGCAACTCGCTCGACCAATTTTCAAAGGGGTAGAATTAAGCTCCAGAGATTAGATCCCGGCTTAATCGACAATATGCAGTGCATTGTCTCTCATCATTATTCCAGCGAGATAGAGTCATTGGAACGGTCATAGACGAATGTGAGAATGGAACCGGCGAACAAGTGCGCTCGGATTACTCGCTTAGAGACTGATTTCCCCTTTGCTGAAGAAAAAATCGGCGCTAGTGGGTGCACATCTCGCAGTCGATAAAAAGTTCAGTTAACGCGATATGGCTTATGGAAGTTAATGCCCATATAGCTTCAGGATTAGAAATTTTCACCGAGAAATCCGGCAGTTAGCCGCTGCCGAATTCGGGTATGAACGGCGAGATATTGCGCTTGTTTTGTGATGTATAGCAAGGCAGGGGAGGGAATAGTCAAGCAAATTGTCGTTCAGCAACATCTTTCAGATAGCCTGCAAACGGAGACGTATTGTCTTGCGCAGAAGGTCGATTGCTTCAGAAACGGTCGGTCCTTCGATAGGAGGCGGCAGCGCACGTTCGCAGAACTCTCGCCAGACGAACAGCGTTAGTTCGGCGCCGTCCGTTTCGCTTTCCCCTCCCCTTCCGTAAATTGCCCGAGGAGCCGATATCGGGCATCTCGCCAGAACAGTTTCTCGACCCACTCATAGATAGGAATGATATGGAAATGAAAAGCGAGTCCGGAGCTATGACCATAGCGCCCCGATATAGACGCGCGGAACGCGGAGCTCCTCCTTCAGGGCTGCTTGAGATAGCGCCAATAACGGACCGATTTCGCTCAAATCGTCATCGGATAAGTCCGACAGATCATCTGCAGATCTCTTCGAGGCAACAGCAAGATAGCCGGGGAGGGCAGAGTTCGCGCGATGACCTAGAACCCATCCGTCGGTTTCAGCGATGAAAAACTATGAAGCGGGCCTCATTTCGGATCTCCTGTTCTTGCTAATGTTCGCCGGCTAGTTTTCCCCCGCGCCTGGCGCAAAGGCGGTTTGGAATCCGTGAGCATGGGCCGCCCCTTGGTCTGAATGAAGGGGCATACAGTATGGTCCCTCTTCCGTTGCAATTCTTACTGGGCGCCCAGCAGATTACACGGAGGAAATAGATAGCGGCAATGATAGGATGTGACGTTTCTCCAGCGTTGATGGCAGCTCAAGGTCATTTGTCTCGACTTCGGAATAAGCTCTGTCCAGTTTCCGCGCTCGCAACAAAATCCTGACAGCTGTCAGGGTTTTTCAATAAGCGGATGGGGAGACGGCATGGAGAGGTTTACCCTGCGCAAGGCGAGCGGTCTGAGGAGCGCATATGTCATGCTACCCATCAATAAGCTTGGACCGCAAACCCTGACAGCTGTCAGGGTTTTTATCGTACGGGATCCGGATCCCGAGCGTTGGGGCGCTATGCGGTAGAGCAGAAACCTGGTCGGTCTTGCCAGGAAGATTTCGGTGGGAGGATAAACGGCAGGCTGAATCATGCGGGCGGGCCGCCATTTTATCCCGCGTGGCTGCAGCTGCAGCGGCGTCCGACGCTGCAGCCGTCGCGACGCTTCAGAGCGAGCGTGATCCTTAGTATGCGGCCAGCAAGTTCGATCCGAAATCCGGCTCGACACCGAGCAGCGGCGCGGCGTGGGCAATGATGTCGTGAACCATAGGTGCCGCCGTGTTGGTCGCGAAGGTTAAATTGTGTTGGCCTGTCAGCGGCTGGTCGACGAAGGCCAGCACCACGTATTTCGGGTTATTCATTGGAAACGCCGCGAGGAATGAATTGAAGCTGAGCTTGTGCGAATAGACCCCGTGGATGACCTTGTTTGCGGTGCCAGTCTTCCCGCCGACGTGATAGCCGGGGACGTCGGCAGGTTTGCCAGACCCTTGCTCACCGTTCAACTGGAAGAGGTAGCGGATCGTGTCGCTGGTGCTCTTCTTGACGATCATCGTTTCGGTCTTTTCCGCCTCTTCCTGCGTGCGCGGCAGGAAGGTTGGCTCGATCAGCTTGCCGCCGTCGATGAGGGCGGCACCCGCGACGGCGGTTTGCATCGGCGTGGTGGCGACGCCGTGGCCGAACGCTATGGTTATGGAGTTGAGCTTCTTCCAAACTCTTGGCTGGCTCGGCGCTTTCACCTCAGGCAGTTCCGTCTGCATTTTCGACAGCAATCCGAAGCGGGTCAGATAGCTCTTCTGGATGGTCATGCCCACCTTGTCCATCATCTTGGCCGTGCCGATGTTGGACGAATAACGGAAGATCTCCGGGATCGACAGGACACGCCGCGGCACGTCGCGATCGTCATGGATGGTGAAGCCGCCGTAGTGCAGGGGAGAGCTGGCGTCGAAGGTGTCCGTCAGCTTGACCGTGCCGGTATCGATGGCCATCGCGATCGAGAAGGTCTTGAAGACCGAGCCCATCTCGTCGGTGCCGTTCGACATGCGGTTCAGCCAGCCTTTGACATCAGTCTGCGGATCATTCGGATCGAAGTCGGGTGCCGAGGCCATGGCCAGGACTTCGCCGGTGTGGATGTCGAGAATAACGGCGCCGGCCGCCTGACTCTGGTAGCGGCCGATCGCATCCGACACCACGTCATGGACGATGTTCTGAACGCGCAGGTCGACCGAAAGCCGCACGGGCTCCAGTTGGTCGCGGCTCGTCAGGCCCGTCGATGCGAGATCCGACAGGCCCTGCATGTCGAGATATTTCTCCATGCCGGCAACGCCGTGATTGTCGATATCGACATAACCGAGAATATGGGCTGCCGTGCGTCCACCCGGATAGAAGCGTTTGACCTCAGGCCGAAATCCGATCGCCGGAATGCCGAGCGCCAGGATTTCGCTCTGTTCCTTCGGCGTCAGCTGCCGGCGCAGCCAGGCAAAATGCGATCGGCGATCGGCGAGCTTCTTATAAAGGGATTTGCGGTCGATATCGGGAAAGATCGAGGCGATTTTTTCCACTGCCTCGTCCGGATCGATCACACGGTTGGGCTCGGCAAACATCGAAACGGTGCGGATGTCCGTTGCAAGCAATTCGCCGTTTCTGTCGACGATATCCGGGCGCGCGGCGCTGACATGATCAGGGGGAATTGCCGAGGTGTCGGTCCTCGGTTCCATGTCGAAATAGGTGAGCCTGGCGAAGATCGCCACATAACAGACGAGCAGCCCGCCCGCGAGCATCATGATGCGCGCTTTGGCAAGTTTCGCTTGGCCCGTTGCGCGCACCGGCGGGCGCTCGCGGCCCCCAGGACCAAAGGTGATTCTGATGAGGCGACCGCTATTTGCGCCGAGTGCGTGGATGATCGACATGAACGATAATTCGCAAAAACTGGGAGGGCGGGTTTGCCTCTCGATTAACAATCTTTAAACGCAAGATGGTTAACAGGAGTCTAACCATAAGTTCCCATTACCATCCTCGCGCATGAAAGAGAGTGCACCAAGCGGACTTCCAGCGGGCAAGTGATAAAGTGGAAATGGTAGTGGGAAGGACACTTTCTAGAAAGCGACGATTGGTGCCCAGAGGACAATAGTTAGGTCCAAGCGCCTTGCAGTAGTACGCGAGGCAGATTTGGGGACTAGTAGCCCCTCTACCTGGCGTCTACACCTTCGTCTCTCGTTCCCATCCACCGTCTTACAATGAGCAACGAACATGCCAGAAAGGCCGTAGCATAGCCGCTGATCAAATATGGTGCAGATATTCCAGCAAACTCGGCCAGTGCGGCTCCAAGCGGAGGGGCTGTCGTCATCGCTGCCGCGCTAAGTCCCTCGCCTACCGCGGCAACGCGCCCCAAAAGCTCAAGCGGCGTCTCCTTCTGCAGCACCACGCGGTAGGGGACAAAAAAGCCAGCGCTGGCCAAACCCGTAGCAAATAGGAGTGCGCAAAAACTTATGGCAGACATCTCCATATCGCCGCGTCCGACGTGGCCCATCAAGGCAATTAACAGCCCGCCGACAAGGCCTGAACCGATCATCAGCTGAAAAGGATCGCGCTGCCCGAAGAACTGTCCCAGTAGCAAAGCGCCAATTACTCCGCCGGCTCCTGCGGACGCAACGGAGGCTCCGAGCAAGGCGCTCGAAAGTCCGATTTCCTTGACAAGGAGTGCAATCAGACCGTCGTACAGGAAGATTAGAAAGTAGCCGAGAGCCATGGCGACAATGGTGGTAGCCAGGACAGGCTTGCGGCGAATGTGTCTCAGGCCGTCGGCAAATTCCTCGCCAAATTTTCTCTTGGCGGCTTCACTGCGATCTGCGCGCAATCCGCCAGGCAAGCCAAAGAGAACCAATGCTGCGATCAGCGACAGGCCAGCGTTCACCAAGAAAATCTGCTGCAGGTCGAGAAATATCGTCAGAATTCCACCCAAGGCCGGGCCGACAATCTTGGTGAGCTGATTAATGACGTGGCTGAGGCTATTTGCCGCCAATAATCGATCAGGGGTCGTAAGAAGTGGAATTGCCGCCTGCTTTGCCGGCATGAACAAAGCGTCGGCACTGGATTTGATGACGACGCATCCGAGGAGCACAACGAGATTTGGCGCGAGAACAAATGCCGCCGTTGAAATGGCACGTATGACGTTACTTACTACCAGGAGCGTTCTTTGATCGGCGCGATCCACCAAGACGCCAACGGCGGGAGCGAGAACGACATAGGGTAACGCTAGCGCCAACGTTAAACTCGCGACCGCTACAGGTCCAAGCTGCCATTGGAATGCTACCAGCGCACTTAGCGCCACAAAGTCCAACCAATCGGCTAGATCGGAGGGGATCTGGGCGAGGAGCAGTCGCCGCAGTTTCGGCACGGTGAGCGGCGCGAGGCTATCAGGCAAGCGATGCATTGCGACCGCGGTTAATATCGAACCTCGTCATGGAGCCTCTTCGTTACTCACCTCAAGCACCTGCTCAACCACAACCACGGATTATGATCGAGGATGGGGAATGGCACAATTGCCGATCTAGCGACACCGCCCCCAAATCCGCTCTTTTACCTTGAAGTGCCAGTATCATACCTCAATACAAGGCCTGCTAATGGATTGAAGTACATATATAATTTCTCAATATGGAAGTATAATCCATGATAGTTTCCGCCTGTGATTTTGCGGGGTATCGAGCAGATTATTGCGAGGCTCCGAATTTGCGCTTCACGATTATCGCCGCAATGGTGGCCGGAAGGCGGAGCTCGTCTTCTTCGATCCGCATGCGGATCTGGCCGCCTATCTCGAGGGTGCGCGCAGCTTGATGCGTGACAGCGGTTGCCGGCACATCGTCGGCATGATCACATCCGCCGCCCGCAAGGAAGTCATTCCGCTTGTCGAGAAGCATGGCGGCCTGCTGTGGTACATGTGTCCGTACGAAGGGTTCGAGGCGAACGAAAACGATGGCGATTTCGATCAGAGACCGCTTGCCATAGATGGAGTCTGGCCTGAAGTTCCATGGCATAAGCGCCCCGTGCTCGAACATTGGCCGGCGTTGAGCGACGCGGGTCAAGAGCTGGGCGCGCCAGTCGAGTGGATCAACGTTGTTCATTTTGCCCGTTTACTCGTCCGTTTGAATAACGCCAATCGCCGGGTGTGCATCCGAAACGCAACTTGAATGCTCGATGAAGATGGGCAGGATCGCCAAAACCATGCGTCAAGGCTATTGCAGCTATGGTCTGATGGGATCGGCCCGGCGCTCGTAGAGCGGAGGCGACGGCCTCCAAACGCCTCTCAAGCAGATACGAGCCGAACGACTGTCCCGATCCCTCGAACAGTTTGTGAAGGTAGCGGACCGATATGTTCTGAGCGCCCGCGACGTCTTGAGCCGTCAAGCCTCCCTCTCTGAAGTGGTCGCAAATATAGGACTTGGCGGTGAGCAGCAGGGCGTCGGCTCGACAAGCCCGCGCGTCAAGCACAGGACGCGCATCGGCACTGGCGGCCATCGCAACGAGGTCCAGCAACATCTCGAATAATCGCGCCCGTTGCTCTTCAGCCAGATAATCGACGTCACGCGCCAACGTCGCGCACGCCTCACGAATTAGCGCGCCAAAGACCGGATTTGCGGACAACACCAACGGCCGTATCGGGAACGCGCGCGGCAGCCGTTCCCGAAGGTCGTCGAAGGGTAGCATGAACGACGAAACGGCGAGGTCCGGTGCATGCCGATGTTCCAGTGCAAAAGGCTTCGTACTGTCGAAGAGGCCAACATCACCCGGGACAATGACGATTTCCTCGCCGGACTGGCGGATTCGGCATTCGCCGCGTGTCTTGTAATTCAGATAAAAGCATTCGCTTGGCGATCTTGCGATCTCCGCCTTGGTCCGCAACACGAGATGGGAGGTGGCGACGACCCGGTTCAAGCGTCCGTAGCCGATCGGAACTGTCTCGACGGAGCCGGAAAATAACCAGTTTTCGTCTTGCTCTGGTTCGGGGATCAGATCCATGAAGGAGCGACAGATCCCGTCACGATAGTATTCGAAGCCGCGAAACGCATCGACGTCGGCACTGCTCCAGATCATTCTGTCCTGATGCATATGTGTCATTCAGCTCAGCTCCCACCGAACGCCTGGCGCAATCGAGAACGAATTCACTTTATGGCAACGAACGTTCCTTCCAAGTCATTTACGCAAGTCTTGTGCCATTTTACGTTCAGGTCTTCGCCAATAGCGCAAGAAACTCAAAAGAACCGCCTCGAAACAGTATTCAACTGTCGAATTCGAAGGAAGAAAAGATGGCCAAGTCAACTATCGTGTTAATCCATGGCTCCTGGCATTGGGGCGGATGCTTCCAAAAGGTCGCCGACAGGCTCGCAGTTTCCGGTTATCCGACGTTGACGCCGGATCTGACGTCGCATGGCTACAGTGAAGCAGCCTGGACAGACGTCGATTCGATGGAAACCTACACCATGCCAGTGCGGAAACTTCTGGCAGACATGGATGAACCGGTCGTTCTCGTCGGGCATTCCATGGGAGGCGTTTCGCTGACCTATCTGGCCGAGACAATGCCGGAAAAGATCCGGAGTCTCGTCTACCTGACCGCTTTCATGACCCCGCCCGACAAAACCGCCAACGATTATCTGTTTTCATACTCAAAGGATCCTTTGGCCTCGGCACTGTTCCAAGTCGTTGCGCCAGTCGATGGCGGCGGCCTGGCGCTCGATGTCGAGAAGCCGGAGCTGGTTCGCGAAGCTTTTTACGGCGATTGTTCCGAGGTGGATCTTCGCGTGGCCAAACGCAACGCCGTTCCCATCAACAGTGCAATTCCCAATGTCTATACGCCCCGTTCCATCACCGGTATCGAACGGCACTACATCACATGCTCAAACGATCGCGCCATCCCGCTGTCGGTTCAATGGCAGATGATCCAAGACGTTCCTGGCTGCACCGTGCATGCAATCGGAACGAGTCACTCACCATTTTTCAGCGCTCCAGACCAGTTGGCAACCGTGCTGCGCACGATTGCCGGAGGTGACTGATCAAACGCGCACCAGGAGTGTTCAGTCTCACTAGAGCGGTTCACCGAATGATCTTCGTGAGCGAGTGGTTGTTGCGGTTGTGAGTGGACAGAGCTGCCGGGTGGTGGCAGAGCGGTTCGACATAGCTGTGTTGTCCGTGGTGAAGTGGTCGCAGCGCCATCGGGCCACCGGCAGTGTGTCGCCCGGCAAGACGGGCGGCCATCGTCGGCGGGTGCTGGAGCCGCACCGTGCTTTCCTCGGCGCCTTGCGCTGTGACCGGCTGACCGCGCCCTGCGTCTTCGATGGCCCCATCAATGGCGAATGTTTCGGCGCCTATGTCCGTCAGCAGTTGATCCCGACCCTCAAGCCTGGCGATATCGTCATCCTCGACAATCTCGGCTCACACAAGGCCAAGGCCATTCGCGATGCCATCAGGGCTGTGGGCGCCAGACCGTGGTTCCTGCCGAAATATTCCCCCGATCTCAATCCGATCGAGCAGGCCTTCGCCAAGATCAAGCACCGGATGCGCCAGGCTCAAAAACGAACCCTTGAAGACACTGGGCGTCATCTCGGACACCTCGCCGACACTATCAAGCCAGACGAATGCGCCAACTACTTCTCAAACGCAGGATATGCCTCCCTCAAAACTTGAAACGCTCCAATGCCCTGCCTATCCCTTCCGATTACCTCAAAGAAATTGCCCTGCCGGGTGGGGCCAGGCAGGGCGGCTACGTAGCAGTATTTGCGCGAGTGGGATGTGAACTGGAGTTCAGTAACCTGCGCGCCTCAATCTATCATTGTGTGACAGTTTTGTGAATGCCACCATTCGCATCTGGGAATGGACACCCGGAACCAGAGTTACGCCCCCGCACCGACTATTCGCAAACGGTTTCACGCACGACGACCCGATGATGATGGCGATAGCCATAGCGCCTCTCCGTCCAGCACCGGCGATGATACCTATAGCGCGGCGCGTCATAGTATCCATCATCTGCGTAGGCCGGCCGATCGCGATAATAGCGTGGCGGCGCATCATAGTCGTAGCGAGGTCCAA
Organism: Martinezella sp. CNPSo 3959; assembly: GCF_057784355.1. Taxonomy (NCBI): domain Bacteria; kingdom Pseudomonadati; phylum Pseudomonadota; class Alphaproteobacteria; order Hyphomicrobiales; family Rhizobiaceae; genus Martinezella; species Martinezella sp. CNPSo 3959. The sequence continues at coordinate 86,599 of NZ_JBXSOV010000003.1, forward strand.
CTCCGTATTCAAAGTAGACCTGAGAGAATGCGGGCGATGCAGCCAAGGTCGCGGCGAGCGCCAGTGCTGCGATTACAATTCTTTTCATGTCTTTCCATTCCAATTTAGGGCGGCGGCGCGCTAACCTGCGCCTTGGGCCTAGTATGCCATGAGCGCTGCTCGTGGATACGGACCAAAGTCCCGGCCAAGCAAGGACTTAGGCCCCAGAGCTCATGAAAGCTCGGTTGTTGGCGTAGGAATGGATGGACTCCGGCTTCTCAAAGCGTAAGATGAGGTATCGTCGCCAAGCGAATAAGTAGGCGGTGGCGACTGAGGGCCTATACATGCTCCCGCCTGCAAGACCGAGGAAGCGGCATTATGCCCTTTCGGAAATACGCATCTATTCCAGATGATCCCAATTTCCGCGAAGCGTTATTGCTGTGGGCTCGTAAGCTTGTTAGGTCCGAGATGGTCGCAAAACGTGTGGCTCGGCGGACGATCGATGTGTTGTGCGACGATCCCAGCCTCCTCGACGGACGCGACATAAACGAAGCGATTTTCAAGCTTTTGCGCCGACACGCGTTCGATGAGAACGAATTTTCGCCTGAGCAAGGCCTTCAGGTGATGGCTTCGTCCGTACCCGAGAAGGAGCCGATGTAGTGAAATAGACCTGCCTCGGGGTCTGAGGCAAGGCTGTGGGGCTAAGCAATCAACCTCGAATGCGAACAGCTGGTTGGGCCGATCCGTTCGCATAGCCAGCTGGCAGCGACTTTTCGAAACTCAGCGAAATCGAACCAGCCGACGGTCGCACGTTCAAAGGCGCCGATTGCGGTGATCGAAGCTGCGGTCAAACCCTGTTCGGTTGCGAATGCGGCAAGCGTCGCGAATGCTTCCTCATTCGCGTCGAGAACGACGACATAGGTCTTCTGCCCGTTCTGAAGATCGATTTTCTTGTGATGCATGGCATCGCCCCCATGTTGCCTGTCGTGATCGATGCATGCCAAGACTGCCCCTGCCGTTGGCGGCAGCTTCGGCACGGTCACTTTTCCGACCTTTGGCTCGACGCATCGCTTCCTCTGCTGAATTCGGCGATCCGAAATCCTTGGAACGTCGAAGGGTCAGAACCACCCGGAGCCTCGCAGGTTCCATTGGCGTGAGGAGTCTTCGTCGTGCAGGGAACCTGAGGGTCGGATGAGGGTTGCGAGGGCAACGATCCGGGCGAAAGGACCTGAGAAGGAAAAAGCGCATAGCTGCTCGTTGCGATGCGCGGCCCGGCGCTCTTCTCTCTGCTAATGGTGCTTGAAATACTGTACTTCGCGCTCGTGCTTTTCTGCCGCCTCACGGGTTTTGAAAGTCCCGAGGTTTTTACGCTTGTGCGTCTTGGGATCGAGCTTGCGCGAGTAAAGGCGATATTCGCCTGATTTCAGTTTGCGGATCATGGCAGCGTCTCCTTTCCTATGAATATAACCTCAAGGAGTGATTTCGGTTCCCGGCGCGATCGGGCTGATCCCCGGTGGGTCATCTCGGCCATGGCAGGGATATGTCGATAAAGGGATTGGCTGTCCTTATTTGTCCGCCAAATTCATACTCTAGCGAAATTCCGGGAACATGCGGCCCTTGGCATGGTTGGCACATAGACAGCAACGAAGGGCTTGATGATGAAAAAGCTTGCGCCCATCACGTTCGGTACGGTGGTTTTCGCAACGGCGTCGTTTGCTCAAGCCTCGTCGGCGCGATGATCGACGAAGGTCTGGCGGAGGAGGAGGCGAATTTATATGGCGAGGGAATTCGCCGCGGCGGGTCCTGGTCGCCGCCCGCGTGCGATCTGATATGCGCCTTCCTACCGTTATGGCTGCAATTTAGTGGGTGGAAACTTTCTCGTTGGCGAGAAGAATAACGTAGTCTTCTGAAGCGTCGGCCAAAGCTAGAGCAATTTCTTCCACCAAAAATCCTTCCTGCTGTAAATTATCGATCAACTCGGTCATAGCGATTTCGACACGAGCACGCGTAGCGCGCCGCGGAACTGCGGATGTGACATTATTATTGCTATCTACACTCATTTTTAGATCCCTATTGAAAGACATGAGCGTCAAGAACATTACGCATATGCTGCCAATTATGCAAGTATAGACCGAATAATTGAAAAAACTATGACAACTACCTGTTGTATTATTTAGCGCTTTAATGTTCCGGTGTGAAGCTATACTTGTGAATCGCTGCGAAACTGGCGCGGGGCAGTTCAAGGGCGGCGGCACGATAGAGTTTATTGTACGCTATCGCACAGACCGACCCGGAGTGAGACGGCCACTTATGCACGTTGGCTCCAAGTGTATGATAAGCTTGCAGGTTCTTATGTTTATTACGTTGGCGGTTAAGTTTCGTTTTGCTCCCTGCGGGTAACAAATATTTAGGACTATAAACTCACTCTACCGAGCGGCTTAATGGGCCACGCTTAATACTTCGCGGCGAAATATGGCAGCTTGAGCGAGAGGCTTGCAGGCTTTCGGGTGCAATGGCTTGGAGGAGAGCATGCACGCTTTTTTGCAAAGTAAGGCTGGAAAGCAGCTTGCGGCTCTGGTGTGCGGTGCGGCCGTATTTTGGATTATCGGCTATGTTTGGCGTTCCTCCATATTTCATGGTTTGAGAAACATATCGGACAGGGCCGTCGACCTTGCCTTCTTGAACCTGATCGTCGTCGGGGCAGTGAGCTCGATCTATTCACTGTTGCGAATTCTTGATCTGCGCAGGGAAATGCAGAGACAAGAGGAGCTTGCGAGGCGAGCACATTGGATTGCAACGCATGACCATCTCACTCGCCTGCCCAACCGATATGCGCTCGAGAAATTCGAGGTTGGAAAATCCATCGATGCAGATGAGGACGGTTCTTCCACCGCAACCGTCTTCTCCCTCGATCTCGATGGTTTCAAGAAGGTCAACGATTTGGTCGGCCATCAAGGCGGCGATCGGCTTCTGCAGGAGGTTTCAAAGCGCCTGTCCCAATTGGCCGATCCTGCGAGTGTCTTTCGTTTGGGTGGTGATGAGTTTCTGGTTATTGCCAAGGGATTGGCGGCTCAGAAGGACGAAAACTTCGCAAAGTTGCTAATCCAGGCCATCAGCCAACCAATACAGGTCGGCACAATATCGTGCCAGGTGGGTGCGAGTGTCGGCTATGCCAGGTGGCCGGAACAAGGCATCGCTTTGGAGGACGTCTGCCATCGCTCCGACATCGCACTCTATCAGGCTAAGGGAATCGGCGCGAGCAGCGCATTGCAATTTTCGGAAGAGATGCAACGCAAAGTGACCGACCGTGCCAAGCTGGAAGGTGAGCTTCGCAAAGCAATCGCTGAATGTCGGATCCGATCATTTTATCAGCCCCTTATTGACCTCCGCACAGGGGAAGTTTGTGGCTTCGAAGCTCTCGCCAGATGGACTTTAGACGATGGCGAACAGATATCGCCGCAGCACTTCATTCCCATCGCCGAGAACACCGGCATGATGACTGAGTTGTTTCAGCAGCTATTGCGAATGGCATGCGAGGATGCGAAGCTGTGGCCGGAGCACATATCACTCTCCTTCAACGTCTCAGCAATTCAGATGGACGACCGGTTGCTAGCAACGCGGATTCTCAAGATTTTGAGCAGTGTTGGTTTCGCCCCTGCCAGACTGGAAGTCGAGATCACCGAGAATGCTTTGATCCGCGATCCCAATCTTGCTGCATCGGTCATCGATGATCTTCATCACGCCGGCATTCAGATTGCGCTCGACGACTTCGGCACCGGCTACTCAAGTCTGGCGCAATTGGCTCGATATCGCTTCGACAAGATCAAAATCGACAAGAGCTTTGTGGATCCTGCTCGCATTTCTGACGAACGCCACGAAAAGATCCTGCAGGCGCTCCTCCGGATGAGCCGAGGGCTCGATGTAAAAACCACGGTCGAAGGCATCGAGAACCACACGCAGCTCGCCTATTTCTTGCGTGAGGGCTGCGATATCGGCCAAGGATATCTTTTTGGAAAAGCGATGCCCGCCTCTGACGTGATCCCTTATTTGCGCAATCGTAAGTCCGTGCTTAAACCCCAGGCGTTCCAAGTCTCCTAGAACTGGCAAAATCAGCAACTGGGGGCTGGGCATTTCTCTTGCTCGTAAAGAAGAGGAGGAGGGGACCACCGTCGCGTGATGAATGATGGGCCCGTGGACGCTGCACCACCCGGATCATCCAGCATCCTCAACTCGAGGTGTCAGACACCTTGACACCTCATCTGTCGCTAGACTGGGTTCTTGGAAATGCACAGGATTTCTAATCGACTGTCGCAATCCGCATCTCGGCTGCCGACGAACGCCGATAGCTGCTCGTCGGCAGCTATCGGCTCTTCGGCAGGAGAACCGAAAGGAAGGCGGGGATCCCTTCCCGGTTATAGAACACCGCGCCTTTGAGAAAGTTCCTGATAACAGTGGAATAGAGGTGTGCTCGTCCCTTTGGCGCTCGTATGTCCCGCCGGAACTTTAGCGTCGATACTAGAAACAGGTCATTCTCGAACGGGTCGCGGGCTTTTGGCACGAGTGGTTTTCTTCTCTTTACGGCCATGCGGTCCCGAACTATTGCTTTTCAGGTCCTCTGACTTGTTGGCATCTTGCTCGGTTCGCTCGTGCTGTTCTTCGGCGCGTTGCCAATGATCAAGGTCCCGACCCTCCGGTTGTCCCTCTTCCTCCCAGAGTCTGTAGGCACGCTCACGACGCTTGTCCGGGTTTTTGTCTTCGTGATTGGCCACGGAAGTTCCTCCTGGCTTTTATCGGAAAGTCATTCGTCAGTTCGCTAAATGACGGAGGCCGACGTTTCGCAGCCATCAGCAAATCGAGCTCGATACTCTATAGCGCCAGGGGCTCGCAATATAGCGCCAGATGCTCGCAATCTTTGTCAATTCGGACCTGCCGACGTGAAGATTATCGAGCTCGTTCCTTGCTTCAAAGGAAGTCGATGCGCCAATCGGGGAGGTGCATCCACGGCGCGGCCAGATGCTTATGCTTGAAAAAATCGTATTACGACATATTTTTAGACAATAGAGCAGTGCTCGTGGTCCAGCTGGAGGAAGGATTGGCAATCCTCATGTCTCCCTCATAGCCTGATGGCTATGCGCTGTTCCGGTGTTCAAACCCCAACCCGCTTCCCATCCAGGCTGGTCGGCGTTCGGCAAGCAGCTTTCGAGATTAGGCTGCTGGCGATGGAGGAGCGTGGATATGCCGCAAGATGCAAATGAGCCTGAAGGTTCGCCCTTCACCGCGTACGAACGGGGGAAGGTGTCCTCGGATTCGGTGATGAACAACACGCTGGGGGAACACTTCGGTATCTTGGGTCTTTCTGCCGAAGCGTGGCTTGCCGCCATTGTCGAAAACTCTGACGACGCGATTGTAAGCAAGACCGTCAGTGGCATCATCACGAGCTGGAACAGAAGCGCCGAGCGACTTTTCGGATTTTCAGCCGCCGAGGCGGTGGGGCGTCACATCAGTATCATTATTCCAGACGACCGCCTGCATGAAGAAGAAACCATTATTGATCACATTCGAAACGGCAGGCGGATCGAACATTTCGAGACGATAAGGCAGCATAAGGACGGAACGCTGCTCGATATTTCGCTGACGATTTCACCCGTCCGGGACAAGAATGGCGTAATTGTCGGAGCTTCGAAGATCGCCCGCGATATTTCGGAGCGAAAGCGGATGGCGGAGCGACAGCGGCTCATGCTGCGGGAAATGCATCATCGCATCAAAAATTTGTTCGCCATCGTCAGCGCATTGATTTCCGTCAGCGAAAGGTCCGCGGAAGCGCCCGGTTCATCTTTCGCCAACGATCTGCGCGCGCGGGTCGCAGCATTGGCCGCCGCCCAGAATTTTGTCCTGAAGGAATCCGAAGGCGGCTCCGATGGACATGCTTCAACAAGTCTTTTCGGTCTCATTGACGCAATCTTGTCGGCTCACCAGGATAAGAATGGCACCCGCATCGTCGTTAGCGGAGAGGACGTTAGCGTGAACAATGCCGTGCTGACGTCGCTAGCTCTGCTTTTGCACGAATTCGCAACGAATGCGATCAAATATGGCTCTCTTTCGGTAAACGGCGGTCGGGTCGAAATCGAGGTCTCTCGTAATAACGGACTAGCGCTGACGTGGACAGAAGTCGATGGGCCTCCCGCACGGATTTCCGAAGGAGCCGCCGGCTTCGGATCAGAGCTCGAACGCATGACAATCGCCTCGTTGAGGGGATCGATCCATCGAGATTGGCGTCCTGATGGGGTGCGTATCCTCGTTGAAATCCCTGATCAGCTTCCGCGGCGTTAGGTGCATACGCTGATTGAGCCGGAAAATTTAAAGCGCGAAGCTTCCACTGGTCGCCAGATTAACCCGAGATCATGCAAGGCAACTCGCCCGAGTCGGTCCTGATAACATTCTCATCGCGATTGCTGATCTAGCTTTGGCGATCCCGACATCAGCCGGTACGCTCGAAGATGTCGACGTTCGTCTGTACAGAATGGGCCCATCCCAGCTTCTCAATTCGGCCTGAATGGCCCGCTTTGGCGCTGGTCACGACGTGCCAGACCGTCCGCAGCTTGTTTTCACGCAACATTCCGGTGAATGAGCAGATCGAAGTTAGGCCTTGTTCGCTCGTTCCGAAGGCAAAATTAACGCAGTCGTCGAACCAAACGCCGGTGGCTTGGAGTTCGTGGCCGTAAAATGCGCTATCGGGAAGGGCGGTTTTGAATGTGCTTTTGATCGATCCCTCGCGATCATCGATGATCGTCAGCGTTGATCCATACTGATTACGCCAAGTGCCTGTCCAACTCATTTCTGAGACCTCCCTATCTAGCTGATAAGGAAAACTCGCCTCTCGCTCTAATGTTTCAGCAGACCGGTGCAGCCAGATCTGTCGCCAGGTTGCCGGGCCTCATCAGCATGAATGCATCTTGATTTATTTTCAAATATCAATGCCAAGATTGCGACGTCGCTCAAGGGCCCGGTGCTCCTCCTCGGATTCCCTCTCAAATAATCGATCTAACCTCGCAAGGCATCGCGGGGCCAATAACCATTGCTTCGGGATCGTTATGAACATTGGTATAGTTAAGTGGTTTAACTCCATGATCGGATGCCCTGTTCGCTGGCATATTTCGGGTCTTCTTGAGGGATTATCCACCAAGCGACTGTACCGGGATCCTCAGACCGATGCGCAAGCCGTCCGATCTCCAATCTCGCGTTATCGAGCCCTTGAGAGCGTCCAATGCGAGTTGCTCCAATCGAGAGCCGAAACCCGCCGCTCCGCTTGGCGCCTCAATCGAGGGGCCGCCGACCTCGGCCCAATGCAACTCAACTCCATCCTGGTCTCGAACTTCGACGTCGATATGGCCACCCGATGCCGACAGCGCGCCATATTTGATCGAATTGGTGACCAGCTCATGAAGGAGCAACGCGATCGATGTAAGCGCAACAGCGCCGACCGCAATGTCATTGCCTTGGACGGCGATGCGCTCACCCTTCTGATCCTGGTGCGCTGCGGAAATCGCTTGAATGAGGGCAAAAAGGCTCGCGGAGCCGCTGGATTGGGAGTTTCCGCCGGTGTGACCCAAAACGAGATTGTGTGCGGCAGAAAGGGCCCGGATGCGCGCGCGCAAGTCGTCGGCAAGGCCGCGGGCGCTCGTGGTTGTTCGTTCGCTCACCGAGACAAGCGAATTCATCACAGCAAACAGGTTCTTCACCCGATGACTCATCTCTTGCAGCAGAAGATCTTGCCTCTCGATCAACCGCTTCCGCTCGGAAATGTCGCGTACGATCTTGGAAGCGCCGACGATCTCGCCATCCTTGTCCGTGACGGGGGAAACCGTCAGCGAAATATCGACCAGCGTCCCATCTTTGCGACATCTCACCGTCTCATAATGCTCAATCCGCCGGCCTGCCCGAATGGAGGCGATTATGGTTGCTTCCTCATCCAAAAGATTGGGCGGCACGATAATGGTGATGGGCTGTCCGATTGCTTCGGCGGCTGAGAAACCGAATAGTCGCTCTGCGCTTTTGTTCCAGCTCGTGATGATGCCGTTGACGGATTTGCTGATAATGGCATCTTCTGAACTTTCGACGATTGCAGCAAGCCAGGCGTCAGCCGATAGGGGCAGGGCGGCCGAATGGGCATCATTGCGTTGGTGTGACACTTGTTTCTCCTGTCTCTTACGCTGTCACAGATTGCGAGAATCAATTCGTCGTGTCGTCTCTTGGAGGCGCGATAGACTGCCTCTCAGCTGCCCGGATCGATCCGAGTAACCGCACTTAATTTATGCCCTGTATAATGAATGCCAAGCCGAGAAGTTTCAAAGTTGATGATGTCTCTAGCGGCATCAGTAGGGTCTCCGGCTCAAAGTGGCGACTATTCGCCCGGAAAGTTCAATCGCGCTGGGTAGCTTTGGGAACATTTCTATTGGCGAGATGTTGGAACGACTTAAATGCGCCGCCGCTTGCCGGACTTCCTGACGAAGGTGGACAGCTGTCGATGGGGCGCTATTTACTCTCCGGCCGGACCAGCGATCCAACAAATCGCACAAGGATCTTGACGAGGCGTTCATGCGAATCCTGGTTGTTGAAGATGAAGTTCTGATTGCCCTTGATGTGGAATCCGTGCTGCGCTCTGCCGGCTATGACGTTGCAGGGCCAGTCAGCAATAGCGAGGATGCTTCCCAGCTGGGAATTGGCGCCGATATCGCCCTCGTCGATGTTCATCTCAGTGATGGTCAGACGGGTCCCTCATTGGCTGGGTACCTCAGCCAAGCGCATGGTGTCACCGTCATATTCGCAACCGCCAATCCGGAAATCGTCGCCGCGGATCCTCATGCTATCGGGGCCCTGGTTAAGCCCGTCTTCGCCACCGATCTACTCAGCACCATAGAGTATGCCGTTGCGCTCCGCAGGGGCGAACCCGCTTCGGCACCTCCCTGCCTGAAACGCCTTCAGGCGTAGTCTTCGGGCCGCCGGCGCCGCCCCGTAAATTTTCGAAAATGTGTCCCACTGCTTGATCCGACCCTGATGCGGACAAGGAGAAGCGCTCCGCAATCGCCAACGCCGATTTCGGACTTGTTCATGCAGGCCAAGATGTTCAGGTCCCACCGGAGCCCCCAAATGGAGCATTCATCGCATATCTTCGCGATCCTGACGGAAACAAGCTGACGGCGAGGTTTCAGCCGACGAAATGAAAGGGCGCGCATACTTGCCGGGCGGCCACCTGCAACCAATTCCCTTGCCCGCGTCCCGCCGTTGGAACCTCAGACCACCGGGAGGGGTTTAAGCGGTATGAATTTCGGAGGTCGAAGATGGGGCCTGCAAGATATTGCGCCGTGCGCGACACCGCTTGGTCTTGGTCCGTCCTTGACGCAAGCACAGGCCGGGTTGCGGCTTACAACAACGTTATTCTTGCCGGTCTCAGCGAACGTCTCGCCGAGGATATGGCAAAGCTGCTCAACGTGGAGTACTCGGCTGCCGACACGGAAATCTTCTCATCATCAAGATCACGCAAGATATAGGCATGGGCATGAGGCCTGCACTGCTCAGTCCCTAAGATGATCGGCAGCGCTCATGCCAAGCTCGAAGAGCTTTTTCTCATCGTGGACACCCTGCTGATAAAGCTTGATGACAAAGGCGGCAATGTCCTCAGCCTTTTCGGCTTCGCGATTAATGCTCAGTTCGGCAAGGATGGCGTCAAATACGTGTTGACATGTACCGAGCGCCTCGGAATCCAGGGACATATCTCTGGTGCGAGAGTATCTATTGACCACCCTTCGCCATCTCCTGAGCATGGATTGGGATTTCACCTAGAAACTAAAACTTTCCTTGTGGCTTTTCAATAATCGAGATTAGGAGCGCTTCCGATTGTCAGGAGCGTGAAAAGCCCTGGGGCCGGCACGCTGGTCGGCTTGTCTTGGCTCATCTCGAACAGCGTATGCGGCGTTTCACTCCACTATTCCTGATTGACGAGGACGTACTTCACCACAATAAGGTCGCGCCGAGAAATTTGGTAAGAACGAGCGAAGCCGCAACAGGAGTATCAGAGTGACCGACCCGACCGTATCAGACGCAATCAACCGCATTTACGAATCCCTCCAGGCGGACAATGCCGACATCGACTTGCATATCGCGACCCTCAAGGCAGCCTTGGCGCGGGCGGGTTTGAAGGAAGCCGTATTCGACCCGGCTAAACTGGTGCAGAACAATCGTTCAGGCAGAAAACTCATGCAGGCCTACTTTCGTCAACGCGGGGTAACGGTGAAATTCGCTAGCTCGTGACGCGGGGCCGATCTCGGCGATCATGTTCGCATTTCTGCTTCGTGGCCTGGACGCGACTATGCTGATCTTCGTGAGCATCGTTCCGAAGAATTGGCTCAACCGTCGGATGCGCCCGTTATTCTGCTAACCGGAATAGGACTTTTCTCATCTAAGCTGTGCGGGCCAAATCATTTTGGCAAAGTCACGCCTGAAATCTCCTCGCAGATCGCGATGAGGCGGTCTTGAAGCGCTGGATCATGAGCCTGCGGGTTCGCGGTCCGACGCTTCAGATGATAGAAGTATTCTCCCGTGACGTCCGCTTTTGGATCGTCGCCGGCAGCCAACCAGGCTTGTGTCAGATGGGCCTGTGCCATGTCGTCAGGCGCGCCAGGGCCGCCCATCTTGGTCGGAACCCATCCGGGCTCCAGCGAATTCGAGAACACGTCCCTCCAGCGCCGCGCGATCGCGAAGGCGAGCATTGCATCGTGCAGCTTGCTTTCGGCATAGGCCTCTGATCCGTTCCAACGGCGCCGTTTCCAGAGAATGTCCTCGAGATTGGCATCTGCATGATGGTGCATGCCGGAAGACAGATAGACCAGTCGCTTCGGGGGTTCGATGAGCGCGGTCAGGATGTAGGCCGACAATGTGTTTATGGTGAAGACATGCGGCAGCCCATCGGAGGTGAGGCGATGAGCTTCGTGATAGCCGACGGCAGCATTGTGGATCACTGCGTCGAACCGCCCGAGCCTGTTAACTTCGGCGGCGACATTTTTTGCGCCGGCGATGGTCTCGAGATCGCCGATTACGACGGCCTCCGCCTTCGGGAGAGCGCGGCGGGCATCGCTGGCGCGGGCGGGATTGCGCGCATGAAGTACGACCTGATGGCCTTGTTCGGTTAGACGTTCAGCCGCCATAAGGCCAAGACCGGTGGACGAGCCGGAAATGAAGATGCGGGACATGGAAATCTCCTTCGGGAGCCGGCGAACAATTCTCACAGGCAATGTGGAACAACGGTCAGGATTGTGAAGAGCGGGCGGTCTGGACAAGCGCAGCGCCGGCAAGAGCGCAGGCGGCGCCAAACAGGTATACGGCTGCATATCCGAACCGTCCGGCGATGATGCCAGCGACCGGGCCGGAAATACCATAGGCGATATCGAGAAAAGCGACGAAGGCGCCCATGGCGCTGCCGCGATTAGCGGGAGGTACTCGCTTCAGCGCTTCGACGCCGAGAGCGGGAAAAATCAGTGCACAACCGAGACCGGTGACCAGGGCGCCGGCAAGCGCCATCCATTCATTGGGTGCCACCCAGATGAGCGCCTGGCCAGCTGCCTCTATCACCGAGGACCAGAACGCGATGCGATAGCCGCTCATTCTGTCGGGCAGCGAGCCGAAGACGACGCGCACGAAGATGAAGCCGATGCCGAAGGCCGTCATCACCAAACCGGCATTCTTCCAATGGTGGGCTGCAAAGTAGAGCGATGCAAAGGCGGTAAGAGCCGACAGCCCCACTCCTTGCAGCATCAGGCCGGCCCCTTCGCGCCAGATTTGGCCGATGACCCTATAGAAGGGCAGACGCGGGCCTACCGGGCTCGTACGAGAGGCCGACCGAAATGCGATAGCGATTGCGAGAAGCGGAGCAAGGATGCAGGCGATCATCGCGGTCTCCAGGCCGTAAGACTGATAAAGAGCCATGCCGACCGGCGCGCCGATGGCCAGTGCCGCGAACATGGCAATGCCGGTCCACGACATCGACATGCCTGCGCGCTGTGGTCCGACCGAGGCAATCGACCAGGAGACGCAACCGGTGACGAAGAGGCTCTCCCCGAGACCGGCAATCAACCGGCCGACAACAAGAATTGCAAGGCTGACATCTGGCGAGAAAATGGGCATGGCCGCCGCCAGATAGAAGAAGCCTGCCGTCATACTGATCGCGGCACCTTGCAGGGCGGAACGCTTACCGCCCTTGAGATCGGTCAAGCGTCCGGCATAGCCACGACTGAGCACGGTGGCGAGGAATTGGATGCCAATTGCCATGCCGACGACCAGATTGTTGAAGCCGAGCTTGTCGTGGATGAAGAGCGGGATGATCGGAAGCGGAAGTCCAACCGCGAGATAGCCACAAAAGAGTGCAGCGATGATCCCCGGGGCCGGACGGAAAAGATATGCGGGAGCAGTCTTCGCTTTGGCCGCATCATTGATGAGAGATGCTGACATGACAGCCTCCATTCTGAAAGTCTGTGAGGTGGAAGTGCCGCCTAAAGGCGGCGGCACCGATTCAGGCCGCTTCTTCGGGGGCGGATGCGCCGAACCGGTCCAGGCGATAGCCGCTCTTTGCCAGCAGGTAATCGCGCGACGCGGTGACATCCGACATCAGCTTGATGAGATCGGCGCCGACCAGCTTTCCACCACGTTTGCGGATTTTGCCGGCGACCATGACCGTATCGACATCCGAGCGCTCGACGGCCTGGACGATCGTGCCGACGACATTGTTGACCGGCGTGACCGCGACACCGTTGGCGCGCACCATGATGATATCGGCCTGCTTGCCGGGCGTCAGCGAACCGACCTCGCTCTCAAGTCCCGCAGCGCGCGCACCGTTCACCGTTGCCGCTTCAAGGACGCGCTCGACGGTGATCGGAGCGGGCACATTATCTTCGCCCCGGAATTTGCGGTAACGCATGGCCGAGCGCTGCTGCAAAAATAGCGCGTGCATCTCGCCGAACATGTCGCTGCCGAAGGCAGTGTCGAGATCGATGCCAACAGCCGGCGTCAGACCATGGTCGATGGCTTGCTGATAGGCGAAACTCTCGTCATCGAAACCGAAAAGCGCATCGGAACGCGGATTGACGGTGATGTGCACGCCGGCATTGGCAAAGAGGCGCCACGTCTCCTGCGGAATGCGGGTGCAATGATTGAAGATGTTGTGCAGGCCGAGCACGCCCTTTTCGGCAAATTCCGGGCCAAGCTTGGCAAGATCGCCGATGAACTCGGTCAGAATACGCATATCCAAGCTGCGGGCGACCTTCCACCAATCGAGATTAAGCTGGCCGAACAGGCCGACACGCACAAGGCCATCGCCCTGGTTCCAGTTCTCCGCCAGTCGCTTCAGATCGCCCGGCAGGTGGGCAGCAGAGGCCTTCTTGTCCATGGCAGCGCCGACCATATGCAGGGCGCGGATACCGCTGTCATCAAGTGCATCGAGCGCGGCGTCCGTATGTTCCGGGCTGCGGGAGGAATGACAAGCATCGATGACGGTCGTAATGCCGGCGTCAAGGCAGGCGAGCGCCGTAAGCCGGGTGCTGAGATACATGTCAAGCGGGCGATAATGGGAGCCGAGCGTTTCGGCGACCACATCGATATAGGCAAAGAGGTCGTGCACATCAGGCATCATGCGGCGCATGGCGCCAAGCCACATGTGATGATGGGCGTCGATCAGACCCGGCATGACGATGGCGTTTGAGGCGTCGATGACGGTTGCATCGGCAACGGCGAGGTTCGGTCCGATGGCCGCTATTCTGCCGTCTTCCACGAGCAGGTCGCCGCTGGCAAGATTGCCGACCGTTCTGTCCATCGTCAGGATGGTGCCGCCTTTGAAGAGCGTGCGGGGATGGTGGAGATTGCTCACGACTAGGTCCTTTCAGGTTTAAAGCACGGGACCGTTATCGCTCCGGAATGATCTTGAATTAAGTGCGCTTATGTCAGATGATTCCTGATCAAAAGTCAGGGATTGGCACATGTCTTTCGATGGACGGATTCTTTCGGGGGTGAGCGTGCTTGCGGCCGTCGTTGAAGGCGGGAGCTTCGTCAAAGGCGCTGAACTGATCGGCATCACAGATTCCGGTGTAAGCCGGGCCATCGGTCGTCTCGAGACGCGCCTCGGTGTACGCCTGCTCGATCGAACGACGCGCTCGGTGACGCTAACCGACGAGGGGCGGCGGTTTTATGAAGAGGTGAAGCCGCACTTGAATGCGATCGAAGACGCTGCCGTGGTCGTGTCCGGCGCGGCATCGGCGGTGCGCGGCCGCTTGAGAGTGGATATCGATCCATTCTTTCTGCCGCTCGTGCTCGCAGGTCGGCTTGGTGGATTCTGCGAACGCTATCCGGAGCTATCGATCGAGTTCGTGACTAGCGAGCATGTCGGAAATCTTGTCGCAGAGGGGATCGATCTCGCAATCCGGTTCGGCCAACCGCGCTTTGCCAGTCTGGTTGCGCGAAAGCTAATAGAAGCACCAATTTTCACCGTGGCCTCACCTCGCTATCTCGAGCGCCATGGCCGTCCGGCGCATCCTCGCGACCTCTCGGCTCATCGCTGTCTGCAATTTATCGATCCCTACACCGGGAAGCCATTCGAATGGGAGTTCATCCGGGACGGCGAGACCATCGATGTTCCGACGAGCGGACCGTTGACGTTCACTGACCCGAAGACAATGCTCGACGAATGCCTCGCCGGCACCGGCATCGCTCAGGTGATCGGCTGGGGAGTTGGGCAGGCATTGGCGAGAGGATCGCTGATCGACCTCTTTCCCGACTGGCATGGTGAACGCTTTCCGCTCTTTGTTTTCCATCCGTCGCGTAAGCACCCGCCAGCAAAGGTGCGGGCATTTGTCGATTTCTGTGCCGATATTACTACCGAACTCGAGCGTTAGGTTGATAATGACCTCGGTTGCCAACTGATCGTCAAAACGTCGCTGTTGTGCAAAAGTCGCGTCCTCGCGCGCATCCTCGCTCCATAATCAAGCAACTATGTCAGCGGGCCACGAGTTCCTGTCCCTCCTGGGATAATTGGTCCGGGCAAGTAAGCAGCGGGCCGTTCCTAATAAGTCTTATGCCATCAGCTCATTGATCGTTGGTGTGGCGAGCGATCGTCTGGTACCGGGTGGCCGTGCGTGCTGCGACACAACCAATACAGGCAATACGCATTCAACAAAAACTAAGCGTTGACCCTTCGCTCTTAAGCCCGTATAGATGCGATATCGATCTTTTGCTTGCCGAGCTTTGTCTACCGCACGATCGACACCGTGCTCTAAGCGAACTTTTCTTTCAAAAATAGTCGGTCTTTACCTGCGTGGCATCCGCTCCGCAGTTCACCACTCTATGCTTTGAAAGGGTTCATCATGACCACTGGCACAGTAAAATGGTTCAATTCCACCAAGGGCTTCGGCTTCATTCAGCCTGACAACGGCGGCGCTGACGCCTTCGTTCACATCTCGGCAGTCGAGCGCGCCGGAATGCGCGAACTCGTCGAAGGCCAGAAGATTGGCTTCGAGCTTGAGCGCGACGTGAAGTCGGGCAAGATGTCGGCCACCAATCTTCAGGCTGCTTAAGTGATATCGGCTTCCCTTTGACCACGGATGTACTGGCATTGCCGGAAGCACGCTATCATCTGAGGCCAGGCAGTTCGCCTGGCCTTTTTCATTTCGGCCCATCGCCGACATCGGGGAACCCAATGACAGAGACATATAGTAAATCTCGCCAGCAGGCCGAGATCGCCTTCGGCACTATCCAGACAGAGTTCTTTGCCAAGAACAATGCGATGGAGGAGCTCGAGTCGGCTGCGCAAGCACGCAATGCCAAGACTTTGCGGCTTCGAGAAGCGCGCCTCGCAAAAGAACAAGCCGAGCGGACGTCGGCAACATCCACCCTGGTCGCCAAATGAGCGAAGGCAGGTTGGTCATCACCGCCTGCTGCCATTAGGATACAGATTTGACATACCACAGAAACAACGAACTCGCCGACCGACGGTCAGCTGCCGCCGGCGCCAAAGCATCCCTTCTCCAAGCTTACCGGGCCGCGAAAACGGCGACCGAACCGTCTCGACTTGCCAGGCAGGCCGAGCGGCTCTTGATTGTAGAAGCTCGCGAAGCTCGCCGTATTGAACGGGACCGTCTAAAGCTTGTGGAGCGCAGCCGGCTAGGGACCGAGGCAGCAAACGAGCAGGCGGTCGCCGAGGCCGCTCGCAAGGCCGAGCGAGACAGGCGCTATGCCAATCGTAAAGCCAGGCAAGCATAGGCCGCCAGGCGCTTTCAGTCCGACCAACAGCCCTTAGGACTGAGGCATCCGCGTCGAAATCACTCATGCTTTAGGAGCCACCGTGACCACTAATACAAACGAGCTGCAGGCGATCAACACGGCCTGGCAAATCGCGATCCAGGAGATCCTGCGCATGGTCATCCGTGACATGTATCGCACCGAGGGTGAAGCAGCGTTCAACACGCACATCAAGCGCATCGAAGAAGCGGCCGTCGATAGTATCTACACGGATCTAAGACTTCGCGGCACTGACGAATGGACGGAAGTGCTGGTCAAGGAACGAGCCAGCAACTTCGTGACGACCCTTCTGACCTCCTTCACCTACGACCGGGCCTGATCGGGCGGCACCAAGAGCTTCGGCCCTTTTTTGATATTCAAGGAGAAAAAATCATGCCGACAGACCAAAGGAGATCGCTTCTTTCTCCTAAAGAGAAAGTCGAGGCCAATTCACGAGCCATCGTGGCATCGCTGACGCCGTCCCAGGTGCAAGCCCTGAAGCTCGCGGGAAATGGCGACCTGCATTCTGCGGATGGAAGGTCTTGGACTCATCTTAATGCCGTCGTTACCTACGCAAGGTCGGATCGATTCAAAGAGCATCCGATCAAGGTGAAGTCGGCCACGACGACAACGGTTGAGCGACTTACCGAATTGGAGCTGCTTAGGAACCTCGATGGAACGGACGGGGAGGCACATTCGCCGCGCGCGATCACCATGGCGGGAAAGCTTTGGCTTCTCAAGCACAAGTGACCCAGGTAAATTCTCCCTGCGACCTGACGGCAAGCGTAGCATCTACCGCTGCGATTGATTGCCAAGCCTGCGGAGCATGCTGCTCTTTTTCATCCGAATGGCCAAGGTTCACGACGGAAGCTGACGATGACCTGGCTTTGATACCCCGTCACTATGTTGAAGCTGATCAGCGCGGCATGCGTTGCGAGGGCTCGCGATGTTCGGCACTGTCGGGTGAGGTCGGGATCAACACGTCCTGTCTCGTATACGAGGTGCGGCCAGACGTTTGTCGAGCTTGTGTTCCAGGTGACGAAGCATGCACGATAGCGCGCGCCAAAGTCCGTTTCTAGCGTATGGTGGTAGAGCGAAGTGGTGCGTGTATTCGTGACGGAGCTGGCTCAGGCTCGCTTAGCCGCCGCCAAGCGCGACGGGTGGCCTCTCTCATTGAAAATCAGTAGGCTACGGGCCTTTCCAGGCTCCTGTAGATCCACTCAGCAGCCCTGACTTCAGCAGCCGAAAAGTTAGGACGCTGCCTTTTTCATTTGCTTCGCCGGGAAAGCGGGTAATCTGGCGCGTCGTAGAGCGCCCGGATTTGATTGTGGTCGAAACGCGCCTCATTTACTTCCAATAGAGATCCTCGCTGCTGCGCGCCAGGCATGTCTTCGACCGCGAAGCGGAGGGCTTCGGCTGCCGTTTCGAAACGCCTGTAACGAAGTCCGCTGCGTCCGCGTGTCGCTTTGCCCGCATAAAGCCCCGCTCCGTCCGTGTAATCGAAACTGATCACGTCGTTGTCCTCCGCGTTCGGTAAGGGGGCTGACCTTCTACTCGCGCAGCGTCTCTGATGCAGCGCTCGGTCTCTCTGAGCTCGCGTCTGCGGCGCTGCATTCTCTCTCGAAGGTTCATTAGCTTTTCGGCATTTGATCCTGCTTCGGCGCGGGGCACGCGAAAGAGCTTTTCCGCGGATTGTCTGGGGGGATGATTTATCATTGGTTCCTCGAATAGTGGGTGCGACGGCGCGCCCATCCGCATTCATGTCGGCTTGATGGTGCGTCTGCGTGCTATTTCTTGTTCGGATTTCCCGGGTTGCCGCTTGCAAACTTAACCTGTGCGCCAGATGAGGCTGGTGCCACTTCTGGTGTTTTATCTTTCTTGGGCTTGCGGATCTCTCGGTTGCTGCGCATTTGGCCTTTAGCCATCATTTTCTCCTCGGGCGCTCGAATAAGTATCGGCGCTGCTTAATTGCTTAAATTTGGATTGGCATTTCTTCTGATACCGCTTAACTCACGCGGGAGGAGATAACGTCCTGCTGGGCCGTTGGCGTGCAGATTTTCCAAACGGTGCCGAAATTGGGAAACACCGTCATGCTCGCTAAAGGCAGCCTTCGCTCGGCGCCTCGGCCGACGGCGGTTTCCAGGATCATGCAAAGATCCGCATGATCACGATATCCGAACGCACTCGTTCGAACCAGGTTTCGTGAAACGCATGCGGAATATTGGTTGGAAGACATCGCGTCCTCCTTTTGTTTGGGCAAGGCCGCCCACCGGGACGACGATTCCTATGACACGGCTGTTCACGTCTAGGACGTGCCTGTCTCGCCGTTTGGGCAGGCCATGATCATTTCCCGACTGTTGCAAACGGAACTTCCCGGATGCAAGGCAGCTAGGCCTGATATACGTGCGGTGGGAACACGAACTGAGATATGCTCCTGGCCCGATGCGTACAGATATGCATTGTCAAAGCAGATATTGTGGGATGCGACACCGCGAGCTTCCAGCACTAAGGCGGAACCCCGTATCTTGCAGTTCGATGTTATCGCGTTATCGCATTACAAGATCTCGAAAACGATCCTGTCATCGGAGCTATGGCAAATACCATTCCAAGCTCAATTCCCAGAAAAACAAAAGGCCGGGCATGGACCCGACCTCTCACAGTCATCCGGTTCAGCTGCCAGTACATCCGTGGTCAGCGGAGCGAATGACAAATTCATGCTGCCTGAAGGTTGTCAGCGGAGCTCTTGCCGGACTTTCGGTCCTGCACGATGTCGTAGCTGATCTTCTGGCCGTCCGAAAGCGAGCGCATTCCCGCGCGCTCGACAGCAGAGATATGGACAAACACGTCCGTGCTGCCGTTATCAGGCTGAATGAAGCCGAAGCCCTTGACGGAATTAAACCACTTCACAGTACCAGTATTCATAACGATTTCCTTTCATGGCAATCGCTGTTGGTCCCGCGGTGCTTTGCGGGATGGGATCGATTTTTTGAGAGGAAATCCAACGGGAGCATAAGCTCTGGAACGACATCACAAGCAATGGTCGATGTCCTACATATACGCTCAATTTTTGATTTTACAATGGATAACGCGGAAATCGACGCTGTGCACCCAAGCCACGTGCTATTTTCACCAGACCAGAAATGGCCGCCGCTCTGGGGGCGGCGCACCCAACAAGGCATTTCAGAAAGTCCTTGGTAAGCCCCCAATGAATATTTAATTCGATATCGGATAGCCCGAGCGATGAAGTTGCTTGCTGACACCGACGATCCAGTATGGAGGATCGCTTTTGATTGCGGTTTCGGCTCCAGCAGTCGATTTTACAAGCTGTTCAAGGATCGAACAGGCGACACGCCTCTGGTCTTTCGTAAATTGATCAGCAACAAGACTTCTTAAAGCCATGATCACTACCAGGGGCGGTATCCTTAATGGGATCATTCGGTGTTGACGAAGATTGGCTGCCGCCGTCCGGAATATTTACTCCCGCTATATTACGCCATTGGATCAAAATCTCTATGGGACGATCATTGGGCTTTCAGTCGAAAAGCTGAGTGCAGAACATCTCTGCTTCCATGTTTACCCTCGCCACGCGGCGTAAATTCTTTATATCGCCAGCTACTATGTAGGACCGCGATTGTGCTCGGTTGTAAGGCCAGCCGCTTTCAACTAGGTATGACGTGCTGGTGGCGGTTAAAACTCTTCCCAGCTATCGTCGCTAACGGCCAATGCGGTAGAACCTTGCGTCTGGAGCTGCGGCCGCATACGCCGGCCAGCGGCTTGAAGGGAAGGATGGGCCGGACGATTGAGTGGCTTGGCCGGTTGGGCTGTTCGCGCGCCCTCGCCATATTTGAATTGCCCGAGCAGCTGGAACAATGCGGCTGCCTCGCGTGCGAGACTATGGCTGGCCGCCGTCTGCTCCTCTACCATCGCCGCATTTTTCTGTGTGCTTTGATCGACCGTATCGACTGCCTGATTGATCTCGCCGAGAGCGGTCGACTGTTCTCTCGCCGCCTCGACGATCGCCACGACGTTGGTGTCGATCTCCTGGACTTGGGCGGCGATTTCCTGCAGAGCCCCGCCGGCATTGGTCACCAGGGCGACACCATTGGCGACCTGGGCGCCAGATGCGGTGATCAAGGTCTTGATCTCTTTCGCCGCCTTTGCCGATCGTTGAGCGAGTTCGCGGACTTCTTGTGCCACAACGGCAAAGCCTTTGCCTGCATCTCCGGCTCTCGCAGCTTCGACTCCCGCATTCAGCGCCAAAAGGTTCGTCTGAAAGGCAATCTCATCGCTAACGCCGATGATGCTGGAGATCTCGCGCGAAGAGGCCTCGATCTGATCCATGGCACCAATGGCATTGCGCACGACGCCGCCTGAATGCTCGGCATGGGCTCTTGCTCGCGCAACGAGTCTTCCTGCTTCTTCAGCCCTTTGGCTGGAATTCTTCACGGTCGTGGTGATCTCCTCGAGGGCGGCAGCGGTCTCCTCAATCGAGGCTGCCTGCTGCTCGGTCCGCTTGGCAAGATCATCTGCAGCAACCCGCACCTCATTCGATCCAGAGGCAATCGCATGGGCGTTTTCTGCGACCGTTGCCATTGCTTGCTTCAGCTTGTCGGAGGCGCTGTTGAAATCGGTTCGCAACCGCTCAAGCGAAGGAATGAAAGCCTTCTCGATTTCTTGCGACAGATCTCCCTCGGCGAGATTGGTCAAACACTCGTTGCGATGCCGTTTCGATCGGTTGCGAGGACTGCGAGCTCCCTTCCAAACCCACTTGCATCACCGGCAGTTCTAGGATCTGCTAGCGTGGAGTTTTCCGACATTTGAGCGGAACTTCTTCGTTAACGTCTCGAGGCAATTCAATGCGTGTCGTGTTTCGGTGTGATCCTGCGCTTGTCGACCATCTGCCTCGTCCCGCTCCAGCTCGCAGCATTCTGCCGGACTGGCTCCGCGCCATGCCCGCGAAGGCGCATTCCGAGATTCACGGTCGGGAAATTCGAACCGTAAAGCAGTGCCCTCCCTTTGTTGACGCCATGTCCCACGGTTTTATGATTCTGCTGCCGTGCGATGTCACCGTTCGAAGCGGTGTCTTCACGTGGGATTGGGGCATCCCAGAGCCCTCGACCGAAGGACATCCGCGATCACCGCTCAGTTTTCATGTTGCTGAGCAGCTTGCTGGCGCACCGTTTTCCAACGGGCTGGCGGCTGTGAAATTCAACAGCTTTTGGACGATCGAACTGGAGGAGGGCTGGTCACTTTTTGCCATGCACCCGGTCAATCGCAACGAGCTTCCCTTCCGCTTGTTGACGGGTGTCGTAGATTCTGATCGCTTTTATGATGCGGGAATCAACTTCCCGGCAATCTGGACCGATCCTCATTTTTCAGGCGTGCTGCCAAAGGGTACCCCGATTGCACAGTGCTTTCCGGTCCCGCGCGCAGCTCCCGATCTGATCTTTGAAGGTTTCGACGGGACGTACAAGAGCGCCTATGAGAAAACCGTGGCAGAGGTTCTCGCCAATCCCGGAGTTTATCGGAAGCGCTTCCGCGTAAAGCGCCCGCGCGTAGCGCCAGAATCGGCTTAAATGTGAGCTGCACCTAGGATTGAAGCGTTCGCTTCAACGCTTCTCGGTCCAGCCATAGCTGGCCTCGCGGTGCCGAAGTTAGCGACATGGCGATTGCGCCCAATGTATCGGGCCTCAGGCTGTAGGCCGTCCGATAAGCCGCGATCGCGTCGTCCATATCGCCCATGTCCTGCAACACGATGCCTAGATTGACGGCTGCCTCGGCGTCGTCAGGTCGCTGTTCCAGCGCTTTGCGATAAGCTTCGGCCGCACCAGCCAAGTCGTGCAAATCCTGCCGAACCAAGCCCAGGTCAAACCACATCGAGGGAGACCTGTCGATTGCTGCTACGCCTTCCAGGACCGCAGCCGCGTCATCGGGCGATCCGTCTTCAAAAAGTATCCGACCGAGGCGCGCGGCAGCCTCCCGCGAAGCGGGGTTGGCACGGTTCAATGCCTTCCAAGCGCCGGCTGCCCGGTTCCGATCTCCTGCGGCATCGAAGGTACGAGCTTGCTCAAGAAGGATTTCGACATTCGTAGATAATGTGGCGGCGCGTCCGAGGTGAAATATAGCTCGGTTGAAATCTCCCAACGACCGCGCGATGCGCCCAGCAAGCAGTTGGCCAGGCGCGTTATCAGGTATGCCCCCCAAACTGATTTCAATGTGGATGTTTGCCTTTGCAGCATCGCCCTTGGCGAACAAAATCGCCGCGAAAAGGTGGTTAAGGGTCGGGTTGCTCCGATCCTTCTGCAAGCTTGTCTCACACAAGGATATCGCTTGGCTGAAACGACCGGCATTGAAATCAGCCACGATTTGCCGGACCTGACTTTCGACCGCCGCAATACTCATGCCCCGCTTGCCTTTATCCGCTGCCGCTGGGAAAAGCGGCCGATATCGCAGTCATAAGTGCAGACTAAGCGGCGCGCCATACAAATTCTTCAACTCGCCGATTAGATCTACTGTGAGCGCGGTTCTACGGCCTATTGGCGGCCCCAATCCTGTTTTCGAAGGGCATTGCCTATGCAAACACCACCCTTGGGAAACTGCCCGTGATCCACCCCTCGCTGCTACTTTCCCAATCGCAAACTGAAATTGAAATCTTTGGCAGAAAATCCGGTTGATTTTGACCCCTAAGTCCAATGGACCCGGGGTATTTCGCGGTTTGGAATCGGGGATTAAAAGCGACAATGTAGGAACACTGGATAGCCACGACTGATCGTTGAGATTCTGCTAGTGGTCGTAAGATCAGGAAGGGAGCAGGTGGCCGATGATGTGGCCATTACCTGCCCGTGAAACATCTAGGACGAGATGCGCACCATTGCGACGATCGGGCTGCTGCTTGCCCTGAGTGCTCCCGCACAGGCACGCTCTCGTCTGTTATCGCCTCTTCGAGCCTTCTAGGAAAAGCTGTGCGCAGGTTCGCGCGCGCGCGACGATCTCGTCGTCGGCGATTTCTTCCGCTTGGCCAAGCATGACGGCGCGTTGAGGTTCCATCACCATCATTCCCCGGAGCATTCCGATCGCGGTATGGACATCCTGAACCTCGATCTCTTGCGAGGCGATCCGTGTCTGTAGCCAATCTTCCATTGCCTTGCTGGTCTTTTGGATTGCCTGCGCAAAAAAAGCCGCTGCGATCTCGGGAAAACGTTCGGATTCGCTGAGGACAAGCCTTGTTATGATGATTGTTTCGTTGGAAAGCGTCAGTCTGCCATAGGCGATCAGCAGTTTTTCGAGGCTTTCCCGAAGGGGCAAGTGCGCGAGCTGCTCAAAATCCGAGGCGAGCATGTAGTCGTTGATCGTCTTTGAAATGACGTCGGAAAACAGATCGGCCTTCGCCGGGAACAGGCGATATAGCGTCTTTGTTGAAACGCCTGCCGTCTGAGCGATGATGCTGATGTTCGCCGGCGCATAGCCTGCTTTCATAAATTGCTGGTTTGCGGCATCGAGAATCAAGTCTCTCGTTTCCTCGTCTGATCTAACCTGCGGCCTGCCGCGGCATCGCTTTTCCTGCTGGTTGCGCTCACTCATCCTGAAGTCCTCGTGTCTCTCCATCATGGTACGATCATTTTAGAAAATAACAAGTTTCCTAAACTGAAAACTGGATCGAAGCGTGCCGCACGCTCTTTCGTCCCAAACATCCGGCTATAGCGCCAGAGGTCCGCGCCTCCAGGAAAAAGATCGAGCATCCGCAAATCGCAAATTTAGGAAACCACCCGTTTTCTAAAATATTGACATTGTCCGCGGCTGGCTTATATAGGAAAATAATAAGTTTCCTAAATAGAACTTATACCCCAATTTCAAGGCCGCGGCCGAGACGACAGCGACCTTTCACAAGGAGAAGGACGATGTCTGTTCAAACGTTGCATGCCGTGAACGAAAACGCTGCCGAAAGTCGATCTGTTGCCGATCCGACCGCGGAGCAAGTCCCAGCAACTCTCGATGCCGGAAAGGCGCCGCGGGTTGCTGAGGCAGATGCTAACGCTGGCGCGCAGACGCGCGGACGGCGGCTGTCTGGACGATCGCTGTTGTTCGGCGCAGCTGCCGTCGGGATCGCCGCCGCCGGGGCCTATTTTGGGCACAATTATTGGACAAACGGTCGCTTCGAAATTTCGACCGATGACGCCTATGTCAAGGCGGATAGTACAACAGTCGCACCGAAGGTTTCCGGCTATCTGTCGGAAGTTCTCGTCAGCGACAATGAAGTCGTCAAGGCTGGCCAACCACTTGCCCGTATCGATGATCGGGATTTCCGCACGGCGCTCGATCAGGCGAGGGCAGATGTCGCCGCTGCAGAGGCGACAGTCAACGCCAAGCAGGCATCGCTCGACATCCAGCAGTCCACCATCGCTGCCGCCCGGGCAACGCTCGATGTCGACAAGGCCAACGAAACCTTCGCCGAACAGAACAACAAGCGCTACACCAATCTGGCCACCAGCGGCTATGCACCGGTTCAAACGGCCCAGCAGACCGCTTCCGCGATTGCTGCAGCCCAGGCGACGATTGTGCGGGACACCGCGGCGCTCGATGCGGCCATAAAGCAAGTCGATCTCTTGAATGCCGAGTTCGCTCAGGCCAGGGCGACGTTGGCTCATGACCAGGCTGTCGCGCATCAGGCCGAGCTCAACCTCTCCTATGCGACTATTGTCGCGCCTGTAGACGGAACCGTCGGCAACAGGACGTTACGCGTTGGACAATATGTCCAGGCCGGCACCCAGCTGATGTCGGTCGTTCCGACGACGGCGGCCTACATTATCGCCAACTATAAGGAAACGCAGCTCACCGATGTCCATGCCGGTCAACCGGTCGACATCGATGTCGATATGTTTCCCGGCCGCATCTATCGCGGCCACGTCGACAGCATCGCCCCGGCAAGTGGTCAGGAATTCGCACTTCTACCGCCCGACAACGCCACCGGCAATTTCACGAAGGTCGTTCAACGTATCCCGGTCAAGATCGTCCTCGACGGAAGCACAGCTGACACAACTGACCTGCGTCCCGGAATGTCCGTCCAGCCCAGCATCGACACCAAGGCCGATGCCATCAGTCACTAGGTGCGAATGCAGGAGATCGTGTCATGTCCACCATCACGACAACAGCCGGCCACGCTCAGCAATCGCGCGCCAGCACCAAGGAATGGATCGCCGTTCTCGCCGGAATGATCGGTGCCTTTATGGCGATCCTGAATATTCAGATCACCAATGCCTCCCTTCTCGATATTGAGGGTGGCATAGGCACAGGCGTCGACAACGGCGCCTGGATTTCGACATCCTATCTCATTGGCGAGATCGTCGTCATTCCTTTGACGGCCTACTTCAGCAACGTCTTTTCCTTCCGCCGCTATATTCTCGTCAACTCCGTTCTCTTTCCCCTCTTTTCCATGGCCTGCGCCTTCGCGCATGATCTCGGAACGATGATCCTGCTTCGCGGGCTGCAAGGTTTTGCCGGTGGCGTTCTGATCCCGATGGCCTTCACCATGGTTCTGACCAAGCTGCCGAAAAACCAGCAGCCGCTGGGTCTTGCCATCTTTGCTCTTTCGGTCACCTTTGCCCCGGCGATCGGACCGACGATTGGCGGCTATCTGACGGAAAATTACGGCTGGCAGACCATTTTCTTCATCAACACCATCCCGAGCATGATCATGGCGATCGCTCTCGCCCTGACGCTCGAAAAGCAACCAATGCAACTCAGCCTCCTGAAGGAAGGAGACTGGGCGGGCATCGTGACGATGGCGGTTGGCCTTTCGGCTCTGCAGACCGTGCTGGAAGAAGGCAACAAGGACGATTGGTTCTCCTCCCCCTTCATCGTCAAGCTCAGCATTGTCGCCTTTGTTTTTCTGGGAGCCTTTATCTTTATCGAGCTCAAGGTGAAGAAGCCGCTCGTGAAGCTCCGGCTGCTGACGCAGCGTAATTTTGGCATCGGTGTGCTCGTCAACGTCCTGGTCGGCGTTGCACTCTTCGGCACTGTCTACATCCTCCCGCAATATCTTGGACAAGTGCAGCGCTACAACGCCGAGCAGATCGGTAATGTGCTTGCCTGGACCGGTTTACCGCAACTCTTGCTCATCCCGCTGGTGCCAGTCCTGATGAAGCGCTTCGATGCCCGCTATATCGGCTTTCTCGGTATCTCGATCTTCGCCATCAGTTGCTTCATGAATGTCATGCTTTCGGCCGACAATGCCGGTGACCAGTTCTGGGTACCCAATATCGTGCGCGCCATCGGCCAGGCTCTCGTCTTGACACCGATTACCGCCATTACGACGGCCGGTATCGCTGCCGCGGACGCTGCCGCCGCCTCGGGCCTCACCAACATGCTGCGCAACCTTGGGGGCGCTGTCGGAACGGCCTCTCTTGGCACGATCCTGACCAAGCGCGAGCAATTTCACTCCAACATCATCGGTCAGTCGGTCACTCTTGCTCGCGATGAAGTTCGTGATCGCATTACGACCTTGACCGGCTACTTCATCCAGCACGGTGTTGCCGATCCCACTGTTGCGACCCACAAGGCGGTCATTGCACTTGGCCAGATCGTCCGACGGCAGGCTCTCATTCTCGGCTTCGGTGATACTTTCGCCGTGATCGGCATCGTTCTTTCCGCCGCAGCGGTCGCGCTGCTCTTTACGCGCAAACCGCAAGCCGGCGGTGGTGCAGGCGCCCATTGATCGCGCGCGTCCATCTGGTCGCCACGCTATCCCCTTCAATACGCTCACCGATCCCCTATCGGTGAGCGTTTCGGGCTCTTTCATCCAATAGATCTCGTTCCGCTTGCCGGCAGGGCTGCGCCCCGACTTCGTCGTGCCATCCGACCAACGTGCGGGAGAGCCGGCCGGTGCGGGATGACGTTTTGAGAGGCTGACTATCGTTTTCGATAACTCCCGCCTGTGCAGCGACCATCCTAGATTCGCATCTGTGGCCGGACGCGAGTGAGCGTCCTCCAGAGCGATTAGGAGTAACGACAATGACGAATACCAAGGGAACTGCCGTCGTCACGGGCGCGTCGACCGGCATTGGAGCTGTTTATGCAGAGCGCCTTGCGACGCGCGGCTATGATCTCGTTCTGGTCGCACGAAGTGCGGATAAGCTCGGCCAGGTCGCTGATCGAATTCGCGCCAGGACAGGCCGACAGGTGGATATCCTTCCCGCCGATCTTGCCGATACCGCAGACCTCGCGAATGTCGAGGATTTCTTGAAGACGACGCCGGATATTACCTTGCTGGTCAACAATGCCGGTCTTGGCGGCGCCTTGCGGCTTGTCGAGTCCGATATCGAACAGATGACCGCGATGATCTCGCTTAATGTGACGGCGTTGACGCGATTGACTTACGCGATCGTGCCGGAATTCATCGCGCGAGGATCAGGCACGATCATCAACATTGCGTCGATCGTCGCAGTCAATCCCGAACTGCTCAACGGCGTCTATGGCGGCACGAAAGCGTTTGTTGTCGCCTTCAGCCAAAATCTCCGGCACGAGCTGCAAGGGACAGGTGTTCATGTTCAGGTGGTCCTTCCAGGCGCGACCGCCACCGACTTCTGGGCGATCGCCGGCCGTCCGGTCGAATTGCTTCCAAGTGCGATCGTCATGAGCGGTGAAGATCTGGTCGATGCGGCACTCGTCGGGCTTGATCGCGGCGAGTTTGCTACCATCCCCTCGCTTCAGGAGGGCGAGCTGTTCGATGCTTACGAGGCGGCGCGCCAAGCCATGGCCGGCAAGCTGTCCACCTCCAAGCCGGCAGCCCGCTATCGCGTCTCAACCCCATAGTTGATGGCGTGGCGAAAAGCGCGGAAGGGGCGTCGACGCATCAAGGCGCCGTGAAGTTGGCAAATCTGCCTGCAATGATCGAAGCTCCAGAAATGGGGTCTTCTGTCCCTCCTGCCCCGAAGGGGTTATTGTAAGCGAGTGGGGCTTCATGGGGGATAGCATGGACCGTCTTGATGCGATGCAAGTGCTGCTGGCAGTCGTTGACGCCGGCAGCCTTTCTGCGGGAAGCCGAAAGCTCAACGCACCGCTGCCAAGCGTGAGCCGTAAGGTAGCGGAGCTTGAGCGCTTTCTCGGTACGAACTTGTTGATCCGCACCAGCCGGAATATTCAGTTGACCGATGCGGGCCGTGACTATGTGGAGGCGGCCCGGCAGATCGTGGCCCAGATCAAGGAAGCCGAGCTTCGAGCCTCGGGCGAATATGAGGTTCCGAGAGGCGAGCTTGCGATCACGATGCCGTTGCTCTTCGGCCAGCAACAGGTAATGCCGCTCGCGCTCGATTTTCTTTGCGAGCACCCTGAAATCACACTGAATGTCCTGTCCGTCGATCGTGTAGTTCATCTCGTGGATGAGCATGTCGATATCGGTGTCCGCCTGGGCCGCCTCGTCGATAGTTCGTTCTATGCGGTCAAGGTAGGTGACTTTCGTCTCGTGACCTATGCCAGCCCCTCCTACCTCGCTCGCAAAGGTCTACCCAGAAAGCCCGAAGATCTTGCCAGTCACGACGCTGCCGTGTTTGGTGCAATCGAGACAGCATCGTGGATCTATGATCTTGACGGGCGAAAGGTCCAGGCAGCGCCGAATATCCGAATCCGTGCCAATACCAGTACGGCTGCCATCGAGGCTGCTGTGCGTGGTATTGGTATTGCGCGGGCGCCGAGCTATCAAGCACTGGACGAACTACGAACCGGCGCATTGGTTCGCATCCTGGACGATCACGACAACAAGACCTTTCCGGTGCATCTGGTCTATGCGCGCCAAGGTCTGCTCCCATTGAAGGTGCGGGCCTTTCTGGACTGGATGGTCCCCCGCATGCGTGAGGCGTTGCGGCAGCTCGAGGATATCAAGCCGGTGGGGAGAGAGTGAATTCCTGTCGCCCATATGCGTTGTTGCATGGCACGACCGTGCAGAGCCATCGTCACCGCACGTGAGGCAAAGCAGACAAGCCTGCGATCGCAATGACCGCAGGCCTGATATTGTACTATGGTTCGGATTTCTAGCTGGTATCAGCGCAGCGATCGGAAGGCAGCGCGCATTTCGCTCGTGAACGCGGCCGGTTGTTCCCAGGCGGCGAAGTGGCCACCCTTGTCGAGGCGATTGTAGTGGATGAGGTTCGGGTAGGCGCGTTCGGCCCAGCTTCTAGGCGCTGGATAGAGTTCATCTGGGAAGACGCTCACCGCGACCGGCAGCGTGACGCCTTTGGGCGCGAAGAAGGCGAGCTTGCTTTCCCAGTAGAGGCGTGCCGATGAAATGGCAGTTCCGGTCAACCAATAGAGCGACACATTGTCGATCAGGTCTTCCTTCGAAAGTCCCTCCTGGCCGCCGTCGAAGACGCGAGTGATCAATTCCATGCTGCGCGCATCATGGTCGAACATCCACGAGGCAAGCCCGATCGGCGAATCGGCGAGTGCGTAGAGCGTCTGCGGACGCTTTGCCATCTCGATGGCATAGCCCAGGCCATTCTTGTAGAAATAGTCGAGCTGGTTATAGGCCTGGAGCTCTTCCGACGAAATGTCATCCGGCGCACCAGCGCCTGCAGCGAGCGCCTTGGCAATATCGTCCGGCACTGTTGCCGGCATGTTCGTGTGGATGGCGATCAGGCCGGAAGGCTTGAGCAGCGCCAGTTGTTCGGTCACCGCATTGCCCCAATCACCGCCTTGAGCAACGTAACGCGTATAGCCGAGGCGCTCCATCAGGACGGACCATGCCTTGGCGATGCGGATTGGATCCCAGCCAAGTTCGGTCGGTTTGCCCGAAAAGCCGTGTCCCGGCAAAGAGGGGATCACCACGTCGAAGGCGTCGGCTCCGGTGCCGCCATGGCGGGTAGGATCGGCCAGTGGGTCGATGACCTTGAGCTGTTCGAAAATCGACCCTGGCCAACCATGCGTGATGATCATCGGCAATGCGTTCGGGTGTTTCGATCTCACATGGATGAAGTGGATGTCGACACCATCGATCTCGGTGATGAAATTGGGCAGCTTGTTCAGAGAGTCTTCGGCCTTGCGCCAATCGTATTCATTCGCCCAATAATCGGCGACTGCTTTCATGGTCGCAAGCTTTAGACCTTGCGACGTATCGTCGACCGTCTCGCGGTCGGGCCAGCGCATTGCCTTTACGCGTTGCTTCATATCCGCAAGCGCAGCCTCGGATATGGCGACTTTAAACGGGCGCACCGCCGAATTGTCCGGGGCGATAGTGCTGGTTGCCGACGCAATACGAGGAAGGCTAAGGGCGGCAGCGCCGATCAGCGACGCGGCAACGAACTTGCGTCGGCCGACCTCTGTGCTGATGATTGACATCTTATTTCTCCTTTCAGGCGACCGTGACATGGGCATCAATGCCGCCCCGTGTCATTTTCGAGTAAGGGCAGATCGCATCAGCCGAGCTGACGAGTGATTGAGCCACGTCCGGATGGAGGCCGGGCAGGCTTACGTTGAGCCTTGCGACGAGATGGAAGCCTTCTCTGTCATCGAGGTTCAAATCGACTTCGGCGTCTACTGCTGTGCCATCCGGCAGTTCAATGCCAGCCTGGCTGGCAGCGCGCGCCAATGCCCCCTCGAAGCAGGCCGACCAACCGGCTGCGAAAAGTTGCTCGGGATTGGTGCCGGGGCGTTTGGTACCCGGGGTTGCGAGTTCGACCTCGAGTTGGCCATCCGAGCTTCGGGCTGCCCCGTCGCGGCCGCCGATTGTGTGAACGTAAGCAGTGTAAAGGGTCTTGCTGGTCATCGTTTCAATCCTCACTTGAGTTGCCGTGTTCCGGCCGACATCGACGCGCTTTTGTATGCACAGGGCTACATCGGACCTCGTGGTGATATCGGCCTGCTTCAATGCGATAAGCCTCTCAACTCGGATTTGACCGGCGGGCATCGCATCGATGTCAATCTAAGCGCTCCCAAATGCTGTAATCAGACCACAAGACTGGGAGGTTACATCTCATTTTCAGAGAGGATATTGATCTCGAATGAGGGCGGTTCGAAATAAATTGTCATGCGGCAAGCATAACAGTTGCGATTGACGCTAACCGTGCAGAGGTAGGCTGTTGGCCGTTGCGGGACAGTTTATTTCATCTTGGGCCAGGTAGGCATTGCTCTCATCTGCTGGCGGAGATCGGGTCCATTCGAAATTCGCAGCCATCGGCTTGCGGCGTTCGATCTCAAAGCACGTCGTGGACGCTAAATGAGGAGAGCGATGTTCCACGCGGAATGCAATGCCACGGCAATGACCCCCGCGAGGATCAGCACGGTGGCGAATACCAGGAAGCGGATGGGAGCAATTCTGTTACCAATGGTCATTGTGGCAAGGCCCGATCAAACCGAAGAAGGTTCGGCGTCTTTGTCGGTGGTTTTCGTGCAGGGCGGCATAGAAGCGGTCGACAGACAATCAGCTTTTAGATCCACGTGGCGGGCCGCCACGAGACACTGCGACTTTTGCCGGCCTGAGGGGACGGGTTCCTATGGTGTAGCCAGGCTCGGCCACCATCGTGACTGTGCCGTGGGGAATGCTCGGATCTTCCGTTTCGAACATTGCTTCGTGAAAATTGGGATCAAATGCTTCGCCGGCGGGACTAAGCTTGATGACGCCGTGCTTTTCCAGCGTGCGCAACAGCTCCTTTTCGGTAAGTTCAACGCCTTCTATCAGCGTCCGTACAGGCCCATTACCGTGACCAATTTCCTCTGGAATGCTGCTGATTGCACGCTCGAGGTTGTCGGCCACCTTTGTGATGTCGCGGGCGAATTGGGTGACAGCATATTGCCGCGCATCGTTTACATCGCGTTCGGCACGTCGGCGCACATTTTCCGTCTCCGCCAAAGCACGAAGAAGGCGATCTTGAAGGCTTTTATTATCTGCCTCCAGACGTTCCAGTTTTTCGGACATGGCCATTCCGAGGGGCGGTTCGTCGGTAGCAGCAGCCTCCTGGCTGTTGTTTCCTTCGACGGGGTTGTTCGGCGAATGCGGGTCTTTCGAGGCATTTGCCGATTTTTCGTGAGGTTGCCGTTTCTCGTTGCTCATCTCGATGTCCTGTCACGATTTGTCACTGGAGGCTGGGAACGAAACATGCGCCTTGAATGTAGGGATGGGAGAACTCATGGTACTGTTCCGAGCTGACAGGCAAAGCCGATCAGTGTCATGCCCTGGAACATCAGGTCGATCGCCAAAAGCAAGCCAAGGAGCCAGATACTGTTGACGGGCCACCCGACCAGGAAAATCAATCCTGCAAGGGCAGTCACCGCACCGGATGCGATGATCCAGCCCCAGCCTTTTGTCCACCTCGCGCGAATGCCAATAAGCAGTCGGAGCGCGCCAGACGATAAGGTGAGCACCGCAAGCAGCAAGGTGAGGATCACGGAGGCGAGCGCAGGATTGGCGAAGGCGGTTGCACCGGCTATTGCATAGAATAAGCCACTGATGAGCCACAGCAAAAAACCACCCCACGTCCTGACGCTGAAAGCATGCAGAACCTGCAATGTCCCAGCCATGGTCATAAGGATGCCGACGTAGAAGACAGCGGTAATCGTTGCATAGAACAGGTTGCCGGCAGCAATGGCGCCGAGGGCGACAAAGACGACACCGAGGAAGAGGAACCAGCCCCACTTCCTGTGCGCATTGGCAAATGTCTCCCGCCGGGCGGGAATCACGTTGATCGACGTCATCTGCAGCCTCCTTCGCCCGACTCGGCGGCAAGGATTTCGAATCCGGCTCCAGGTTGCCGAGCGAGCATTCTTCCGAGCTCATATTGGAAGAAGGCAATGAGCGTGCCAATTGGAATGACGTTTAAAAACAGTACGTTGCTTCAGCGACACAGAACGCAATGGACATATTGTCCGAACTTGCGGGGACAACATGTCGTATAAACCAATGGTAATAATCAGGATGAAGTTCTCGGTGGCGATCGAAGGAGATGGTTGATCTGGGCATCCCAGCCCTATGGCGGCGTAGCTGAAAACAGGTAATTGCCGAACCGTTTCCTGCGAGCTCTTTCGAATTGCTCAAGCGTCTGCGGTTTGACAAATAAAGCAACGACCTCGGGATGTGCTAAGCGGACCTTTTCCTCGATCGAAGCTACGCATTCCTCAATCTGCTCGGTGAATAAAGTAGGATCGAATTCAATACTCAGTGCCACCATCGCCTGATCGGGAGCGAGCTGGGCCGTCAGTGCGCTGTTTGCGTGCACAACGCCACGTTGTTCCTGTGCAATATTGCAAATGGCCTCGACCAGCGCCGGGGTTGCCCGTTCTCCTATGAGCAGGCTTTTGCTCTCGATCGCCAAAAGGATCGCCGTTATCGCCAGAACAATGCCGATCAGAATAGATGCTACTCCATCCAGCACCGGCATTTGAAGCTTTTCGGCCGCGGCAATCCCGGTCATGGCAATGGCAATACCGATCAGGGCGGCGCTGTCTTCGAACAGCACCATAAATGCAGGTGGATCCTTGCTTTGGCGGAATGCTTTCCAGAAGCCGAGGTTGCCGCGGGCCTTTGCGAAGGCCCGCCAGCCGACAACCCAGGACGCGCTCTCGAACATGAAAGAAAGGGCCAGAACGATGTAGCTGATCTGTGCATGTTCAATTGGTTGCGGATCCAGCACATGCCGTATGCCTTGGTAGATCGAAACGCCTGCGCCTAACGCAAACAGCAGCAGTGCGACAATGAAACTCCAGAAATAGAGTTCACGGCCGAAGCCGAGGGGATGGACGAGGTCTGGCCTTCGAACGGCACGATGATATCCATAGAGAATAAGCCCTTCGTTTCCGCAATCGACGACTGAGTGCACAGCCTCGCTGAACATCGCGGCGCTGCCGGTCGCTACGGCAGCAACGAGCTTCGTTATTGCGACTGCGATGTTGCCTGCCAATGCGGCATATACGGCTGTTCGGGCGGTATGTCGCCCCTGCACGCGCGGATCGGAAATCGCTGCGGACACCGCCGTCTCCTATGAAAAAGTTGACGCCAGCAAAATCACATTAACCGATCGAATGGCATTAATCCATGTCACGGAATGCATGTCCGGCTGCGGCTACCCCTTCGATGACACTCGGCGGCAGAAGATCCGCCGCGTCGGTGCCGTCAAAAATCCACTCCTTTGGATCGGCAAAGTCTGGAAGACTTGCTCCGGCGCGCACGTAGAGGCCGATGGCAGGCTTTTTTTCGTTGATGTAAAGATCGTATTCTTGCATGGGGAATCTCCTCTGCAACCCAACTCAGAACTCACGCAAATCTGCTCCCGGCCTAAATCTTGCCAATGGTAAAGAGTAGTGTCGGCCAAGTAGATTGTGCAACGAGACTGAAGCAACGGTCGTGCCAGTTCTAAAAGGTCAGCATAACCAATCGGCTATGACTACAAGAGCTTTGACTCCCGACATTATGTCGGTTGGATTTTGGACAAAATGTCCACGCCGGCGAGCATGTTTGTAAGATTGTTCTCGTTTATCCGGAGTGTTGGATTGGAAGCCGGTCTCTTTTCCAATTCAATGCACGCGATGGGGTCGTGACGATTGCAAGATGCCGGTGTGATGACGGACATTTTGTCCGATCGGTGCAAGACATCCTGTCTGAGAAGTTCGTCAAATTTCCTATAAGTAATTGATATTTATGAATATCGAAAACTGGCACGACGGTTGCAGCTGCCTTTCGGCAGTACCAGTTCGTTGCCCGATGTCATGGCGGTGGCAGGGTCCCTTCCGGACGGTCGCCGTTGCTTCTTGAGGAATGGTGGCATGGGCGAGCTGGCACAGGGGTGATCCCGGACGGATGCTGTGCGGGGCGCGAACATCAAATCCGCGAAGGAAACAGAGGAGTAATACGGTGAGTAAAGTTATCGGAATCGATCTGGGTACGACCAACTCCTGCGTTGCTGTGATGGACGGCAAGAACACGCGAATTATCGAGAACTCGGAAGGTGCGCGAACGACGCCCTCGATCGTTGCCTTCACTAGCGATGGCGAACGCCTGGTTGGCCAGCCTGCGCGCAGACAAGCGGTCACCAACCCCACAAACACGATTTTCGCCGTGAAGCGTCTCATCGGTCGTCGTTACGATGACCCGACGGTCGAAAAGGATAAGGGCCTTGTTCCTTATAAGATCGTCAAGGCGGGCAATGGCGACGCTTGGGTCGAGGCGGAAGGCAAGAGCTACTCACCGTCCCAGATTTCGGCCTTCATCCTGCAGAAAATGAAGGAAACCGCCGAAGCGAACCTCGGAGAGAAGGTGACGCAGGCGGTCATCACGGTTCCTGCCTATTTCAATGATGCGCAACGGCAGGCCACCAAGGATGCCGGCAAAATCGCGGGGCTTGAGGTTCTGCGTATCATCAACGAGCCGACAGCCGCAGCGCTAGCATATGGGCTTGAGAAGAAGAAGCAAGCGAAGATTGCTGTCTATGACCTTGGCGGCGGCACCTTCGACATTTCGATCCTCGACATCGGAGATGGCGTCTTCGAGGTGAAGTCGACGAATGGCGACACGTTCCTCGGCGGCGAAGATTTCGATATGCGTCTTGTCGAATATCTCTGCTCGGAGTTCAAGAAAGAGCAGGGCATCGACCTGAAGACCGACAAGCTCGCGCTGCAGCGTCTGAAAGAGGCTGCCGAAAAGGCGAAGATCGAACTTTCGACGACAACTCAGACCGAAATCAACCTTCCTTTCATCACCGCCGACGCCACCGGACCCAAGCATCTGCAGGTCAAAATTACGCGCGCCAAGTTCGAGTCCCTGGTTGAAGATCTCGTGCAGCGAACAATCGAACCATGCCTCAGCGCCCTGAAAGACGCCGGTCTGACGGCGAAGGAAGTGAGCGAGGTTGTGCTGGTCGGCGGCATGACCAGAATGCCGAAAATCCAGGAGGTCGTCGAAAAGATCTTCGGCAAGGAGCCTCATAAGGGCGTGAACCCTGATGAGGTGGTCGCCGTCGGTGCCGCGATTCAGGCGGGTGTGTTGCAGGGTGACGTCAAGGACGTCCTGCTTCTCGACGTCACGCCACTGTCGCTCGGGCTGGAAACCTTGGGCGGCGTCTTTACGCGTCTCATCGAGCGCAACACGACCGTCCCCGCGCGCAAGAGCCAGATATTCTCCACCGCTGAGGACAACCAGAACGCGGTGACGATCCGCGTTTTCCAGGGGGAGCGGGAACTGGCTGCCGACAACAAGCTCCTCGGCCAGTTCGATCTGATGGGAATCCCGCCGGCACCGCGTGGCACTCCTCAGATCGAGGTCACCTTCGATATCGATGCCAACGGTATCGTCAACGTCTCAGCCAAGGATAAGGGGACCGGCAAGGAACAGAACATCCAGATCCAAGCCTCCGGCGGTCTTTCCGAAGCCGATATCGAAAGAATGGTCAAGGATGCCGAAACCCATGCGAGCGAGGACAAGAAGCGCCGGGAAACCATCGAGGCCAAAAATGCCGGCGATGCTCTTATTCACGAAACGGAGAAAACTTTGGCCGAGCACGGCGCAAAGATTGCGGATGCCGATCGCCGGACGATCGAAGATGCCGTGTCGAATCTCCGTGAAGCATTGAAAGGCAATGACGGCGACGCGATAACAGCCAAGGTCAATGCGCTTCAGCAGGCCAGCATGAAATTAGCCGAGGCGGTTTATTCGCAACCTCAGCAATCTGAAACAGCTTCACCGGCTTCGGGAAATGATGATGTCGTCGATGCTGAATTCACCGAGCTCGACGACGATCAGAAGAAAGCGAATTGAGATCGATGGGGCGGAGCTTGGCAATCCGTCCCCCGATCGTCTCGCGCATAATCGCGGGCGAGATCCGGCCATCAGGTGCTGCGTCTGGCCGGACTTGCAGTGATTTTCCCGCGGGGGATGACTGGGGCCGTCTCTTCTTCATTCCTGTTCCGCCTCGCGTGAGGCAGCATGGATGTCCGACGGAACTCTCAGTCGAAAAAATGGGCAACTCAATCATATCCGGAGTAAGACGTGAAAAATCCTTATGAGGTTCTTGGGGTCAGTCCCACCGCCTCCGCATCGGATATTCAGTCCGCATATCGCAAGCTTGCAAAAAAGCTGCATCCTGACCTGAACCCCGGCGATAAATCTGCGGAAGACAAGTTCAAGGAAGTTGCCGCCGCTTATGATCTGGTCGGTGATGCGGACAAGCGAAAGCGCTTCGATGCCGGCGAGATCGATGAGAGCGGTGCGGAACGGCCGCAACATCATTATTACAGGGATTTCGCGCATTCCGACGATGGTCACCCCTATATGAATACATCCGGCTTTGCGGACTTCATGGAGTCCGACGATGCTTTCGCGGACCTGCTGAGGCGCAGTCAACGCAGCCGGGCAAACCGCCGCGGCGAAGATCTACATTACACGCTGCCCATATCGTTCGTTGAATCGATCACTGGCGCTAGCAAGCGCCTAACGCTGCCGGGCGAGGGCACCCTTGATGTCACCATCCCGGCTGGCCTCGTCGACGGCAAGATCCTTCGTCTCAAGGGCAAAGGTGCTCCCGGCGCGGGGAAGGGCGGGCCTGGCGACGCTCTCATTCAGGTCGAAGTTCTACCCGATCCCCGCTTCGAGCGCGATGGGGACAACATATCGATAGAATTGCCGATTTCGCTCAACGAGGCCGTGCTCGGCGGGAAGATACGCGTGCCGACACCAACCGGCGACGTGTCCATGTCGATCCCAAAAGGATCGAACACGGGGACAACGCTGCGCCTTCGCGGCAAGGGTGCTCCGCAGCGGGGAGGAGGACATGGCGATGAATTCGTCAAGCTCAAGATTGTCCTACCCAAGCACACTGATCCAGAGCTTGAGACCTTCGTGTCGAACTGGTCGGGCGGAAGAGACTTCAACCCACGCGAGGACAGGTCATGATCATCACGAAGACGGAGTTTCTCACACAGTCGGGTCTCAAAGTGAAAACACTGGAACTATGGATCGAGCAGGAATGGGTCATACCACAGGACACACCGTCCGGGCCGGGTTTCTCGGATGCCGATATCGCCCGGGTCCATCTCATTCGCGACCTGACGGAAAAGGTCGGCGCGAACGATGCTGGGGTCGACGTCATCCTGCATCTGCTCGACCAGCTACACGGCATGCGGCGTGCTTTTGAACAGTTGCAATCTAATCTGAAGGATACACTACCCTGAGGCGTGGGTTGAAACAGTTGACAGCCCCTCCAGAGCGAGATGCTTTAGTGGCATGGCAATGCGCAATCGTCGATACAATAGCATCCAGGAGTGACGGTGATGTCTGAGCAAGAGTCCAACGATATATCGGAACGCGTCAAGAATCCCGAGTTCGGACCGTGGCTCGCTCAAGCTTCGATCCTCGTCGTCGACGACGAACCGGGCATGAGAAATTTCCTGCTCAAGACCCTTGGTCCTCGCTGCAAGATTATTGAAGAGGCTGCGAATGCGGCCGAAGCGTCCCACAAGCTCGACCAGCAGCATTTCGATGTCGTGATCCTCGACAACATCATGCCGAACATGAACGGCCTCGACTGGCTGGCCGAACAGCGCGCCGCTGGTTTCTTCGCAGATGTTATTCTGATGACGGCTTACGCTGATCTCGACACGGCCATAAATGCGGTTCGCGTCGGCGTGGTCGATTTCGTTCTGAAACCTTTCAGATCGAACCAGTTGTTAAATTCGATTGCCCGTTGCCTCGATCGCAGCCGGTTGCAGCGCGAGAATGACGTTTTGCGGCATCAACTGAATTTTTCGGCCCATCAAGTCTATCTTCGAAACAATATTATCGGGCAATCGCCCGCCATCGAGAAAGTGCGGGCGATGATTGCCCGAGTTGCTCCAATATCGACGTCAGTCCTGCTGACTGGACCGTCCGGGACTGGCAAGGAAGTGGCTGCACGTTCCATACATTCCCTTTCAGATCGTACCGACAAGCTGTTCGTACCGATCAATTGCGGGGCCATTCCAGCCGACATGATCGAGAGCGAACTGTTCGGCCATTTGAAGGGAGCGTTTACAAGTGCCAACCGCACGCGCGAGGGCCTGTTCATGCATGCACAAGGCGGCACGATCTTCCTCGACGAAATCGCCGAGATGCCATACTTGCTCCAGAGCAAGTTGCTGCGGGTATTGGAAGATCGGCGCGTTCGACCGATTGGCTCGGAGCGCGAGCTTCCGTTCGACGCCAGGTTTATCTTCGCAACGAATGCCGATTTGGAGAGCCGCGTTGCAGCGGGTGCCTTCCGTGCGGACCTTTATTTCCGCATCAACGTCGTCCAGATTCAACTGCCGCCGTTGAAGGACCGCGGCAATGACGTTTTGGAACTGGCAGGGCTGTTCATGCGCGAAGTCGCACAGCAGGTCGGTATGCCGGCAGTGGAGATCGATGAACACGTTCGATCCTATCTTTTGAGATATGATTGGCCGGGCAACATAAGAGAGCTACGGAACTTCATCGAAAGGGCCGTTATTCTCGGGAGTTTTCCCGAGGAGGCGGAAAGGTCTCCTTTGGTCCCTGCACGAGCCGGTGGGCAGAGCTTGGCGGAAATCGAAAAGCGTCATATTCTGGCTGTGCTGCGAGAGGTTGGCGGCGATCGCGAAGAGGCCGCTCGACGGCTTGGGATTTCTCGCAAGACGATCGATCGGAAATGCGTAAGCTGGAATGGGTGAGGGAACGAGCGAGATTTCAAACCGCAAGGCATCGGTCCGTTATCGCCTTCTGGCAATCGCCCTCGTGCCGATGCTTGTTATCCTGCCCATATTGCTGGGCATCACAATCTATCGCTGGAACGAACGATTTGACGCGTTGGCGATCTCCAAGGTCAATGATGACCTGACGATCGCCCATTTTTACATCGACAGAATGCTGGCGGTGACGGAAGAGCGTCTTGCCGCAGTCAGCCAATCTGCACGCTTTCGGGATCTCACCGCAGGTGGACATGTCTCTACTAGTGATCTCAATGCTTTCCTGAATGAGACAGCCAATGATCGCGGCCTGGATTTCCTTTATCTCATCGACAACTCGGGCAATGTCGTCGCCAGTAGCCGTCCGCTCGCCAATGCCTTGCCTCGCTGGGACTGGCCCGTCGTCAAGGCAGCTCTTGATGGCAAGTCATCAGCCGGTTTCGATGTCTTCGACCAGAATGAACTCTCCGCGCTGACACCAGAGCTTGCCGAGCGGGCGCGGATCGCGCTTGTGCAACCGGGTTCCGATTCCGCTATTCAACAGGAAAGCCGGGGTCTTGTTCTTCATTCCGCCACTGAGGCGACCTGGGAGAATGGGAAGCGTGGCGCATTGGTTGCCGGCGTGCTT
Organism: Martinezella sp. CNPSo 3959; assembly: GCF_057784355.1. Classification (NCBI taxonomy): domain Bacteria; kingdom Pseudomonadati; phylum Pseudomonadota; class Alphaproteobacteria; order Hyphomicrobiales; family Rhizobiaceae; genus Martinezella; species Martinezella sp. CNPSo 3959. The sequence continues at coordinate 127,166 of NZ_JBXSOV010000003.1, forward strand.
CTGAACAAGAACACCTCGTTTATCGATACCATCAACAGATTGATTTATAACGAAGCCAGCCTGCCCGTGGACAGCCGCGGGACTGCGACCGTGTTCCTTTCGGATGTCCGGATCAGCACCAATGTGGATCTTTTCGAAGGACGACGCGCGATCGGAACCCGCGTTTCGCCGGAGGTAGGCGAAGCGGTCCTCAAATACGGGAAGACCTGGAGAGAACAGGCCTTTGTCGTCAATGACTGGTATATCTCAGCCTATCAACCGTTGCTGGATACCTACAATCGTCGCGTTGGGATGCTCTATGTCGGTTTCCTGCAGAAGCCGTTTACCGATGCGAAAAGAGAAACGCTGATCGCGATCGTCATCGCCTTCGGCGTGGCGGTCGCAGCGACCGTACCCTTGTTCCTTGTCTGGACGACCAACATCTTCCGACCGCTGGAGCGCATGACCCGGACGATCAGCGCGGTCGAAACCGGCGACCTTACCGCGCGAACTGGCCTGCCGAAAATGAAAGACGAAATCGGTCAGGTCGCATCGGAACTGGACCGATTGCTCGATCAGGTTCAGGAGCGTGATGCGGAATTGCGGCTATGGAACACGGAACTCAATCAGCGTGTAGAAGAGCGCGCCCGCGCACTGCAGATGGCGAACGAGCAGCTCGAGACGACAACAAAGCAGCTGATCATGTCGGAAAAGCTCGCAGCGATCGGTGAAATTACGGCCGGCGTCGCTCATGAGATCAACAATCCCATTGCCGTGATCCAGGGCAATCTCGAAGTCATTCAGAGTATCGTCGGAGACGAGGCTGACAAGGCCAAAGGCGAGTTCAAGCTGATCGACCAGCAACTTATGCGCATCAGCGAGATGGTCACCAATCTCCTCAAATTTTCGAAGCCTCAGGAATATGCGGGGGTTCTGGAGCGATACAATCCCGCCGATGTCATCACCGACACCCTACCGCTCGTACGGCACCTTCTGAAGAAAACCACCATCGTGATAGAGCGAGAGGACGGCGCATCCCGGCTCATTGCAATGCCCCGCAGCGAACTTCAGCAAGTCATGATCAATCTGATCGTCAATGCGTTCCATGCCATGCCTCAAGGAGGCAAGCTTATTCTTCGCACCGTCGATTCCGATGTGGATCGTACGCCGGGTATAGCGGTCGAAGTCTCGGACACCGGCAGTGGCATGGAACCGGATGTCGTCAACAGAATTTTCGACGCGTTTTTTACGACCAAGCGCCGTGAAGGCACAGGTTTGGGCCTTTCCATCTGCCAGATGCTTGTGACGCGCCAGGGCGGCACAATTGCGGTTACCAGCAAACCCGGCGAGGGAACGACCTTTACGGTCTGGCTCCCGGAAGCCGCCTGAGACAGCCCTGACGGCGGACAAATAGTCCTCTATCGGACGACAGTTTGTCCGCAACCGGTACCGCTTGTCGCTGTGACCCATTGAAAAGGCTTGGAAACCACAAGTGGCACGATTGTTGCGGCGTCGTTTCGCGAGCCGCCAATCCAGCCGTGTGACGGAGAGCGATCGGGCCGGTGACATTCAACGCAAACCGAACCCTGGAGGTCCGCAATGACCGCCGTATCGACCGAACAGCTTTCGAAAGACATGCAAGCCTCGGCACAAAAGCTCGAAGAGGCCGGGCTAATCCCGCAATCGCAGGACCAGCCGCTGAACGCCAATGATCTGCTCTTTTATTTGACGCAGACATCCATGCCGATGGCCGACCTTCTGCAGCAACACGGTCTTTTTCTCGATGATCGGGGATTGAATTACGATCTCACGCAATTCGGCGCGATCGGCCAGATCGCCAACAAGGTGATCGCGGAACGACAGGCGGGCTATCTGGAGGGCGTCTGGAAGCAGCTTGATCTCTCAACCGATGAGGATATGGATTCAAACGGGACTTATATCCTGACGGCTCTTGCGGCGCTTGAAATTCTGTATGGCCCGCCGGCGGTCTAGGCAACAGGCAGCGACGAAAGACAATTTGTCCTGCCCAAGCCGACACATTGTCTTCTCCAGCGTTGTTTCTGGCGATCAAGCTATTGATTTTCAATATTTTTAGCATCTGGCACGATGGTTGCTCCAGTGTTCCGTGCCCGCGCGGAATGGTTTGGAACGAGGGAGAGAGTTGTGTCCGATCTGATCGTTATCGTTTACCCGACCGAAGACAAAGCCGAAGCCATAAGGCAGAAGCTCGTGAACCTTCAGAAGGAATATTTGATCGAGCTTTCCGACGCCGTGATCGCCGTCAAACAGGAAAATGGCAGGGTCAAGCTCATTCAATTGATGAACACGACGGCAGTCGGCGCCATTTCCGGCGGCTTCTGGGGGCTGTTGATCGGGTCCATCTTTCTCATGCCGCTCCTTGGCGCGTCGATCGGCGCCGCTTCCGGCGCATTTGGCGGCGCATTGACCGATTACGGCATCAATGACGGCTTCATGAGGGAGCTCGCAACAAATCTGAAGCCGGAGAACGCCGCGCTGTTCCTGCTGATCCGCAAGATGACCGCCGACAAGGTTCTCGACGAACTCAAGGGCACCGGTGGAACCGTCCTTAGAACATCGCTGGATCACACGAAGGAACAGGCGCTGCGCGACGCGCTGGCGGCATCCCCCGGCTTTGGGCAGCCGGCGCCCGCCGAGACTTCTTCGCACAACTGATGCTGACCTGTTTCAGCCGTCCAATCACCGTTGCAGAAGGTGGCCAAAATGAACGTCGAAAAATTCACGGACCGCGCGAAGGGCTTCATACAGTCGGCGCAATCGCTCGCCATGCGCGAGGGAAATCCGCAATTTAACAGCCTGCACCTCCTGAAAGTATTGCTTGATGATAATGAAGGTCTCGTTTCCGGCCTCATTGATCGTTCCGGAGGCAACTCCCGCACCGTACTCGGCGCGACCGAAGACGCGCTGGCAAAATTGCCGAAGGTCTCGGGTTCCGGAGCGGGGCAGGTCTATATGGCTTCCGAACTTGCCCGCATATTCGATGCTTCGGAAAAGATCGCGGAAAAAGCCGGCGATAGCTTCGTGACCGTAGAGCGTCTGTTCCAGTCATTGGTCGAGGATCGCAACAGTGATGCGGGCAAGGTTCTCTCCGATACCGGGGTAAATCTTCAGGCGATTACGGCGGCGATCAGCGCGCTACGCAAGGGACGAACCGCCGACAATGCCTCGGCAGAGAACGCTTACGATGCCTTGAAAAAATACGCCCGCGACCTGACCAAGGCTGCGCGGGACGGAAAACTGGACCCTGTGATCGGCCGGGACGAGGAGATCCGGCGCACAGTCCAGGTTTTGTCACGCCGGACCAAGAACAATCCTGTCCTGATCGGCGAGCCGGGTGTCGGCAAGACTGCGATCGTCGAGGGGCTGGCGCTTCGTATCGTCAATGGTGACGTGCCCGAAAGCCTGCATAACAAGAAGCTTCTGGCGCTCGACCTCGGCGCTCTGATTGCTGGGGCGAAGTACAGGGGTGAGTTCGAGGAGCGGCTGAAGGCCGTTCTGCAGGAGGTGACGTCGGCAGAGGGCGGCATCATCCTGTTCATCGATGAAATGCATACTCTGATCGGTGCGGGTAAGACAGATGGCGCCATGGACGCGTCCAATCTGCTGAAGCCGGCGCTGGCGCGTGGTGAATTGCACTGCGTCGGTGCGACCACGCTCGATGAATACCGCAAGCACGTCGAGAAGGACCCTGCGCTGGCGCGGCGCTTCCAGCCGGTCTTCGTGCCGGAGCCGAGCGTGGAGGATACGATCTCGATCCTGCGCGGCCTGAAGGAGAAATACGAGCTGCATCATGGCGTGCGGATTTCGGATGCAGCGCTGGTGGCGGCGGCCACCCTGTCCAATCGCTACATCACGGATCGCTTCCTGCCCGACAAGGCGATCGATCTCGTCGACGAAGCCGCGGCGCGCCTGAAGATGCAAGTCGATTCGAAACCGGAAGAGCTGGACACGATCGACCGTGACGTCATTCGGCTGAAGATCGAGCAGGAGGCGCTGAAAAAGGAGAATGACAAAGGATCGAAGGCTCGGCTCCACGCGCTGGAAAAGGAACTGGCCGATCTGGAAAAGAAATCGGCCGACCTGACATCCAAATGGCAGGCGGAAAAGGGCAAGCTTTCCGATGCGCAGAAGATCAAGAGCGAGCTTGAGCAATACCGCACCGAGCTTGCGAATGCCCAGCGCAAAGGCGAGTTCCAGCGCGCGGGCGAGCTTTCCTACAGCACTATCCCGGAACTGGAAAAGAAGCTTGCTGCCATCGAGGCGAGCGAAACCTCCTCGATCAGCGAGACGGTGACCGCCGACAGCATCGCCCAAGTCGTATCGCGGTGGACCGGCGTGCCGGTCACCAAGATGCTGGAGGGTGAAAAGGACAAGCTGCTTCACATGGAGGAAAAGCTCGGCGAGCGGGTCGTCGGCCAGGCGCAGGCCGTGCGCGCGGTATCGACCGCCGTGCGCCGTGCCCGTGCCGGCCTGCAAGATCCCAATCGTCCGATCGGCTCCTTCATGTTCCTGGGGCCGACCGGCGTCGGCAAGACCGAACTTGCCAAGGCTCTTGCGGAATTCCTCTTCGATGACGAAACCGCGATGGTTCGCATCGATATGTCCGAATTCATGGAGAAGCACTCGGTTTCGCGGCTGATCGGCGCGCCTCCCGGTTATGTCGGCTATGACGAAGGCGGCGTATTGACCGAAGCCGTTCGCCGGCGCCCCTACCAGGTCGTTCTCTTCGACGAAATCGAGAAGGCGCATCCGGATGTTTTCAACGTCCTGCTGCAGGTGCTTGACGATGGGCGGCTGACCGACGGCCAGGGCCGGACGGTCGATTTCCGCAACACGCTGATCATCATGACGTCGAATATCGGCGCCGAATATTTGGTCAACCAGCCGGAGGGTGAAAAGACGAGCGTGGTGCGCGAAGAGGTCATGGCGATGGTTCGCGTCCATTTCCGTCCGGAATTCCTCAATCGCATCGATGCGATCATCCTGTTTCATCGTCTCCAGAAGACCGAGATGGGCCGTATCGTCGATATTCAGTTCGCGCGCCTCAAGAAGCTTCTCAGCGACCGAAAAATCAGCCTGTCGCTCGACACGAAGGCGCAGAACTGGCTTGCCGAAAAGGGGTGGGACCCGGCCTTTGGCGCGCGCCCGCTGAAACGGGCCATCCAGCGTTACGTCCAGGACCCGCTCGCCGAACTGCTTCTGGGCGGAGAGGTTCACGATGACTCGACCGTGAAGCTCTCGGTCGGAAAAGACGCGCTCACCTTCAACGGCAAGGCCGTCAAGATACTGGACGACGAAGACGAATAGGCGCCGCGGTCGACCGCGTAGCCCACCCCTTGCCAACCATATCGCTGATCCCAGTGCAGTTGCCTTGGGGTCCCAGTTCAGCAGCAAAGGAGAAGAAACATGACGGGCCATAAGATCAAAGAGGGCATGGAAGTGATCGGCGCCGATGGCGTCCACGTCGGAACTGTCGACCGCGTCGAAGGCAATCGCATCAAGCTCATCAAGAGCGACAGCGGCGACGCGTTTCACAAGGGCCAGCATCATCATTATATCGAACTCGGTTTCGTTGCCGGTGTCGAAGGCGATAAGGTTCGCCTTTCCGCCAATGCCGATATCGCTGTCACGCTCGAAGAGGAGCGGTCCGGCCGTCCCGTGCCGGAGGATGAGTGATCGCGGCTTTTAATCGATTGCCTCGTGGCGGCTGCCCGGGGCGATTGATCTCAATGAGGCACGCTTGAAATATTGCAGGACTATTTTGGTGGGTAGCCTATTCGTGAGGACTATCTCATTGTCGAGGGCGTGGCCTTGCCGGCACAAGCGCGCGCTCCTACAAATTGAGGTAGAAATCCCAAGACCAAAACTGTGTGCGGCAATATCATTCCTCACCCGCATGCCAGGCGCGACATTTGAAAGATTTAACGGACGGATTATGGCGGCAGACGAAACAAAACCAACCCCACAGCCTGTTGTTGCTCGCCTCACGCGCGCGGCGATTTTTCTGGTTCTGACCATCAATCCCGGCCCGGACAACGAAAGAGCCGTACGATCGCTTTGCGCCGATCTTGGCGGACTGCTTCGCGCGGTTGGGTTCCGCGATCTGGAGGGCAGGTTGTCCTGTGTCATGGGTTTCGGGTCCGAAGCATGGGATCGCCTGTTTCATGGACCGAGGCCGAAAGATCTGCATCCTTTCAAGGAAATTCAGGGTGTACACCATGCTGTTTCCACGCCGGGCGACGTCCTCTTTCACATTCGCGCGGCCCGCATGGATCTTTGTTTCGAGCTCGCGATGGAGATTATGTCGCGGCTTGGCGAAGCGGTGGCAACCGCGGATCAGGTTCAGGGCTTCAACTATTTCGACGATCGCGATCTCATCGGTTTCGTCGACGGGACGGAAAACCCGGTCGATCAGGCAGCGATCGACGCGGCGATCATCGCCGACGAAGACCCGGCCTTTGCCGGCGGCAGCTATGTGATCGTCCAGAAATACCTGCACGACCTGAACAAATGGAATGCGATACCTGTCGAAGTGCAGGAGGGTATCGTTGGCCGCAAGAAATTCTCCAACGTCGAGCTCGATGACAGCGTCAAACCGAGCTACGCGCATAATGCGCTGACGACGATCGTCGAGAACGGCGAGGAGCTCGATATCGTCAGGGATAATATGCCCTTTGGCGATGTCGGGAAGGGCGAATTCGGGACCTATTTCATCGGCTACGCCCGATCCCCGGCGCGTATGGAACAGATGCTCGTCAATATGTTCGTCGGTCGACCACCGGGAAACTACGATCGCCTGCTTGACGTCAGCCAGGCGATTACCGGCAGCCTCTTCTTCGTTCCGTCGGCAACCTTTCTTGACAATGTCGAGCCCGACGCAGCCCCTGCACCGGTTGCCGAAGCTGAATCTGCCTCCACAGATCAATCGGACAATACGAACTCCGCTCCCCGGAATGAAAACACGGACGGCTCCCTCGGGATCGGTTCCTTAAAGAAAGAGGTTTGACATGGACAATCTTCACAGGAAACTCGCTCCGATCTCGAACAAGGCCTGGGAGCAGATCGAGGAAGAGGCGAGAAGGACGCTCAAGCGTCACCTGGCCGCACGGCGTGTGGTGGATGTCGACGGGCCGAAGGGCGCCGAATTTTCCGCCGCCGGCACGGGGCACCTTAAACAGGTCGATAGCCTAGGCGAGGGTGTCCAGGCTTCCTTGCGCGACGTCAAGGCGGTTGTCGAACTTCGCGTTCCTTTCGAACTTTCGCGGTCCGCGATCGACGATGTTGAGCGCGGATCAGAGGATTCCGACTGGTCGCCGGTCAAGGAAGCCGCACGCAAGCTGGCCTTTAGCGAAGACCGCGCCGTCTTCGAAGGCTTTGCTGCGGCCGGGATCCAGGGAATTCGTGAGGCCAGCAGCAATCCCGCCCTGAACCTTCCTTCGAGCCTCAAGAACTATCCCGATGTCGTTGCGAAGGCTGTCAGCCAGCTGCGTCTCGCGGGGGTCCAGGGTCCTTATGCCCTGGTTCTTGGTGAAGAAGAATATACCGCGGCAAGCGGCGGCAGTGACGAAGGCTATCCGGTGTTCCATCATATCGAAAAGGTTGTCGATGGAGGGATCATCTGGGCGCCTGCAATCAAGGGCGGCTTCGTCCTAACGACCAGGGGCGGGGACTTCTCGCTCGATCTCGGCCAGGACATCTCCATCGGCTATCTCAGCCATTCGGCGACGACAGTCGAACTCTATTTCCAGGAAAGCTTTACCTTCCGGATGCTGACCGCCGAAGCGGCGGTTGCTTTACTGCCTGCGCAAGCTCAGCTCGATAAGAGCGTGTAGGTTACTGGTAAGGGTGGATGCGACCATGGACAGCGGCTTGCCTCATCTCGGGTTTTGCGGGGCAAGCTATCCGTGCTCAATGGATTTTCGCGAGACAGAAAACGGTGCCCGACGCGCAAGCCGGATATACCGGCCGCCGCCGCTACCCCAAGCCATGCAGGGTGGCATGCATCCGCAGTCTTCAAATCGTCAGAGAAGGATCGATTTCACCGGCACAGGCATTTCCGGGAGATCTTCCTCTCCCAAGGCCTCTCTCAAGGTAATTTCGATCGACTTGGCGATCGCAGCAATCGGCAGGTCATTGGGCATGGTTCCGAATGGCATCTCCAGCTCGTCCCCAAGCGCATCCAGCCCGAAAAACGTGTAGGCGATAATGCCGGCGGCCAGCGGTGTAATTGGTCCCAGCATATTGGCGAGACCGAAGGGCAGGAGGAAGCAGAAGAGGTAAGCGGTTCTGTGAAGCAGAAGCGTGTAACCGAACGGAACCGGCGTGTTGCGAAGACGCTCGCAGCCGGCGATACCTTCGTTCATTCCCGAGATCGTGCGGTCGAGGATGCTGAACTCGATGTCAGTGACGTAGCCTTTGGCTGAAAGACCGGCGAGACAATCGCCCATCAATTGCAGGATATAGTTGGGCGCATTGGATGCTCTAAGAAGCCTAGCTCTTTCTTCATTCGAGAGCAGAGTTTCAACGTTGTCGCCTAGCCGATCTCCATAACGCAGGTGGCGCACAAGATCCTCGACCAGGACGATGTTCAGCCGGATCAGCCTTTCGCGCTCTTTGGCTGCCTGATCGCCACTCGGCAGCAAGATGATAGTCTGACGCGCCAGATCACGGCTGTGGGCAAGAAGATGGCCCCAGAGCCTTCGCCCTTCCCACCAGCGATCGTAGCAGGCGTTGTTGCGAAACCCGAGAAAAATGGAAAGCGTCAGGCCGATCAGGTAGAATGGCGCCCCGTCGACCAGCGGAACGAGCGTAGGGTGTCGCGTGTGCGCCCAGACGACGATCGCCGACATGAACATGACGATGAGGACGCGGGGATAGATGCGTCTGATCACCGATCCTCGAATCTCGAAGAAGAGACGGAGCAGGTTCGGAGTTTCCCGGACGATCATGTTTCACCTGATTGCTGTGGCATTGCGTTTCGCGGCGATGAGGAACGACGTCACGGTAGCAAGGGTGAGCGAAACTGCTTCATCTGGCCTCTCACGCCAGGTTCACTTCGCAAGAAGCGTACCATTTCGCGCAGACAGCATTGTCAAAGGCTTAGCAGGGAGAACCCACCGCAAAATGGACAAATTGTCCCTGGGAGTGAGACAAATTGTCCATGGAAAACAATGAGATAACGTGTTCTACTGGCCATAGTGATACAGCGGCGGAGTGTGGGCTATGAGTGACAAGAAAGCAGAATATAAAACCTATCACCATCCGGCGGGTGGATGGGGTGCCGCGGCTGCGACAGCGAAGGTGCTGCTGGAGCAAAGTGTCGTGACCAAGGGGTCGCGAGCGCTCCTTGCCATGAACCAGCCTGGTGGTTTCAAATGTCCAAGCTGCGCCTTCCCGGATGCCGACTGCAAGAAGACGCTCGAATTCTGCGAAAACGGTGCCAAGGCTCTGGCGCATGAAGCGACCAAATTCCGGGTCACACGGGAATTCTTTGCCAAGCACACCGTCTCCGAGCTCATGGAACAGTCGGACTACTGGCTCGAGATGCAGGGCCGTTTGACGGAGCCGATGCGCTACGACGCCGCGACAGACAAATATGTGCCCTGCGACTGGGACGCCGCGTTCGCAACGATTGGCAAGCATCTGAGATCGCTTGAGAGCCCGCATCAGGCCGAATTTTATACCTCCGGGCGCACGCCGAACGAAGCAGCCTTCCTCTACGCCATTTTTATCCGGGCGTTCGGCACCAACAATTTCCCCGACTGTTCCAATATGTGCCATGAGCCCACCAGCCGCGGTCTGCCGCCTGCGATCGGCGTCGGGAAGGGCACGGTGATCCTTGAGGATTTCGAACATGCCGAGGCGATCTTCGTCATCGGCCAGAACACCGGCACGAACTCGCCGCGCATGATGACGAATCTGGTCGAGGCACGAAAGCGCGGCGTTCCGATCGTCGCCGTCAATCCCATGCCGGAACGTGCGCTGATACGCTTCACCGAACCTCAGGACATGATCCAGATGGCGACCTTCGGCTCCACGCCGATCGCCAGCGAATTCGTCCACATGAAGATCGGCGGAGACCTCGCTTTCCTCAAAGGCATCATGCGCGTGATGTTCGAGCGCGAGGCCAAGGGCGAAACGATCCTCGACCATGACTTCATCGCCAAGCACACGGTTGGTCTCGACGCCATTCGCGACGAGGTGATGACCCATGATTGGCCCGAACTCGTCGCGGCGTCGGGGCTGGATGAAGACCAGATCCGCCGTTGCGCCGAAATCTATATCCGTTCGCGGGCAACGATGATCTGCTACGGCATGGGGCTCACTCAGCATCAGGACGGGTCGCGTCTGTTACAACAGGTCGCAAATCTGTTGCTGCTGAAAGGCAATTTCGGAAAGCCGGGAGCGGGGATTTCACCGATCCGCGGACACTCGAATGTTCAGGGCGATCGCACCGTCGGGATCGATGAGAAGCCGACGCAGGACTATCTCGACAAAGTCCGAGACGTTTTCGGCTTCGAACCGCCCCGCGAGCACGGCCATCATACGGTCGAAACCGTGGAGGCAATGGAGAATGGGACCGCCAAAGTCTTCATCGGCATGGGTGGGAACTTCGTTCGCGCAATCCCTGACACAGAGCGATCCTACGCGGCAATGCGTAATCTGGCGCTGACCGTCGGCATCACCACCAAGCTCAATCGCGGCCACATCGTCCATGGGAAGGAAGCGCTCATATTGCCGGTCATCGCCAGATCCGAGTGGATCCGTACGTCGGCCGGCGAACAGTTCGTAACAATTGAGGACTCCATGTCGAACGTAACGGCCTCGCGTGGCGTGCTGACTCCGGCCAGCGAGCATCTGAAGCCGGAGGTGGAGATTGTCTGCCGCATGGCCATGGCGACTCTTCCCGACAGCAAGATCCCGTGGGCGAGCTATATCGAGGACTATAACCTGATCCGTGACAAGATCGCGGCCGTCTATCCCGAAATCTATACCGACTTCAATGAGAAGATCAAAAATCCCAAGGGCTTCCACCTGGACGTTCCGCCGCGCCGGCTTGTCTGGCCGACACCGAACGGCAAGGCGAACTTTCTTCTGCTGCCTGGCCTGGAAGTGAATGCACCGGTCGCGGACCCGGCTATGCTGAGGCTTGCGACTGTGCGCTCGCACGACCAGTTCAACACGACCATCTATAGCTACAATGATCGCTATCGCGGCGTCTATAATGATCGTATGGTCCTGTTCATGAACGAGGACGATCGGAAGCAACGCAACCTCGAAGCGGGCGCACGCGTCTCTTTGGAGACGATCACCGAAGACGGCGTGCAGCGTCGGGTCGATGGTCTCACGGTGCTGGACTATCCGATGCCGCGCGGTTCGGTTGCCGGCTATTACCCGGAGCTCAACCCACTTCTTCCGCTCGAATATTACGACAAGATCAGCGGCACTCCAGCAGCAAAGTCCATCCCTGTCAGGGTACTGGCGGCATAAGAAAGAAAGCGCCAGCAACAGTCACTTTCGAACCGATCTTAGCCAGGGAGACGGACGTTGTTTGAGAACCTAGACGCGGTCATTTTAGCGAGAGCCCAGTTCGCATTCACTGTCTCGTTCCATTTCATGTTTCCGGCCTTTTCGATCGGGCTTGCGAGTTTCCTCATGGTGCTCGAGGCGCTCTGGCTGAAAACGGGAGACGGCGTCTACGCCAATCTCTATCGCTACTGGCTGAAAATCTTCGCTGTTGTCTTCGGCATGGGCGTGGTCTCCGGCGTGGTCATGTCCTACCAGTTTGGCACGAACTGGTCCGTATTCTCTCAAAAGGCGGGGCCTATCATCGGCCCGCTGATGGCCTACGAAGTGCTCACGGCATTCTTCCTCGAGGCCGGATTTCTGGGAGTGATGCTCTTTGGAATAAACAAGGTCGGCAAAGGGTTACACTTCTTTGCCACGTGCATGGTGGCGCTCGGCACGCTCATTTCGGCAACGTGGATCCTCTCGGCCAACAGTTGGATGCACACGCCGACCGGCTTTGAGATCAACGCGAACGGACAGCTCGTGCCGGCGGGGTCCTGGCTGGCGATCATATTCAATCCTAGTTTCCCCTATCGCCTCGTGCATACGGTACTGGCAGCCTATCTGACGACGGCCTTTGTCGTCGGGGGTGTCGGAGCGTGGCATCTGCTCAAGGATCATTCCAATCGCGGGGCCAGGAAGATGTTCTCGATGGCGATGTGGATGGCAGCGGTCGTCACGCCGATCCAGATTTTCGCCGGCGACGCACACGGTCTCAACACGCTGGAGCATCAGCCGGCTAAGATCCTCGCAATGGAAGGTCACTATGAAGCACATGCCGAGGGCGCTCCGCTGATCCTCTTCGGTCTGCCGAGCAATGAGGAAGCGCGGGTACGTTACGAGATTGCCATTCCGCATCTCGGATCGCTGATCCTCAAGCATGATCCTTTCGCACCGATGCAGGGACTGAACGACTTTCCGCGTGATCAGTGGCCACCCGCTCCTATCATCTTCTGGTCATTCCGCATCATGGTGGCTCTCGGATTTGCGATGCTCGGCATCGGCCTGTGGAGCCTTCTCGCCCGTTACAGACGGAAGCTCTACGAATGGGTGTGGTTGCATCGCGCCGCCGTGTGCATGGGGCCGGCGGGATTTGTTGCCGTAATCGCGGGATGGGTCACGACCGAGGTCGGCCGTCAGCCCTTCACCGTCTACGGTCTGTTGCGCACCGCGGACTCCCATTCGCCGCTTGCTGCCCCCGCCATCGCGGTTTCGCTTCTGGCCTTTGTGATCGTTTACTTTTTTGCCTTCGGATCGGGCATTTTCTATCTACTGCGGCTGATGTCCAAGCCGCCGGAACCGCATGAAAGCGAGCCGCCCCAGGTGCCGCAGCGCGCAGCCGGCATCACGCCCGCCCCAAGTCTCGGCGCCGCGCTGCCTTTGGAGGATTGATCATGACCGAATATTTGGATCTCACCATCGTCTGGGCCATGATCATCGGTTTCGCGGTCTTTGCCTATGTCGTCATGGATGGTTTCGATCTTGGGATCGGCATATTGTTCCCGACATTTGCGGTGGGCGATGAGCGCGATCAGGCGATGAACTCGATCGCGCCCGTCTGGGACGGCAACGAGACATGGCTTGTGCTTGGGGGTGGTGCGCTCTTTGCGGCCTTCCCGCTCGCCTATGCGATCATTCTGCCCGCCACCTATCCGCTTGTCATCGCCATGTTGCTGGGATTGGTGTTTCGAGGCGTAGCCTTCGAGTTTCGCTGGCGTCATCCCCGGCATAGAGCATTCTGGGATGCTGCCTTTTCCCTCGGGTCCTTGGTCGCTGCGTTTTCGCAGGGCATCATGCTGGGTGCCATCCTGCAAGGGGTCCATGTCGAAAATCAGGCCTATGCCGGCGGGTGGCTCGACTGGCTGAGCCCTTTCAGTCTCCTCACGGGTGTCGCGCTCGTGATCGGATATGCCCTGCTCGGGGCCTCGTGGCTGGTCTGGAAGACAGAAAGCACCAGCTTGGCCCATGCCCGCAAACTGGCCTTCTGGCTCGGTATCGCAACGCTTGTTTCTCTCGCGGCGGTGAGCATTGCCACTCCCTTTCTCACCTACGACTACTGGCGCCGCTGGTTCGCTATGCCGGGCGTGCTGCTGACGGCGCAGGTTCCGCTTCTCGTCATGATTTCCGCCGCACTATTTTTCTGGAGCCTCAAACGCGGCATGGAGCGGGTACCGTTTGTCATGGCGCTGGCGATCTTCCTGCTGGGATTTGCCGGGCTCGGTATCAGCATCTATCCCTACATCGTGCCGCGATCGGTAACGATATGGGATGCGGCTGCGCCACCGCAAAGCCAGTGGTTCATGCTGGTCGGGGCGATGATCATCATCCCGATCATCCTGATCTACACGGCTTGGGCCTATTGGGTTTTCCGCGGCAAGGCGGGCGTGCACGGATATCACTGATGCCGGCTGAAACCTCTTCGATCTGGAAGCGCCTTGGGTGGATGATCGCGATCTGGGCTGCCAGCGTGATGTCCCTGGCTATCGTCGCGTTCCTGCTTCGGCTCATCCTGAAAACCGGTAGCTGACCTGTGTGGCAGTTGGCCGGATTCTTGTGAAAGTGTTTGCGTGTGGACGACGATTTGAAGGGCATTGTAAACTTAAGGAAACACGGACATTGATGTGAGATGACGGGCCATGACGAACCGTGATCTGCTCTATCGCCGCCACCGCTTTCCCGCCGAAATCATCGCGCACGCCGTCTGGCTCTATTTCCGTTTCCCTCTCAGTCTGCGAATGTTCGAGGGACATGATGGCGGCATGTGAGATCATCGTCTCGCATCAAACGGTCCGGCTGTGGGCAGAGAAATTCGGACGTCGTTTTGCCAACGAGATCGCCGTCGTTCGTCCAGACGTCTTCGCGCCGACCGCAGTCAACAAGCTGGCGCGTCGACGAAACCTATGTGAAGGTTCGCGGGCAATGGACGTACTTATACCGAGCCGTCGACAAATTCGGCAACACGATCGATTTCTATCTGTCGCCCACCCGGAACGCCAAAGCAGCGAAGCGCTTTCTTGGCAAAGCCTTAAATGGTTTGAAGGATTGGGAAATGCCGGCTGTCATCAACACCGACAAGGCCCCGACCTACGGCATCGCGATTTCAGCACTGAAGGCCGAAGGCAAATGCCCGGAAGAGCTGGTGCATCGGCAGATCAAATACCTGAACAATGTCGTAGAGGCCGATCACGGCAAACTGAAACAGTTGATCAAACCGGTGAGAGGATTCAAAACGCTGAAAACGGCCTATGCGACAATCAAAGGTTTTGAGGTCATGCTCGCCTTGCGCAAGGGTCAGGCATCCATCTTCAATCTGGGCGGCGACATCTGTGGAGAAGCTCGCATCGTTGAACGCAGTTATTCTGTCCTGAATGTGCGCTCCCCGAGCGGGTTATCAAAACCCTCCTCGACGCAACGTTGCTTTGCCCGAAAATTCTGCAGTCGCCGGCTCCCAGCGCAGCTATGGCGCGGCTTGGCCGTAAGAGGAATCTTTACAAAATCTCCTTCTACGTTGCCACGACGGGACATTTATCAGCTATGGAGGATATGCTTTTGCGCGCGTCCAGACGGCAGCTCCACTACGCCGGCTTGCTCGATAAGGATCGGCGCGAGGAGCAAACGCATTATGATACGACCGGTGATGACCTTATTTCGCGGCGGCGGCTCCGGGACGTGATCTTGTTCGAAAGCCTTGGCTAAGAGTCGTTGGAGATGCTGGTGCGCGAGCTGCAGTCGCATAGGCTGGAACCGGGTGAGAAACTCTTTGAGGAGGGACAAGCGGATAAGACGTTGTACTTAGTGGTCTCGGGCGTAATCGAGGTCTCGCGCTTGCGGGACGGCGTACCCGAAACGCTCGGCTGCATCGGCGCTGGCGCCTATATCGGAGAGATCGGCCTTCTTACCGGCGCCCAACATGTAGCGACCGCGCGCACCCATTGCGTGGTTTATAGGTTGCCGCATCAGGCGATCGCGCCGCTCTTCGACCAGAATGCCGATCTGGTCGCGGCTTTCGATAAATCAGCGCGAAAGGGCCTCGATATTCTGCATCTGGAGGTTGTGGCCAGGGCCGCACCGGAAATCGGCGCGCCGGGCCAGTTGGCGGTCCGTATCCGGAATTTTTTCAGGTTTGGCGCGGGGCGATCACGATCGTTCGGCCTAGCAAGGCGGTTTACCGCGGGAGCCGGACGGTCATGCCGGGCTCCAGGCCACTGTCGCCACCGGTGGGATCGAGCCGTAGCCAGAAACTGTTGAGATCGTGATCCCCGACCGCTCGGGCTGCCCGCCAGGTGGCAAATTCGCCAAGCGGCCGGAGTTCGGTGACGCGGGCTTCGATGGTGCCGTTGCTCGTCTTCAGGGCGACGGTTTTGCCGATTGTCATATCCTTCAAGGCATCTTCGCGTAGCGTGAAGGCAAACCATCTTTGGCCCGCCGGCTCGATCGTCATCACGGGTGCGCCGGGGGACAGAGCTTCTCCAAGTTCGGCGACCTGAATGACAACGGTGGCATCGGCCGGCGCCGTCAGCTGCGTCTTGTCGAAGGCAATCTGTGCCTCATTGACCGCTGCCTGAGCCGCCGCCACCCGGGCGTCGGCAAGCGCGAGCTCCTCCTTCGTCGGGCCGGCGCGTGCGGCAGTCAATTGGGCGCGTTTGAGGTCGAGATCAGCCTGCGCCTTTTGAAGTTCCGCCGCGGTCTCATCGAGTACCTGGCGGCTGCCGGAGCCCTTCGCAACAAGCGCGGCTGCGCGCGTGTTCTGTTGTTGAGCAAGCAGGAGGTTTGCCTCGGCTGTCTTCACCGATTGCTCGGCGATGGCCACTTCTTCCGAGCGAACGCCGGCATAGATGTGGTCGCGGTTCGCCTTGGCGCTGGCGGCGGCTGCCTTGGCTTCTCCCAGCGCCGCGGCCAGTTCCGGGCTATCCACCGTCGCCAGCAAGTCGCCTCGCTTGATATGCTGACCCGGCAGGACGGCAACGCTGAGCAGGCGGCCGCCGACCTCAGGCGCGATGCGGATCTCGGTACGCTGGACCATGCCGGGCGCTGCATTGTCGGTTGCGCTAGAGTCGCCGGAGAAGGTGGCCGCCCCGCTGCCAAGCGCCGCCACGACAAGCGATGCCATCAGCAGAGGCGTGCGGAAGACGGGTCGACGAAACATCCTAGCTTTCATTCTTGCCTCCTTCGTGCCTCGTTGCCCACCATGCAGAAGCCATGGCGAACGTCGCGTAAACGATCGCCAGCGCCCAGAGAGCCAGCCAATTGCTGCGCACGTCTGTCAGCGATGCGCCCATCTGGTTGACGCGCACTAGGCCGTCGATCGCGGAAGTGCTTGGCAGCACTTGGCTTGCGATGCGGATCGACCGTGGGATTGCCTCGAGCGGCCAGGCCACGCCCACCTGGAAAAACAGCGGCAGGCTGATGGCGATGAAGAGCAGCACCGCCGTCTCACGTCGAGTGAACCACGATCCGACGAATTGCCCTAGGAAGCTCACCGCAAGGATGAAGGGGACGGCGAGCGCCAGCATGTCCAGAAGCCCCCCGTTTGTCGAAAACCCGTAAATGCGCGGCAGTATAATAAGGTAGAGCGCGAAACCGGGCAGCACGAGCAGGAGATGCGCGAGCGCCTGACCGAACACTGCCGCGGGTCGGCCGCGAGCGTGCCGGGACGCTCTTCCTCCCTGTTCGAAGGCAACGCCGCCGAGCGTGGCCGAGCCCATCAGCAAGGTCTGCTGCAGGATCAGGACGAAGGCGGCCGGCACGACGTAGCTGGCATAGCCGCCAGTGGGGTTGAACAGCGGTTGATTGAGGATTTCGACCGGCGAGTTCCTGACGAGAGCGGCCCGAAACAGACTCCCATCGTCCCTCGCGCTGCCGGCCGCGACGTCCGCCGACACGGTCGCCGCTGCCTCCGTTATACCCTGCAGTGTGCGATTGTAGAGCAGGAAGTAGGCGGAATCGACATAGATTGGCAGCCGGGCTCCCGCGCCTTTCAAAACCTCCCGCTCCGTGCCCTCCGGGATCCCGACGATGCCGAACACTTCGCGCCGGGCGAGTGCGGCCTGAGCGGCCTCCAGCGTATTCGGACGAGCAGCCACTTGCGTCGCCTCGTCGGCGTCGATCATTTGGATGAGAGATCGGCTTAGGTTCGTCGTGTCGTCGTCGACGACTGCCACGGGGATTTTGCGGACCAGTTGTCCGAGATAGGGCTGGGGGTAGAATACGCCGTAGATGATCGGCGCCAGCACGATAAGTCCGAAGACGGCGCTGTCGCCAAGCACGCGCTTATATTCGGCTACGAATGCTCCGACGACGCCGGGACGCGCGATGGGCTGTGTCGCGGCCGGCTCCGGATGACGGACGGGAGCGCGCGCAATGACGTTCAGCCGCAGCCAGGACAGCGCGAAATAGACGGTAGCGAGGGCGGCAAGCGCCATGAACGGACGCACGGAATCGTAGGCGGGCACGCCGCGAGCGGCCTGATCGAACAGGATCTGGATATACCAGCGAAGCGGCAGCATATCGCCCCAGACCCGCGCAAAACCGCCCATCGCAAGAACCGGGAAGCCAACGCCGGCAAAGCCGAATGCGGGTGAGCAGATGATGCCGGTCAACGACAGGCCGAGCGGGAGGTTTCTGACGAGCAACTGGAGCAGCGCCCCAAGCGACAGATAAGCGATGACGAGGAGAAGGGCAGAGGCGCCCATCAGGACGACATCGCCACGAAAGGGGATCTGATTGAGGCCGTGGATGATGCCGAGTCCCACGACCATCATCAGGACAAAGATCCCAAAATAGGGTGCGAGCTTGCCGACCAGCGCGGTGAGGGGATTGCCGCCCGCAGCATCCAGCCACGCCTGCACGCTGCGCGATCCGAATTCGGAACCGACGGCATAGCCGCCCGCGATCGCCGTCAATACATGCAGCACCGTCGGCAGGATGGCGCGCAGCAAAAACTGCACATAATTGAGCGCCGGATTGGTCAGCACATATTGCTCGGTGATGAGCGGCCCAGGATGGTATCCGCCTCCGCCCGCTTGTTTCGGCAGTGCTGCGGCGGCCGCCGCGATCGACGCCTGCAATCCGCCCGATGCGATATTGCCCGGCGAGAAATACTGCTTGTTGTAGAAGATCACGATCTGCGGGCGTTTAGCCGCGTAAATATCGCGTTCGAAGTTCTCCGGAATATAGACTGCCGCGATCGCGGCACCCGAGCGGATCGAGTGCATGGCGCCGTCAAGATCGGAGGACCGGTGCGCCACCGCGACGGACGGCGCAGCATCGATGGATTGGATGAAGCGCAGCGATGTGTCGGAATGGTCCATGTCGACCACATCGACGCTGAGATTTCGGACCACCGCATTGCTGAACGTTGTGGTCAGGATGGAAAAGGCGATCAGGGGAACGGCGAGCACAAGCAGCAGCGCCACCCGGTCGCGTCGGATCCACGTCACCTCGCGCGAGACAACTGCAAGCAGACCCGGGGTTGCGTGCTGAGACATCAGCGTACACTGCTCCATTGCAGATAGGCACTCATGCCGGGACGAAGTTCTGGGATTTTATCGGTCGGATAGGCCCGCACTTCGAAGGTGCGGAGGTCGAAATCGCCGGTCGCACGCGTCGCACGCCAGCCGGAATACTCGCCGCGGGTCGCGATGGTCCTGATCTCGACCGACACCAGCCGATCGCCGAGGGCGGGGATGCGGACATCAAGCTTGTCGCCCACCTTCAGGCCCTTCACGAGATCTTCGCGCAGATCGAAGCTTAGCCAGACATCGCTGAGGTCCACCAACGAGAGAAGGGGCACCCCAGGCGATACGAATTCGCCGATTTCGCCGCCCACCTGGTAGACCTGCGATCCGACGGGCGCCGTCACCGTCATCTCGTTGACCTGAGTATTAAGGGTGGCGACCGCCGCTGCGGCCTTGCCCACTTCGGCTTGGGCGACGCCACGTTCTTCCTTGGTGTAGCCCGCAACAGCCTCGTCATAGGCAAGCTTGGCTTGTTCGAGGCCGCGTCTTGCCACATCGAGCGACGCCGTTGCCTCATTCAACGTCTGCATGGAGGCGACGCCTTTGGTGGTCAGTTCGTTCGTACGGTTGTAAGTCTGCTGGGCGAGTACCAGATTGGCCTCCGCCGCGGCGATTGCCGCCTTGCGCTGCGCGACGACTTCCTGGCGGATGCCGGCGTCTATACGGGCGAGCTCGGCTATGGCGACCGCTTTCGCCGCTTCAGCCTGTTTCAGCTTGCTGATGATTTGAGGATTGTCGATCTTCACCAGCACTTGGCCGGCGGCAACGTTCTGACCGCGATCCACCGGTCGCTCACCAATGCGACCTTCGACACGGGCAGCGATGTCGATGCGCGTGGCATTCGCTTCTCCCTGCACCAGCAAGGGCTGAGGCTGAACGAGGTACCATAGCGATAAGCCGACGATTGCCGCTACGGTCACGGTGACGATGAGGACGGCAGCGCGAGACGAACCGGTCGGTGGTGGCAATGTTTTTTTTGCCTCGTACTTCTGATCCCCCGGCGATTGCATCAGCTCGTTCATTACGACGTCCTCCGCTGACCAAGTGCAGTCTATTTTACACTCTACTAGTCTGGGCTTGCTCCGTGAAGCAGTTTCACCTGAGGCTGCTGCCCGTTTATTCACGGATACCGAGTAATAGCGAAAATCGGGACAAAACAGGTCACTACAGTGGGTAGGCGAGCGCGGGGCGAGAGAGAGACCAATTACCGTTTGCGCATGCAACGGCGCCGCATTGGCAACAACTCGCCTTAACCCAGCGTACGAGGAGTACCATCAGGGTCGGTTAAATTATTGTGCGATAGAATGGATCACCAAAATTGCCGGAACGACGATGCCGGACAACTGCTCAATGTGTAATCGATCTTCGCCACACTTCGGGAGACGTACCCACGGCTGTGGCAAAGACGCGGGACAAATGTTCGGAATTGGCGAACCGGCATTCCAGTCGCTGCCGCGAACGTTATTTTGTTGCTCAATATTTCCACCACCAAGAATTTTGTAAACCAACGTTTCCTGTGCGGAAAATTCCGTATTGGCGCCGCAAAGCCCTTCTTTTCAGGGAATTGATAGTTTGTATAAGGTTTGAGAAAACGGAATTAAGCCCATGAACGCGAACTCTACGCCAGATATTCTGATCGTCGATGATGACCATGAGATACGTTCGCTCCTGAGCCGGTATCTCGGGGAGCAGGGGTTCCGTGTGGCGGCGGCGAGCGACCTTCGCGGATGCAACGACGCGATGAACCGCCGCCGGCCTGACCTGCTCGTGCTGGATGTCATGCTTCCCGATGGATCCGGCCTCGATCTCTGCCGTGATTTGCGAAACCGCCGTCCAAGGGTTCCCGTCATCCTGCTGACCGCCCTGAAAGAGGACATAGATCGTATCCTCGGTCTTGAGATCGGTGCCGATGATTATCTCGGCAAACCGTTCAATCCGCGTGAGCTGGCTGCGCGCATCCGCGCCGTATTGCGCCGCATGAACGAGGATTCGTCGGCGGAGCCCGAGCAGAGGCGCTATCAGTTCGCGGATATGATGCTTGATCCGCAACTTCGTCGGGTGAGCCGGGATAACGGCGAGGTCATTGCGCTGACGGGTGCGGAATTCGATCTTCTCAAGGCGTTTCTCGAGCGCGCCGGCCGGCTGCTGTCGCGCGATCAGCTGCTCGACTTGACGCAGGGACGTGATCGCGACCCTGCCGATCGCTCGATCGATGTCCTGATGAGCCGGCTGCGGCGCAAGCTGGGGGAAACGACGGAAGATCCCATTTTCAGAACGATCCGCAACGGCGGCTATCAGCTCGTCGTCCCGGTGACGGCTATCAAAGGCGATTCATGAGGTCACTTGGCGCGCGCCTGGCACTACTCCTGCTGACAGCCATCGTCCTGGTCGTCATTTCGTCATCTTTCGTGGCAAGCCTTGTCATGCAAGGGCCGCGACCAGACATGATGATTGATGGGACGGCCCGGCAGCTTGCCGTTCTCGCGACCTTCGCGGAGAAGGATCGCGCCATGGCGGAATCGGCAGGGCTGATCATTGCTCCCATGCCAGCCGGCGACCCGACTGACGAAGAGCTCTCTCACCTTCTCGCCGAGGCGCTGCTTCGCATTTCCGGCATGCGGGAGGCAATCATATCGCACCGGTCGACGGGCGCGTTGATCGCGTCATTGAAGCTCTCCGACGGCAACTGGCTGGTCATGCCGATGGCGCCGCATGGCCCGCCTCCGGACGGCTGGAAGATTCTTGTGGGCTGGCTCGGCCTCATCATCATCGGCAGCGTGCTCGTTTCCATCTTTGCCGCTTCCAAGATCATGAAGCCGCTACGTCTGTTGGAACAGGCGGTAGTGGCAGTCAATCCCGACGGCACGCTGCCGCACATACCCGTAAGCGGCCCGGGCGAAATTCGTGCCACTGCGCAAGCGCTCAACAGCCTCTCGGCGAGAGTGAAGGCTGCCACGGAAAGCCGGATGCGGCTTGTCGCCGCTGCTGGACATGATCTGCGAACGCCGATGACCCGAATGCGGTTGCGTGCCGAGTTCATCCGAGACGAGGAAGAGCGGCGCAAATGGCTTGCCGATCTGGAGGAGCTGGACAGGATCGCCGATAGCGCCATCGGCCTCGTTCGCGAAGAGATTTCCCAGGACAGCCTGGGGCAGGTCCGGCTCGACAGAGTCGTCGAAGGTATCGTCACAGAACTTAAGGCGATCGACATGATCGTCAAGAGCGGCGATTTGGAGCAGGCGACAATCTGCGCGGGGCCGCTGGCGATTACACGCGCGTTGCGCAACCTGCTCATCAATGCCGCGACACATGGCCAGTCGGCGACGGTGACGGTCACGCATCTTGGCAACCGGGCCGTCGTGAGGATTATCGATACCGGTCCCGGCATCCCCGAGGATCGATTGGATCAGGTGTTCGAACCCTTTTTCCGAATCGATATCGCAAGGCAAAGATCCTTCCCCGGCGCTGGCCTCGGCATGGCTATCGCGCACGAAATCGTCACCCGATTCGAAGGCGAAATCACCGTGCGAAACCGCCAGCCGCGGGGGCTGGAGCAAGTCGTGTCATTCAAGAGCGCCGAAGCGAAGGCCGCAGGCTGATCAAGCAGAAAAGACCGAACGGATCAGAGGTATGCAAATTCGGCCACGCTCCAGGCTAGCGGTTGGGTAAGGACCCGACTTTGCCTCAAAACAGGATTTACTTGCGTAGGATTTTCGAAAATTCTATGAACGACAGTATTTGCAGTAAGCTCATAGAACTTACCAAATAATTTTTTCCCGATAGAAAAGCCGAGACACCAAAATTCGCCAAAATGCCCTGTTTCAGCAATATTCCGAAATGTTCTGAGCGCCAACTAATGTAAAATTGTTGCCGATCAGCAGCTTGGCTCGAGCAGGCTTTGATCGCCCCGCATACCCGGCTTCGCCATGACGCCCCCAACACGAATGGCGAAGCCGGATTGCTTTCCGGGAACGCCACCGAAATTTTATCCAGGACAATCAGTCTCTTGAGAGTGCCGTCACGGGATCGAGCAGGGAAGCGTTGCGCGCCGGCAGGTAGCCGAACGTAAGGCCGATGGCGCAGGAGCAGGTGAAGGCGAGGATGATTGAACCCGCTGAATAGACCAAAGTAAAATTGGATCCGAAATAATTGAACGCGGCACCGAAGCTAAGTGCCGTTGCAATGCCGAAAGCGCCGCCGAGCAGACAAACCAGCACGGCTTCAATGAGAAATTGCTGCAGGATGTCCTGGCGTCTTGCGCCGACTGCCATGCGCACGCCGATTTCGGCAACGCGTTCGGATACCGAGACGAGCATGATGTTCATGACGCCGATACCGCCGACCAGCAGCGAGATGACGGCGATGGACGAGATAAGCAGAGTCATCGTCCGAATGGTGCTCGTGATCGTCTGACGGATGTCGTCGGTGTTGAGGATGAAGAAATCCCTGATGCCATGTCGACGTTCCAGAAATTGCGTCACAGCCGCCTCGGCCGTCGCGCTATCGGCGTCATCAGCAACGCGTACGGTGACGCTGCGCAACGACATGTCGCCGAGGAAGCGGGCTTGTACGCCGGTATAAGGAAGGTAGACCGAAAGATTGTCGCTGGAGCCGAAGCCTCCCTGCTGCGCGGCGATAACACCGATGACGCGCACGGGGACCTTGCCAACGAAGATCGTCTGCCCGATCGGGCTGAGGCCTTTGTCCGCAAACAGCGACGTCGCTGTATTCTGATCGATTACCGCATCCTGCGTCATTCCTCGGACTCCGTCGGAATCAAACAGCCGGCCCGCGACCAGTTTCGATCCTTTCACCGAAAAATAAGCGTCGCCGACGCCGTTGATCAAAGCATTTGCCTCCGTCGCACCGAAGCGCATTGTATTGCTGGTAGAAACGGTCGGTGTTACGGCGGCGACATAGGTGAGCTTTGCCAGTGCATCGGCATCGGCAACCACCAAAGTCTTTATACGTCCGGACCGGGTATCGCCGAAGCTCTTGCCGGGAAAGATCTCCAGCGTGTTCGTGCCGAGGCTGTTGATATTTGCCAGGACCTTTCGCTGCGATCCCTCGCCGAGCGCTATGACGCTGACGACCGAAGCAATGCCGATAATAATTCCAAGCATGGTCAGGAAGGTACGCAGCTGATGTGCTTGCAGGGCAAGCATCGCCATCCGGAACGCTTCGAGTAGCCGACCCGTCATTTCACCCCAGCCCGACTTGCCGGCGCGGGTCTCGGCAAGGGAGGCTTGGGGTTGCGCCGTGTCGTTTCGCGTCCGTCGGTCGGCGACTATGCGGCCGTCGGAAATTTCGACGATGCGGTCAGCGCGCGAAGCGACATTCATGTCGTGAGTGACGATGACGACCGTACGCCCCTCGGCATGCAGTTCGCCGAGAATGCGGAGCACCTCTTCACCGCTCTGCCGGTCGAGTGCACCGGTCGGCTCGTCGGCAAGAATGACATTGCCATTATTCATCAAGGCGCGCGCAATCGAGACGCGCTGCTGCTGGCCACCGGAAAGCTGACCCGGCCGATGGCTGCCGCGCTCGCCCATGCCGAGACGTTCAAGCAGTGCGATAGCACGTTCACGTCTCGTCTCGCCCGGCCGCCCGGCATAGATCGCCGGTACCTCAATGTTGCCGATTGCCGTCAATTCCGAAAGCAGATGGTAGCGCTGGAAGATGAAACCGAAATGTTCTCGCCGCAGCCGGGACAGGGCGTCGCTGTCGAGGCTATGCGTATGCACGCCAGCGATCGCGTAGGTGCCGCCGGTAGGGCGATCGAGCAGGCCGATGATGTTCATCAGGGTCGATTTTCCGGAGCCGGAAGGCCCGACGATGGCAACCATCTCGCCTTCGGTTATCGCCAGATCGACATCCTGTAACACCGCGATAGTGCGATCACCAGACTGGTATTCGCGCCGCACGCGCCGCAATTCGATGATGGGGGAGGGCACGACTTAGAATCCCATGGGCGGCGGCGGGCCGCCATTGTTGCTGCTGCTCGGCGTCGTCCTGGCGCTCGCCTCGCCGATAACGACATTCTCACCCTCCGATAGGCCGGACCGGATCTCGGCGGAGACATTGTTGTTGAGGCCGACGGTGACCTTGCGCTGGTTTCGCTTACCATCGTCGCCCAGCGTCTGAACGACATAGGAACCGTCCGCCGACCTGACGCCCAATGCGGAGGAGGGGATGGTGAGCACATTCTTAGCCTCGCCGAGCACGACGTGAACTTCGGCCGACATGTAGGTTCGGAAATAATTCTCGCGGTTGGGCACGGCGAAGACGCCGTTGTAGTAGATCGCCGAGGATGACGACGACGATGTCGTGCTGCTGCTGGAAGACGAAGTGGTGGTCGAGGAGGTGACGCTGCTGTCACTGGTGATCGATTCCGGTGCCGGTTCGATCGATTGCAGCGTGGCGTCATGGCGCGTGCCGGGATCACCCATAATGGTGAAATAGAGAGGCTGCCCGGCCTTGACCTTGATGACATCGGCTTCCGATATTTCGGTGCGAACGATCATCGTATCAAGCTGCCCCAGAATGATGATGGTCGGCGCCGATTGCGCCGCATTGACCGTCTGGCCCTGCTGGTTGACGATGGCAAGCACGGTGCCGTCCATCGGCGCCGTGATGCGCGTATAGGAAAGATTGGCGCGCGCCGTTTCGACCGCAACTTCGGCCGAGGTGATCTGCGCATCGAGAGCCGCGATCTGGGCGGTGATCTTCTTGACGCTCGCTTCCGCGCTATCAAGGTCGGCCTTGGAGCCTGCCTGACTGCGGAATACCGTCTGCTGGCGGACGAGCGTGAGCTGTGCGTTCGCAAAATCGGCCTCGCTTTCCTGACGCTGTGCCTTGACGTTTGCGAGGGAGGCCTGCGCGGTCTTCAGGTCGTTGCTTTGCGTGGTCGAGTCGATTTCGGCAACCAGCGCATCCTTCTTCACCGTATCGCCGAGCTTGACGTGAAGCGCGGTAATCCGCCCGGAGACCTGTGCACCGACGGCAACCAGTTTGGTCGGCTTGAATGTGCCGGAGGCGAGGACCGCCTCCTCGACATTGCCGCGCGTCACCGGCGCGGTGATGGCGGATGATGTCTGCCGGTCGAAGTAGCCGTGCCAGAAGAGGACGCCGCCCATGATCGCAAGTCCGAGCACGCCTGCGAGCGCTGGACGTGCCGGCTTGATGCGCCGGCGTGACGGAGACTTTGTCGGTGCTAGATTTTCGGCGCGCTTCGGATCGATGGTCGTTGGCGCTTCGCGATCTAAGATGTTCAGCATGGGACTACTTGGCCATCGTCAGGTGCGGGCCGGTATTGGTATCGACCACCGCAGGTTTGGAAACATCGACCTGCCCGTCCCAGCCTCCGCCGAACGCCTTGTTGAGCGAGATATAATCGGTGGCGATCGAAGCCTTGCTTTGAATGACGGCCTCCTCGGCGCTATAGAGCGAACGTTCCGCATCGAGCACATCGAGGAAATCCGTAACGCCCGCCTGGTTCAGCGTGCGCGAGAGATCCGACGCACGGCGATAGGAGCTGCTGGAAGAAACGAGCTTGGCATATTTCAGCCGCTCCTGAGTGAGTGACACGACTGCGTTTTCGACATCTTCCATGGCCGAAAGCACGGCCGACTGAAAGGCGATGAAATATTGATCCCGCTCCGCTTTAGCGACTTCGACGGCGGCCTTCAGCTGGCCGCCCTGGAAGATCGGCACTGTCAGTGACGGGCCGAACGTCCATCCGATGGAGGACCTCTTCGCCAGATCGCCGATATTGGCGGCCGACGAAGAAATGTCGCCCGTTAGCGAAATGGACGGATAGCGATTGGCTTCAGCCTGACCGATCTTCGCCGTGTATTGTGCAAGTTGCCGCTCTGCGAGACGGACGTCCGGACGAGACGTCAGGATATCGGCTGGAATACCGGTCGAGATATTCATCCTGGGGCTCGGAATGGGGCCGCCCGTCCTGAGCGTGTCCTCAAGCGTGGCCGGCGGTTTGCCCAGCAGCACACTCAGGCGATGGACCGCTTCCGCATAGGAGATTTCATAGGTCGGAATATCCGACTCGGTGCTGCTGGCGAGAGCATCTGCCTTGGCCGAGTCGACGCCGGTGGCGCTACCTGCCAGATACTCCGTACGCGTCAGGGCTGCGCTCTTGCGTTGGGATACGGCGGTGCGCTTGGCAAGATCGCGCAGCGCCTGGTATTCGCGCGCCTGAACATAGTAGGACGCGACATCGCCGATCAATGTGAGCATGGTGTCGCGTAGCTGCTCGTCGGCAGCGTTGACACTATATTTTGCTGCCTCGGCGGCGCGCTTGTGGCCGCCGAAGAGATCGAGCTCCCAACTGGCGTCGAAACCGCCGTTATAAAGCGTGGAGAAGATCGCGTCGGTGGTGCCGCTTGATGCGGCCGACGTGCGTGTTCGCGTCCCCGAACCAGTTCCCTGGAGGCTCGGCAGCAATGCGCCTTTCTGCTCGCGGTAGGTGGCGCGCGCTTCACGGATTTTTGCCTTGGCCGTCGCCACATCCAGGTTGTTGGCCATTGCCTCGTCGATCAGCGCATCAAGTGTCGGATCCTTGAGTTGCTTCCACCATTGAGACAATTCCGGCGCCTTCGAAGGCTTCGTTCTGGCTTTACTGCCCCAATGAGACGGCATTGCAAGGTCGGGTGTCCGGTAATCCGGGCCGACGACGCAGCTTGTCAGCGTCCCGGCAAGTGCGGCGGATATGGCTATATTTGGCAAGCTTTTGCTTGCACGCGAACATGTCGACAAGACTTTTATTCCTGCTCAATTGGTCTTTGCGCGGGCTTGCCGATCCTCGTGCGGGCGACGGAGCCCGCGGAAGGCAATTGGCTTCTCCCGCCGAAAGGGCGGATCTGGCACGCGAGAGGTCCGGGAACGCCGGGCGGGGCGCTCCCGGACCATTCAGCCCCATAGGGGCTACTCCTTCCAACCGACGAGGGCGTCCGGGGGGATCTCGATCGATTGGAGGCGGAGAGGAAATAGTCTGGATCGGCTAAGCAGTGGGTTTCCCAGACCGAACCTCTATCGCGGTCAGCGGAATGCAGGAGGGGTGGGAACGAGAGATCGTTCGGCATTTTCAAGCTTTGCAAGCTGATCCGTGGTCAAAACCGTGCGAAGAGCGGTAGCTTTGTCCTTGAGGGCAGTCGCCTTGGCGGCACGATCAAGAACGCGCTCGGCGATACGCTCGCCGAAGAGCTCAGTCGGCTTATCGTCGTCGTGGTCTGGCTGCTGCGCGGCGTCGTCATTCACGGGCGGCGGGCCAGGGGGGCGATGCTTTGGGAAGGCCAGAAAATCGGTAAGCGCGTTGGTATAATCCCTCCAGGCATCAAGCTGAGTGCTGCGAACGCCGATCAGGGTTTCCATCGCCGACAACTTGCCCGCCAGTTCCAGGGCCGGATTCGACGGATGAGGGAAGCCATGCGGCGGCAGGGGCATGTCTTCGCCAAAGGCCATCATCGGCCCTTGGGGAGGTGGACCGGGGAAGCCCCAACCTTCCGGCGGCATATGAGCCGGCGGGCGCGGCGATGCCATCTCGGCGACCGGTGGGGTCTGAGCGTCTGTGATAACTGCCGGCTCGCTGGCGAGTGCCGAAGCGGCGATGCCGCCGATAGCCGTTATCAATAAAGTTGCGACGATATACCGTTGCCTCATAATCAGTGCCTTCATTACGATTTACTGATGCTGAGGCTAGCGGGGCCATGTGAACGCCATACGTCCTGATATTTCTGAACATTTCGCGGCGGGGGAATGTTGTGAATGAAGTTTGCCGGAAGCTTGACGGCAACATTCCATTACAACTTTTCTTGAGGCCCCGCGTATTTATTGTTAGGAAATCAATGAAGGTGCGGACCTTGGCCGAGAGATATTTGCGGCTCGGATATACCGCGTAAAGTGTGCTATTGAAGCCGAGCACGATTTCCGAAAGCATCAGTCTATCGCGCGCAACCACTTACCTTTTCGGTCTGCATCCAGCGGGGCATGCAAGCGCCAATCGCGCCGCCCTGAGGCGAAGCTGGATCAGCTTCGGCGTGGCGGAAGTTCCATAAATCGTACTATGCCGGATCGGATGCCTAAGTCGTTGATAATGTGGGATACGACACGAAAGCAGTGGTTCTAATCCCTTCACATCATTACGGGTCCGATTTTGTTGACTACAGGTCATGATCTTTAAAAGAGGCATTGCAGCCAAGTGCGGGACGACTGCTTTGCGCCTCCATTTCGGACAGCGGGCGGTTCGAGGGACCGCCTGGAAGCTGCCATTCCGCTCCTCGTATCGCCTCGTCAGCGTCGGGTTTAGTCCTTCGCGCACCACACAGAGCAAAGGTCTCAGGCACATCTTCCAGGGCGCCGCGTTGGTCAGGTAGCTTGGCTTCTAATCGTTGCGGGCGGGCGCGACGTGCGGTGTCTCTTCGAGATCACAATACCAGTCGATAATCTAAGCGAGGCAGACAATGGGCATCCGGGATCGGCGTGCGCAATCGTTGCGATGAACGCAATAATGTAGAAAGAATTACTGCAATTGTTATCGTCAGTGAGCGGCGACAATATCCGGACATCAGACGAACAAAGCGCCGCCTGAGCTACCATGTCGGTAGCAAATGATGCTTCCATCAAAGCGAATGAAGGAACCACGGAAATGACTACTATTACCACCAGGGACGGCGCGGAAATCTTCTACAAGGACTGGGGATCCAAAGATGCGCAGCCGATCGTTTTCCACCATGGCTGGCCATTGTCGTCCGACGATTGGGATGCTCAGATGCTTTTCTTCCTCTCCAAGGGCTATCGCGTTGTTGCGCATGATCGCCGCGGCCATGGTCGTTCCTCTCAAGTAGCCGACGGTCATGACATGGACCACTATGCGGCAGATGCCTTCGCGGTTGTGGAGCACCTTGACTTGAAAAACGCGGTTCATATCGGCCATTCAACGGGCGGCGGTGAGGTTGCACGCTATGTCGCCAAGCACGGTCAGAAAGCGAGTCGCGTCGCCAAGGCGGTTCTTGTTTCGGCCGTTCCGCCGCTGATGCTGCGGACTGCCGATAACCCGGAAGGTTTGCCAATGGAGGTCTTCGACGGGTTTCGCTCGGCGCTCGCGGAAAACCGTGCCCAGTTTTTCCGCGATGTCCCAGCCGGTCCGTTCTACGGGTTCAATCGCGATGGCACAAAGGTTCAGGAAGGTGTGATTCAGAACTGGTGGCGTCAGGGCATGATGCGCGGGGCCAAAGCCCATTACGATGGCATCAAGGCATTTTCAGAAACGGACCAGACCGAAGATCTAAAGGCGATCAGCGTTCCAACGCTGGTTCTGCACGGTGAAGACGACCAGATCGTTCCAATCGCAGACTCTGCCCATAAGGCGATCAAGCTTCTGAGAAACGGCACACTCAAGACTTATCCCGGCCTCTCGCACGGCATGTTGACTGTCAATGCCGACCTGCTCAATGCAGACCTGCTGGCGTTCATTCAGTCCTAACCCGATAGGTGACCGCGGTGGAAACTTGCCGCGGCCATTGCACGAAAACCTTGTCGTGAAGCGAGGCATGCGATGATGAAGCTGACACCAGAACTTGTTGCACTAACCATCAGGGATGTCCGTGACGACGGCCCGGAGCCGGGGTGGACGCCGCTCTCGCAAGCAGAGCTTGACGAGCTGGTCCGGCAAATCGAAAGCGAGGCGGGCGATGATCCTCTTTTTGTATTTGCCTATGGGTCGCTTATCTGGAACCCTGAATTCGAACCAGCCGGCCGAGAGCGCGCCACCATACATGGGTGGCACAGGTCGTTCTCTCTGAAGATCGAGCGCTGGCGGGCAACCAGTGACCAGCCTGGACTGATGATGGTCCTTGAGCGTGGCGGCCAATGCAACGGCGTAGTCTTTGAATTATCAGCTGATCGGCGACAAGAAGATTTGCGCGCGGTCGTAGCTCGCGAGATCAAGTATCGCGAGGTCATGGACATGGTTCGATGGCTCCCGGTGCGAACCAAGGCGGGCGTTCGCAAAGCTCTCACATTTTGGGCAAGCACGAAACGTGTTGGTCTGACAAGGCCACTCCCGGCAGAGCAGGCATCTTTGTTCATTGCGAGAGCCTGTGGGCAAGGCGGCTCCTGTGCCGAGTATCTTCACAAGACGATCGTCGATCTTCGCGCCGAAGGCATCCGTGACCGCAACCTGTGGCGTATGCAGTCTTTGGTCGCCGAAGAAATAGTTGACCTACACGGCAAGTAAGAGCCCGCACGTCGTGTCGCACGCTGACGAGGAGTAGCCACTCTAGCCTAGCGGCATCATGTGAGCTGCAACCTGCTCTTCGAAAAACTTCGAAAACGAGGCAATGCGGGGTGGCAGTGCCTGATAGGGTGGATAGTAAAGCGTCAGCCAGAGATCGGCCGGCGCCCATCCGCGCAGTACGTGAACCAGACGACCGGTTCTCAGGTGCTCCGAAACATGGAAGCCCGGCAGCATCGCCACGCCCGCTCCATCGGCGGCCATGTCCGCAAGAACTTCGCCATTATTGGCGCTGAACGCCCGGCCTGCAGAGATTGTCATACTCGACACGCCATCCGACAGCACCCAGTTCTCGCCGCGGCTTTCGTCGCTATAGGCAAGGCAATCATCGGACGTCAACTCGCTCGGATGCTGCATTTCGGCA
Source organism: Martinezella sp. CNPSo 3959 (assembly GCF_057784355.1). NCBI lineage: Bacteria > Pseudomonadati > Pseudomonadota > Alphaproteobacteria > Hyphomicrobiales > Rhizobiaceae > Martinezella > Martinezella sp. CNPSo 3959. The sequence goes on from NZ_JBXSOV010000003.1 coordinate 158,940, forward strand.
TACCGACTTGCCGGTGCTGCGACGAGAATGCGGGGAACTACACGGATCTTGCGCCAGATCGTGAACTTGTCGGACGGTTGGGACGAGATGCGAATTGCCAGGTCGTAGTCATCGTCCACAATGTTCACGAGCCCGTCGGACAAGGAAATCTCAAAGCTGATTTTCGGGTTAAGTCGCCGAAATCCGGAAAGGATTGGTGGCAATACCGCCTTGCCGAACCAGGTTGGCGCGCTGATCCGCAGGCATCCCTGGTCGGCCTTATGAGCATTGCGAACGTCTTTGCGGGCATTTTCGAGCGCCTCGACAGCCGGCTTGATCTGTGCGGCGAACACCGCCCCATCGGTCGTCAGCGATACCTGACGAGTGGTGCGTACAAAAAGCTGCACACCAAGATCGTCTTCGAGCGCTGCGATTGCTCTTGTGACAGCCGCCGGGGTCAGGTCAAGCTCGCGGGCAGCCTGCGCAAAATTGCGCTTTTCAGCAGCCAGCAGAAACGTTTTCAGGACCTTATAGTCATTCATCTCATTATTTCACGAATTGCAATTCATCATCATCGACTATTGCAAACAAGATTCGTAATCAACGGCGCTCGGGAATGTGTCGATCCGCGGAACGGCTTAAACCGGCCTGGCAAGAACTGCCATGCCGGCTCTTGCCGATGGTTGGCGGTGAGGGAAGGCCACTTGCTAAATGCCGTTGACCTTCTAGACGCTGGCTATGCGACCGACACAGATGACCCTAAGAAGGGTTATTGCGAGTATGGAAACCACTTGCAATCAAGATCGATTGGTCTCTTGTGTGCCGTTCAAGTGGGTTCGGGCGATTGATTATTGCGACGCGAGCGGTGCATGGACTTCGGCAATATATCCGCCGGGAAACCGGAGGATCGCAGCCTGCCGCTTGTCCGATTGGTAAGGCTGAACCAGCACGGTCGCGCCAGAGGCGGTTGCCTTCGCGATGGTCGCGCTCAGATCCTTCACCTCGTAGCCGGTTGTCTCATAGCCATAGGGGTAGGGAAGATGCCCATCGGTCACAAGGACCGTCATGTTGCCGAAGTCCGATACGACGCGGACGCGGCGGTAGGTATCATTCGGGCGGCCGATCTCTATGCCAGGCGCTTGGCTGCCGTCCGAGACAACCTCTCCGTGTGAAAAGGCGAGAAAGTCATGAACGAAGGCATCGACGGAGTCCTTCGATATATAGACCCTGTTTTCCGGAACTGTGTCGAACTTTACATAATGCGGAGCTTCGGTGTGCCAATAAAGCTGCATGTTGATGCCGCCCGGCCATTGGATGATGGCATCGCGGCCGATCGGATCGGGGAAGGGGTCGACAATGACCGAGGCACCAGCATTCCTTGCTTGGCGGATCGCTTCGTCCATATCCGTCACGAGATAGCCGGTGCGCTCAAGTCCGAAGGGGTAGGGGATCGGTGTCTTGAACCCAAAAAGTGACACCGCTCCAACGGGAGTTCGGACAAGCTGCGAGGTTGTGCTGCTCGGGGTTGGAGTGACCGTGGTGACGACCTGTTTGGTCGACGCGCCGCCGAAGGTGGCGACGAAACTACTTGCAAAGGCATCCACATCAACCACTGGGACATAGACATGGGTGGTGTCGTACTGGCCCCCCACCGCTACGCTACGGTCGGTCGCGTGGACTTGCGCAATAGAGGCAGCCAGCAGCGTTGCGGTGGCGGCAGTAAAAAAGAATTTCGATCCAATTGATGGGGAGGTCATTGATATATCCTGACGATTTATAAGGGCAGTTTGATAGGGCTCGTTCCAGATAGCGTTTGTGAGGTTATAATGATGCCGGCTCCAACCGCCGGCAATTGCAACAATTATCTCGAATGCGTTGTCGAAACTGCAATAATTGGTGGCTGCCAAAGAAGCGCGCCGCCCTTCAAAGATTGGCCCGTGGATGGGATGGCTTAAGATTGCGTGTTTCCAGATGCATCCATCATGCCGAGCAGGCATGGTTTTAAAGCCTGAAAAGATATTGACGGGCAAAGGATCTGCGCTGCCGCAGACTGCGAATTGGACAGATCTCAGGAGATGGTGGATTTGAGATACGGGTGCATTGGAGAGAGGCATTCGATACTTTTGCGAAGTTGCTTTAGAAGCATAACTATCTGATCTATCGAGTTTCTTGTATAGGAACTGCGCGTTCATATCCCATCAAGAGCAGCCCATAGCTCATCGAGGGATCATGCCCCATTGCGTGGAAACACAGCACACTCAACTGATGGCAGCGGACCACCAACATTCATCAGCTTAGCGACAGCCTAATCACTGCAAACTAAAAACGTAATTTTCCCCGGCAAGGCTGTGAACTACACCGGACGTCACAATCCGCACACAGCCCTTAAGGGAAAAGGACGCAAGCAATGGCAGTTGAAACCGTGGACACTCTCGTTGTTGGTGCTGGGCAAGCCGGCATTGCAATGAGTGAACACCTGGGCAAGGCCGGTGTGTCCCACCTAGTCCTCGAGCGTAGCCGTATAGCCGAGCGCTGGCGCTCGGAGCGTTGGGACTCGCTAGTTGCCAACGGCCCCGCTTGGCATGATCGCTTCCCCGGAATGGAATTTCCCGATCTCGATCCGGATGGCTTCCCGGCAAAGGATGCCGTTGCCGACTATTTCGAGGCCTATGCCAGGCAGATCGATGCTCCTATCCGCTGCGGCGTAGAAGTCAGGAGCGTCGAAAGGCATGTCGGACGGCCCGGCTTCCGGATCGAAACCTCGCAAGGCGTGATCGATGCACAGAACGTTGTTGCGGCAACCGGTGCTTTCCAAGTGCCTGTCGTTCCCGACCTGATCGCGAATGCTCCCGGTATTACGCAGATGCATTCGACCAAGTACCGTAATCCCGGCCAGCTCGCCGAAGGAGCTGTTCTCGTCATCGGCGCCGGTTCTTCCGGAACCCAGATTGCCGAGGAGCTTATGCTTTCCGGCCGCAAAGTCTATCTTTCCGTCGGCCCGCATGATCGCCCGCCGCGTGCCTATCGTGGCCGCGATTTCTGTTGGTGGCTGGGCGTTCTGGGGAAGTGGGATATGGAAACACCCGGTCCGGGCACCGAACATGTGACGATCGCCGTCAGCGGTGCGCGGGGCGGCCACACGATCGATTTCCGCCGTCTCGCCGGAAAGGGCATGATCCTGCTCGGCCGCACAATCGGCTTTGACGGAACAAACCTTAGCTTTTCCGACGATCTTGCCACCAACCTGGATCGCGGCGATGCCAACTACATGGCGCTGCTTGACGAGGCGGATGCCTATGCTGCGAAGAACGGCATCGACCTGCCGGAAGATCCCGAAGCGCGCCGTTTCGAACCGCAGCCGGCTTGCGTCGTGAATCCGATCCTCAACCTCGACTTTGCCCAGGCCGGCATCACGACGATCATCTGGGCCACGGGCTTCTCCTCGGACTACAGCTGGCTGAAACTGGATGTCTTCGACGAACGGGGTCGTCCGAAACACCAGCGCGGTGTTTCGGCTGAGCGCGGCATCTATTTCCTCGGGTTGCCATGGCAGTCACGCCGCGGATCTAGCTTCATTTGGGGCGTGTGGCATGACGCGAAGCATATCGCCGACCGCATCTCGACTCAGCGCAAGTACAACGAATACCGGCCTTCGAACCAGAAAGCTGATTAAGGCACCCCCCAGGATCCAGCGATAAAGTTCTCCCGATTCAAGGAATTCAACATGGCCCATACACGCATCCGCAAGTTCAATACCAAGGATACCTATCCGGAGCAGAAGCTGGATAACGACCTTTGCCAGACGGTTGTCGCCAAGGGCACGATGGTGTTCGTCCGTGGCCAGATCGGTCAGGATCTCGATACCTCCGCCAGCGTTGCCATCGGTGATGTCACCGGTCAGACCGAACAAGCCATGGCCAACATCAAAATGCTTCTTCAGGAGGCCGGCTCGTCGCTCGATCACATCTGCAAGATAACGATCTACATCGTCGATCCGCGTTATCGCGAGGCCGTCTATCGCGTTGTCGGCAAGTGGCTGAAGGGCGTCTTCCCCGTCTCGACGGGAATTGTCGTCTCCGCGCTTGCCCGTCCCGAATGGCTTGTCGAAGTCGACGCCATTGCCGTCATTCCCGAATAAGGTTTTGTGAGTCCATGACCTTTTCCATCGCCGCCCGCTGCGCCAAGACCGGCATGTTCGGTATCGCCATCTCCTCCTCCTCTCCGGCAGTCGCCGCGCGCTGCTCGCATGCCCGAGCTGGCGCCGGGGTGGTGGCTAGCCAGAACATTACGGATCCCAGCCTTGGCATTTCGGGCCTGGAGATGCTGGGAATGGGGGCGACGGCGGAAGAAGCGCTTGGCCGGCTGGTGGCATCGACCCCCTTTGCCGACTATCGGCAGTTGGCAATCGTCGATGCACGTGGACACGTCGCCGGTCACTCCGGCGAGCGTACGCTCGGAGTCCATGCGATGGCGAAGGGCGAGGGCTGCATCGCCGCCGGCAATCTTCTGGCGAATACCGATGTCGCGCAGCGCATGGTCGCCGCATTCGAGATATCCCCTGGCGATCTTCCTTCCAGGCTGCTGAAGGCACTTGCCGCTGGGCTTGAAGCAGGCGGCGAGGCGGGCCCCGTTCGCTCGGCGGGACTGAAGGTTGTCCGCAACGTTGCCTGGCCAATCGTCGATCTCCGCGTAGACTGGCATGATCAGCCGATCGAGGCCCTCCAGGATCTTTGGGCGGTTTATGAGCCGCAAATGGAAGACTACGTTAAGCGGGCGCTCGACCCCAACGCCGCCCCATCCTTTGGGGTGCCGGGCGATGAATAATGCGATCGCCCGCTGCTTGTTCTTCCAGCTAGCAGAGATATTATGAGGCTATGAGATACACGCTCCGCCAGATCGAATATTTCATTGCGACTGCGGAGACAGGAAGTATCACCCTCGCATCCGAGCGACTGAATATTTCCCAACCATCGATTTCGACGGCCATTACCCATCTGGAAACGGAACTGCAGACGCAGCTCTTCGTGCGCCACCATGCAAAAGGTCTTTCGCTGACGCCGGCAGGCCGCCTCATGCTGGCCGAAGCCAAGCAACTGGTCGAGCAGGCCGAAAATATCTACACGGTCGCCTCCGAGGTGAACGAAAAGATCCGCGGCCAGCTTTCGCTCGGGTGTATGGTGACGCTCGCTTCGATGATCATGCCTGAACTTTCGCACTCCTTCACCACCGCTTTTCCGGAAACTCGCATTATTCAGACAGTCAGCGATCACGAAGAGCTGCTGGGGAAGCTGCAGCGTGCGGAAATCGATGTTGCGATCAGTTATGACCTCCTCATCACGGACGATTTCGAATTTACGCCGCTTGCAACGCTGCCTCCACACATCCTCGTTGGAGAATCGCATCCGTTGGCGCGCTACCCGTCTGTCAGCTTGGACGAATTGGCCGATTATCCGCTCATTCTGTTGGATCTGCCCATCAGTCGCGAATATTTCTTAGGTCTCTTTGCGAAATCGGGCGTTGAACCCTCTATCGCCATGCGCTCCGCCTACCAGGACGTCATTCGCACGATGGTGGCGAATGGCTACGGCTATACGATCGCAAATGTTCGGCCTCGGTCGCAATTGGCAATGGACGGCCGGACGGTCGTGCGTGTGCCGATATCCGGCAACCAAAAACCGATGGTCATCGGAGTCCTTACCCTAAAGCAAAATCGCAAGCCTCGATTGATCGAGATGTTCGAGCAGCATTGCAAGTCGTGTGTGTCCGACTCCTACATACCTGGGATGGTCGCCCCGGTCATGGAACGCCGCAAGGTGTCAACGTGATAGGGCTGCCAAGCTTTTGATGAAGCGTCGCCTCGGAAATGCATTATTTCTCTGAGACCGGGCGAGTGCAATGATCGCTCGACGCAAAGATTTCCGGCCATCACCTACCATCGCGCGCTAACCGGGCGCGTCCTTCGTAGTGCCGGCACATAGTCACTTTGGAGACATGACGTGAATTCAGACAAGCTTATGAACGGCGACTTCGCGGCACTGATTGCCGAAATGACCAATGAGGAGAAGGTCGCCCTTTTAGCCGGGCACCGCATGTGGAAGACGAAGGCAATCGAGCGCCTCGGCATCCCAAACATCGTCATGACCGATGGCACTTATGGTGTTCGCTACTCGATCCACCAGATCGATAACGAAGAAGCCGGTGGCGTCGACTTCTCGGCCTTCCTGAATGTCGTCGGCCAGCGGGCCAGCCATGTTGAGGTGGCTTGGGGCGCCATGAAGCAAGCCACCTGCTTCCCGAACGGGTCTAGCCTCGGCTGCTCCTGGGATGTCGATCTTGCCCATGAGCTTGGCACTGCGCTCGCCATGGAATGCCAGGAGTTTGGCGTGCATCTATTGCTCGGCCCCGGCATCAATATCCGCCGCACACCGCTCGGCGGCCGTTCTTACGAATATTACGGTGAGGATCCGGTCATCAGCGGTGATTTCGCAGCCGGCGTCATCAACGGCTTACAGGAAAACGGTGTCGGTGGATCGCTGAAGCACTTTGCCTGCAACAATTCTGAAGTCGAGCGCACCTCGATGGATTCGGTCGTCGATGAACGCGCTCTGCGGGAAATTTATCTCAAGGGCTTCGAGCGCGCGATCGAGAAGAGCAACCCGTGGACGGTTATGAGCTCCTACAACCGCCTGAACGGGGTTCAGGCCGCTGAAGATCACTGGCTGCTGACCAAGGTGCTGCGCGAGGAGTGGGGCTATGAAGGCCTCGTCGTCTCCGACTGGCACGGCATCAAGGATCGCCCGGCCTCCCTGACGGCAGGCAATGATCTCGACATGCCGGAAAGCGAAACCCGCAAGAGCGACCTGCTCGAAGCCATCGAGACCGGTAAGGTCGACATGGCCGTGGTGGACGAAGCCTGCGCCCGCGTCCTGGCGTTGGTGCGTGCCGGCAAGCTCGGCGAGCGCCGCGATACCGTGTTCGACCGCGATGCCCACCACAAGCTCGCCCGTCGCATGGCGGGCGAATCCATGGTTCTCCTGAAGAATGACGATCAACTGCTGCCGATCACGCCCGCCAAGGTCAAGCGGATGGTCGTCATCGGCGAAGGTGCCGGCGTTCCGGTCATTCAGGGCTCGGGCTGCGCGACCACCACGCCGACACTTGTCGATGTGCCGATCGACGAGATTGTCAAGTTGGCCGGCGATGCCATCAAGGTCGAGCAGTACCGCGGCACGAGCGAAGTCGAGAGTGAGCGCGCGGCACTCATTGCCGAGGCTGTCGAGGGCGCACGGGGCGCCGACGTGGTTGTCATCTTTGTTTGCACAGAGAATGGTTACGACGGCGAGGGCTCTGACCGCACGACGCTCGACCTCGCACCGGGTCACGATGCGCTGGTCAGCGCCGTTGCTGTCGTCAACCCCAATGTCGTCGTTGCCATCGCCAGCCCTGACGCAGTCGTCATGCCGTGGGTTCCGGAAGTGAAGGCGATCGTCGAGATGTTCTTTTCCGGCCAGGCGACCGGCGGCGGTATCGCCGACATTCTCTTTGGGGTCGTCAATCCCTCCGGCAAGCTGACGACAACCTTCCCGAAGCGCATGCAGGACATGCCTTCCTATCTCAGCTACCCCGGCGAGAACGGTCGCCACTACTACAGCGAAGGCATCCATGTCGGATATCGCTGGTATGATGCGCGCGAGATCGAGCCGCAATACCCCTTCGGCTTCGGCCTAAGCTATACGAACTTCGCTTATTCCGATCTGAAATTGGATCGGTCGGCGCTGAATGTCGGCGAAGAGGTGGTCGCGAGCTTCACTGTGACCAACACCGGCGCCGCCGCCGGCAAGGAAGCGGCCCAGCTCTATGTGCGCTACGGCAAGCCGCGGCTGCAGCGTCCGAAGCGCGAACTGAAGTCCTTTGCCAAGGTGCATTTGGCGCCGGGCGAATCGAAGCGGGTGTCGCTCACGATCCCGGCTGCGGATTTCGCGCTCTATGATTCCGGCAAGGGGCGCTGGATCCTCGATGACGATGCCGTGCAGATCGAAATCGGTTCGTCCTCGCGCGACATTCATCTGGCAGCGCCACTGCAAATCCGCTCGCGCGCCTCGCGGCATCGTGAAGTGAAGTGGGATACGCAGCCCGTCTTTATCCTCGCCAATCCGATCGCACGGGCCAAGTTCAATCGGTTCCTCCAGAAGCACCTGTCGATCGACGAGGGTGAGGCGGACCGGATGCTCGAACATTGCGGCAACTCGTTCTTCGGCATGTTTACGACTTTCGACCGGCGCTTCCGCCAGGCCTTCCCGAAGGGTGATATCGCGGCACTGCTCGCCGATATCAATCAGACAATGGCTGATGAAGAGACGATGGCCCGCTGAGGGCCGTCAAAGACAGAGAATAATGGAGGCTCGCCGCGATGCGGGCCTTCGTCCGTTTTGGGAGTGTCATTTCTTGAATACGCTTGACCTGCTTGATCGTCTTGTCGCCTTCCCCACCGTTAGTGCTGATAGCAACCTGCCGCTGATCGATTTTGTCCAAACCTATCTCCGCGACCGCGGTTTCGAGTGCCGGTTTGTTGCTGACCAGATTGGCAAAAAGGCGAACCTGTTTGCCAGCATCGGCCCCCGGCAGGATGACGGCATTGTTCTTTCCGGCCACACCGATGTGGTGCCGGTCGCAACGCAAGCATGGACCTCCGACCCTTTCCGGCTGACGCGCCGCGGCTCTCGGCTCCATGGCCGTGGCTCGACGGACATGAAGGGGTTTCTTGCAAGTGCGCTATCCGCTGCCGACCGCATCGATGGCAAGCTATTGAAGCGGCCATTGCATCTCGCCTTCTCCCACGATGAGGAGATCGGCTGCGTCGGCGTGCGCTCCCTGCTCGATATCCTGGCTAAGGAACAGTTCAGGGCTTCGCTTTGCATTGTCGGAGAGCCGACATCGATGGCGATCGCGCTCGGCCACAAAGGGAAGATGGCCGCGCAGGCTCGGCTCAGAGGCGAGGCAGGCCATTCTTCGCTGGCACCGCGTTTCGTCAACGCCATTCATCTGGCTTGCGATTTCGTCGGTACTCTGCGGAGTGTACAGCAGGAGATTGCTGAAAATGGCCGTAGCGACGCCGATTACGACATAGCTTACACGACGGTTCACGCGGGCAAAATCGTCGGCGGCGAAGTTCTCAATATCGTCGCCGATCACGCTTCGGTCGATTTCGAGATCCGCCACCTCGCCGAAGATAATGCGGACGACATCATGGCCCGCATCCGTGCTGTCGCCGCTTGCGGAACTGAGATCGAAGTACGCAATGCCTATCCGGGGCTGTCCACCTCAGCCCAGAGCCCTGCTACCGCCTTCGCTCGTCGTCTTCTCGGTCAGACTCCGACCACGAAAGTATCCTTCGGCACCGAGGCTGGGCTATTTGCAACGAGACTGGGACTGGAAACGGTCGTTATCGGCCCCGGCAACATGGATCAGGGTCATCAACCCGACGAATATATCGAGGAAGCCGAACTGCACCTCTGCGACGCCATGATGGATCGTCTGATCGGCGAACTCTGCTAGGTGCCGAGAGGCAGCCGCCGCATCCGGCGGCTGCGACTGCGCCCTAAAGGCGCTGTTCACTTTCCCTCGAGAAGATCGATGCAATGCTCGGATTGAAAGCGAGGCGTACTTCGCCGCCCAGCCCACGGGCCTTGGCTGCCGGCAGTCGGACCGACAGCTTTTGGTCTCCCACGGCAAACCATACCAGGGTATCGGCGCCCATAGGTTCGACGAATGTGACCGGTGCAAACAGGGTCGGCAGTGTCGTTCGGTCGTCGGCGAGATGGATGTCCTCCGGACGGAAGCCGATGACTATCGCCTGGCCGCTGACGGCAGGTTGACGGAACGGATATGCATCAATCGGCAGCTGATAGTCGCCGAAGACTGCCATTGGCTCGCCATCTTCGATCCTGATGCGGGCCGAGAGAAGGTTCATGCTCGGCGAGCCCACGAAGCCGGCGACAAACAGCGTTTCCGGCTTCTCGTAGAGTTCATCCGGCGTCGCATATTGCTCAATCTTGCCGCCCTTCATGACAGCGACACGTGTCGCCAGCGTCATGGCTTCGATCTGATCGTGCGTGACGTAGACGATCGTGCTGCGCAATTCCTGGTGCAGCCTCTTGATTTCCAGGCGCATCTCCGTGCGCAGCTTTGCATCGAGGTTCGAGAGAGGCTCGTCGAACAGGCAGATAGGGCTTCGGCGTACAAGCGCCCGCCCGATCGCCACGCGCTGACGCTGCCCGCCTGAGAGCTGCGAGGGGCGGCGGTCGAGAAGAGGCGTCAATTGCAGGAGGTTCGCGGCCCATTCGACGCGCTTGGCGATCTCGGCCTTGGCGACTTTGTTGACCCGCAGGCCGAAGCCAAGGTTCTTGCGCACCGTCATGGTAGGATAGAGCGCGTAGGACTGGAAGACCATCGACATGTTGCGACGACTTGAATCGACGTTCGTGACATCCTGGTCGCCGGCGACAATCCTGCCGGTATCGAGGTCCTCGAGGCCGGCAATAACATTGAGCAAGGTGGATTTGCCGCATCCGGAGGAGCCCAAGAGCACGATGAACTCGCCGCTGGCGACCTGGAGGTTGATATCGCGCAGGATATGCTGTGGTCCGAAGGACTTGTTCGCGTCGATAACGGAGATCTGTGTCATTGCATTAGCCCTTCACTGCGCCGGCGGCGAGACCGCGCGCAAAATAGCGTCCGGAAAGAATGTAAATGAGAAGTGGCGGCAGCGCGGTCAGGAAAGTCGCGGCCATGTTCACATTGTATTCTTTGACGCCGGTCGTTGTGTTGACGATGTTGTTCAGCTGCACCGTGATCGGCAGGTGGTCTCGCCCGGCAAAGATCAGGCCCAACAGGAAGTCGTTCCAGATACCAGTCGCCTGCATGATGATGGCTACGACCAGCACGTTGACCGACATAGGCAGCATGATCTCGAAGAAGATCGTGAAGAAGCCCGCTCCATCCATCTTGGCTGCCTTCGAAAGCTCCGGCGGAACGCCCTGATAGAAGTTGAAGAACAGCAGTGCCATGTAGGGCAGACCGAAGATGATATGGATCAGGATGATGCCCGGCAGCGTGCCGTAGAGCCCAATGCTGCTAAAGATACGTACCATCGGATAAAGTATGACCTGATAGGGTATGAAGGCGCCCAGCATCAGCGACAGCAGGATGACGCGGCTGAGCTTCGATTGCCACTGCGAGAGGGCAAAGCCGGTCAGAGCGCCGAACAGGATCGAGAAGATCACGCCCGGGACGACAATCTCGACGGAATTCCAGAAATTTCCGTGGATGCCGTTGCACTCGATACCGGTGCAGGCCGTCATCCATGCCTTCGACCAGGCATCGAAATTGAGGCTCTGGGGCAGGGTGAAGATGTTGCCTGTACGGAGCTCGTCTGCGGTTTTCAACGATGTTGAGATTACCAGCAGAAGAGGTATCGCGTAATAGATCAGTGCGAGCGATAGGATAATATAGAGAAGAACCCGGCCGGTCTTGGTGCTTTTCACTTTGGGCACGGCATAGACGATCGGCACGCCTGGCTGGGAGAGAGGGGTCGCACTCATCGCTTCTGCCTCTTGAGCTCGATGTAGACATAGGGAGAAAGCGCGCAGATGACCGTTACCAGCATCAGAATGGCGGCGGTAGCCGCCGTGCTGATATTGGCGCGCTGGAAAAGGAGATCCACGACAAACTTTCCGGGGACATCCGTGCTGATACCCGGGCCACCGCCCGTCATCGCGACGACGAGATCATAGCTTTTGACCACAGCCGTTGCCAGAAGGATGACGCAGGTCAGAATTAGAGGCCGCAGCATGGGAAGCACGATGCTGATATAGGAGCGCCAGACGGGGATGCCGTCGATCTTCGCTGCTTTCCAGATATCGCCGTCGATGCCACGCAGGCCGGCCAGCATGATGGCCATGACAAGACCTGAGGATTGCCAGATGGCGGCGATGGAGACGGCGTAGATTGCCTTTTCCGGGCTCGCAAGCCAGTTAAAGCTGAAATCCTGCCAGCCGAGGCTGCGCACCAGTGCTTCGATACCCGTTGTCGGGTTCAGCAGCCATTGCCAGGCAAGGCCGGTGACGACAAAGGACATGGAGAGCGGATAGAGGAAGAAGACGCGGAAGAGGCCTTCGGCCTTGACGTTGCGATCGAGAAGAGCTGCAAGTGCCGTGCCGATGACGAGCGAGCCGGCAATGAACAGGCTTCCGAAGATCATCATGTTGGCAAAGGCCATGTGCCAGCGTGGCATTGACAGAAGCGTCGCATACTGTCCGAAACCGTAGAACTTGTAGTTCGGCAGCATCGTCGAATGCGTCAGCGAGATATAAAGCGTCCAGAGGATTGTGCCGTAGAAACAGACGGCGATGACCACGACACTGGGCACAAGCGTCAGCTTGGCTGCCAGGTTCTTCTTAAACATTGCTTGCCCCCGTTGGTCGACATCGCAACTCATTTACAAAAACTGCCCCGGCAATCGTGCCGGGGCAGCGGAGACTAGCGGCAGAACTTAGTTCCGCGCAACGATATCGGCATACTGCTTTGCAGCGTCGGCAGGCGTCATGGACGGGTTGCTCCAGAACTGGGTGACCAAGTCTTTGATGGCGCCGACAGTTTCGCTGCTAAAGGAAAGCTCAGCGTTCGGGGCAAGCGCGTTCGGGTCCTTGAGCAGACCGGCTGCCTTCTGGGTGCAGATGTCCGCATCCTTGAGGTTTACGTCCAGGCGCGGGGGCAGGGCGCCCTTGATGGAGTTGAAGGCCACTTGGGTTTCGGGATCGATCATCACGTCGACCAGCAGCTTGCGAGCCGCGACCTGTTCGGGCTTGTCGCCGACCGGGAAGACGAAGGTGTCGGAAACGATGTTCAGTACGCCGTTGGTACCCGGCGCGAGTTCGCATCCGTATTCCTTGCCGGGCGTCATCTTGGCAGCCTGGAATTCGCCCTTGGCCCAGTCGCCCATGATCTGCATCGCGGCCTTGCCGGTGATCACCATGTTGGTGGCGTCGTTCCAGTTTCGGTTGGTGTTGCCGTCATCGACATAGCCGCGCAACTTACCGAAAGTCTCGAAGGATCTGACCATCAGCAGACCGCCGGCGGCATCAACGTCATGTTTGGTGTAGACATCCGTGTAAAACTTGTTGCCGCCGGTCGCGATCATGATCGAGCGGAAGACGAGGGCCTCTTGCCAGGCCTGGCCACCAAAAGCGAGAGGGATGTAGCCCTTGGCCTTGATCTTATCCGCCGCGGCAAAGAACTCGTCCCAGGTCGCCGGCGGCTTGACGCCGACATCGTCCAGCACCTTCCTGGAATACCACATCCAGTTAGCAGTGCCGATATCGATCGGAACGGCGTAAAGGTGGCCGTCAACGCTTGCCTTATCGACGACTAGCTTAGGAAGGAATGTCTGCCAGCCCTTGGTGGAGGCTATATTGTCGATCGGAGCGAGGACGCCTTGTTCGACCAGCGGCTTGATTTCGCCGAGATCGACGACCATCGAAGTCGGTGCGTCACCACCAGCGAGACGGCTGAGAACAGCGGCCCGGGCGGCTTCATAGCCGGTAACCGGGCTGTCCTTCCAGGTGCCGCTCTTCTTGGCGACATCATCGGCGATGACTTTGATGGCGGCGGCTTCGCTTCCGCTTGTCCAATAGTGCATGACTTCAGCAGTCTGCGCGAAGGTCTGGCTCGAAAGCAGGAGCGCAATTGCTGTGCTTGCGCCGGCCAGTGACAGTTTCATTCCCATTTTGATCCCCCTTATTGGCTTGATTTCCGGGGTCGAGTTAATTTCGCCACCAGTCGAATAGCAATTTCGATTTTATGTGCCATTGCGTCGCTAAAACCGATCTTCTTGAGGCCGCGGGCGTTCACAAAGTTCAGCAAAGACAAATCGAGTCACGCCGATACGCGTTCGTGACGGCTAATATCTTGAAGAAATTGCCTATTGGAGCCAACTCCATAGCAGGGGAGTTACGCCGCAGCCGGTCCTTCACATAGGAAGTCCTCAGGCTATCAATCTCTTAGAGCAACTAAGGCATGGATTTACGGTTCGATTCCACTCAAGGCGAGACATTTCGCTCGGCTTTGTTGGCCGCGCACCTGGCGCGTTCGCACGTAGAGCCATCGGTCAACGCTTGCCCACGTCGTGCAGGACGAACTGAGTTTCTATAACTTCAGACCTAACTTTCGGCAGAACGTTGCAACACACCGATGTGATATTACAAAGAAACCTTTGCAAAGATTTCTTTGTGATGTAAGCTCCTCTGCTACGGGAGAACTTCATGACAGAACGTCGTTCCATTAGTCTCATAAAACCGGATGCCACCGCTTTACGCGCGCTGGCCCACCCGCAACGGCTGCGCATGCTCGGCATCCTGCGAGTGAATGGCCCCGCAACTGCGACCAGTCTTGCGGCTCGGCTGAGTATGAATACCGGCGCCACGAGCTATCATTTGAGACAGCTCGCCAAGCATGGCTTCATTGAGGAGGATGAGGGTAGGGGAAATGCCAGAGATCGGTGGTGGCGCGCGCGGCACGAATTAACGGCATTTCCTCCGGCCGACGAAAATGAGGAGGCATTGGATGCAGGTATTGCTTTTGCGCAGGCCGCACTCACCGCCCAAATTACACAGATGAAGCGCGCCTTGGCGCGCTATGCCGAATTACCGCGAGAATGGCGTCTGGCGTCGACTGTCAGTAACTATTGCATTCAGCTTACCGCAGCTCAGGCGGAGGCATTGGTCAAAAGGCTTCATGCCATCCTGGACGAAGCTATGGAAACGGCACCGAAACTGGGCGGCTCGTACGAGCTTGACGTTCAGCCTGTCACATTTATCTTGCACGCGTTTCCGCATCCCCCTGAGGACTGAAAAAAGTGAGTGACAAGAAACCGGTCGTCGCTTTGGCTGCGGGCACCGTTGCATCTATCGGCGGCATGCGACTTTCGGCAATTGCTGTCCCATGGTTGGTATTGACGTCGACTGGCGACCCGGTGCTGACCGGTGTGGTAGGGATGGCGGAATTGCTGCCATATGTGGCGGCAAAGGCGTTCGGCGGGCCGCTCATCGATCGTATTGGAGCACGGCGGGTTGCAATTTGGAGCGATGCTTTGTCAGCGATCGCCATTGCTTCCGTGCCTTTGTTGTTTTGGATGGGGCTGTTGTCAGTTTGGCTGTTGCTGCCGGCGGTGGCCCTTCGGAATATTGCGCGCCCCGTCTGATGCCGCCAAACAAGCCTTGGTTCCCAGTGTGGCGTCTATGGGAAAAATACCCCTTGAGCGAGCAACAGGTATTCTGGGAGCCAGTGATCGGCTTGCCGGTACGTTGGGAGCGGCTGGAGGAGGGGCGTTGATCGCCTTGATCGGAGCAGCGCCAGCATTGCTGGCCAATGCGGTTGCATTTCTCTTATCCTCCCTTGTGGTTGGGTTGGGCATTCCGCGACCGACAGTGACGGAGATAGCGACGCCGAGCACTTCTGCGACCTATCTGTATGATCTGACGGCGGGATGGTCGACCTTGCGCAGTGAACCTATCTTGATGGCACTGGTCTTGATGGCACTGGTCTTGATGCTCGGAATTACAAATCTCTTCGACCAGGCCTATGCCATGGTGTTGCTACCTGTCTGGGTGCGATCGTCGGGCTTGGACGTAACATGGGTAGGTATATTCCTCGCGATTTTTTCGGGCGCAGCAGTCGCCGGTGCGGCAATGGCCGCGGCTTTTGCAGAGCGTCTCCCCCGGATGCTTGTTTATACGACTGGTTTTCTTTGTGCCGGACCTGCGCCAATGGCAGCGCTTGCCTTGGATCCCGGTCTTCATGGTATCCTCATGGTTTTGTTGACCGGTGGGTTTGCCGCCGGGTTTATCAATCCGATTTCGGGGCCATTTTGTTCGAACGCATTCCGGCAGCATTGGTGGGGCGGGTGATCGCACTCGTGGGGGCGCTAGCTTGGGCTCTTATGCCATTCGGAGGCGTCTATGCCGGCCTGTTGGTCGACACTTTCGGCATAACATTGGCATTGGGCATAACGATGCTGCTCTATTTGCTTGCGACACTCGCCCCGCTGGCGATGCCGAGCTTTCGTCAAATGAACCGAAGGCCGATCGAAAAGGTGCCGTCGACGTAAGCTGCCGGTGCAACTGGGCCTGACAAGAATGTTCGCTCACGTCGTCGCTGGAAACAACGATTTACCGAGCGCCGGAACCCTCTACGAAGCCACTTTCGCGACATTCATGGGCAACCCCGGTCGATGGATGTAAGGGGCTTTCAGTGGAGTTTATCAAATCCACTCGCGAGTTCTGGAGATCGCGAGCGGTTGGCGACGTATCTAAGATTCGCGGCCGGCCGGAATCCGGAATTTGCATCGAGGTCTCGATGTCTGCTTCCCCGACCATCTAAGCATCCGGCAATATAAGCACCTGCCGTCGAGGATATTGGGCCAGGATGCTGGCGCGTCACATCACCGCGCCAGCCCCAATAGATCAAGCAGACGTCTACCGACCCTGCGAACCTGAAGCTTATGCCGCCTCCCAAACCTGATTCAGTATCTTGGCGGCGAGCGCTGCCTTGTCTGCGGCAGGAAGCGCCCGTAGTGCTGTTGGATCATGTCTGGTGTATCCTGGATCGCATAGCTCACCTGCTCGTAGGATTCCGTCAGCTTGAGAATATGGGTGGCTAAGACATCCCGGACGTTATGGGGACCGTGTGGCAGCAAGCCTTTGATCGCCCCGCGGCCGGTATAGGGATTGTAGATCCCGTATCGCTGAATGGTCAGCCGCCAAGCCTCATAGAAGGTGGTCTGGTTGTACGAAGCCTCCGTGCTCGATTGCTTTACCGTCTTTATAAAGAAGGTTCTTGGATCATTGGCATTCGCCAGCAGGATGCGCCGGTGCCGATCGATATAGGCATTGATGTAATAATAGAGATCAAGCAGATCTGGCAGGATGAGCCGGAACGGCTTGGAGCCGAAGAAGGATAAGTTCGAATTCTTGAAGGCATTGGCGGGGATCAAAACCTCCCAGCCATTGTCCCGGTCGCTCCAGCGGATTTCGCCGCGTTTCAGTTCTTCAAGCCGGCGCTCCGAGGTTGGAATATGGCCGCGCGGGCAAAGCAGGAGCTGCCGGAGGTTCTTCTGGCGAAGTCCCAGATGAAGACCTAGCCGCAGCATCAGAAACGATCTCACGGATTCGGCTGCTGCTCTTGGATATCGATCCTTGTCGAGCATCCTGAGAAGGATCTCGTCCGTGATCTTTCGATACTCCGCCAGTGGACTTGGCGCCTCGAGCACGCACATGATCGGTTCGAATGGGTCGCGATGTATGCGCATCACACGCTGGATTTCCTTGATGCGATTGCGCGCATGGGAATGAAACGCGTCACAGCAGGCGTGCCAGTCACGCTTCGCTAAAGCGATCTGCTCCGCCGAAACCAAACCTTCAATCGGAATAACCCTCTCGATCAGTTCCGGATGCTGTCTGAGCCAGCCGGTTTCTTCGCGCGTTAGCGACAAGGCGATGCTCAGCATGTCCGCTTCCCAGGCGGTGTAAAACCCACGCCGGCGCTCGCGCCATTGCAGGTGCCAGTCCCAGATACCCGGAAACACCAGAAGACCGAAGGTGAGGGCACCCAGCGGAATACCTCGCCCCGCCACCTGACTATCGGGAGATGCGGCAAGGGCTCCGAACATGAGACCAAGGTGTTCCAGCTTCTGCGAGGCCGTTTCTTCGCCCCAGACACTGTTCCGCTGAAACCCGACCGCCGTAAGCGTCGATGTCTTGAACGAAATCAGATTTGCCATCTCGAGCGCAAGGCGGGGAGGGGCATCGATGACGTCTGACAGCAAATCCGGATCACCAAGGTCTCCAATGGGATTGCCCTGGTTCGAAGCGCCGCGTCCGATTGGGACCGCCGACGCCCGTCCACCATAAGCCATTGCCGGGAAGCGGATTGCATATCGTTGTCTGATTGCCGCCGCCTGGAAACGGCGGTAGTCGGTTGCGCCGGTGATGATGACCCTGCGAACCCATTCGAGGATCTCCTGGCGCTTTGCTTTCGGCAGCCTGTTGAAATTGTCAGGAAGATGCCAGGCCAGCCGGCGGCGCTCAGCGGGAGAAATATCTTCGTCGACGTCGTGGCCGGTGCCGGCGCGAGACCGATGCGGAAGCTTTGCCTTGAAGTAGCCAGACGGCAACCGATACCGTTGCTCGACACGATCCAGGATCTCGAAGCTTTCGACGCTGCGCGGCACCTTTGTGCCCTTCAGCCAACTGAGAAGAGTCTTCGCATCGAAATTGTCGCCAGGTCGCACAACGGCACGATGAAGATGGTAATAGGTCTCGCCGAAGCGCCTGATATGCAGCTCCAATGCCGCCTGAAACGAGACAGGCTCTGGATAGTCATCGAACAGCGCAACGGGGAATTCCTCAATCGGCTTGGGCTTTGCTCCAGGTTTTGAATTCCTATTGGCAGAGCGGCTGCAGCGAGCGGCTCGAGCTTTCGAGATCTGCGCCGAACCCGATGGTGAACTTGTGCGGTTGCGAGGTGTCGCGGTGTTCATATTCACCCAGCGGATAATGGCATCGAAGCCGTGCTGTCCAACGCGCATTAGCTTCGTGCTTGGCTTAGCAGCCAGCCGGCATGCGGCGGCGATCTCGGTCCAATCGACTGTCTTGCCCTCCATCGGAGGAAGGGCTTGATCGTTGACCAGCGCCAACATGTAAGCGGTTAGACACTCGAGCTCAGCCGGACTTACCAGTGGTGCCAGCCGGATCTCGCAATCGGATTCCTGATCATTCAGGTTTCCCTTACAGATAAGATTCCAGCCCCGGCCACGGCCTGCTAAGGAGTGAACGTTAGCGAAGGGTTAAGATCGGGCGTTCTGGGACGTGGCGGGGATTGCGCGTCAATTCGTCGATAGGACAGAGACCAGCCGTCGCAAAGGCCGAAGTCAACGGCAATCGATCGTGTCGCCGCTGTCCCGGAGCGCCATAAGGCGTTCCCGCTAAAAACGTGCAATTCCGGTAATTTTGTCTTCGAGCAAGGGACTGCTTGAGTTCTTCGGTCCATATTTCTCGCCTGACGTGGACCTTCAAGGCGCATGAGCTTCTGGCGTCGTGGCATACGTGATGAACGGCGGATTCAAGGTGCCATAGCTATATGTTTTTCCCCTTCGATCTCCATGGGTGGCGTTATGCAGAGCAAATTAAGGCCCGGGCAATTGTAATCTTAGGTAGCAACTCGCGCACAATTCTGTGAACGCGGCGGCATTTTATCCTGTCTGAGTTGCGAAATGCACCGTTGAATAAACGTCCGTGAGTTGCTATTTCTCCCTAGTGTTACAGCCAGAAGACTGCAATTTTCGCGCTATTTCTTGAGGAAAATGATGACGCTTGATGAGATTGGCCTAGAGAATGGCACTGATAAAGCCTCCACCAAAAATGACTTTTTGAGAAGATACGAGCCATTTCTCGCGTCGATGCGGGATGATCCTATCAAATTGCTGGAAATCGGAGTGCTTGGAGGCGCTTCGATCCGCACATGGCGAGACTACTTCAAGAACGGGGTGATTATCGGGGCCGACATCAATCCAGAAGTTAAGAAATACGCGGACGACCGCATCGCCATTGAGATAATTGATCAAAGCATGCCGTCCGATTTAGACGCACTCGCTTCGAAGGGCCTTTTCGATGTGATCATTGATGATGGTTCGCATATTTGGTCGCACCAAATCTTGACGCTTCGTAAGCTACTGCCTGTCTTGAAACCCAACGGAATTTTCATCATCGAAGATCTGGATACAAGCCATGGCAAATACAAGAGGACCTACGGAAGTCCCGGTTATGTCACAGCACATGACTATCTGCAGCGCATATCAGAATGGACGGTGGGAATTTGGGTTAAGGATAGAGCGGAAATTGAAGATGAGTTTCTGATCGCGGCTGCCGACACGCTTGAGTTCGTAGCGTTCACCCGCGGCGCTGCAATATTGAAGAAAAAAGCTCCACGCTGACACCCATGATGCATATGATTGCGCCTGTGCTTGTCAGTTTGGGCGTAGTCGGCGAGCAGTCGAAGGTTTGAACCAGCACCCTTTTCCGACGATGACGATAGGAACTGCGGCATGACCGCGGACAGCTACTCTGCCTCCGATCCCCAGCCTGAACTTCGACCTCATCGGAAAACTCTTCTCGAAGCTCAAAGCCTTCCTGCAAACCTGAGCAAAACCGCACCGTCGAAGAACTATGGTACATAGTCGGCGAGATCCTCACGTTCGTCAAACGCTAAGAGCGCGCTAACCACCTCAAGGCCGATATGGCACCGAATAAAATGAACGCGCCCTAGCATTGGAAAAATCAACTTGGAGATGAGATCAATTTATCGATCATATTGTCAAGTCAATTGTGCACCAATGCTTGTTGCAAGACCATTAGTCCTAAAAAATTCGAAGAATTCCTCTCGATACTTTTTGTAGGAAACGCCGAAGTCGTTATTGGCAAATGTTTCGTATAAATGAGCGAAATCCAAGTCTCGATCTATGTTAACTTGGGTGCTGAGAACATGAGGAATATTCATCGTTTTAGCAAGCTCAACCGTTCTTGCGTCATGAGCAATAAGTACTGCTGGCGTACCTGCAATCAATGACATAATTGTCCCATGAATACGGCTGCCTACGAAGAAATCCTTTGATTTGGCATACTCAAGCCATTCCTCGAAATTATGAAAGAATGCGGCATTGCTACGGAGATAACTAATTAAAGCCTCATAATTTGGCGTCCCGTAAGTGACCCCGACCATGTGTGCTACATCAAAGTCAATGTCGAACGGATCACCCCCGAACGCAATATGCAGATCTGCAAGTTCGGATTGCAGCAATATTCCAGTGCCAAGCTTGTAAGCTTGTCGATACAGAAAATTCTGAAAATCATCTGTGCCCTGTATGCCGTGGCGGGTGCCGTGGACCACTACCTGCTGCCCGATTTCCGTTGATGTGAAGTACGGGCCTTTGGCGCCGCAGAGCAGCAAGGAAGGGCAGCCCGTCGGGCTTGAGTTCTTGATACCGTAGTACTCAAGAACTTCCGAGGAAAATCGCCCACGGGTGGAAATGAGCTTTGACCGTTCCGAGACAATATTGAGGAGTCGAAGAGTCCCCGCGTTAACCTGAGGAATAGAATTGTCTAGTTCGGATTGGGCGCCGACTCCGACCAGAAAAACTGGTATGTCTGACTTCTCGATGAGATCGGCCAACCAACCATAGTCCGCGATTGTACTCAGCCAATTCGCCGCAGCAATTACGATGCAGTCTGCCTCGCCGTAGCTATCAGCGTCAGACGGACACCATGCGCTGCCGGGGAGGATCCGCAACAACGACTCAGTAAAGAGCATATTGCCAGAATTACCTCCGAGCCTTTGAAGGAGAAATTCCTTGTCCGAGACAACTGAATCGGAGATCGACAGAGAGCCCATTATCAATGCTTTAGATAGCATCATTTTCCTCTTCTTAAAAAGAGTTGGTTAAACTTAAGATCTAGCCCTTTGAGAGGGCCAGGAATGACGCGGAGCTGAAGGGCTTTCCACGACAAGCAGTCGCTAGCGCTCCAAATACAACAACACACCGCAGTTGGAGCGAACTCAGGATTGAATAAAACTCGGTGAAGTTGTCGACAGGTTGTACTGAAATTCAGTGAATTGTTCAAGTTTGCTTTTGGTGAGCCTTGATTGTTGGTTTCCGGTAGCAACTGATTCGGCACGCGTGGTCTCCGCCGCGGTGTTTAGCCGTGCATGGCCACAACGTGGTATGGGCCCAAGCTGATGACCCCATCCGCCCTAATAGGTCATTGGCGCCGCGCTTGACACTTTTTGCCTCTACGCGCGGCTGCCGACGGCATGACCATCAGCCTCGCCGGCGGTGTAAAGACCGCGGTTAACGTTGGCCGCGATGGCCTTGCCGGACGCATCAAGTCTCAGCCATCGGCTTAGACGCTGGCGCGTTGAGCTTGCTGCATCCCTCCCTTATCAATCTGTCGCGGAGCGGCACTCACGACAGCAGCTTTTCCGCGTATTCGGCGCCAATATATGGCGGCTATAATTGCTAGGCACCTGGGTGCCAAGATTGGTGCTGTCTTCGCAGGCATCTTGGGTGGTGTTCCACGTGGCCTGTCACGCCGCCGCTATATGGGGCGCGAGATATTCATTGCATAGAATTACGGAAAAGTATCGGGAGCTACCCCAATGTTGAGCGTGATTGGGGTCCGAATGTGTGCATTCGAATGCGATATAGATGGACAACCACGTCATGCTATCGGATATCCAATCCTCGTAGCAACGTCATTAAAATTTTGACCGTTTGAGGATAAGGCGCATGCACGATACCGCAATGGCGATAGGACAAAAATTTTTCAGCAACTACGCAGAGAGCTGCTGGAGAACTGTAATTGAAGTTGGATCCATGGACGTGAACGGTAGCTTACGATCAGTCGCGCCCGACAATGTAACTTATCTTGGCTTGGATACCGAATACGGAAAATCTGTAGACATCAAAGTAAAAATTGGCGATCCGCTTCCTTTTCGCGATAATTTTGCGGATTGCTTGGTCTCTTCCTCGCAGCTTGAGCATGATGAATTCTTTTGGATGACCTTTCTCGAGTATGCTCGAGTAATTAGGCCGGGTGGGCTGATTTATATCAATGCGCCATCCAACGGTGACTACCATAGGTATCCTGACGACAACTGGCGGTTCTATCCTGATTGCGGCAAAGTTCTAAAAAAATGGGCTCAGAAGAATGGTTATGCTATTGAATTGGTTGAGTCGTTTGTCGCAAATCGCCAGAATGACGTTTGGAATGACTTTGTTTGCATTTTCAGGAAGGGCTCTGAATATGTCGAGAAAGGCAAGTTTGTGGCAGATGAAATCTCTTGCAGAAACGTATGGAAGATAGGTGCTCAAGAACCAGAACGTTTTTCGGCCATCGTAGAGGATAGGGAGTTGTTTTCAAGTTTGCCTGAGAGCATACGATCATCTGATAGCAATTAAGCCAATCGATGGGTAACTGACGAAGAGGAGAGCTTTGGCGCTAGCTCCAGGAGGTAGGAGATATTCATCTCCGGAGATCGAAAGGAGATGCTTTTCGGCTGCGGTCGAACAAGAAGTTTGCATTGCGGGAATGTGGAGATAGGGTACTTCTTCATGCAAGACTGATGTTAAAACCCAGAACATTTAGGCTCAAAAAATCGTTGATAAAAGTTGAGCCGTTCTTTATTGCAGGCCAACCTATGCGAGCTGTGTCTTCGCCCGAATTGAGGATGGGATGATTGAAAGTGATATGGTGTTGTCGGACTTCCTGTCTGATTTATCGCTCCGCTCTCCGGAAATTTTAGTTCCATCTGCATGGCAGGAGCACGCTCCTTTCGCGTTCTGGTTGGTTGGTAAGCTCAGGCCAAAAATGATTGTTGAGCTAGGAACGCACCATGGCTTTTCCTACTTCACGTTCTGCCAGGCGATCAAAATGTCAGGTCTGGCGGCCTCAGCGTATGCGGTAGACCAGTGGACTGGAGATGAGCACGCTGGTTTCTACGGTTCCAATGTGTACCAAAGTGTCCAGGATATTAATGAAAACAACTATAGCGAATTTTCGAACTTAATGCGATGCGCATTTGCCGAGGCGCTACCCTACTTTGAAAACAATACTATTGATCTGCTCCATATAGATGGTCGGCATCACTATGATGATGTAAAAGAGGATTTTATGTCATGGCTACCAAAGTTGTCCAATTCGTCCGTCGTACTATTTCATGATATTAATGTTCGCGAGCGTGGTTTTGGCGTCTATAAATTTTGGTCTGAGCTTCAAGAGCAGTACCCCAGTTTCTCATTTATTCACGGATATGGCCTTGGAGTGCTAGGCGTCGGCAAAGAATTGCCTGATAGCATCGCTCAGCTATTTTCTCCAGATATGAGCGACAATCTTATCGCCTCAATCAGGTCGACATATTCACGTTTGGGGCGCGCGATAAGCTCGAGCTATAAATTGTCGAACTCGCTTGAACGTGAGACGGCGGCAGTTTCGAACATTAATATACGTAATGGCCAATTGCAGGATCTTCGAACCGAGATTCAATTTCTACGTCATGAAGGCTCAAATACTCAGGCTGGATTGGAAGAAGCTCTCGCGCGAAACGTGCTGTTGGAACAGGCGGTCAACAGAGTTGAGCTTGCACTCCTGCAGGCCGCCGAACAACATGAGAACCTCGAGAAGGCGTTGGATAAGTCGAATTTCGAGCTTCACGAAGTTAACGAGTTAGTTCGCTCATTGCGAGGCGATCTTACAGAGGCAAACGAGGCTGCGGAAATGAAGGACGCTGAGATAGCGTCTCTACGCGATGAAAGGGAAAAGCTTTCGGCCGATCGGAGCTTAGCGCTCGATGATTTGACGGCAAGCAAATCGGAGATTGTGCAGATGATGTCTATCGTCTCGCGCGAGCGCGAACGGGCATCAGATTTCTTTTATCAACTTTCCGCAGAACGGCAAAGATCCGCTGAGTTGTCAGATGCGATTGACGAATTGCGCGCCTCCGCTGAACGAAACATTGAAAAAGCACAACGTTTGCATGAAGAGAAGATCCATCTTGAGCAGCTAAATGCGAATTTGAAATTGCAAAATGAGGAAAGTATACTTGCTATTGCCGCACTTTCCGGTGAGAAAAATAAGGCAATTACTCACGCGTTGCGAATGGAGGCAGCGTTTTCTCGGCTGGAGAGATGGCGAACACAAAGTTTCGCAAGTCGGGCAAAGGAAACCAGTCACATTGTTAAATCTGCTGTCAAGAGTGGATTATTTGACGTCGCTTGGTATCTAAAAACGTATAGGGATGTCGGAGGAAATGCTGCGGAGCATTACATCAACTTTGGCTTTTGCAATAACTATAATCCTAACGAATACTTCGATACTGGCTGGTATCTCGGAGAGTATTCCGATGTTCGGAGGTCTGGAATGAATCCGCTTGTTCACTTCGACCTATATGGTTGGCGTGAAGGAAGAAATCCGGGCACTGCATTTGATACGAAATACTATCTGAGTGAAAATGAGGACGTCAATCGAAGCGGTGTAAATCCCCTCCTGCATTTCCTTAAACATGGCCGGCACGAAGGACGACGTCCATGCCCAAAGCTGTGTTAGCTAATTTCATTCGATCCCGAGCCGTGCGGTGGGAAGTAAAATTCAGGCGTTTTATCAAACATGTTACATATATCGGAGCTAGGAAGGTACCCTTTAATTGCGTACGTCTGTGTGCCTGGCGTTCGCAGTGAGGAAGTAAGTTCGTACTTGCGCGCCTGTTCCCCATATGGCTGTAGCTTAGATTCAGATGTGAATCTGCGACTTCTAGACGAAGCGGGCAAAAGTGATTGGATTTCGGTTCGTTCGACCCAGTCACATATCGCCGAATGCCTTAGTGGAATAAGCAGGAGAATTAGTTATTTTTCGTGCGTAATGGAGCCTACAAAACATGTTGCCGCTCTATTGAATGAGTTATATTTGGAAGCGAATCTGGCGAAAAGCCGCGGGCAGGACGTCACGGAATTTCAAAAAGAATTGCTCATCGTTGGAGACGACGAAAGACGGCCTATTATTGGGTTTCTGGAAAAGAATTCTGACTGCCTTTTTAATATACAATCGCGGTATATTGTCGGTGATTCCGAAGGACTTGTTAGCGTAGACTTGCCATCAAGGCTAAGTATATTTAACGCCGTAGTTTCAGATGAAAATATTACATCTATATTCGATGCGTTTGGGTTTGCCGCTTCACCGCAAGTATCCCCGATTGCGCACCTCCCTCATAATCCGTTCGACGTTCGTATTCGCTTAGATAAATCGGCGCTAGATTTGATTATTTCAAAAAGTACAGCCGATTGTGCTCTGCTGAAGGCCGTTGGTGACCTGTCGAACACGAAACCTCCGCTGCATGAAAAGAGGCCCTCTTTCCTGGAGGCGGGTTATTTTTCAGACGCAAACTTTTCCGAGAATGCTTATTTGGACTCGAATCCCGATATCGCCGGGGCAGTGGTACTGGGTCTCTTGCCGTCAGGGAAGGCACATTTTGTTGAGCACGGCTATCAAGAGGGTAGACGGATGCGATTTAAGTTCTCTCCTGGTAAAGCAGCTAATCCAGCCGCTGTCGCGCCTGTCGTGTTGAACGAGGTAGCTGAACGATACATTTTGAAATTGAAGACTGTAGTTGAACAAGATTGCTTCGCGGGCAAGAGTACACCCGTAGTTGCGCAGCCACATTGATGCCATCGGTCAGGAACAACGGAAAGCTCTGGCCTGCGATCTGGCAATAACCTTCGCGGAGACAAGACAACATGGTATTTGGGTTCTCTTCACGGCTGCGTCGTGCGGACAGGAGGAAATTGTCTGAGCAGATCGAACTGGTGCGCTCCTCCCCATTGCTAGATCCAATTTGGTATCGGGAAACTTATTCTGATCTCTCTTCGAAGCCTTTAGACGTTGCCATTCACTATCTTACCTACGGAGCTGCTGAAGGTCGTAATCCGGGGCCGAATTTCGACACGAAACTTTATCTGACGCGATATCCTGATGTGGCGGCGCGCGGAATAAACCCGCTGATTCATTTTATTCTCCATGGGGAGGCTGAAGGTCGAAGTGGTTCGATTAAGTTCAATGCTACTTTTTATACACGGCTATACCCCGACGTGGTTCTGTCGAAACTTGACCCCCTGGACCATTTTAATCTTATAGGACGTCGGCAATTCCGCCAGGCTAGTTTTGATGCCCGCTGGTACAAGAGCGAGTATGACATGCAGTCATATAGCGATGAGGAGGTCGAACGACATTTCTTCAGTTTCGGAAGAGAGCACGGTTTTCACCCTGCATTTGACCCCGACTGGTATCGATCTGAATATCCGGATATAGCGGACGGGAATATCGAACCATATCGTCACTATGTCGATCATGGGGCAGGCGAGGGACGGCATCCAGCTTTCGATCGGGACTTTTATATTAGGGAATATCCGGATATAGCGAGTTCCACATTAGATCCGTATGAGCACTATGTTTCTCACGGAAAAGGCGAAAATCGATACCCCGCATTCAACCGAAAATGGTATTCGCGTACTTACAAAATAAGTGATACGCCGGAACAGGACCTGTATGAGCATTACTCAAACGTTGGAAAGTTTCGAGGTTTCAAATTAAGCCCGCGAAGCTGGGCGAGAACACCTCTTGCAGCCGGACTGGCGCCAGTCTCCGATTATAGCAAGTCACTATCCCTCTACGGTGTCCCTCCTGCCGCAAATAACAGTTTCGAACCAAAAGTATCGGTCATTATCCCGAATTTTAACCACGGTCCGTTTCTGCGTGATAGGTTGGAATCCGTTTATGGCCAAATTTACAAGAATTTCGAAGTCATACTATTGGACGATTGCTCAACTGACGATAGTATTGAGATACTTGATGAATACGCTCGGAAGTATAGAGATAAAACAGTCTGTGCGTTTAACAAGAAGAATTCCGGCGGCGTTTTCAATCAATGGAAACATGGACTGGAATTGGCAACGGGTGAACTTGTTTGGATCGCAGAGAGCGACGATTTCTGCTCATCCAACTTTCTTCAGGAGTTGGTTCGCTTCTTCATCAATCCCGCGGTAAAGCTAGCCTTTGCGAGAACGGATTTTGTTCAAGGGAATCCCTTGAAGAAAATTTGGACGTCAGAAGATTACCTGGCGGAGATTAATTTGGATCTGGGGAGTCGGCCGGTTATTCGCTCTGCGGCGGAACTTATGAATGCCGGATGGGGCGCCCGAAACATTATCCCAAATGTCAGCGCGTCCGTTTTCCGCCATCCAGGCCATATGGCGCTTTTTGCCGATTTAAATTGGTTGAAATTGCGCATGTGCGGAGATTGGGTCTTCTACATGCATCTAATCCGCGGTGGGTTGGTCGGCTATAGCCCGGATGCGACGAATTTCTATCGACGGCATGAAGACAATACGTCGATAAATATACACGATAAAGACGTTTATTACACTGAGCATGAGGTAACGGCGAATTATATGGTTCGCCTGTTCAAAGCAGATTTGCAACTTGTTCTTACTCACGAACAGGTCTTGTACCGCCATTGGTGCATGAAGCGAGGCGAGCACACTCAAGATCAATTTCGCAAGCTCTTTGACCGAGAGAAAATTATGTCTGGCGCTATAGGGCGTTCGCCTAACATTGCAATTGCAGTGTACGCGTTGGTTTCGGGGGGAGGCGAGACATTCCCCGTGAACTTAGCGAACTTGTTGCATGACAGTGGATTTTCTGTCTCGGTCCTTAACTTTGGGATGGAGCCGACGAATCTTGGCGTTCGTAGAATGTTGCGGCCAGCGGTTCCACTAATAGAACCCTCAAATAACGCGATGGCAGCCGATATACTCGCGGACTTGGATATAGAAGTTGTCCATACTCATCATTCTTGGGTAGATATTACCTTAGGGATGCAGCTCTCACGGTATCCGCATATTCAGCAGGTCATAACTCTTCATGGAATGTATGAGCTTATGGATGCAACAGAAGTCAAGCACTACGAGAAGCATCTGGAGAAGGTGCGTGAGCTTGTTTATATCGCGGATAAGAATCTTTCGCATTTCACGGAGAATTTCCGTGCGTCGAGAAATTGGACAAAAATAGCCAACACGGTGCCGAGGCAAGAGTCGGCTTTTCAGCGTCCCAATTGGTCATCTACCGATGATGGCGGTGATTTCATTGTTTGCCTTGCGTCACGTGCGGTTGAAG
Source organism: Martinezella sp. CNPSo 3959 (assembly GCF_057784355.1). Taxonomy (NCBI): domain Bacteria; kingdom Pseudomonadati; phylum Pseudomonadota; class Alphaproteobacteria; order Hyphomicrobiales; family Rhizobiaceae; genus Martinezella; species Martinezella sp. CNPSo 3959. The sequence goes on from NZ_JBXSOV010000003.1 coordinate 187,745, forward strand.
AAAAGGGCTGGGAAGAAGCAATTCAAGCTGTTACGGAGGCTAACGGCCTGCCGGGGCGAAGGATCAAATTGCTGTTGGTTGGAGATGGACCGGTTGCTGAGCGGCTGCAAAAGCGCCAGCTTCCCGATTACGTCCAACTTTTAGGCTTTCAGACCAATGTGACAGAAACGTTCGCAAAGGCTCACATAGGGCTGTTAGCTTCTCGCTTTAAAGGTGAGAGCTGCCCGCTTGTGCTAATCGAATGCTTGAATGCAGGTCGTCCGATGATCGCGACGGACATAGGCGAAGTCGGCGCCATGTTGACTTCAGATAAAGGCCTTGCGGGTGTGCTCCACAAGCTCACGGATTGGCAAATTAATGTACGCGATTTGGCCTCTATCATGCGAAAGTTGGCCGACGATGGGGAGGCATATCAAAAGATTTTGGATCGCGTGGTTGCGGCTGCAACCAAATTTGACCCGAGCGAGATGCTGGAACATTATCTAAAAGTCTATGACAGAGCCTCGGCAGGCAAAAGCTATCCAGCTAAATCGCCGAAAATATCGGTTGTCCTCGTTACATACAATATGGCCCGCGAGCTGCCACGAACTCTGCTATCGTTTAGCGCCGAATACCAGACATCAATGGATGTTGCTGATTTTGAAATCGTTGTCGTTGATAATGGTTCAAAGCAAGACTACGATTGGCAAAGCTTTTTGGATCGATACGAAAATATAAGAATATGTTCCTATCTCGATCCAAAGCAGTCTCCGATCGATGCTCTTAATTATGGGATATCCATAGCTCGCGGTGAGGTGGTTTGCGCTTGTATTGATGGTGCGCGTATGGCTTCTCCAGGCCTGCTTTCCCTCGGTTACGAAGCCTGCATGTCCGCGCAAGACGTAATTGTTGGATCTTATTCATTTCATTTGGGGCTCTCACCGCAAAATGATAGTGTTAAAACTGGCTACAATCAATCGGTTGAAGACGAGCTCCTTGAATCCGTTGATTGGGAAGGTGATGGGTACCAGCTGTTCAATATTGCGAGCTTTGACCCCTCCTCGCGCTTCGGTTTGTCCAATTGCCCGGCGGAGACTAACGCACTATTTTTGCGTCGTGAAAAATGGGCAGAGCTCGGGGGCTTCGATCCGCTATTCGTCGGGCGCGGAGGTGGTTTGGCCAATCTCGATCTTTGGCGGCGGCTATGCGATGAGCCGAATAATTCCGTAGTGATGCTGATGGGGGAAGGCACATTCCATCAATTTCATGGCGGTACCGCGACAAACGCACCTGAGAGCCCATGGGGTGAATTTCATGACGAATATGTCAAAATCAGGGGGGTTGAATATGCCGTACCCACCCGAAAGCCTTACATGTTTGGTTCGCTGCGAAAAGAGTTGGTTGCGTTTTCCATGCGCGTGGATGGTGCATTGGGGTAGTAAACACCAATTTGCTGACCGAGGCGTTTAGAGAGTATGCTAATTAAGGAAACCTCGAATGAAGTATGGGGCATTTCTTAGCTTGGGACTGCTTGCTTTAGCGTCGATAGCTACAGCTCAGACCTTGCCATCTCCTTCCTATAACAGTGTCACCAGCAAGAAGGCCCTAATTGGCTCGGCGTCCACTTGGTGGAATAGGTATTTGCCAGGATCCGCAGATAATATTGTTTCGGCGGTGACAAATCCAACTGCAAAATGGGGGTCATTTCTCACGGCAACTCGCTCCAGTGAGAATGTGGGATCTCAAGACAATATTATCTCGGATACTTGCCTTGGCGTCGCAGATAACACGAAGGTTCCGCATCGCGTTTGGTGCCGCTATTCGGAAGGAGTAATTCCTTCGGATAGTTTGTATGCCAGTTATTTGGGGGAGGAGAACAGTGTAAAGAATCTCTCCGCTGATGCACCAGCGCTTGATCCCTTTTCGACAATACGCGGCGGTAATCCGCCCCGCATGATTGTGAATCTTCGGTTAAATAATGGAATTGGCGACGGAACTGTTTCGAGAAAGGTAAGTGCTTTTCTTAATTTATCGAATAATTCCAAAGCGACTGGTGGTGACGGCGGATATGCGAAGGCAGGTATCGTAATTGCCGCAGACGCACTAGACACCTCAAGCGGCACAGGCAGCGCGATCCAGATGGGTCCGAACCACGCGATCGACTGGTACAATTCTGCGTCGACACGTGGTTGGCGTATCCTGCGTCAAGGGAATACTGGCACTGGGCAAATCATCCTTGGAAATAATCGGTTTGATCTGCAGTTGAACAATGGCCTCTCGCAGCCATTCCACGTCACCGCAAATGGAGTTGGAATCAATGTGGATGCGTCTTATGCCTTCGACGTGGCCGGCACCACCCGATACTCGTACACTACAATCGCTGGTGGCTCTGCACCTGCCATCTCCGGAACATGCGCAGCGACATTCGTTGCAGGCGGTAATGTGGCGGGGAAGATGAACCTAACGTCGTCGTGCACTGCAACTTTGATAACTTTGACGTTTACCCAGAAAACGCCAAATGGCTATTTCTGCGATGCAACGAACGAAAACAATGTAAGCGCCATTGTGAAGCAGACCGCAGATACGACAACATCCGTGACGTTGACGACGACCGGCACCGCCAACGACAAGATCCTCTACAAATGCGTCGGTTTCTGATCTTTCCCTATGCCAGTTTGCTGGTGGGGAGTATAAGAAAGTATCCGCTGGGATTGATGGGCAATTTGACTGCCGCCACCAATGATGCCGTCGATTCTTCCGATCTGATCAGCCACCTTTGCGTAAGCGGTGTTTTCCTCTGACCTGCCAGCGAACTTTCATCCAACGGCGATTAGAACCTCGGTGGTTTTGACGTGCACCCCGATTTTGGGCCAGCGGGAGCTGGAATTTTCTGGGAGCACATCAGACGCACCACAACCACTCCTTTGTTCTGACACAGAGTATCGCGGTCTATCAGGTATCGTAGAGAACCCTCCGGGAAAGGCGCTCAGCGATCAGCCCGATAAACAAAGTCCCTAGGCCCACGTAGATAAGGTATTCCTTATCAAGGAGGTGGTCACTATAATTGTCGAAGTATGCTGTACGCATCCATTCGACACACTGCACAACCGGATTGTATGAAAGTGGAACGGCTATCTGTTCAGGAAGATTTGATATAAGAAACACAGCACCCGAAGAGATATATACTACGATACCGAAAAGCGCGTAAGCCGTTGCGAAAATAGGAAGAAACGAAGTGATTACGCCTGCTATCGTGCCGATCCCGAGAGCGAGTAGGATTGTGGCTAGGTACGCCATTATCGCTTGAGCTGGGTCTGCAGGATAGGGGCTAAGTCCCATCACCATAAATATAAACCAAAGAAAAAGTAAAGTAATGCACCCAGCTATTACTTCTAAAGCTGCTCGCGCGAATAATATGTCTGTCACCTTTACGATCGGAAACGAGAGCATATTCTTATTCATCAGGACGGAAAGCGACATAAATCGCGATATGTAAGTAAATGTTAGTGTGGGAATCAGGCCCGCGCCAAAGAAAATCCAGGGGCTATCTCCATATGGTGCGGCGCGACCACTGAAAGTATTGATGGATATGATAACTAGCATATGGACCAGGGGCCACAGTGACTGCACCAAAAATCCTAATCCGTGATTGAAAAAGCGTGTTCGCATATCACGCAAAATAACCGCGACCATTACATTTCGTTTTTGCTTTAGGGCGTCTACGAACGTCATCCGCTTGCGGCGCTTTTTTCCCGGTTCCATTAAGTTATCCTAAAAAAATGCAGGCACGTCATACCCCAACATACGAAATATAAAAAGGAAAATTCCAGCTATCGCAGTGGCTTTCAAAAGCAATAGGTTAAAGTTGTTGTAGGCAGCGATCCGGGATGCTCTTTAGAGATACCATCCTGCCGGTGAAATGTCTCTCTGGTTTTGGGGTAGGTTAGAATTTGGTCCAGGCGGCAGCGAGACATCAAAAGCTCCTAAAGTTTTATGTCTTTCCACACCGGCTTGCGAATAATCCGGATCTCGGTAAGACGACGGACGCTCAAGCCGACGCGCTCTTTCGCGGGCGGGCTTACCAAATCGGCGGTCAGGTAGTCCTTGCGCTGGCACCCCTCGCAGCGGAACTGGTTTGCGATTTGCCGAACCGAGAATGTTGCCGCACAGCTGCATGATGTTCACCGGCTCATAAAAGTGCTTTATCCTGCAGAACTCACAGGTGATTTTGACGAAGTGTGAGCCTTGCGCATAGCTGGACAGCGTGGGCGCCGAAAGCACATCCATTCGGCTCGGGGCCTTCTCGGGTATTCACGCGGCAGAAGGCTCGTCATCGTCGTTGCCATAGGTTTCGGTTGACCTTGCCCCGTTGAAATAATCCATTTTGAAGTAAGCTCTGGCCTATCGAGAGGACCAGAGAATGAAGCGCAACCGTTTCACAGACGAACAGATCATCGGGATTCTGAAGGAGCATGAGGCTGGAACGCCGGTCTCGGAGCTTTGCCGCAAGCACGGCGTCAGCGATGCCAGCATCTATAAACGGAAGGCCAAATTCGGCGGCATGGACGTATCCGAAGCCAAGCGGCTGAAGACGCTGGAGGACGAGAACACGAAGCTGAAACGGCTCCTGGCAGATGCGATGCTCGACAATGCGGTTTTGAAAGACCTTTTGGGAAAGAAGTGGTGACGCCCGCAATAAGGCAGAAAGCTGTCGCTCATCTGATGGATCACCACCAGATGAGCGAACGGCGGGCGTGTAAAGCCATCGGCTTTTGCCGGATGACGATCCGTTACGAAACCAGGCGCAGCGATGACCATAACCTTCGCGAGCGGATGAAGGCGCTGGCGCATGAACGACGCCGCTTTGGATATCGCTGCCTTCATGTGCTACTCAGGCGCGAAGGTCACCTTGTGAACCACAAGCGGCTCTTCCGGCTCTATCGGGAAGAGAAGTTGACGGTACGCAAGCGCGGCGGCCGCAAGCGAGCGATAGGCACGCGAGCACCGATGCTGATCCCGCTTGCCGCCAATGATCGCTGGTCCCTCGACTTCGTGTCGGATCAATTCACCGATGGCCGCAGGTTCCGGGTTCTTACGGTCGTCGACGACTGCACCAGGGAATGCCTGGCACTCGTCGCCGATACGTCTCTTTCCGGCCTGCGGGTTGCTCGTGAGTTGGATCGGATCATCGAGGGACGAGGCAAGCCGAAGATGATCGTCAGCGACAATGGCAGCGAGTTCACCAGCAATGCGATCCTGCAATGGACGGATCGGAGCAAGGTGGAATGGCACTACATCGCACCGGGCAAACCGATCCAGAACGCCTTCATCGAAAGCTTCAATGGGCGATTGCGAGACGAGTTCCTGAATGAAACGCTCATCTCGTCACTGGCCCATGCTCGATCAGCGCTTTCAAACTGGCGCAGCGATTACAACGATCATCGACCACACTCTGGACTCGGCTGGATGACACCTGCCGAGTTAGCTCAGACCAACGACCCGCGACGTGATGCGGTGCTGCGCAGCCGGAATGGCTCCGCACCGCAACCCGCCGCTACCGCCCCAAATACAGCAACCCAAAACTGCTGGAGCCAACTCAAAACTGGATAAAACTTGGGGGCAAGGTCACGGTCCAAGGCACCACGAATTCTTCGCACCACCGATCTATAAAACAAACTCAATAAGATCGATTCCAATTTGTCATGGTTTGTGCGAATATTCCTTGGCGGGACTGCTACTGGGATTGTGGCCTTTCTGATGAATGGCGGTTTTTCTGTTTGTATCGCTGACGTGATCGGCTTTAAACGGATCAGTTGAAAGTAACGCTCTTCCAGCCGCCGTCGTAGATCCAAAATTTGTGATTGGTTTTATCGTATTGCATGGGCACCATACCTGTCACGGCGTCCGGTATGCCTGTCGGAGTGCCGGTTGTCGCGGGAATATACGGGAAGCCATTTGTACCGGTTGTGGATAGGGATTGGTTTCCCATTTGAACACTGCCTCCAGAGGGGTTTAACGCCAATGGACGCGTTGAAATCCCAGCCTCGACGCTCTGAAGCACAAATAGGTTGTTGACCGGGTCGTATCCCATACCCAGACGTTTCCCAGAATTGGCAAAATCCGAAATATATACATTACCGCTATTGGGACAGGCGTTATCTCCGTAAGCGCAAGTCTTCCACGATGCATTAGGAAATGAGGCCTGTTGTCTGACCGACCCCAGGAAATCCCAGGGATAGGAAGCAGCAGGATTGTTATAACCAACACCATGCACTGATTTGCTAATGATTTGCAGTCCGGTAATCGAGCTGGCGATATTGTACGCTGCATCGACGCCTGACATCAGGCCAACTGTAATCAAACCTGTTATGTTGTTTGTTCCTGTTGCTTGAACAGCAAACCTGTGATTTTGCCCGGAGACGCTATAGTTGTTCACCGTCAAGCTCTGCGGCCAAGGGCCGCCTGAGGTATCGATAAGCAGTGCAGGGTAAAGTCCCTGTCCTCCCATACTCGAATCACTACATTGCAAATTGTTGAACGTCGCTGGCCCCTTGAATTTTATGCAGTATTTTTGAGATCCCTTGACCAAGACATTCGTCCAGATGGTGTCGAAAGAATAAAAATCGGTCCATATGCCGTAGTTCTGTGGATCATAGACGGAGACATTGCTAAAGGTTGAATTTGGGGAAAAGTTTGCAAATCCGATTCCGGATTGATCCAATCCAACGTTGTTTGGGTCAGCTAGTGCATTAATCGATATGATGTCGCTCCAGCTGCCAAATGCTCCGCCACCGACATCATTCAAGAAGCCGGCATATGACTGAACATCGATCGCATTTGAAATTATTGCGGCGCCGCCGGTCCCATTGTCGATTCCCGCTCCATTGTGTCCTAAGATTGGGCCGTTCGTTTCGTTGCCGGAGCCGCATAACGAGGTGTGAATATTGTCGAGAATTACGAAATTTGGCCTTCCGGTTATCCCATTGTTGTTACCGTCTATAGCTCCTATCCCAACACAATTATTGTACCCTTGGGTGACCCATAGGTTGTAACCGCGGAAGCGATCGCCTTCTATGACAAGTGCAACGCCGCCCCAGGGATTGGTACCAAAATATGTCGGCGTGGTATAAGAAGATCCGGCCGGCAGCGCATCCACACTGAGATCATGAATAATAGTATCTTGTGCTGACGCGAGCACGTCGATGACAGGCGCCGCCGGTGATCCGTTCGGCGCATTCCATTGGATAATTGTGGTCGCGCCCTGTCCTTGGATCTCGGTCGTCGCAGCAATCTCTAAGGTGCTTGCCGCGGTGTTCAGACAAAAGGTGCCTGAGGGCAAGAGAAGCTTCCTGCCTGCCGCGGCGGAAATCGCTGCATTTAATGATATCGTTGCGTCGATCGAGCAGGACGGATCGCTAACGAGCCCATAATCGAGCGCGTTCACCACGCCCATAGGAGATGGTGTGACGTTTAAGGCGGTTCTCGCTGCCGATGGCTTCGCGGCGATTGGTTTTTCTTGCGAGTAACTGTTGGATGCAGATAGAAAGCAGAATAGAACGCACGCGAAAATGGCTTTGAAGCCAGCAACTTCGTTCCGCATCGACATGGTCTCCCGCAAATAATTTATGCGTGCTGACAGCCGTAAACTCTTCAGGACAATATCGGGATGCACTCCGCCGGCAATGCAGTCCGCGTCACAACTATACGTTTATCCCGACAAGCGTGCTAACGGTTGTAGGGCAGCAGACAGAAATCCCTTGCAACAGGCCGTTTGGTCGAGCGTTGACTGCCTTCAGTGCTTGATCGTGTTGCGTCCTAAAGCTTCACGTCCTTCCAAACCGGTTTGCGAATAATTCTGATCTCGGTAAGACGGCGGACATTCATGCCGACACGCTCCGCTGCAGAAGGGTTCACCAGGTCGACGGTCTGGTAATCCTTCCGCTCGCACTTCTCACAACAGAACTGCTTTGCGATTTGCCGAACCGAAATGTTTCCACACAGCTGCAAGACGTTCGCGATTGGCCTACATCGTCTGATATTCCATTGAAAATGCTGCCAAAGCCATCATTGTTCTGGCCCTGGGGTCATCGGAAATGGATCGCTCGTTGCAAAAAACACCGTCGATTATGTCGACCGCCTGATTCTCACATTAAATGCCAAAATCCAAGCTGAATTCTCAGATTAAGTGCCGGTTCTCAATTTAAGTGTCTTACCAACTAGTTGAAATTGTTGGCGCAGCCTTGTCATAATTAAATGCCAAGCGACATAATCCAATTCCAGAAGATCGGCGATGTGCCGACGCAGCGGAATCGCGTCCATGTCGATGTCAAAACGCCGGATCTCGATGGCGAGACTGCTCGGTTAGTCAGCCTCGGTGCCACGGTCGTACAAAAGTTCGACCTGCCGCAAATTCGGTATACGACCCTGGCTGATCCTGACGGCAACAAGTTCGATCTCGTCGCAGAATAGCTCAGCAAGGCGACAAAGTGGGGCGACGCTTATTAAGCGACGCCGCTCCGTCCTCCACCGTAACAGCATGCCGGCATACGCCGCATCCCCTATCTCATCTCACTAGCGGCAAGCTTTGCTGTTACAGTGTGCCGGCGATGCCATTGATGTTGAAGGGTCGGTTGCATAGCCGCATCTCGCGGGTGTCTGCTTGCTGCTGGAGAAAGCCGACCTCTCAGTACCGGCTGTTAACCGACTTTGTCACGTCGTGCCACGCACCTTCAATTCCGTCGCAGTGAACTTTCAGACCTGACTCGCTAGATCGGCTTCGTCCGATGCGATCCACTCGGATATCCCTGAGCAAGGGGATTCGGTCAGCTGTTATCGAAAATGAAGAGGCACATCCGCGCCATCGTCTCGAGAAAATCGAAGCCGCAGCATTACTGCACGGCAAGCATCGGGTAGTTCGAGTCCCCTTCCGCCTCGGTTGATAAAACGTCGGGTAATTGGGGCCGTCTCGTATCAAAAGCCTTGATTAATTAGCCACGGTCATAAGCCCATGCGAATTGCTGCGCCTAATCGAACGATGGTAATCGCGCTATATTCAACTGGGCTCGTGACTGCGAAAGTGGAACGTCGAGATCATTGCAGTTTGAGGCTCCGACGAAAGCAAGTCCGCCTCGGCCGTCTGCAGGAGTATCAGCGGCTTCCATAGGCTTCCGTCCAGCGAATACGGTTGTTGACTGGCGAACGATTGATGAGGAATGGCCATGAACTGGTCACAGGATGAGCTTGCGAAAATCGATCAGGCGGACGATCTGAAGATCGCACCATTTCGCGGGGATGGTGCCACCTACGGTACCCCGACATGGATCTGGGAGGTCGTGGTTGATGGTAGTCTCTATGTGCGTGGGTACCACGGTCAGAAGTCGCGCTGGTATCAGGCCGCGCTTCATCAGAAGGCCGGCCGGATTATTGCCGCCGGCATGACGCGGGACGTCGCCTTCGAGCCGGTCGACGGGCCGATCAACGACCGCATCGACGATGCCTATCGCGCAAAATATGGCAAAAGTCCTTATCTGTCGCCGATGATCAGCGCCCGGGCGCGCGCGGCGACCGTGAGGATCGACCCCCGCGAGAAACGCTGAGGGCGAGATCGGATCGCTCGGCGGTTGTGGCGCGCAGTCCTGAGAGGCACGGATGCCTCATCCGCATCTTAGTGATGTCGGCCGTCCAACACCACTCCATAGAGGGAGACACAACATGATTAAGCGCAAACTGGGGCAAGGTCTCGAGGTTTCCGCTCTGTCGCTGGGCGCCATGGGTTACGGCAAAGCGCGCGAGCTGCCCGACCGAGCGGAAATGATCGCGCTTATCCGAACCGCGGTCGAACGCGGTATGGATTTTTTCGACACCGCCGAGGTCTACGGTCCTTGGACCAATGAGGAGATGGTGGGCGAGGCGCTCGCCCCGGTCCGCGACAAGGTCAAGATCGCGACGAAATTCGGCTGGGATATCGACCAGGAAACCGGCCGGCATCGCGGCGGCGTCAATAGCAGGCCGGCGCAGATACGCAGCTCCATCGAAGGAAGCCTGAAACGGCTACGCACCGACCATATCGACCTCTATTACCAGCATCGGGTCGACCCAGACGTGCCGATGGAAGATGTCGCCGGTACGGTGAAGGACCTGATCGCCGAGGGCAAGGTGCTGTGGTTTGGCCTGTCAGAAGCGGGCGCACAGTCCATTCGCCGGGCACATGCAGTGCAGCCGGTTGCCGCACTGCAGAGCGAATATTCGCTCTGGACCCGCGAACCGGAAGAGGAAATCATTCCGACGATCGAGGAACTCGGTATCGGGCTCGTTCCGTTCAGCCCGCTGGGCAAGGGATTTCTGACCGGAAAAATCGACGTCAGCACTACATTCGATAGCTCCGATATCCGCGCCGACATCCCGCGCTTCTCCGAGGAGGCGCGCACTGCCAACCAGAAGCTGATCGACCTGATCCGCAAGATCGGCGAGAAGCATGCTGCGACACTGGCGCAGGTTGCGCTTGCCTGGCTTTTGGCGCGGAAGCCCTGGATTGTTCCTCTGTTCGGCACACGTAAGCTGGAGCGGTTCGAGGAGAACATCGGTGCGTTGAACGTCGCTCTGGATAAGTCCGATCTCGAGGAGATCGAAAAGGCCAACATCGTGATCCAGGGCGCACGCTATCCGGAAGCCATGCTGCGCCGTTCGGGGCTCTAGATGTCATCGGTCTGAATGTCAAGCCGCCGCCACAGCCAAACATGTGGCATGTCTACACCAGTATCGCGAAGCGCCACCGAAGCCGTGTTCACGCGGATGGAGACGCGCTTGACGCGATGCTCGACAACAATCGAATTGAAAGGAATATCCATGAAACGGATCTTGGTGGCCACGGCGATCTCGCTCACCATGGGTGAGCCGGTCTTCGCTCAGGAAGGTACGGGAGGCGGAGGTATGCCGGAAAGGGCTTCGTCGCTGTCGGTCAGCGACATCCGCTCCGTATCGCCGGCTCTTGCCCGCTATGCGGAAGAAGATGTGATTGGCAATCTGTGGCAACGGCCGCAGCTCTCGCGGCGCGACCGCAGCATCGTCACGCTCTCCGTGCTGATCGCCCGAAACCAGACCATCGACCTCAAGCACTATGCAAATGTCGCTCTCGATAACGGCGTCACCCCAGGTGAAGTCTCTGAGATCATAACTCATCTTGCCTTCTACTCAGGTTGGTCGAACGCCATGTCGGCGATCGCCGCGACGAAGGAGGTATTTGCCGCACGAAACATCGCGGCCGATCAACTCCCTGCCGCCTCGCCGCAATTGCTGCCTTTGAATGAGGAGGTGGAACAGCGGCGCGCCGAGGCCGTCGAGAAAAACGTCGGGCAGATTTCGCCAGGACTGGTGCAATTTACCGCCGATCCGCTGTTTCGTGATCTCTGGCAGCGGCCGGGTCTTGCGCCACGAGACCGGAGCCTTGTGACTGTAAGCTCGCTGATCGCCTTAGGGCAGAGCGCCCAAATTACCTACCATCTCAACCGCGCCATGGATAACGGCCTAACCGCCGAAGAAGCCGGAGAAATCGTGGCTCAAACTGCCTTCTATGCCGGATGGCCGAACGCATTTTCCGCTTCGACCGTTGTCGGCGAGGTCCTGCGCAACCGGATGAAATAAATTCCGAAGTGGTGGCCGCCGGCATGCAGACGGGCGAAGGTGATCGGCGTCGTCGCCGTTCCAATCGGGGCTGCTACTATTTCATGGCCATGTGTTTTATAAATGAGCATGTGGTCATGACAAGGAATCATGAGTGGAACGACAGAACATCAATGACCTGATGGTGTTCCTGCTGGTTGCGAGAGAGCGCAGTTTCACGAAAGCGGCTGCTAAACTCGGCGTTTCGCAGTCGGCGCTTAGCCACACGATCCGTCAGCTCGAGGAGCGGCTCGGCGTGCGGCTGCTGACGAGAACGACGCGCAGTGTCTCACCGACCGAGGCCGGCGAGCGGATGCTGATCAGCATCGGTCCGCTTTTTGACGAAATCGGAATGGCGATCGATGGGCTCAACGCCTTGCGTGAAAGGCCTGCCGGAACAGTCCGGCTGACCGCTGGGGACTATCAGATCCAGCATTACATCTGGCCAAAGCTTCGCGGCTTTCTCCATCAATATCCGGACATCAGGCTGGAGCTCGATGTGAATTACGGTCTGCAGGACATTGTCAGCGATCGATATGACGCCGGCGTGCGGTTTGGCGAACAGATCGCCAAGGATATGATATCCGTCCGGATCGGCCCGGATGTGCGCTTTGCGGTCGTCGCCGCAGAATCCTATTTTGCGTCTCGGGATATTCCGGCTCACCCGAAGGAGCTTACTCTACACCGCTGTATCAATCTTCGACTTCCCACTTATGGGGGCCTTTACGCCTGGGAATTTGAGGAGAATGGACGCGAGATCAAGGTCAGGGTGGACGGGCAACTCGTCTTCAACACGATCTATAATGTTCTCGAGGCGGCACTTGATGGTTTCGGTTTTGCCTATGTTCCGGAGGATATCGCCAGGCCGTATCTCGAGACCGGGCGCCTGCATCGGTTTCTCGAAGACTATTCGCCCTACTGGGAGGGGTTTCACGTCTACTATCCCAGCCGCCGTCAGTCCTCGCCGGCCTTTTCCCTTCTTGTGAACGCGTTACGCCATTCTGGCTGATGCGGCTGGAGGAACTAAACGGCCTCCTGACCGAACCGCTTCGGCAATTCGCTCGCAAGAGCGTCGATCGCCAGCCTGGACCGTAAAGGCAGATGCTGTGCAGCCGGCCAGACGGCATAGGCTTCGATCGTCGCACTTGGCCTGTCCGCCCAAAGCTCAACCAGTCTGCCAGCACGTATGTGATCGCTGATGAGCCAATGGGGCTGCCAAGCAAGCCCCATGCCTTCGATCGCGGCATCCGTAATGGCTTCAAGGTCATCGAAACGGAGCCTCGAACTGACGGGCACATCGACGAGATCCCCCGATGCGTCCGGAAGCCGCCAGGGTAACGCGTAATCGTTGCGCCAATAGACGAGCGTGTCGTGATCCCTCAAATCGGCAAGAGTATGCGGCTGTCCACGGTCCGCAAGATATGCGGGAGACGCGCACAGCGCCTTGCGTTGGCCGACGAGCCGCCGAGCGCGCAATGACGTTCCATTGCCAAGCGCGCCGTTGCGCACCGCAAGGTCGAAGCCGTCGGCGATCATATCAACCTGGCGATCATTGAAGCTGAGTTCGAGTTCGAGCTTCGGATGCTGGCGAGCATAGGAACGCAGAATGGGCGCAACGCAATAACGGCCGAACAATACCGGCAGCGATACGCGAAGCTTGCCGACGACCTCGCGCCGTCCGGTTTCCAGCAGGGATTCGCCCGTGCGCAATTCCTCGATGGCGCGCAGGCACCGCTCGTAATATTGTTGACCGTCTTCTGTCAGGGATTGCGTGCGCGTCGTTCGTTGAAACAGGCGGACGCCAAGCCGCTCTTCCAGGCGCGCGATGGCCTTGCCGACCGCCGAAGGCGTGAGGGAGAGCCGATCGGCCGCACGTTTGAACCCACCAGCTTCGACCGCCTCCACAAACACTTCTATCCCGTCAAATCTGTCGCGCATGGCGAAACCTTTTTGGATGCTTTCGTGACGCGATTGTGGAATTTCCGGAAGTAAACAAGTGAAAAACAATCGCCACTACTGAACATCATTCTATTGTAACGATGATATCAAGCAAGTGACGTTTTCAGGGCGCTCGACCCAAATCGTCCTTCCGTCCTATGAATTCTCCTCGCAGGAAGGCGAGCAAGTTGTTGATTTCAATCGTATACGACAGCGGATTTGGTCATACCGCACGCGTCGCAGAAGCGGTGGCGGCCGGGATTGGCGAAGTAGAAGGGGCAGAGGCGAAACTGATGGCCGTCGCGGACGGCTCGATAGACTGGGAAGCACTTGAGCGAAGCGACGCCATCATCTTCGGATCGCCGACCTATAACGGCATGATTAGCGCCAAGCTCAAGCAGTTCTTCGAAGATTCGACCAAGGCGGCCTGGTCGGCGCAGAAGTGGTGCAACAAGATCGCGGCCGGCTTTACGAATTCCGGAGCCCAGCACGGCGACAAGCTGAACTCGCTGATATCCATGGCTCTATTCGCCGCTCAGCACGGCATGATCTGGGTCGGCCTCGATATAATGCCTGGCAACAGCAGCAGCACCGGCAGCGTGGACGATCTCAACCGGCTGGGAAGCTGGCTGGGGGTTATGACCCAGTCGAACGTGGACCAGGCTCCAGACGTCGCTCTGACGGATAGCGATTTGAAGACGGCTCGATACCTCGGCCGGCGCGTGACGGAGACCGCCAGCCGGTTTCAGCCGGCCTAATCATAGCGCAACTAAGGAGTCCCCTATGAAATTGCTTTGCCTTGATGTCCCGCAGCCCGGCGCCGCGCTTGAGAAGTATCAGCCGCATATGCAGGATGAGGCGCGCCATGCGTGGCAGATGTACAAGGGTGGCATCATCCGTGACATCTATTTCCGGCAGGACCGACCCGGTGTTGCTATTATCGCGGAAGCCGCCTCCGTCGATGCAGCCAAAGCGGCACTTGCCGAATTCCCCCTCGCCAAGGCCGGCCTGATCGGTTGGGAAGTAATCCCGCTCGGTCCCTTTACGAATTGGGAATCGCTGTTCGCGCCTGGGAATGCGTAGCGCGCAAACGCCCCTCGGGCTCTGCGTGCGCAGGAAGGCGACGCGGTGCGGACCGGTAGCCTGCGCACCGGCGCGACAACTCGGAGAAAGCAATCATGAACGCACTGGGCGTTGCAGCTCGATCAGCCGCCGGACCGCTTGAGCGTTTCGTCTTCGAACGGCGCTCGCCACGGTCGGATGACGTTGTTATCGACATTCTCTATTGCGGTGTCTGTCATACCGACGTCCATATGGTCCGCGACCATTTCGGCTTCACGAACTACCCCATCGTGCCGGGCCACGAAATTATCGGGCGGGTGCGGGAGGTCGGAACGGGCGTATCCCGCTTCAAGGCTGGCGACATGGTCGGGATAGGTTGCATGGTCGATTCCTGCCAGCGCTGCAAGCCCTGCCTCAAAGGCTGGGAGCAGGACTGTGTCGAGGGGCCGACCTTTAGCTATGCGAGCAGCGATCGTCAGGATGGTACGCCGACCTATGGCGGCTATTCCGACTCGATCGTGGTGCGTAACAAGTTCGTATTGTCGTTGCCCGACGGGCTCGATCCGGCCGGCGCCGCACCGTTGCTTTGCGCGGGCATCACGACCTGGTCGCCGCTGCATCGCTGGAATGTCGGCAAGAACAGCAAGGTCGCGGTGATCGGGCTGGGTGGGCTCGGCCACATGGCTCTGAAGCTTGCCAAGGCGCTCGGGGCCGATGTCACCCTGTTCACGCGTTCTGCCGGGAAGGAGGAAGACGCCTTCCGTCTCGGCGCGGACCATGTGGTGCGGTCGAGCGATGCGCAGCAGATGGAAGCCGTTGCCGGTCGCTTCGACGTCATCATCGACACCATTCCTTACGATCATGACGTCAATCCCTACATGCCGACATTGACGCTGGAAGGCGTGCTCGTTCTCGTCGGCTATCTCGGGCTGCTTGGCACGCCGGTAAACGCCGGCGGGCTGGTGCGCGGTCGCCGGGCGATCTCCGGCTCCTTCATCGGTGGCGTGCCGGAAACCCAGCAAATGCTCGATTTCTGCGGGGAGCACGGCATCGTTTCGGACATAGAGATCATTCCCATCCAGAAGATCAATGAAGCTTATGAGCGCATGTTGAAGAGCGACGTGAAATATCGCTTCGTCATCGACGTGACCTCGCTCAAATCCTGAGGAAACCGAATATGACAAACACGATCAAGCCCATCCTGTGTGTGGTGACCAGCCATCCGATCCGCGGTGACAGCGGCGAACCGACCGGCTTTGCCATGGTCGAACTCACCCATCCCCTCCAGGTCTTCGACAAAGCGGGAATCCCATACGAGATCGCCTCGATCCGCGGCGGCCACCCGCCGATTGATTTCTTCGATCTATCCGATGCCGCCAACGCCCATTATTGGAAGGACAAGGACTTCCGCAGCGCCCTTGCCGACTCGCTGATCCTGAAGGATCTCGATCCATCTCGCTACTCGGCAGTCTTCTTTGCCGGCGGTCATGGCACAATGTGGGACTTCGCCGACGACAAGGCGGTGCAAAATGTCATCCGTGACATATGGGAAGCAGGCGGCATCGTCTCCGCGGTCTGCCACGGCCCAGCCGCGCTGGTGAACGCGACACTGTCCGACGGCAGCTATCTCGTCGCCGGCAAGAAGCTTGCCTCCTTTACCGATGAGGAGGAGGCGGAGGTCAAGTATACAAAGGTGGTGCCGTATCTCCTTGCCACCACTCTCAAGCAGCGCGGGGCGCTGCATCAACCGGCACCCAACTGGTCGGAGAATGTCGTCACCGATGGCCGCCTGATCACGGGCCAGAACCCGGCTTCCGCCCATGGCGTCGGCCAGGTTCTCGTCGATCAGTTGGCTGCGAAGCAATAAGGCCGATCTCCGCATCTTCGGTCCAGCAACGGAACCCCTACGCGAGGCGATTGGCTTATTCTCACATCCACGCGGCATGATGAAACATGGCGCATCGTCTGGCGCCGCAGATGACACTGACTGAAGGGTTTCAGAGATGAAGATCATCGCGATCGAAGAGCATGTCCTTCCCGATGAGGTGAAGGATGCGTGGAAGACCATACCCGGCGCGGATGACGGGACGCTCGGCCTCAATCCGGGTATAATCGGCGAGCGGCTCGCAGATCTCGGAGAGCAGCGGTTGGCGCTGATGGATGAGACGGGCGTCGATGTTCAGGTTCTCTCCCTGACGACACCAGGTCTCAACAATCTAGGTAGTCACGGCATCGATCTCGCCCGCCGCGCCAATGATCTGCTGGCGGGGGCAGTGGCTGCCAATCCATCGCGCTTTCAGGCGATGGCGGCTTTGCCATCCGCAGATGCAGACGCGGCGGCGCCGGAATTGCGGCGATCCGTCGAGCAACTCGGATGTAAGGGTGCGGTTCTTTTCGGACGGGTCGGCGACAAAAATCTTGATCATCCGATCTTCGAGCCCACATTCGCCTGCGCGGCCGAACTCAACGTTCCGCTCCTGATCCACCCGCAAATTCCGCAGACGAGCGTGCGCGACTCCTATTATGCGGGCTTCGGCGCGCCCGTCGATCTCGCGCTGTCGACATTCGCGCTCGGATGGCATTTGGAGGCTGGCATCCAGTTCGTGCGCCTGATCCTGGGAGGCGTTTTCGACCGCTATACGAACCTCCAGGTAATTCTGGGTCACTGGGGCGAGTTGGTGATCTTCTATCTTGAGCGGCTTGTCATGCTTGATCGGGTGTCCAAGCTCCAGCGGCCGTTCATCGAATATGTTCGCAGCAATCTTTATCTGACTGCAAGCGGGATGTTCAGCCCGGCTTATTTACAGCAGGCGGTCGATGTTGTCGGCGTCGATCGCATCCTGTTTTCGACCGACTATCCCTATCAGTATCATCCGGGCGGCGATGCACGCGGTTTCCTTGCGAGGCTGGGGTTGGATGATACCAGCAAAGCGAAATTCGCTCATCGGAACTGGGAGCACTTGACCGCAGTCGGTGCCGAGATTCGGGCCCCGCTCCATCCAGGTATCTGACTAGCAGCAATACGGACTCTCTCAGGCAAGCACTGAACCTGAGGCACCTCAGCCATATTGAGCTGGAACGAAAGGCACAGTGCAGAGATTGTTATCTGGTTGTTGAGATAGGAGTTTAACACCCAAACAACGGGCCGACGGTTCTTATCCCTTCCCATCAGACGGATCCGGTTTTGTTGACTGTGAGCCGACCAATTGCCTAACAGCTTTCACGGCATGGTCCATCTCGCCGCCGCCAGATACTGGCTCAAAGCTGTCCCCACGCGCCTTAGCTCGCGTCATATCGGACGCGAGCGTCCTGGATGTTCTCCTGATTGGTGTTCGCCCACGTCACGAGACCCATGACTGGCGCAAGAAGCGTCCGTCCCACATCCGTCAATTCATAATCCACGCGCGGCGGAATAGTGGGAAACAATGTCCGCTTCACCAACCCGTCGCGCTCGAGGCCGCGCAAGTTAATCGTCAGCATCCGTTGTGAGATGCCGTCGATCCGACGCCGCAGTTCATTGAAGCGAACTGGCCCATCCTTGAGCGTTGCGATGATGTACAGGGTCCATTTGTCGCCGACGAGATCGAGGATTTCCCGGACCATCCGGCAGTCGTCACCTTCGCTCGGGGTAGGAAAATCAATGTCACCAAGTGTCATAAGAGTGCCTTCTTGCGAGGGATATGGCGGTTACCTTAATAGTGTCGGTAACAAGAGTTTACTACCCAATTCACGTCGGAGCAACCATGACCAACATCCTCCTCGTTACCTCGAGCCCTCGTGGCGCCGAAGGCCTGTCCACCCGTTTTGCGACCGAGATCGCCGAAGGCTTAAAGGCTCGCTTGGGCGGCACGCTTATGACTCGCGATCTGGCGGCCAACCCACTGCCGCATATCGCGCAAGCCTATATTAACGGCCGCGTCGCGGCTCCCGAGGCGCGCACGCCCGAGCAGGTCAAGGCGGTCGGCCTTGCCGAGGAGCTCATCGACGAGGTGAAGGCTGCTGACGTGATCGTCTTGGTTCGGGCATGATCAATTTCGGCCTGTCGTCGCAGCTCAAGGCCTGGTTCGATCATATCACTTGGCCGGGCGTGACTTTTGGTTACAGCGAAGCCGGCAGGCCGCAGGGATTGCTGACGGGCAAGAAGGTCTATCTCGTCGCTGCCGCAGGCGGCGTCTTCGCGGAAGGCGAGTGGGCCCCTTTTGATTTCCAGACCGCCTATCTGCGCCACCTCCTGGGCTTCATCGGCCTGACCGACGTCGAAATCGTCCGCGTAGAAGGCACCGTCTTCGGCCCTGAGGCGGCCAAGGCCGCCATCGCAGCCGCCGAAGTCCAGGTTCGTACGGTCTTGGAAAAGGCAGTTTGAAGGCCGGCCGGTCGGCTGCTCAGGCTGCGGGCGGTCACGCACATGTCGGCAGCCAGAGCCGCTGCACCAGCCAGAAGACGAAAAGGAAAATGAGATGAAGATTGCTCTCTTTGGAGGGACCGGACCAACCGGAAGACACATTATCGAAGAGGCACTCCGGCAAGGTTATGAGCTGTCCGTCTACACGCGTGACGCCGGAAAGCTCTCTCCATTTGGTAGCAAGATTGGGGTCGTCGTCGGCGACCTCAACAATCGCGAAGCGATCAAAGCATGCGTCGCGGGCGCAGACGCTGTCATCAGCTCGCTCGGGCCAAACAGTCTGAAAGCGCGCGAGAAGCGGCCGATCATGCGCGGCCTCGGCACGATCATCTCTGTCATGGAAGAGCTAAACGTTCGTCGCCTCATTCAGATCTCGACGGCCGCCTATCGTGATCCGAAGGACGGTTTCGACTTCAAGTCGCAAGCATTCGTCATGCTGTTCAAGCTGATTGTTCACAACGCCTATGACGACATCAAGGCGACCGCCGAACTGGTGAGCAACTCGCATCTCGATTGGACCCTGGTTCGGATTCCCAACCTCAAGGATAGGCCCGCAACAGGTCAAGTGGACGTCGGCTGGTACGGCAAGACGAAGCTCGGCATGAAGCTGTCCCGCGGTAACCTTGCGAAATTCCTGGTCGATCAGGTCGCAGCCAGGGAGTTCGTGCACGCCGCGCCGGGTATAGCCGATCGCAGCTGAGGAGAGATGGTTCATCAATTTGCGGGCATGCGCGCTGCAATTGCCGTCGATGCACCACTCGATTCGGCATAGTGGCCCATAACATCGAGTGCATCCGGTGCGGCATTCAGGAGCGACAGACCCAAACGCGCGTCGCAAGGAAGGAGAAATCTGTGTCATCCAAGGGATTTACGACGGCCGATGTGCCCGATCAGTTAGGCAGATGCTTTATTGTCACGGGGGCCAATACCGGCATAGGCTTTGAGGTGGCGAGCGCGCTGGCCGCGCGGCGTGGGCGGGTGCTGCTTGCCTGCCGCGACGAAACGAAGGCGAAGGCCGCGATGAGTCGGATTCGTCAAGAGACTTCGGGTGCTGATCTCGCGTTCCTGCCGCTTGACCTGGCGGATTTGGCGAGTGTGTTGAGCGCAGCCGAACTCGCCGCCAAGGAGCCACGTATTGACGTGCTGATCAACAATGCCGGCGTCCAGGGGCCAACGCTGAAGCACACGGCGCAGGGCTTCGAGCAGACCTTCGGCGTCAATCATCTTGGCTGCTTCGCGTTCACCGCGCTGCTACTGCCCAAGCTCATGGAAACGCCCGGATCGCGCATCGTCGTCACGAGCAGCGGTCTCCATAAGGGCGCAGAGATCGAGTGGGACGACCTCAACGCGCAGAAGAGCTTCAAATGGCTGCCGCGTTATAACGCCAGCAAGCTTGCAAACCTGCTCTTCGTTTTCGAGTTGGATCGGCGGTTGCGAGCGGCAGGAGCGCTGGCAACGGCGGTAGCCTGCCATCCGGGTCTTGTCGGAACGAACCTCGCCCGCGGCAGTTGGTGGGGCAACATAGCGATGTCCCTGATCGGCTTGCTATTCGCCACGCCCGCTATGGGCGCCTGGGGCGCGCTGCACGCAGCGACCGGACGTATAAAGCCTGGCGGTTACTACGGGCCGACGGGATTATCCGGGCTGCGGGGTCCTTCCGGTGAAGGTGCTCCCTCTGAGGAGGCGAGAAATCCGCAGCTCGCCAGGCGACTGTGGGATGTGTCCGTCAAGATGACCGGGATCGACCCCGCCTTGCCTCCCGTCAATGGCGCGTCCTGACTTATATGTACAAAGCGTCGCAGTCGCCGCCAAGCGGCTCAGATCAATCCAAGACTGTCGATTCAACGATCAGAAGGATAACGTAATGCTGCAAATCGATCTTTACACCGAGATCAGCTGCCCGTGGTGCATCATCGGGCACCACCGTCTCGATAAGGTTCTGGCCGAACGTTTCCCTGAGCTGGACGTGGATATCCGTCAGCACCCGGTCCTTCTGCTTCCCGATGCGCCAGCGGAGGGCCTCTACATCCCCGATCTTCTCCTCTCGCGCTATGGCGTGACGGATCCGAAGGCTGCATTCAGTCGGCCGGAGGCCGAAGCGCGGATATCCGGCTTTGACCTCGACCTGAGCCGCCAGCCCTGGACTTACAGGACGCAGGCAGCGCACGGATTGATCCTTGCAGCGCAAGCGCGAGGCACGCGAGCATCAGCTCGCCGTCGCGATCACCGATGCTTACTTTCTGGAAGCAAAGAACATCTCGGACGGCGATGTCCTCGCGGATATCGCCGTTGCCTATGGGGTCGAACGCGAAGAAGCCCGCGCGATAGCGCTCGATCCCGAACAACATAGACGTGTCGAGCAGGAGGCGGCCCGGTCGATGGCGGCCGGAGTCGGGTCAGTTCCTCACTTCGTCTTCGGCGGACGCACCGCTATCAACGGGGGACGCAGCGAAGACGAGATTGCAGCCGCTATCCGTGAGGCTGCTGGTGTCGCCGCGTCCGCCTGATGTCAAACTCCTCTTGTACATCAGCGATCATGAAGGGCTGCCGTGACCCTCAGAAGGGATAATGCTGGGCCGGATCCTCGATGGTAATCCACCGGAGATCGGTGAATTCGGCAATGGCTGCCTTGCCGCCGAAGCGACCGTAGCCGCTGCCTTTGACGCCGCCGAAGGGCATTTGCGCTTCGTCATGCAGGGTCGGACCATTGATGTGGCAGATGCCGGACTGGATGCGGCCCGCGACCGCAAGCGCGCGCTGCACGTCGCGGCAGAAGACGGCGGACGACAGGCCATATTCCGTATCGTTGGCAACACGCACCGCCTCATCCTCGTCTGCGACGCGGATGATCGGTTTTACCGGACCGAAGGATTCCTCCGAATAGACCCGCATGTCAGGTGTGACAAAATCGAGCAAAGTTGCTTCGACCACGGTGCCGTTACGCTTGCCGCCGGCCACGAGCTTGGCACCCTTCGCCTGCGCATCGGCGATCAACTCCTCCATCTTCTTGGCAGCCTCAAGGCTGATCAGCGAGCCGAGGACAACGTGGCCGCGCGGATCGCCGGCTGGCAGAACGGCGGCACGCGCCGCAAGCTTGGCGACGAAAGCATCCGCGATCGCCTGATGCACGATGATGCGTTCGGTCGACATGCAAATCTGGCCCTGATGCATGAAGGCGCCGAAGATCGCCGCATTGACGGCGCCGTCGATATCCGCGTCCTCAAGCACGACCAGAGGTGCCTTGCCACCGAGTTCCAGAAGAGCGGGCTTCAGGTGCTTGCCGCTCAGCTCGGCGATGATCTTGCCGACCTTCGTCGAGCCGGTGAAATTGACACGGCGAACGGCGGGATGGGCAATCAGCGCCTCGACGATCCCAGGCGCGTCTTCCGGCGCATTGGTGATGACATTGATGACGCCGGCAGGTAGACCCGCCTCCGTCAGCGTCGTCGCGATCAGCCGCTGCGTGCCGGGGCACTGCTCGGAGGCCTTGAGGATCACGGTGTTGCCGCAGGCGATCGGCATTGCAATGGCGCGCGTTGCCAGGATCACAGGCGCATTCCAGGGTGCGATGGCAAGGCAGACGCCGGCGGCCTGACGCACGCCCATGGCGAGCGTACCGGGCTTATCGGACGGAATGATCTCGCCGCCGATCTGTGTCGTCATGGCGGCCGCCTCACGCAGGATATTGGCCGCGAGCATGACGTTGAAACCGGCCCACGGCGCCGTCGCGCCCGTCTCCTCCATCATCAGCTTGGTAAACTCGCCGACCTTGGCATCCATGATATCGGCAGCCTTGGCCAGGATCGTGCGGCGTTGTCCGGGGCCTGTGCTCGACCATGCGGAAAAGGCACTGGAGGCAGCCTCAATCGCGGCGGCGACATCCTCGGGTCCTGCTGCCGGCGCCGTGCTTGCCAGCTCTCCGGTGAACGGATCGCGACGGTCGTAGGTGCGGCCACTGGCGGCCGGCTTGTCGACGCCGTTGATGAGAAGGGAAATGTTCATCTCTTGTCTCCTGATGAGGATGGTATTTCAAAAACCAAGCACGTCGGCGTTAATGGAGGCTTCCAACCCGCCATCAACCGGCAGGTTGGCGCCGTTGATCCAGCGCGCGCCGTCCGAGCAAAGGAACAGAATGGCGGGCGCGATATCAGCCGATGTGCCGGCGCGGCCGACACGGGTGATATCGCTGTCGACGCGGGCATCGCCGAGCACGGCGCGGAACTGTTTCAAAATCGGCGTCTCGACCGGACCGGGGCTGACGGCATTGACGCGAATGCCACGATCTTTGAAGAGGCCTTGATGCGCTGCGCGCATCGTCCAGAGCAGCAACAGTTCCTTGGAAAGCGGATAGCCCGCTTCGTCCTTCAGTCCGTGCTCGCTGACCAGAGAGGCCACATCCGGAAAGCCCTGGATGGCAGTCAACGTCTTTGCCCGTTCCAGATTGGCGCGCCAGCCATAGCCGGCGATCGAGGCGACGTTGACGATCGCTCCACCCTCGCGCAGCCGAGGTGCGACAGTTTCCGAAAGAGCGCGCAGACCATAGAAGTTGACGGCCAGTGTCGCCGCGACGCCGGTGCTTCCGGAGAGGCCGGCGACATTGGCCAAGGCATCGATGCGGTTCGGCAGTTGATTGACTATTTCCTCGACGCCAGCGGCGGTCGAAAGATCCCCTTTGATGAAGGAGCTGATGGCCGATGACGGTTCCCGGACATCGACGCCGATGACATCTGCCCCCATCTGTCCCGCAAGCTCCGCGACACGCGCGCCAATGCCCGAGGCAACGCCGGTAATGAGGATGATCTTGCCGAAAAGCATGATTTTACCTTTCCCATGAAATGCAGCGAATGCTGCCGCTATTGTTTGGCCTTGAAGAGATCCGAAATCGTCAGTCGATAGCCCACGGGTAAAAGCTGCAGATCGAAGCGGCGTTCGATTTCGCCCCAGAGGCCGCGCGGTAAATAGAGGGAGAAGAGCACCGCCGTCGCGCCGAGGCCGACCAGATACCAAACTCCCGCTCCGCCGAAGACAGTCTCGACGATGAAGAAGAGAATAGCGCCGAGGATCGCGCCCTCGAACTTGCCGATGCCGCCGACCAGCACCATGAAAATCATGTAGGCGGTCCACTGCACGCTGAAATAGGTCTTGGGCTGGAAGGTGACCGCCGTTGCCAGCCACAGGCCACCGGCAACAGCAATGCCGAAAGCGGCAAGAACGAAGAGCAGGCGCTTTGTTGCCGCGACGCGAACGCCCACGGAGGTTGCCGCATCCTCATTATCGCGGATCGCCTGCATGGCCGCCCCAGCTCTGCTCCGCATCAAAGCAAAGAGCGCGCCCAGGAGGGCGATCATGGCCGTCAGCGCCAGCCAATAGATCGCTACGCGCCGTGTGCTGCTGTCATAGGCGTTCAGGGAAATCAGCGAGGTTCCGGTTTCGCCCTGAATGAGCCGATCAAGATTGACGAGCAGATGCGCAAGCTCGGCCAGCACCCACATGCCGATGGCAAACTCACCGCCCTTCAGCCGCAACATCAGCCACGAGAGCAGTAGCGATATGACGCCGGTGACGACTGCCGCGGCGACGAGCGAAACGAACGGATCGAGCCCCGCATCTGCCAGACGGATGGTAAAATAGGCGCCAAGTCCGAAGAAGACCTGCTGGCCAACGGAGACAAGGCCACCGAAGCCTGCGAGCGCATTCCACATGGCCGCCAGGATCACGTAAATGAAGAGGGCGGTCATGCGATCGGTGACGCCAGCGCTGGCGATGGTGGGCACAGCGGCGAGAAGGCCGATTGCCAGCATCATGGCAGCCAGGGTCATTCGCGAGGACGCAGTCCAGCGCTCGACTGAAATTCCAGGCTCGATCGTACTCATGATTGACTCCGAAGACGTGGGCGGATTTTACCGAGGCTCAGGAGGCCGAACTGGTGCAGCCGCACGAAAAGAACGAGAAGGAAGGCGATATGGCCGCCGATCAGAAAGCCCTGTGGATGGATCTGGGCACCGATCGACTGCGCCAGTCCCAGCACGATGCCGCCTAGCAAAGTTCCCCAGAGCGAACCGGCGCCGCCGATAACGGCTGCCTCGAAGGCAAACAGCAGCTGTGGTCCGCCTGAATAGGGATTGAAGGTCGCCCGCATGGCCAGAAACGCACCGGCAATACCGACCGTGACCATAGTGATCGCAGTCGCGACAGCGTTGACGCGGCGCGCATCGATGCCGACGAGGCCGGCTGTATCTGGATCCTCCGCCGTGGCGCGGATCGAACGGCCGAGTGCAAAGCGGCTCAAGAAGAACTGCAGCCCGCCGATGACCACGATTGCTGTCACCATCATCAGGACGGCAAGCTTGCCGACGAAAACGTGACCCGGCAGCTGCCAGGACGCGTAGGAGAGATTGCCGATGAAGGGCGCGAGCGAGCGCGTATCCGCCCCGAATTGTTCGAACAGCAGATTATCGATAACGATCGACAGGCCGAAGGTCGTCAGGATCGGCAGCAATGTTCCGCCGCGCGCGCTGCGCTCCAGCACGAAGCGCTGCAGAAGCCAGCCGATGATTGCCATGACAGGCAACACGATCAGCAGGCCGACGAAGGGCGGAATGCCGAGTTTCGCCGCCAGCAGCCAGAGGCCATAGGCGGCGGCAACGGCAAGGCTGCCATGCGCGAGATTGATGATGCGCATGACGGAGAACATGAAGGACAGGCCGCAGGCGATGACGGCATAGTAACCGCCGAGCAGAATGCCTTGGATGAGGGTGTTGGTCACGAGACGCTCCTCTCGGCTGTCGTCCGATGCAGGCCGAAATAGGCCCGGGTCACCTCCTCGCGCGTTACGCCACTCGCCGGCCTGTCGAGCACGATACCGCCCTCCAGCATGCAAATGACACGGGTTGCGACGCTCATAGCGCGTGCCAAATCCTGTTCGACGAGCACGATGGTCGTACCCGACGACAATAGCCCTTGCAGTTGCTGGTAGACCCGATCGACGACGAGCGGCGACAGGCCGAGGGAGACCTCGTCGAGAAGCAGGATGTCGGGATTGCTCATCAGCGCCCGCCCGATAGCCGTTGCCTGCTGCTCACCACCCGACAGATGGCTGGTTTTGGCGTGCCGCCGCGGCTTCAGGTTCGGAAAGGCATCGAAGACCCGCTCGACCGTCCACTCACCCTTACGGCCGGCGCTGGTGCCGAGCAACAGATTTTCCTCGACCGTCATCTGTGAGAACAGTCGTCGTCCTTCCGGAACGAGCGCAATGCCCCTGGCGATGCGCTTGTGCGAGGGAACCGCCGTGACATCTTCGCCGTCGAGCAGGATCTGGCCGGAATCGGGTAGATGCGCACCGGCGATGGAACGCAGCAGCGTCGTCTTGCCCGCGCCATTGGCGCCGACGAGCGCCAGCACCTCGCCCTTGGCGAGATCGAAACTGATGCCACGCACCGCCTGCAAAAGGCCATGTCGGACATCGAGATTGCGAATGGAAAGAATGCTCATGCGGGCGTTCCTCCAAGATAGGCGCGCACCACTTCGGCATCGCTCATGACCGCCTTCGGATCGCCGTCGGCGATGATCTTGCCCGCATCCATGCAGATCAGCCTTTCGACGACCTGCAGGAGAATGTGAACGATATGCTCGATCCAGACGATGCCGATGCCGCGCCGCCGCAGTTCGAGAATGGTGCCGACGAGTTCGCTTGCCTCGCCGTCCGTCAGCCCGCCACCGATCTCGTCGAGCAGCAGCAGGCGCGGACCGGTCGCAAGCGCGCGGGCCAGCTCAAGCCGCTTGCGATCGAGCAGGCCGAGCGTGTCGGCGCGGCGATTGGCGACGCCGAGCATGCCACAGAGCCGCAAAGAATCGACAACGCGCTCGTAGGCCTCTTCGCGGCTCGACGCCTTGCCGTGCGCGGCGGCAACAAAGACATTCTCGAATGTCGTCATGCCGCTGAACGGTTTTGGAATCTGATGCGTCCTGACAAGACCCGCCCGGCAACGGTCGGCGGCCGTCAAAGCCGTCACATTCCGGCCATCGAAGGTGATCGTTCCCTCGTTCAGCGGAAATGCGCCTGCCAGCGCGCTCAGCAAGGTTGTCTTGCCGGCGCCGTTCGGGCCTACGATGCCGACGGCATCGCCTTCTCCCATGGAAAAGTCGAGGTTTTCGAGGACCACAAGCGCTCCGAAGCGCTTGTGGATCCTCTTGGCCGAGAGAAACTCGCCTCCCGGCCGATGTCCTTCTTGTCCCTGCACGATAGCATTACCCATTGTAGGCGATGAGCTTGGCCGCAACGGGCACGTTCGGATCGGTGGCGTGTTCGGTCACGACATAGTCGAGCGCGAATTTCGATCCGGCCGGCGCCTTGACCCATTGCGTGCCGATGATCGGCCCTGGAGAGACATTGGCGACAGGACCGCTGGTAAAATCCACCTTGCCGGCGATGGTCGTCGTTTTCAGCGCGCTCAAGGCCTTGGCAACGGCTTCCTTGCTCTTCGCATCCGAGGCGACTTTGAGCGCATCGAACCCCGCGTCGATAAGCGCCAGGCTCGCGCCAAGCTGTTGCGTCCATTGCTTGCCGCTTGCCACCTCGTAGCCGTCAGCAAGCTCGGCTCCGGAAACGCCCGTCAGCGACGACTTGTAAGGGAAGGCCTTGTGCCAATAGGCGGCGCTGGCGATATTGACGCCGAGGTCGCCGAGCGCCTCGATATCGGACGGAAACAGCCCGGTCTTGGCGACCTGGCAGATCTTGATCTGCTGGATAAGGCCCTGCTGCGCCGCCTGACGCCAGAAGGCGGCAAAATCCGGCGGAATCGGGAAGCTGTTGAAGATCTCGACGCCTTCCTGACGGAAGAGCGCGATCTGGGAAGAGAAATCCGTAGTTCCCGTCTCATAGGCGCCGGGATCGACGATGGTAAAGCCGGCCTTGGCAAGCGCCGGCGCCAGATTGGCGCGGATGGCATTGCCATCGGCATCGTTCGGATACATGACCCCGACCTTCTTGTTGGTCTCGATCAGATTCCATTGCGAGATATAGGTCTTCAGGAACTCGCCAACACCGAAGCCGAAGTGATAGGTCCATTTGAACGGCGAAGGCGCGCTGGGCTTGGCACCGCGCCCGAAATACCAGGCCTCCCATGGCATGACCGTCGACAGGCACGGCACGCCCGCCGCCTCGCAGGCATCGGCGACAGGATTGATGGTTTCAGGCGTCGAGACCGCCAGCATCAGGTCGACCGCCTGGTTGTTGATCAGGTCCTTTGCCAACTGGCCGGCGCGCGACGGATCGGACTGCGTGTCGCGGTCGAGAATTTCGACCTTCCAGGTCTTGCCGCCGGCCTGCAATCCATTGGCCAGCGCCTTGCGCGCGAGATCGAGCACATAGCCATCGGTTTCGCCGAAGCCACCGAGCGGCCCGGTGCGCGGACTGATGAAACCGACCTTCAGCGTGTCATCGGCGGCAAAAGCCTTGCGTCCGCCGAAGGCCAATGCGCTCGTCCCGGCCGCAGCGGCGGTCATAAAATCGCGCCGTGTCAGTCCCACGCCCGAAATCCTTCCCTTGAAACCAGTCATGCAATTCCCTCCCTCTTTTGCGGAGCCCTCTTAACTCCGTGTTCCCTTGTGTTTTGCCGATCCAAAACTCAGATCGGATAGTCACGCCTGCCCGAAGCAAGCGTGATCCAGCGCAGTTCCATGAATTCGTCGATTGCCGCCTTACCGCCGAACCGGCCATAACCGCTCGACTTGACCCCGCCGAAGGGCATTTGCGGCTCATCGGAAACCGTCGCCTCGTTGATGTGGCAGATGCCGGCCTCGATACGTTTTGCAACGGCCAGCGCCTGGTTGATGTCGCGGCCGAACACCGCCGAGGACAGTCCGTACTCGTTGTCGTTGGCGATAGTGATGGCCTCCTCGACAGTGTCGACGCGGATGATCGCCGCCAGCGGTCCAAAGCTTTCCTCCCGATAGAGGCGCATGGCGGGCGTCACATGATCGACAACGGTCGCATCCACCAGCATGCCGTTCGCATGCCCACCGCAGACGACGACCGCTCCCTTCTGCAGGGCATCGTCAACGAGCGCCCTGATCCGCCGCACCGCTTCGGCGTTGATCATGGTTCCAAGCGGCGTATTTCCTTGACTTGGATCTCCGGCCACGAGCGTTGCGGCCTTCGCCTTGAATTTCTCGACGAATTCGTCAGCGATCTCCTCAAGCAGGATAATGCGTTCCGTCGACATGCAGATCTGGCCCTGGTTCATGAAGGCGCCGAAGGCGGCGGCGCGGACCGCCTCGTCGATATCGGCATCGGCGAGCACGATGAAGGGCGCCTTGCCGCCGAGCTCGAGCAGGCAGCGCTTCAGATATCTCGCCGATGTCTCGGCAATGATCCGCCCGACGCGCGTCGAGCCGGTGAAGTTGATCCGCCGCACCGCTGGATGGGCGATCAGGGCCTCGACGACGGTGGCGGCATCCTTGGGAGCATTGGTGACGACATTGATCACACCCGGCGGAAAGCCCGCCTCGCGCATGACCTCCCCGATCAGGCAATGGGTCTTCGGGCAGAGTTCGGAAGCCTTGAGCACGACCGTGTTGCCGCAGGCAAGCGGCATGGCGATCGCCCGCACGCCAAGGATGATCGGCGCGTTCCAGGGTGCGATGCCGACGCAGACGCCGGCGGGCTGGCGCATCGCCATGGAGACGTTGCCGGGAATGCCAGAGGGGATGATCTCACCTGCGATCTGCGTGGTCATCGAGGCCGCCTCGCGCAATATGTCGACGGCAAGATCGCAATTGATCCTGGCCCAGAGGGCGGTTGCCCCGGTCTCTGCAATCATCGCCGCTACGAAATCCGCCGATCGCGCAAGTAGAACGTCTGCTGCCCGATTGAGCATGACGCGGCGTTCACCCGGTCTCAGTTCCGACCATGCGGGAAAGGCAGCAGCCGCGGCATTGGCCGCCCGCGCTGCGTCCGATACCGAAGCCGCCGGCGCGATGGTCGCGACATCTCCGGTCGCCGGATCAAGGCATTCGAAAGTGGATGCATCTGACGCATCGACCGTCTCGTCATTGATCAGAAGCTTTGCCATAAACATCGCGATCGTCCAATCCTTCGCCGGTCTTCCTTCAAGCACATCAACGGGAGAAGGCGCGCACAGACACGCGCGGCCAGGATAGGGCCTCGCAATCGGGATCTGTTGTGTGGAGTCCTCCTCCCAGAGGCTCATGAGATGAGATTACGCCATTGCAATTGGGAAGGAATGTGTTTTTCTGGGTTAATGTTGTAATTATTTGGCATTCCCGGCGACAATATCGCGATGCCGGCAGGAGGAGAGCTTCATGGTTTCCGATGGTGGTATCCATCACCATGCACACGGCGAGTGGCGAGAGCCATCGCTGTCGCACCGGACGATTCGTTTCCAAAAAGGCATCTATGCCGATTTTCACCATCTGTTTCTGCTGCAGTCTGGAAGGGCTGTCTTGTTGTTCGAGCCGGAGGAGCAACGATCGCTACAAGGACCGGCGCTCGCTTATCTGCCACCGCAGGCACGGTGCGAGCTCCAAATGGCTGCGGGCGCCGCAGGCTTCCTGATCGGCGCGTCGCCACAGATCATGGTGGACGCGATCGGCGACCAGGCGGAATCCTATGCGCTGCGGACTTTCAGCGAGCGGCCCTGGCTGACGGACGAACCGAAGCCGCATGCCGTCGAAGAGACGCAGCCGCTAGTGGCGGGCTTCGTGCGGGAGCTCGGCGATCCCTCTCGCGCCTCTTGGATGGTCATCTCCGCCTATTTGCGGCTGATCCTCATGACGGTGTGGCGCACCGGCGGCAGTGAGGCGGCCGAGCAGCGCGGCCGTGGAGGCGGCGCCTCGATCCTGCAGCGGTACCGGCAATTGGTGGAGATCTGGTTCCGGCAGCACCGGCCGATCAGCGATTATGCGCGGGAGCTCGGCGTCACCACCGATCGCTTGCATTCCATATGCAGCAATGCGCTCTCGCGCTCTCCCGTACAGCTCCTGCATGAACGCGTCGTCCAGGAGGCGAAGCTGAGGCTGGAACGCTCAGCCAGAACCGTCCAGGAGATTTCGGACAGTCTTGGATTTCGGGATCCCACCTATTTCAGTCATTTCTTCAAGAGAAAGACCGGATTTTCACCCGCAAGCTACCGCGATTTTGCCAGGAAGGCGGAAATCGCGCGCAGCGACATGCTCTCGTCGGGCTATTCGGACTGGCCGTGATCAGATTTCGGACAGGCAGGCCCTGCAGCTCAGGCGTGGGTGGGCCTGGATGCCGTCAGCATCAAGGCATCCAGCGCCGCAACACCTTCGCCGTCGGGATAGATCACGACCGGATTGAGGTCTATTTCCCGGATCGTCGGTTCGGCCAGCAACAGCTGGCTGAGTGTGGCGATGATGCGGGCGGCGGCATTCACGTCGAGCGGCGGCGAGCCACGAAATCCGCGCAGCAACGGCGCATTCTTCAGCCGATGTAGCTCGCGAACGATAGCGTCATAAGGCAGATCGGGTGTCAGAATGCGGACGTCCCCGAGAATCTCCGCCGTAATGCCGCCGAAGCCCGCGAGGATCACAGGTCCCCAATCCGGATCGTTGCGGGCGCCGATGATCAGCTCGATGCCGCGTTTGCCCATGGCTTCGATTAGCACGCCGTCCAGAGTGAGACCCGGGCGATGGCGCGCGACATCGGCATGCAGCTTGGCCCAGCCCTCCTTGAGGCTGGTTGCGTCCGCCAATCCGATAACGACGCCACCCGCATCGCTCTTGTGGCTGAGATCGGGGGATTGCGCCTTCAGCACCACCGGATACCCGATCGCGTCAGCTGCCGCGAGAGCTTGCTCAAGGGTTGTCACCAGGCGGCCTTCAGGAAAGGGAATTCCGAGTGGCGCCAGGATTTGCTTGGCTCGATATTCGGGAATGAGACCTCCCTGCGAGGGGAGGCCGGTAATCGCGACCGGAGCTGCCGTGCGGGTGGCAATGTCGCGAGCCGCGAATGCGTCTATGCGTTTCAGCGCCCGGAAGGCCCGTTCGGTCGACGGGAAATACACGATGCCGAGCGCGCGCAACTGCGCGATATAATCGGCCGGGATAGGGGCACCCTCGTCGAGTCCGGCAAAGATCAGCGGTTTCGCCGGCTTGTGCTCTTGCACTGCTTTCAGGATCGGCGGCAGCTTGATGGCCGAGGTGACAGGGTCGGTCTGGATAATGCAGGCGACAATGCTGGCGAAACGGGTATCGTCGAAGAGGGCGGTGAGCGTTCGGTGGTAAAGGTCCGGCTCCACGAGGCCCTGTGCGGTTAGATCCAGCGGATTGCTTACGGCGACGAAGGGCGGCAGGACGGTGCGCAGCGCTGGCGCGGTCTGATCGTTAATGGGAAGAAGATCCAGCCCAAGCTCCTCACACAGATCGAGCGTCAGCGCCTTGAACGCGCCGGATTCGCCAAGCACTGCCGGGCCTCCGGCCCGGAGTACCGGGCATCGCAGAGCGATCTCGGCGACGTCACCAAGTTCCTCAAGCGTCTCGACCAGAATAACGCCGGCACTTGCGACTTTGGTGCGCATGACCTGATAGTCACCGGCCATGGCGCCGGTGTGGGTTGCGGCGGATTCACGCGCCGCACTGCTCCGTCCGGGATGAAGAAGGACGATACGCTTTCCCTTCGCATGTACTTTGTGCGCCGCGGCAAGGAAACGGGCGGGCTTGCGAAACTGCTCGACGATCATCGCGATGACCCTCGTGGAGGTATCCTCCACCAGAAACTCCACATAGTCTTCGACGCCACTTGCGGCTTCGTTGCCGGTCGAAATGGAATAGGAGAGGCCGAGATCGCGGCTGGCGAAGGTGACGCCGAGGACGGCAGCCATGGCACCACTCTGCGACACGATAGCAATGCCCGCCCGGGCGCCTAGTGCCTCTGACGCGGTTTCGATGAAGGTGAGGGGGATGCGATCAACATGGTTGACCATGCCGAGGCAGTTCGGCCCCTCGATCACCATTCCCACTTCGGTCGCTATGCGGGTGATCTCACGTTGATCGGCCAATCCTTCCTCACCGCCCTCGGCAAAGCCCGCCGAAAAGATCACCGCCGCACCGACACGTCGGCGGGCAAGCGCCTCGATTGAGGGAAGCACGGCAGCCCGCGGCACGGCAAGAACGGCCGCATCCACCCCGTCCGGCAAGTCATCTATCGAGGCGAGGCAGGGCCGGTCGCCGATCTCGGTTCGTTTGGGGTTGATCAGATGAATGGCACCGGCATAGCCGCTGCGGTCGAGATTGGACAATACCGAAGCGCCAAGCGCGCCGGGCTTGTCGGAGGCGCCGACGATCGCCACCGATCTCGGACGCAGCAGCCGTTCCATCGAACCGCTGGGAAGAGCCGATGGGGGTGCACTGGTGGTCTCGACCGTCATGGTGGGGCGCTCCTCAGGCCTGGTGCTTGGATTTGTCATAGGCACCCAGCCCGGGTTTATAGGTCTTGTCGTCGATGAACTGCTTGATACCTTCCTTGCGTCCCTCGTTATCATAACTGTTGGCCGCTTCCTGGGCGCGGACGAGGTAGTCCTCCGCATTGTCGTAGGTCATCTCCCGCACGCGGCGAATGGCATCCTTGGTGGCTTTGAGCGCGACGGGGTTCTTCTGCAGCAGGATATTGGCGACATCGGTCACGCGCGCCTTCAACTGCGCAAGCGGCAGGGACTCGTTGACGAAGCCCCATTCGGCCGCCTTCTTGCCGCCGATGTTCTCGCCGGTCAGCGCGTGGTACATGGCGTTGCGGAAGGATGTGAGTTCGGTCGCCACCTTGGCGGCGCCACCGCCGGGCAGGATGCCCCAGTTGATTTCGCTCAGTCCGAATTTGGCTTCATCGGCGGCAAAGGCGAGGTCGCAGGCGAAAAGAGGTCCATAACCCCCGCCGAAGCACCAGCCGTTCACCATGGCGATGGTCGGTTTTTGATACCAGCGCAACCGGCGCCACCAGCCATAGCTCTCACGCTGTGCCTTTCGCGTACCCTGTAGACCGTGAGCCTCGGTCTCGCGGAAATACTCCTTGAGATCCATACCTGCTGACCAGGCCGTACCCTCACCGGACAGAACCAGCACACCGACATCGGCCCGAAACTCGAGTTCGTCCAGAACCTCCATCATGCGTCGATTGAGCGTGGGGCTCATGGCATTGCGTTTCTCCGGGCGGTTGAAGCTGACCCAGGCGATGCCGGCTTCAACGACAAAGGCGACGGTATCTTTTTCGGGATGTTCTGTTGTCATGATGTTGTCCTTCTTGCCGTTTGGGCCTGCACCTCAAAAAGGGAACCGGCCGCAAAGTCGTGACCTGCGTTGAATTGGGTAAAGCCTCACCAGAGCCTGGCGAGCCGCAGTGAAATCCAAGATGAGGCGCTTTGCGCCGGCTGGTGCGAATGTGCAGAAAGCTGTTGCGATCGTTGATCGACGGATCGCGGCGTATCTGCAGATATCTAAAAGAAGTTCCTCTAATACCGGCATGTGACCTCCTCGTCGGTAATGTTATGTCTCATAGCATCATTTGATTGTTATGCGCAATAGCATTATAGCCGGATTATGGATATCGACGCCCGTACATCGAAGTTGAGCGACCCGTTAGAGACCTTGCTTGGCTATCAGCTGAGGAGGGCGTCCAATGTGATGATGGCCGACCTGGGCTCAAGGCTTCAGGCAATCGAACTCAGGCCGGTAGAAGCTTCCATTCTGACGCTGATCGATGCCAATCCCGGCTGCACCCAGAGCGATCTTGGACGTAGCCTCGGCATTCAGCGCGCCAACATGGTTCCCTTGATGTTCGGGCTGACCAAAGCCGGGCTTGTCGACCGGGTTCCGCTAGGTGGTCGATCGCAGGCTCTTCGCCTCACGAGGACCGGTATGGAGAGGGTGGAGACGGTACATGCCATCATCGACGCGCACGAGGCGCGATTTCTTCGCCTTTTCGCGCCCGAGCTGCGGGATGCAGCATTGGAAGTCCTACGAAGTATCCGGCAAGAGGGCGAAGGAGCCTTGCGCGATGATAACCTGGAGCTCCAGACCTCGGTTGATGGACTGAAACCATAATATCCGGTTCTGGCACGTCGAGGTCCTTTTCAACGCTCCCGCCGAATGATCTGGTTGTCCCTGGCAGCCTCCAGCCATGCGGCAAGCTTTCGCTCGGTGTTCCAGCGGACAATGGATGCGAAGGTACCAACGCCGTCCGACGGACGATCAGCCCGGGGGACGTTTACTTAGATCGCCTTGATAGGGTTGCCTCTTGACGAAGCGTTGCTTCCGGGCCGATCGACAGCTTGACGTCAGAGTACAACATCCTTCCATAGGGTGCGTGTCGCCTTCTCCGGATCGGCAACCAAAGAAGATGTCGCGTCAAAGCGCCTCGTCTCCCTGGTCGTAAGGTCGTATACCGGCCAGCCGGGATCACCCGTCTTGGCGAAAGAAACCCATGCACTATGCATCGCTTCAGCCAGAGACAAGGGTGGCGCATCACCGATGAATGTCTTGGCTTGACCTGAGGTGAGAGCGTTGAAGCTGAATGGCACATCGACAAAATGCGCAGCACCCAGACGACCACCAAATCCAGGCGACTTCCAAGAGAAATTATAGTGCCAAGTCTTTCGGTTACCACTCCTCAGCTCGGCAATTCGAAGTGCAGCCATCCGGAAGGTATAGTCAGATTGGAGGGCTGTATAAACTTCGCCCGGACTGGGATTTGATGAGGCAGCTCGATAGACGTCGATCGAATTGGTAGGAAGATTCAGATCTGCCACGAACTGATCGACCACCTCTTGGGTGATATGGTCGAGGGCGCCGCCAGGGACCATGTAAATGCGAGCTTCCTCGTCGGTGCTGCCGACGATGACAGGGCAATCCGGCTTCGGCCCAAGCGCCAGCATGTCGATCGGCGAGGCGCTGAGTACGTCTCCGTCGATCACGGGCAGAAAGGCAGTGCCACCGAGCGACAACCTACCCCATTTGGCGCGGTCCTTGAGTTCCTCCTCCAGGCCGGGGCCAGCCGCGATCAGTGTGTCAAATGGCACTCCGGCGAGCCCGGCGACCGTGGGTGCGACGCCGAGCCCTTTGGCGAAGACCTCAGCCAATCGCGCGGCATCGTCGCCGGTCATCGACTGCATGGGCGGGCTCTGCAGAATAGCGCGGCTGAAAAGTCCCTTGGTCTTCGGTGAGGCAAGAAGGATGGCAACACTTTCCGCGCCAGCCGACTGGCCGAACAAAGTGACGTTGGCCGCATCGCCGCCAAAGGCCGCAATGTTGTCTTGCACCCAGTTTAGTGCCGCTATCTGGTCGAGAAGACCTCGGTTTGCCGGCGCGCCCTCTATCGCCATGAAGCCGTCGACGCCCACACGATAATTGACCGTTACAACGACAATCCCATCTTTCGCAAAGCGCGTGCCGTCATAGACAGGTTCGCCAGCATCGGCGCGGACGAAGGCGCCGCCGGGTATCCACACCATGACCGGCAACTCCTTGGCATTCGGGTCCGGCGTCCATATGTTCAGCGTCAGGTCGTCCGGGCCGCCAAACAGCACGGGCTTCGGATCGCGGCTCGGCTGCGGCGGCGGCGGGCCAAAGGCGGAAGCATCGTGGATGCCATCCCAGGGCACGACCGGCCTCGGTGCTTGAAAGCGGGTCGCCGCCAGGAACGGATTGGCGGCATACGGAATTCGCTTGAACGATGATACGCCGTCCATACTCGTTCCGCGTATGCGACCGGAGCGCAGCGTGACCACGGGCTGGCCGATGGCGGCCATCGAGGTGGTAGGGCGAAGCGTCAAGGCGAGCACCGAAGCCATGCCGGCGCCGAATACGGCGCGGCGCGATAAAAGGAAGGGCATTTCGATCTCCCAATTTGGGTCAAGGCAGTACCTACTCCAGGTTTGGCGCGGCGGGTTGTCAGTCCGGTCGTCGCCTGACATCGCTATTGTCGTCTTATCATCATCCCCGACGAAGCGATGGTCGTTGAAATTTTAACGCACTACCATCGGGCATTGTCGACCGGCCGATAGCGCAATCGCTTTAGTACATCGAACGCTTGTTGACCGCATTGTCCGGAACCGCCTGGATAACGTCCCAGTGTTCGGTAATCTTGCCGTTCTCGACGCGGAACATGTCGACGATGGCGGTCTCCGGCGTAGCCTCGGTCTTCGGCTGCACGACCTCGATCATGACAAGTGCGCCCTCGGCGATTACGCGCTTGAACTCTACCTTCTGCTTCGGCCTGCAGGTTCCGGATTAGACGCCGAAGATAGCGACACTGTCGCCATAAGCGCATGGACTCCAGCATAAGTTCCTGCATATGCCAAACCTTCGGGCTCGATATACTCCACGTCCGGAGGGCTGCCACGGGATTGGACCGTTCTGCTCGCGAAGCCTTCATCAATAGCGCGGATCAGGTCGAGAGTGCGGGCCATGTCAGCCCCACTTCATCTCGCCTTTGGCCACTTTTGAGCCGATATCGAGTGCAACCCCCATGCCTAGTCCGGGGAAACGTGCTTCCATCGCGGCCTTCAGCGCGTTGGCATCGGCGGCTTTGGCCAGTTCCTCTTCGAAGGCGAGGAGATAAGCCCGGGTGTAAGCGACGGCGGAGAGGTCGGTCGCCGCCTGCGGATCGAGATGGCCGGGCACGACGACCGACGGCTTCAGCGCGGCGATCCTGTCGAGGTTGGCGAGCCAGGCGGCAAAAGCTTCCTTCGTCTGCGTGTCGGCCGTCCACACATGAACGCCAGAAAAGATCAGCACGCCGCCAAACACAGCGTCGAGCGCGGCAACGTGCAGATAGCGCCGGTTGGCCAGCCCTTCGGCGGTGATGATCTCAACTGTCTCTCCGTCGACTGTTAACGCCGGGCCGTCGAAGGCCTCGGGCAACACGACGTCAGCCAGCGTCTGCGGGCCGTTCTCCTTCAACTGCGGCCCCCAGACGGCGAGCTTTTTCTCAACGTTGCCGTTGATAGCGGCAATCGTGTCGGAGGCGGCGATCACCTTGGCGTTTGGGAAGGCTTCGTGGACCGGCTTGAGGCTGAAATAGTAGTCCGGGTCGGATTGGCTCACATAGATCGTGGTCAGCGTCTTGCCTGTCGCTTTGATCGCGTCGGCTAGCGCGCGGCCATCCGAATAGGTGAAGCCGCCGTCGATCAGCAGCGCTTCGGTCGGGCCGGTGATCAGCACGGGGGCACGGAAGAAACCTGCCTGGCCTGCGGGGAAATGCTTCCAGCTCAGTTTGGATGAGGTCTTCGTGGTCATTTCGATCTCCTCTGTGGCGAAGCGAGTGTCACTCTGTTGGGCTGATAAAGGCCGAGCCGCAGTTGCGCGTGTCAGGCAGCGCGCAACTGCGCAGCCAGCAGGTCGAAAGCACCGAATACCGCATTGGCGCGCAGCAGGCGCGGACCCGCATCACCGTCGACGATCAAGGCGGGGACGCCGTCGGCGCCGAAGCGTGCCATTTCGGCGTGCGCCGCCGAAATCCGGCTCCGGTAGGAAGCAAGAAGTGCTTCGTCCGGAGCTTTAATCCGCTCGGCTGCCTCGATAAAGCCAGCCGCGGCTAAGGTTTCAGCGACGACGTTGAGGTCGGCGTTGTTGCGGCCGTCTTGATAGCGGACGCGCTGTAGGGCCTTCAGCGCTTCGAACTCGCGCGCCGGCTCGGTAATGCCAACGGCAATTAGACCGAGTGTGGCCGGCGCGGAGTCGAACAGACTTCCAACAGCGCCGAGCACATGCTCGCGATAAGCGTCTGAAAAAGGTTGGCCGGTCAACTGGGCGATCCGCTGGTCGTTCTGCCACGCATAGGCGGCAAAGTGCTTGTCCATCGGACGCGAGCTCTCGTCGGCGAACAGCCCGGTCGGTGCCAGTGTAAGCGTTACGCCGTCGAGTTGCGACAGCTTCTCAAGCGTCGGGCCGGCACCGTAGCACCAGCCGCAGAGGGGGTCGTACAGGTAGGTGATCTGCATATCCATTTTCCCGTGGGTGGCTGGCAACAGAGATACGCGATCGGGATTGCGTTGAATATAGCGACTAATTATACAGGCTGTGCACCAAAGGCTAACAATAGCGGCCCGCAGCATGGGAACGATCAATCTCAATCGACTTGCCTATTTTGCCGCCGTGGTCGACGCGGGCTCCTTCACGCGTGCCGCCGAGCGGCTGGGCATCACCAAGACCGTTGTCAGCCAACAGGTGGCTCGGCTGGAGGCAGACTTGCGGACCAGTCTGCTTCTCCGGACGACCAGACGAGTTGAGCCGACCGAAGCGGGGCGGTTGCTGCACGCGCGGGCCGTCTTGATCTTGAGCGAAGCCGAGGATGCTTTCGGCGAAGTCGCGGAGGTCACGGCAAGCCCTCTGGGGAAACTGCGGATCGCCGCGCCGAACGACTTCGGCACATCGACCATTGCGCCGCTGGTGGCGAAGTTCTGCCGGACCTATCCAGGATGCGCAATCGACCTCGTTTTGTCGGACGCCAGGATCGACCTAATCACCCACCAGATGGACCTTTCTATCCGGGTCGGCTGGCTCGAGGATTCCAGTCAGCAGGCGCGCTGTATCGGCACATTTCGACAATTTCTCGTTGCTTCGCCGAACTTCGCTCGCACGCTCTCGGTCGATGTCCCCGAGGATCTTGCCCAGCAGTCGTTTATCGCCAACGGCGCCCTGCGCGAGCCGTTGGTCTGGCATTTCTCGCGAGCCGGCTTCGATCGCCGCACCGTCCGTATGCGACCATCAATGACCATTAATGCAACACCCGCCGTGCTTGCGGCGACCGCAGCCGGAGGTGGACTTTCGGTACTGCCTGACTTCCTGGTGGCTGCCTCACTGCAAGATGGTGCTCTCGTCCAAATCTTGCCCGATTGGTCTTTGCCATCGGGCGGCATTCACACGGTTTATCCAGCCGCTCGGTTTCGCCCACCGAAGGTGACCGCCTTCGTGGACATGCTGACGGTCCATCTCAATCATGAACAAAATTGGCAAGGGGATTGATGCTATATTCGGTGGCTCTCAGGCATAGCTCTTCCGGCGATTTTCACCAACCGCCGACTGTGTGGAGCTATTTGCGAGACGGTTCACGTCCTAATCAGGCCTAAACCCCGCAATGTGGTCTCCGTCAGCAGCCACAGGTCGCTTTCGTCCCGCACGACTTTAGAGAGGACATTGAGCCCAACCATTAGATTTTGCAGAGCAAGCGCCAGCGCTTGAACATCTGCACGGCTGTCAATTTCGCCTTGTTCCCGCGCTATTGCCAATAGCTCTGCTATCCGCTTCGTTGAATTCGTAGCCAAGCTGGTCAGCATTGGCGCCGGTCCCTCCTCTGATGGGCAGAGTTCAGCAATCGAATTCACGATGATGCAGCCTTTTCCCTCCGGATCAGCAGCACGAATACGGCAAATGTTTCGCAGGACACCATGAAGAAGAGGTAGGATAGGTCCTTCCACCTCCTGATATAGTGGTGCATCCGGCGCAGTGGCTGCATATCGGGAGATGATTTCGGCAAACAGCTCATCGCGCGAACCGAAGGCGTTGTAGAAACTTGATCGCGGAATGCCGAGTCGCTCGGACAGAGACTTCACGGACGCTTGCTCGTAGCCACCTCGTCGGATGATTTCCGTGGCGATATCCAACGCTTCATTGCGGTCAAACTTACTTGGTCGTGCCAATTTTCGAGCTCACTTTTTAGTTTTGTACATATGTGGACAAAACAATCGAAATACAATATTCGTGCGGCAAGACGGACATAGAGCCTTCATTCAGGAGATGAAAGTAACCGCTTTGATTATGGTCCAAGCACGCCAGAAGGTCATCAGAAAACAGGGTAGGGTTTCGGCACGTTCTCTCACCTGGAATTGGCATCATTGCAAGCCGCGTGAGGTCGTGACTCGGCGCCAATGACGCTGGCCGGCACGTGAAAACGAAGGCGGCCTAGCTCCGTCTTTGAAGGCGCACGCCTCCTCAATATTGATATCGCTACGGAGTATTATCTATGTTCAATTTCTTCCCATCGCGACGAATTGCAGTTCTCGCGCGGCTTTTGGCGTTGTCGTTCACCGCGACCACGACGCTGCTTGCTGCTTCGGCATGGGCGGCTGACAGGGCGCCGGGAGTGAATAGCATTGTCCTCGTGCATGGAGCCTTCGCCGATGGGGGGATCTGGTCCGATGTCATCCGACTGCTGCAGGCTCGAGGTTATCACGTTACGGCCGTTCAGAATCCCTTGACGTCGCTGGCAAACGACGTAGAGGCAACGCGCCGGGTTCTCGCAAGGCAGAAAGGCGATGTTCTGCTGGTGGGGCATTCTTGGGCAGGCGCGGTTGTGACCGAAGCCGGGAACGCTGCCAATGTGAAGGGTATCGTTTATCTCTCGGCTCTCGCTCCGGATAGCAATGAATCCGTCGCGGAATTACTGAAGAAGCGCAATGCGCCCATGGAAGGTCTCCTGCCGGACGCGAATGGTCTCATTTGGCTCGATGATCCAACCGTATTTGCTCACGTCATGGCAGGGGATGTTTCCAGCAAACGCGCTGCGGTCCTTGCTGCGACCCAACAGCCGATGGCGGCAAAAGCATTCGGCGAAAGCATCACCCACGCCGCGTGGCGAGACAAGCCCACCTGGTATCTGGTGACGCAGGGAGACAATGCTCTACCGACCCCTGTGCAGGAATGGATTGCTAAACACATCGGTGCCAAGACTGCGACTATCAAGTCGAGCCACATGTCTATGATCTCCCATCCTTATTTTGTCGCGGATTTGATCGCTAAGGCGGCAAGAGAGGCGAGGTGAATGCCGATTTCGGTGACAGACCCACTAAGAGTTCACGCGTCATTTGACTAAGGCACCAGTTCACCGCTGGTCCAATCGGATGGTGGATATCGCTTGCGGTCGCCGACACCACCGCTACTTATCGGCGGGTTACCCTGTTATCGGAATCACCTTCGCTGAGTTTCATCCGAACAATCGTCCACAATCACGGGCATTGCGTTTGCGATACGTGAACGGCGCAACTCCGTCGGTGATTGCCCAAATTGCCTGCGAAACAGCCTGGCAAAATGAGAAGCGCTGTCAAACCCGATCTCGAGAGCGATGTCGATGAGTGATGCCTTCGTCTGGAGAACCAGTTGCCTTGCACGTTCCATGCGGATGCGCGTGTAAATCGCTCCAGGAGATGTTTTCATTTCCTCGGTGAACAGACGTTCGAGCTGCCGCCGGGACAGCCCGACCGATGCGGCAAGATCTTCGGTCGGCACCACATCCTCGATATGGCTCTCCATGGTAATCAACACGGCCTTGAGGCGTGGGTCCTGGCATTCGATCGCCAGCGGCTTGCGCGGCTGAATATCCAGCCCGGATCGGGCGCGCTCGATCTGCAGCACTTCAAGCGCGTTTCGTTCGGCATCCCGGCTGATGTGCCGTCTGACGAGAAAGGCAGCCATATCGGCAGCGCTACTTCCGCCAGCACATGATCCGCGGCTCCGGTCGAGATTGAACAGGCGATCGGAGCGAACGGGGTTTTCGGGGAATTGCTCCCGGTAGGCCTGATAATGCAGCCAGCTGACGCAGGTCTGGTGTGTTTTCATCAAGCCGAGGCGCGCTAGAATGAACGTGCCGGTGCAAACCCCAATCAGCGGGATTTTCTCAGCTGCAGCCTTCTTCAGATAATCGGAAGTCTGATGGTCGATGGTGATGTCGGCGTTCAGAAGTCCGCCGACCACGACGATGTAGTGGAACTCCTTCGGGTCGATAAAGTCCGATGTCGGTGCCACTTGAACACCGCAGCTCGACGTAATGAGATGCCGGGTGCTCCCCAATACCTGCCAGTCGGCGAGCACTCTGCCCGATTTGTCGGCTTCATCGCTTGCCAATCTCAATGTATCGACGAACAGAGCGAAAGCGGAAAGCGTAAATGATCGTGCGAGGATGAAGCCGACCTTCAAGGGATCGTGCTTAGTCTCCTGTTTAACGGATTTCATGCAATGCCTCGCCGGATCGACCTCTTTATTTAATCTGGAAACCATAGGCCAAGGGATCACGATCGTCGACGAAGATCGTATTGTGACCTATAATCTGCGCCCAGCCTTCGACGCTGGGCCTGATGCCCCCGAAATCTCCGATCTTGACCTCTGACTCGATACGCCCTTCGAATATCGTGCCGATCAGGCTCTCCTGCCGAAAGGTGTCGCCGACCTTCAGCCGGCCTTTGCCATGCAGTTGAGCGAGGCGTGCGGATGTACCGGTACCGCCAGGGGAGCGATCTATAGCCTTGTCGCCATAGAACACCGCACCGCGCCCATCGGCTTTGTCGCTCGTCGGCGCGTCGCACCATAGGGCATGGTGGACGCCTCTTATCCTTTCATCCTCGGGATGAACCGGATGGCAGATCGGCTCGAGGGCATCGCGCAACTTCCTGCTGATGTCGACGATGTCATCACCCGACATGCCGTCCAATCCAGGCCAGTTCCTCTGCGGTTCGACGACGGCATAATAGTTGCCGCCATAGGCGACGTCGATCGTCAGGGCGCCGAGCCCCGGCACATCGACTTCGATGTCTGCCGCGTGCAGGTAGCTTGCGACATTGAACATGCGGACGGCATCGACGAATTCGCCGGGCTTCTCATAGGTTACGTCCACTCGGCCGGCGGGCGTTTCGATGGAGAGCTTGCCGGGAACGCGTGGCGTGACGAGGCCCTCCTCGATTGCCGCAGTCACAAGACCGATCGTTCCGGCTCCGCACATTGGCAGGCAGCCGACGGCGCCTTTGCGCTGGATTCGGTCTGGTCGGAGGAAGAGGTGATCAAAAATGTCGACGGTAGCTACGAAATCAAGCCCTCAACGCTCGAAGGCT
This sequence comes from Martinezella sp. CNPSo 3959, assembly GCF_057784355.1. Lineage (NCBI taxonomy): Bacteria > Pseudomonadati > Pseudomonadota > Alphaproteobacteria > Hyphomicrobiales > Rhizobiaceae > Martinezella > Martinezella sp. CNPSo 3959. The sequence goes on from NZ_JBXSOV010000003.1 coordinate 231,632, forward strand.
TGCTGCTTGAAGCCTCCAAGGTGCTGGAAGGGAATCCGAAGCTCGAAATCGGCGACTACGGCGTCGGCCCCAAACCTATTCCGGGCGATGGCGAGCCGGTATTCGGCGAATTGCAGGCGATCCCGGGGTACTTCGTCGCCTTCAGCCATAGCGGTGCCACTCTCGGCTTAATCGCGGGCGAGTTGCTTGCCGACGAGATCGCCACCGGTAAACGGCATCCGCTTCTGGCTTCCTTCCGGCCGGAACGCTTCGCGAGGTAGTGCGATCGGAAAGTGCCAGATCTTCCGATCCTCGCCATTGCCGGAGCAGGGCGAGGATCAAACCGTCAGAAATATGTCGGATATGGGCGGATGCCTCCGCACGGAACAGATGGAACAATCGTAATTCAATGCTTGCGGAAAAAGGCGTGCGTGAATGCCCCTGAATAGATATAGGACATCTGTTCGGGCTTGTCGCACAGGAAATCGTCACAGGCCTTTTTTACGCCGGGAAGATAGTTCCATCCGTCCGGATTGATCTCGGTGTCGCAATAGTCATCGACAAGACAAATCCCGCCTTTGGAAAGCCGCGGATAAACATTTTCCAGGCTGATCATGATCGAGTCGTAGAGATCTCCATCCAGATAGGCGAAGCTTATCTTTTTCGGTAGCCCGTCGGCCAACGTATCCTTGAACCAGCCTTTGTGAATTATCGGGAGGCGTAATCCATGCAACTTGAAATTGTGAACCAGAACCTCTTCCGAGGTTGCGAGATCGCCCTCCCTGTAGGAAGCACCATCCACATCGCTCGCCGGTGGAAGGCCTTCGAAACTATCGAAAACGTGAAGCTGCTTTGAAGATCCGAAATCGCTGATCACCTTTGCGATCAGCACGGAGGACTGGCCCTGATTGCAGCCAACCTCCACCAGGTCTCCCTCCACGTCATAGGCGATTGTCTGGGAGACCAGATGGAACATGTTCATTCTCTGCTCGACATTGGTGGAAACACCTGAATGCACAGCAGAAAATTTCATGCCTGTTATCCGGTATAAGATCGCATCGACAAAAGAAGCGGTTCGCGATTCGACGCCGAAGCGCCTTGTTATGAGATTAAGCGCTCGATCGGCATGAGATGATCTCCGTAAACCCCAATCGAAATTTCTTGTGATAAAGAAATTGTCCACGTTAATCCTCCCAATGTTCTCCCATGATGACAATATCATCATGGAATTATACTTTCTATGTTCAGTTGGCAGCGAGAATTGCAAATGTGAATTCTGCTCCCACAGGCGTTGCGGGCCCGTAAGATCTCTAAAGTGCATAGTGGCTGTTAAGCCGGGAGCGTGAGCTCGCTCTATTCAAGGAAACCATAGTTGGGGGAGGAATGGATGATCGCCATCACGAGAGGAGTGAATTCGGCGACACCTGCCGGAAGTAAGTTCGCATCGATAAGGCTGGGCGGCTAGTCGAGAGGCTGTCCTATTCACCATGGCTTGCTATCATAAGCTGACATTCCGTTCTCGGCCTCTGGCACTCCATCGAGATCAAGCCGATGTATGCTATCGAAAAATTTGAGATGAAGAACTTTCTTAAAGTCGGGTTCGAGGTTCGATCCCGTCAAGAGCAACACCAGTCAGTCCCTGTTCAGCGTCGATCATGGAATGAGCGCAAGAGCATCCGGCGGGCTGAGGCGACTACGATGATCAGTCGCTTTACCGGCAAATGGAAACACGGGTGAAAATGTCGTGAGACTCGACATTTCTAGGGCCTCTAACGCTTTACGGAGGCAATTGCCAGCAGGATGTTGGAGCGTGCCGGATCATCGTTCGACGTTAGGTCGAGTGCTTTTTGAAAGTCAGCCAAAGCTGCCCCAAAATCTGATTTGCTGCGGTGAACTTCACCTCGCACGAAGTAAGCCGAACTGGATTCATTGTTCAATTCGATTCCCTTGTTGAGGTCGAGCAGAGCTTGGTCGTTGTTGCCAGTCTTAAAATAGGAAAGGCCACGATTGATATAAGCGTAGGGATAAGATGGGTCGCTCTCGATGGCTTTGGTGAAATCCGCAATGGCGCGGTCGAAATCGCCACTCATGTTGTAGGCATCGCCCCGATCGTTGAGCGCCCTTGTGTTGAGAGGGTTTAGCTGCAAAACCTTCGTATAATCGTCGATCGCCGCACCATAGTTCCCCTCTTTTCCCCTCATGCCGCCTCGTTCGATATAAACAAGCTCGAAATTCTGCTGCAGCGGGCCTGACAATTCGGGCTTGAGGGCAACCGCCTTGTTGAAGTCGGCCAAAGCTAAATCGTATTTGTCCTGTGCAAGATAACCGTTACCGCGTCCTGCATAGGCTTCCGCATATTCCGGCGCCAGTGCGATGGCCTTATTCATATAGCCGATTCTGGCTTCGTGGTCGCCATTGCGGTCGGCGAGAGTTCCAAGGATGAGATAGGAGTCAGGATGGTCGTCAGGCTTCAATTCCACCGCTTTTTCGGCATCCGCAATGGCTTGCTCGTAGGCGCCTTTCGCAAATTCCGCAACGCTCCGCCCCGCATAAGCGACGTCAGAATTCGCATCGAGCGTTAGCGCTCGACTGAAGTAATCTTCGGCGAGATTAAGGTCCTGGCTCCCAATCTTAATATAGCCCGCGCTACTGTAGGCAAATGATCGGTCCTCAAGTGTCTGGGTCTCGTCTTGGGCGACGGCCAGGCAAGCAGGCAAGGTGACTGCCGCCTCTTGTCCAGTTTTGCATATGTCCTTGGCATATGCGGGGTTTACGGCGCCAAGAAGGACAAGCAACAGTGCAAACCTTCGCATCGGTCCCTCAGCTACTAAACAGGAATGTTTACTCCATGTTGGGATGGAGTCTTTATCGCACAGCAGGGAGTAGTTAGTGTCTGCCGAGATTTTCCTCCAGTCGAATCTTGAAATCCAAACACAGATGCACCTGTTGTGGACGATCGTGCACGCGGCGAACTCTTGTCCAATCGGCGATCAGCACGATTTGAAATGGAGCCGAACTTCTGAGAATGCCGAGAGCATGAAATTTGATTGGAATGATTAGTGCCGTTCACTTTATCCGCAAAAGATCGCCGAACCTGCAAGCGAATTAAACCTGTCGACGTCCAGTTGCAGATCTGAGACGAACCTCAAGGCGGCATCGGTCACCGAGAGCTGCCAGCAACCTCACGCATATCACCATTCTCCCTCGTGTTTCATATTGACCTCTAGGCTCTCCGATGAAATTTGCGACGTTGCTTCCGCTTGTAATTCTTGGCTTTTTAGCATCCTGTGCGACACAGCCGAACGAGGTTGTTACCGACCTCTATTCGCCGAGCAAACGGTATCACGTTGAGATACGAAAATGCCCACAGGTCGGGTCGCTTGTGCGGGGCGAGGAGGTCCAGGCCACCGTTCTGGAGGCCGGGAGGGTCGGTGTCTGTCATTCATCTGCAAATGTGATCGAACAGTTCAGCGTGAATTCGCCGGAAGATCAGCTCGAGCTCGAATGGGTTTCGGAAACACAGCTCAGGGCATGGCATCCTAAATTTAATCCCAGCTATGGCCCGCAAACATACGTTTCCGGTCAAAACGAGCCTGTGAAGGTCATCTTCCGTCCTAAAAGATAACGGGGCACCGGTCACTGAAATCAGCAGCCTCTCGATCAGCATGGGACTCCCGTCAACAACAATGCTGGTCCGGCTAAGACATCGAATTAATAGGCAGCGAAAGGCGAGCCTTAAGCAGCTTGATGTGCCGCTTGGTGGCACTTTACCAGTCACCGGTTACCCTGCCATTTGGGATACCAAGCTATTTGACCATGGCAGCCGCCCTGAATTGCGGCCGGTGCGGATGCATCAGTGGTGGCCTCGCAGTGGCGGAGCAGGCCGGATAGCTTCCTTAAGTGCGCGTTGTTTTCGACGCATGCGCACTTAACGACGCATGTGCACCTAAGATGGAGCCGAGTGAACGCAGATCAGCTTACCGGGTGTTGAAGCCCACGCGCTGCGTGAAGTAGACCTTGAAGTATCTTTCATGATTCAAAATTGAGCCGCCGATGCTATTTAAATGCCATTTCCTCTTGGCCACCAGTGCGGTGTTGATTTCCACTAGTCTTGCGGGTGGTCAGCTGATGGCGCAACAGAGCGCCGATCCCAGGGGTAGCTCCAAGGTTCCAGGGATAGAAATCAGGCATTTGACACAACTTTCGAAGGCACCGCCGTCTGCTCAGTCTCAGGACGAGTGCAATGCGGTCTTCCCTCCAACGACCGCAGGTGGGCAAGTTATCAATGGGCTTGGTTGGGGCGTAACTGGGGAGGCAAAGCTCGGACCCTATGACGCGGTGAGCTTTGCTGGAGAATTCGAGCCTTCAACTGCCGGTTCCTGTGAGATTAATCAAGGCAACATCGCGCTCTTCAACGGCTCGCAACTGGTTATGATCATCTACGTCGCCAAGAGCAGCAAGCTATCAATCGGCAGAGTTATCGCCGACGACGATGGGCTGCGCATTGTTGATGGCAGTCCTGTCCAGATGCCTCTCGGCGACGTACGGCTGGTCGGCGACCACGCCGTCGAGGTCACACCGATAACGGCCGAACAATCCGTCTGCGGCGGCAAAGAAGTGGTGCCGAAAGTCGATGGCAAGCCGGTCAGTGAGGCGCGCAAGCAGATCATTGCCAAGGGGTGGAAGCCGTTTCGAAGCCCACCGCCCAATTATCAGGATTTCGTCGGCGACAGTATTCGCAAAAGCGGCATCGTCGAGGCGACCGACTGTTCCGAGACCGACTCGGCGTCGTGCAGTTACTACTATCGAAAAGACGATATGGAATTGAGCCTCACCACTCACGGGGACCACAGGCCGACGGTCGACGGCCATCAGATCGCGTGTGATCGGTCTAAATGGCATAAGGCCAATTAATCACGGCGAGATTCCTGCTTCTGCCTTGAGCATAAGCGGAAACTAACCGAACAATTGTTGGCCAATATATCACGGTCGAAGTTGCGCTTTTTTGCACTTGCATCATGCCACATTGGCATGTGACCGCGTCTATTTGCCGAACGGGTTGGAATTCCTGTCCCATTCGAGAGGATTGCCACCTGTTGCCGGCGGCTGCGCGGAAGAGGTATTCTGCTGATTACCCGCGTTGTCGTTGTCCGACTTCGGCGCAAACCTTGGCGAGAAATGCGGCAGCAGCAATCGTGCCCAGGAGCGATTGATCTTGGAGGCTTCATCGGGACAGCGCGCCGCTCGCTCCTTGGGTAGCATCCCATTGTCGACAATTGCGCCGTTGTTATTCGGATCAAGCCCATAGATCATACATAGCAGGTTGAAGTAGCGCTGGGCATCAAGCGAATGTTCATCGGCAAAGGCGGACACATCTTGAGTGTTCGTCGATTGGCTGTTGACTTTGAACCATATCGACGCCAGCTGGAGGACACGAGTTATGTCGTTCTTGCTCTCGCTGTCGTCGACATGGGAAAGCAGCATGACGGCTGCCAGTTGATCGACGGAATCTTCTTCGCGTCCGACGGCCGGAAGATCCAGCAAGTCGATCAATGCATGGCCCGACTCGTGCAGCAGAATGAAACGCAGATTGTCGCGCACGAACTCGATCGTCAGTGCCTTGGGGTCGGATGCTCCCTTTGACAGAGCCTGGCCCATTTGCAGCAGGCTGTCGATCATCTCGTAGCAGAGAAATACCGCGCCGTTTTCCTTGTTATAGAAGGCGTTGATGGTGCCGCATTGCCGCGTCACGTAATGCAGGGGACGCGGAGTGACGAAGAGCCCGTCGAGGCCGTCTATTTCGGGAATGTTGGAAAACAGGTGCGTATCGACAGCCCATTGATAGGCGTAGTTGAAATTGGAATCCTGCGGCGGAAAATAGTGATAGACGAAACGCAGACCCTTGCCATCTGTCGTAATCAGCTTGCCGTCGGAGGGCGGGGGCAACGCATTGTCCTTCTGTTCCGTCACACCATCCTTGTCGTCGCTCAACCGCTTGGTCGGCGTGTCGGCCTGCTGCGACTGTCCTTGTTGCGGCTGTTCAGGTGTGCTTGAGCTGTCCGAAGGGGCGTTCTGGTTTGCCTGTTTACTATCATTGTCGTTTGCGCTGGCCAGCTCGGCGAGCTTTGCCAGCGTCGGATAGCTGGGTTCACCGTCGGCAGAATCATCGCCGAAGGGATAGAAGCCGTTGGAGATGAGCACGGAGATATTTTGTACCAGCTTGTCATTCTTATCGTCGTTCCAGGTCAAATCGTAGCCGCGAATTTCATTGCTCCGCTGCTCGAAGCGGGAATAGAAGTTCCGGTCTCCCGATTTGCCTGACACGATGAACCAGTTTCGCCGCTTGAGCTGATAGGTGATCGTACTGCCCTGCTCCGCGGAAAGGGTCTGGAACAGATTGTCCAGCTGGGTAATGCCGCTATTGCCGAAGCGCGCGGTCTTCAACGAAATCGAGCCGTTTCTCGCTTCGAGCGTCTCGCCGCCAAGACTGTTGTCCTGCCGTTCAGTGAGCAGCCCGGCGGGATAGGAGATGGTCAGACCGGCTTTGGAATTATCGAGGCTTTGCCACTGCAGCTGCTTGCGGACATCAAGAGCTGCTTTGGACAGTTCCAACGCATCCAGCGGTGACAGCATGCCGGTGGCGGCGCGATTGTGATCGCGTTGATAGCTTGCGATGCCATTGCGGCTGGCTTGTCCGAAGTTGCCGTCGGCAAAACCGGTATAGTAGCCGAGCAGGATCAGGCCTTCCTGGCTGAGCCGTTTCTCCCATATGTTCAGAGCATCCTCGATCGAACCAGAGCTGGCCTGATCGAGCTGACCGCCTTGGGCCGATATCTGGGCAAATGCCGGCTGTAGCCAAACCGCACAGGGAATGGCGGAAGCCAGGGTGAGGGCGAAGATCGCAGTCTTCGAAAAATCAAACTTCAAAGCGAATTTCATTTTGCGCGAATTCCGGTTTTCCATAGGAAACGTCACGAAAAGCTCAGGCGGGCACCGCGTTTGCTGGCTGGCTTATTGAACCGGCGTGGTTCTAAGAAGCAGCACATCGATGTCGCGCTTGGGTGTGTAGTTCTTGATATCCATTTCGAATTGGGTCGGGCCAATCTTCTTCACGCCGTCGCCGCAAAAGGACACCAGGGTCTTTGGATCGCCTTTGTCGACGATTAGTTTGAACTCGCCGATCGGTCCCGCCCAATTGCCGCCGGATGTGATGACGTAGGACAGATATTGCTCGAAAGCCTGGAACGTCGGGTTGGCGTCGCCCAGTTTTTTGTAAAGCGAGCGGGCTGCCTTCAGAAAGGCCTCATCGGTGCAGAAGGTGTCGCGGTAGTGTTTGAGCTGATCGCTGTCCATGTCCGGGGAACCCAGCGACAGGGTGGATTGGCTGCCGAGGATCGGGACATAGCTTTGCTCCACGATGACGTCTTTTCCCTTGGGAAAGGTCTGCTGCCGCCAATATTTGGAACGCAGCGTCCAGAGCGGGTAAAGAGTGGTTGGCTGTCCGGTGTAGTCGCCTTCGCCGGTATCGAAGAAACCGGCATCCACCAGCTCCTTACGTTGAGCGTTTGTCAGGCGGCCGATCGCTGCCTCGCTTGCCTCCACCGTCGGCACCAGGGATATGTGCAGTGCCTTCAGCTTATCCGTAATTTCTTCGTCCGGTTGCCCATCCGCAACGAGGAAGGCGCGCTGTTCGAGCTGCGAAGGAACGGGCTGCCCGTCGACGACAGTCTTGAATTTCATGAAATTGTCGCTCGCCGGGTCCGGAACGACGGTCGTGGAATTAGAGCCGCCGCCCGGAAATGCCGGCATCGGGAAGGCAATCGTTGTGGCGTAGTCTGCGTTCGTCAGATTGTGGAACCGATAGGAAATTCGAATGCCTGTGGGGGACAAATAGAGTTCCTCGGAGATGAGCGCGATCTTATCTGTTTTCTGAAGAACGAGACCGCCGGTCCCCAATGTCGCCGAACTGTCGTCGGCGAAGACCTGCGTGGACAGGAGCATCAAAGCGCCAAAGGCACATGGAATAAAACGCATTGCTGATCTTTCGGAATGAGGGCGGATTTGGCCGGTTTCGGCATCGGGATTTGTTCTTTCGGTAGGCCGTGCCATCGAAACCGTAGGTATGCATATCGGCATTGTCAGCGACCACCTCCTTGTCGCCGTCACGGAGCAGAACCGGAACTTGCTTAGCCGCAGCATTCCCCAATGCTGCTCGAGCCACCGATCCGGGCGGCATGGCTGCTATCGGGCGCATTAGGCAGCCGCTAACACGTATGAAAGCTGTGAGCCGTGGTTTCCGAAGGTGCGCGTTCTCTATTGGTCCAAGCATGCGAATCCAACGCCCAACAATGGTTTAATCACTACAGCCGCATCTCTCCGAGCCTTGTCTCAAGAGCCACCGCCGCAGGATTACTGAGGTTACGTCGGCAATTATCAGAGCGCCTTCGATGCACCGATATTCCTGCGTCCGTCATTGGTGTACATCCGTCTACATTTCTCAATTTCGCATCTTAACGACTGGCGGGTAGCTCCCGTGTACCGTAGTGGCGCAAGGGAATTTGATGCGCGGGATGACAAATTTATTTGCTATTCCGATCCGACAACGCGGACGGTCTTGCAGATAGCAACTTTGGTAGATTGATTACACGATGAGACGCGTTAAGGCCCGAGCACCGTATTCAGCCGCGGGCAAACAGGAGAGCTCGCCATTTTTCATGAGTATGGGCGACGAGCATTCGACTTGGGACGAAACGTCGCTCCTTCGCCGTAATAAAATCGCAGCCAGTCCAACGCATCAAACGGCCTATCTCGTTAAAAGGATATCAGCATGAATGTCCGCCATCGTGCCATTTTCCGCCTCTCACTAACCGCTTTGATGTTGTTTGTTCCGACGCTTGTTTTGGCGGTCGAGCAGAAGATAGCCGAAACGTCAAAATCAACCATGGCGCAGAAGCAGGTCGACACGAGCCGCCCCTCCTACAAGGCCTGCATGGACAAATCCGAAGGTATTACCGTTTCCATGCGCGACTGCACAGGCACGGAACTTGAATATCAAGACAATCGCCTCAATCGAGCCTATCGCACCTTGCGGACAAAGCTGAAACAGTCCAGCGCCATGCATCTGCGTGACGAACAACGGGCCTGGATTGCCGAACGCGACGAGCAATGTGCCGTGGACAAAGACGGCGGCACTGCCGCTTTGATCGTTGCCGACGATTGTTTAATACAAGTGACATCCGAGCGGGCCATCGAGCTGGAGAAGCGGATTCCGCGATAGGGAGGCGAAATTCATTCGTGAGAGCTGGCCCTCTATGGGGCCGGCTCAATTGCCGGAAGGTAGTAGCCACGTTGCATTGTTCCACTAAAGGTGGGGCCATCACAGCTCAGGGAATAGCGCTCCCAGGAAATGTTCGTGACAACAGACTGTGTTCGTGTGTCCACAGCCCGGTTCTGATCGTCGACCTCCGCCTCATAAAGGGCCTGTTCACCCGGTCCTCGCGAGACACCGTTCGTCGAGACAAGTGTTTGACGTGTGCCGCCCTCCTGCGTTGCGACGGGCTCCGGCATAGCAAGGGCCGCCTGCTCCTTGTCCATTGCCGTCAGATAGCTCAGACATGCCGCAAAGTCCGGGAAGGGGCCGGCCACGAGCGGCTCCGGCGGCAACGATCCGCTGGCAAGGGCTGATTGTGCCGCCAGCAGGACGTAGGCGCCCACCATCGCCGACCACAGGAGCGCCAGGGCAAGGCAGCAATCTCGTCGTGTGCAGGGTCGGAAAGTGGTCATTGGTTGGACGGCTCCAGCGCTTCAGCCCAGTTCTTCCGCATATCAGACAGACGGGCTGTGTAGGCATTCCTCAGGCAGCCGATATCCGTGCACGTGTCGCGGACCGTCTTGCGCCAGAGAGTTTGCTCCTTATCGACCGGATCGATGATCTCTCCGGTCTCCCCATCGCGCCCGGCCGTTTCGTTCCGGATCTTATCAAATAGCGCATTCATCTGCTCGTCCAGTCTGGAAAGGCCGGCATCGGTGCAGATCAGCTTTTCGACCTTGCTTTTGGCAAACCTGCAGTCGAAGCCGGCACTCAAGGCGGTTGTCGACATCGAAAGCAATCCGGCGACAACCAAAGCGCATAAGCCTAGCCCGCCTGTGATTGTGCGGCCGACACTGGTCGTGAACGCGGTTGCAATGCTCATCCGTGCGGTCCTTCAGGAAGGATATTGTTTACTGCGCCGGCGGATATGTCGGGCTGGTCAGGCACCGGTCGAACCAAGTGGCATCGGATTCTGTCAGCGGCCAGTCGACCTCGGCGTCAAGTTTCGGAAGGTCTCTCTTCGGGACCGGGAAGTGGTTGGGATCGGGGTCGAGGTCCCATTTACCGTTCTTGCCATTTTCACAGACATCTCCCGATTGATCACCGCAAAATGCGACGGGTTTGGCCTGCTCTGCCGCAATGGTGCTGACACCGTAATATTGGTAGAGCGCCCAGGATGCGAACTCCGCACTCAGGCTGCAAACTCGATCCTTATTCTGCGCGTGAACGGCGCCGGTGCACTGATAGGAATAGCTCTTCTGGTTATTGTCGTCTGGAATGAATTCGCAGCTCGCGTCAAAGCCGGAAAATGCCCCGCCGGTATATTTTGTGAGAAACCGGCGCTGGGCCTCTGCCTGGGCAACAAAGCCCTTGTCTGATCGGTCGGCAAGCCCGGTTGTTCGATCCGTGATGGCCTTGCGAAGTTGGCTGATCGGCAATGGGCGATCGCCAGAATTACTGCTGAACCATGCATTGCGGGCTGCAACCCAGCGGCGTTGGCTGTTTATAAGCATTGAACGGACCTCGGCATCCGGCGCAGATTTTAGCAGTGCGCTATAGGCCTGCCCCAGGGCGGCATCGGCCGCCTTCAGGCCTGCATCGCCGCAAATCCTTTTGTCGATGGCATCGCTGGCCTTTGTGCAGTCGATTGCCCAGGCCGGCATACTCGCGCCGAAGGTCGTCATCAGACAAATCATCGCGAGCCGAATTTGCTTCTTAAGTCGATGGATGGGCATGCCGTTTGTTCCTCGATTTTCTATCCGCCTGCAAATAGCGCCTCAGAGCTATCTGGAGCATCGGTTTCTGCGGTTGAAATATATGCGCGCTCGTTATGGGCGCTTCTGCATCCGACGGGTCGTCATTCGGCCAAGATGATCGCTCGCCAGTCCGATTATCCACCGAAGCACTGCCGATTGGTGAAGTCGATCAGGTCGTGATCCGGCTCTTCGCGTCGTTCGAGAGGCTCGATTGCAAAACGCCCGAGCATCAAATCGTTACAGATTCGGACATTAGTTCTCTTCGAGTGGCTTTCGAGCACGCAGTCGCCGCCGAAGCTATGGTTGCCGTCTGCCATTCCGACCGGCAAATCGATCAGCTTTTTGCAGCCGATGATCTTCCCGTAGATGTTTCGGTCGGACATGGACTGATCGAAGGACTGAAGCCGGCTGTTGGGGTCGCGAAGAACGACGATGCTGCGGCAGGAATTGCCATCCGGAATCTCGCACGACGGCTTGTCGACGATGTACCTCTCGTTGCGTGCAAGAATATCGATCCGCTTGAGATACGCCTCTTCGATGCAGGCGGCATCCTCGCATATGTCGCGAGTGTGATTGATCCAGTTTCGCTGCTCTGTGACCAAGGCCTGTTTGCTGGAGGGTGCCACCGCGGTCAGGGCCGTCTCGAAAACAGTTGTCAACTGGCTGTCGAGTTGCGAAAGGCTTGGGGTTCCGCAGATCAATTTCTCTATGCGGACAGTCGTCTTCTCACAATCGAAACCGGCAGCGCCAGCGCCGGCAGGCATCCAGACAATCAGGAGGAAATAAAGCAGAGAAAGTACATTTCTACGCATAATGAAGGCCACCTTGGCGCACCTCGCTAGACCGGTCCTCGACAGATTGGAAATCCCGCAATGCTATCCCGCGGGGTCGAGTATGGAGAGCTTCATATTGGTGAGGAGAGACGACTATTCCGCGATAGCCTCGTCGAGTGCTGACTTTTGGGCCGCGGACGGCTCACCCAAATAGAGAGTAGGTTTTCCTTCCTCCTGGACCTCAGCCCATGCCTGCGTCCCGTTCATGTTGAAAAGAATGGAGGCTTGGCCGTCGTTCGTTGCATGTTGCTTGGATATGATGCTGATCTGGTAGTTGACTGCGTCGATGGATATGATCTTCAAAGCCCCGGCGATGAACCTGTTCTCGTCACGCACCCAGGCGGGCGTCTCTTTGGCTGAGGTCAGCGTCTTCCACGACTGTGCGTAGACGGAGTTCTTCAGCAGATCGTAGATGTAGGTGTCCCCGGCACGGGCGATGTCCGCCATTCCGAGAAGTGCAAGAGATAGTATCAGCCGACGCATAGATCCCTCAGCTTCGAACAAATAAGTTACCGCGCGGTCATCCGCTGTCGCTCCAGACAGTCGCCTGCGGTAAGGCTGCTTGCCCCGTAAGGCTACAAATGTCGATGGGCGACAGTTCGGACGTTTGCGATTTGAACGCAAGTGCAGCTCTTTTGGATGAAGTTGCACTTGGGAGCGTTAGATTATCACCATGCAAGGTTCTATTTGCGTTTCTGTCCAACTGTGCTCGACCGATGGATGAAATTGAGTTTTCACAGCCAATCTTTCGATACAAATGAGGGCTAGATTGAACAAGAAAGCGTACGCGGCTAAGCTTCTGATCCTGTGTGCAGTGGTTTTCCATGCCGCCGATACCAATGCTGTCGATCAGGAGCATATCTACCAGAGAGCGAGCGGTAATTTTGGAGAGGGGATGGTCAAGGTCATGCTTCTCGACGAAAAATCGTCACGTACCCGGTTGACGGTACAAGTCGGCGGTATTCCCAATAGAGAAGCAACCTCCGTCGATTGTGGATTTATCGCCGAAGGAAAGCTCGTTGCGAACGTTTTCAACGGTACCGTGACCCGCATCAACGTTGTTGCCGATCTTGCTCCTGAAGGGAATCCGGCTGATGCAACGCTGCCGGCTCTGGTGGCGGTTGTCAAGCGAGACGCGCTGACCTTCAACGCGACGAAAGCGGCGGTGGCTAAGTTCTGTGGAGGAGATGGTTCTTCGCTCGACGGAGTCTTTCGCCTGAAAGACTGAAGGGCCAAGCACTGACGAGTGCAAGGGAGCGAAGCGGTCCACAGGAGAGACGTCGCAACCGCGAACTGTGAAGCCGCCGCATGCCTCGCTACCGGGGCGTCATCGCTAACGCCGCGCCGGGTTCGATGAGGTTAGCGCTATTTCCCGTTCGATAATGGCTTCCGCAGCGCCCCATGCCCTTGTAGCAACGGTCGGATCATGAAAGGCGCGAGCATCAATCGTGGCGCCATCCAGCAGTATCAAGAGGATCGAGGCGAGGCGTGTTGCGGTGTGCTCCGGTAGAAGGGTTTTCAGCATGTCGCCCATCCACGCCGTCATGGTTTTCTTGTATTGAATGGCGACATCGGAGATCTTTGGATAATCGGTGCTAAATTCAGCAAGCGCACGCTCGAACAGGCAGCCAGAAAATTCGGGAGTAGCGAACCATGCCTCGTGCCATGCAAAAATAGCTCTTAGCTGTTCCATTGCCGAAGACGTTGGTTCGACGCAGGCGCGAAGGCTGGCCATGATGTCGTGGTAGCGGCGATCAAGGACGGCGCTGATCAGATCGTCCTTGCCGGGAAAATGATTGTAGAGCGTCATGCGGGCGACACCGGCCTCGGACAAAATCCGGTCGACTCCGACTGGATGAAAGCCATGCCTTGAAAACAAGTCGGTCGCGACCGCGATAAGCTGCTCCTTTTTCGGGCTCATTGATGCCTCAAGTCAAATTCATCCATAGGCCTTTATCAGACTTCCTTGTCGCGCCGATTTGCATATGGACATCTTATACTGATCGTTCTATCTATTCCACCAATCGTCCAGATCAGCCCTTCAACTTAATGCTGCATATATTGGAAGACCGTGGCCGTTAAAGGCAAGTTCAATGGCGCAGATTTCCCCTTTAATGTTCAGTTTCTCGACACTCGAGTTTCCTAAAAGAGATCGGTTTCACGCGTGGGTCGACGACAATCACTGCGACTGCATATTGCGGAGCGATGCTTCTATCGCGTTCGATGCCGAAGCAACCGGTGCTGCCCTCGGCCCTCTTATCCTATCCGGTAGACGGTGGCTCAATCAGACCCGATTTTCCATCCACGAAACCAATCGAGCCGAGCGGCGTATCCGAGCAGACGGTCATGATTTCTTTCGGTTCGTCTTGATGGTGAGTGGCCGATATTTGTGTCGATGGAGCACGCCTCAACCCATAAAGGCGGCTGGGGATCTGTTTGTCCTTGATGCCGCTCAAGTGAATGAAGGCCTGGTTGAGGCTGGCGACGTGATTTCTTTGGTGGTGCCGAGAGATCTGCTGCCAAGCCAAACCGCGCTTTTGCACGGGCAGACACTTGTGGATGGCGTTGCTTGTCTGCTCGGCGACCATCTTCTTTCCTTGTTGCGAAACCTCGCAAGCCTTACCGAGAATAAAATTCCCTATATCGTTCAATCGACCCTGCAGCTCGTCACCGCCGCGGTGTCCCCGATGCCGGATGCGCTGGTTAAGGCAAATAGTCCGATCCGAGATGCACTACGCGAGCGGGTCCTGCGTTACATTGATACGCATTTGCTGAATGTCGACCTCACGCCTGATCGGATTTGCCGGGATGTCGGCCTGTCGCGGGCAAAACTCTACCAACTATTCGAAGGCAGCGGCGGCGTCATGCGGCAAATACAACGCAGGAGGCTGCGCCGTGCCTACCAAATGTTGGCAGATCCCACCCGGCCGCACCCTCATATAGCCGAGATCGCCTGGAGGCACGGCTTCCCGAACGAGAAATACTTCTACCGCCTGTTCAAGACCGAGTTCGGCCACACCCCAAGCGAGACGCTGGAGAATATGCGGGCCGCGTCCGTGCTGAAACCGGCCGCTCGTCGTGGTCAACAAGAGCATGTCGAGCGACCCTCGGGCTGGACATTGCCGTTTGGAGTGCCCGGCAATTGAGGCTTCCGAGACGTATTTTATAATGTCTCAGATCTGCCCAGCGCGCTCTTTTTAGATTGTAAGCTGCCAATCCACCTGCAGGTTGTGCCAATTCATTTACGTTGATGCGCCAAAGGTTTGGGCGCGGGATTTGCTTGAATAATGTACGCTGAGCATTTGTGGTGACGGTGGTTCGATTCTCTTCAAGGCGAGGTGGCTGACCGGACACGGTATCGTCCTCATTATTTTGAAACTCTTGAAAGTTAGCATCATTCTGTATATTTTGATAGCAAAGCCATCATTTCTATTGAGGTGATATCAATGCCGGCGGTCACCATTCGAAATCTTTCTGACGAAACACATCGTGCTCTACGCCTGCGAGCGGCTCATCATGGCCGAAGCACCGAGGCCGAGATCCGCGACATTATTGAGGCCGCTGTTCGTCCCCCTGAACGTGTTAAACTCGGCTCTTTACTAGCGGCTATCGGTCGCGACGCTGAGCTTTCCGACAGCGACGTTGAAGCCCTGCAGAAAAGTCGCGATAAGACGCCTGCTGAACCGATGACCTTCGAATGATCTTGCTGGACACCAATGTTATATCCGAGCCGTGGAAACCGGTTCCCAATGAGGCAGTGGTCGCTTGGTTGGACGCCCAAGCAATCGAAACGCTGTTCATTTCCGCAATAACGATTGCTGAACTTCGCTTCGGGATCGCAGCTATGCCCTTGGGGAAACGGCAAACTATCCTCCGCGACCGCCTTGAGGGCGAAGTACTGCCTCACTTTTCCGAGCGCATCCTGCCCTTCAATCGTGCGACTTCGCAGTTTTACTCGGAACTGATGGCACGCGCTCGAGTATCTGGAAAAGCGATCGGCACGGCTGATGGCTATATTGCCGCCACAGCAGCAGCAAATCGTCTGGCAATCGCAACCCGCGACACAAGCCCGTTCGAGGCGGCTGGGTTGCATGTGATTAATCCCTGGTCCCGATAATGGCGGTGTAGATCTAGGTATCCTAGGTTCGATACCCTTCAAGAGCAAAAATAAAATTTACCGCTTTCGTGGGCGCACTGGACTAGGGGTCGAAAGTTCGGGTACCTCAACGTAGCTTTTGGGAGACGGGATCATTCTACCTCTCCTCACTTGGACTGACGTCCAATGAGGAGAGGGAATCCTGGCTGTTAGACGACCGCAACTACTGACAGGCCGTCAAGCCGCCCGGGTTCTGAATTGCTGCGAAACCGACAGTGTTGATGGTGGGATCGTTGCGAGCGATGAAGCAATAGTCGTCGTTCGCATGTGGGGCGGCAACGATACATGAGTTGGATCCTGCCGGAATAACATATGTGTCCAGGTTATTGATCGCGAAAACCGAAGCTGTTCCGTTGGGATGCGGTACGGGCTGTTTGGTGAACAGGATTGCGTTCTGTGGTGGTACGACCGCAATGGGTTGGTGGTTTCGGCAATCGGATGAAAAGGCCAGTTGCGCCGAGGCCGGCATAGTCGTTGCCAGCATGGTTATGGCACTTAGTGCCAGCCCGATAATCAACTTGCGGTCGTGCCTGGCAGGTTTCGATTGGGGATGGGTCGACATACCATGTTCCTTTGTGGTTTGAGAGTTTGATGGGTTGTTCAAGCTTCAAGGTTGGATAGGATCTTCTGGGTCTATGATCCTCCTGTGGTTGAAAACGTTCCGTTGGAATTGTAGGTGGCGATAATCGTGGCAAAGCCTGTTGTGAAATCGCAGCGCGCCGAGTTGCTTTCGTCATAGGTCAGGAGGTTGCCGGCGGGTTGATAGCCCGTCTTTACGAAAAAGATCTGTGTCGGCGAGCAACTCATCGTGGCGTTGGGTAAGGGCGCCACGAAGCTTGAGAGGATAACGGCCTGGTTAGCGTTCACCGCAGCGACGCCGCTGAAGAGCACGGGAAGTGGTGCCGGTGTATAGGGCGGCACATTGATCGCAAATGCTCCAACTGAGATCCCCGATTGATAGATGGGCGCTGACAGCCCCAGCGGACTGAGTGTCAATTCCGTAAAATTTGTCGGCGGATTGCTGCCGGTGCCGGTTGTGAGCGAGATTGCTTGTTTCGTCGTCGCGTTGCTGACCAAGAGCCGCGAAGTTCCGGACGAGACCGACGCGGTAGGCAGCGATGGCGGCGGTGGCGGCGCCGCGGTGCTGATTGCGCCCGCGTAGATCTGTTTATCCAGGCCGAAGACTATCTGTGCGCCAGAGCTGACGTAGTTGCCGACATTTTGGCAGCCGAGGCTGCAGCAATAGATGGTGCTGGTAGATGGTTCGAAGGTCGCCCTTTTCTGGAAGACATAGAAATACTGCGCAGTCTGCGAGAGATTCTGAACGATGATCTGATAGGACAAGCTGCTCATGGTGTTCTGACAATCCCGTTCAAGATTTAGGCCGCCTGGATGAGGCTGTCCGACGCGTCTGCCGGCGGCGGACATCAGGTGGCGCGTGCTGGGCACACGCGGGTGAGGGTGAGGAGACACGTTTTTCACCCGCGTGTCCGCAGTCGGCCTACTGCAGCTGCGTGCTCCAGTTGCCGTTAGCCTGCAAGCTAACGTTGCAGATGGTGTAGCCACCTGTGAAGTCGGAGAGCGCGGCATTCACACTCGACTGCGAGAAGTTCATGACGTTGCCCGGAGTGTAGGCACCGATCTGAACGAAGTATTTGAGGATCGGCTGGCAATCGATGTTGTTCATCGGGTTTGCCTGCACGAAGTTGGACAGCACGATGCCGCCATTGACGGCGATCGCCGAGCCGACATTGTAGTAGGGAGGCGAGGTGAAGCTTGGCGTCGTGATACGGAAGGCGCCCGGCTGGACGCCCTGGCCGTTGACCGGTGCGGAAAGACCCAGCGGCGATACGGTTGCGGTCGTCCAATCGTTCGGAGATCCGCCGCCTGCACTCGGGGCTAGGTCGATGGCACGACTGGCGGAGGCAAAGCCCGAGGACGATCCGATCTGCGGCGGCGTGTTCGCCTGCTGGATGCCGGCATAATATTGCAGATTGACCTGGAAGGTCAGGATTGCGCCGGTTGCATCATAGTTGCCGAGAGATTGCGAAAAGAGGCTGTTTGAATAAACTTGTCCGCCGCCGGTATAGATGGCCGGCTGCTGGAAAAAGTGTCTGCGGCTGGTAGTTCTTCACGTTGATGGTCAGCAATGTAGACATGGTCAACAATCCTTTTGCGTTGAGAGTGAAGCACAGGGTCTCTCCCGCGGCTGAAGCTCGAAGAGCTTGCCGCCCGATCATTCGGTGCTTTGTTTGAAACCCTGATTAGAAATATCTAATATAAATTATTCCTAATCAACTTGAAGCTGTTGAGCTCAGGGTAAAAATGGAGAACACATTTTGCGCTCAGCGCAATTCAAGTTCGGGAGGAATGGCCTCCAAGATCCGCATGAGGCAAGACTGGATAGTCGTGGATCGGCTGCGGAATGCCCGTACCCATTCCAGTTCAGTTGTCGAGACTGATGTGTCCTCATGCCGGTCAATAGTGCCGCGCCCAAGAAGTAGCCAGTCGAGGGAAACATCCAACAGGCTGGCTAGGGCGCAGGCGCTTTCCAGCGAGGTGTGGCCGCCATTTTGCCAGCGTGAGACGGCGGCAACAGATACATTGAGCTCAGCGGCAACCGCGTGAATTTTCCGGATGTTACTGCGAGACATTGCCTCGCGAATACGTCTACCGCGAGCGAGATCGTAAGCCACAGAATACTCCCTTACTGGTTGCATTGAAATCCGCAGCCAGTGAAAGGCGGAACCATATGTTATGGAGTGCTGATGCTGGGAGTGGACGGCATGTGGATTCTATTCGCCGTCCGTCTTATTAATGCAGCCTATTGGAGATTGTCCTGGTGCTACAATCAAATGCAATAGCGCGCGCGTCAAAGCTATACCACAAGCCCCATAAAGCGGCGCAGATGCGTTTGTAGCGCCTGGTGCCAATGGAGGGGTCAGAACAAGAGCAGTCCGAAATCGATGGGATGGATCAGGCGGCCGAACCCGTTAGCTACGGATCGGCAACACTTTCAGCGTCGCCTCAGCGCGATACGCAGGCACGCCGTGTGCACGATATGCCGTGGGGAGACTATCGATCAGAAATTGTCGGGACGCAACCAAAAGCCATTTTGCTGAGA
Organism: Martinezella sp. CNPSo 3959; assembly: GCF_057784355.1. Lineage (NCBI taxonomy): Bacteria > Pseudomonadati > Pseudomonadota > Alphaproteobacteria > Hyphomicrobiales > Rhizobiaceae > Martinezella > Martinezella sp. CNPSo 3959. Next base: position 250,791 of record NZ_JBXSOV010000003.1, read on the forward strand.
ACAAGCTGTTGCGAAATTACGCCCTCTCGATAGGAAACAGTCTCTGCAAATTGAGCTTTGCAGAAGGATCTCCGTGCCCCGCCGCCTTTCGGTACCAGGCAACGGCCTCGTCCATGTCTCGTGGTATACCAAGGCCAACTTCCAACATGTAACCTATACTATTTTCGGAGGCAGCGTCGCCTTGCGCGGCAGCCTTGCGGAACCAGAAGATGGCCTGTGCATAATCTTGAGCCGTGCCGCGACCATACTCATACATTGCGCCAAGGTTATTTTGAGCTCTAGCATGTCCCTGCTGTGCCGCCTTCCGAAACCAAATGACAGCCTGTGCGTCGTCCTGGTTCACGCCTCGCCCCCACAGATACATGCAACCCAGATTGAGCTCAGCATCCGAAATACCTACCGCGGCAGATTTGGAAAACCACATCGCCGCCGTAGCATCATTTTGCGAAACGCCGTGGCCTAGTAGATATAGCAAGCCGAGATTGTCCTGTGCCCTGAATTCCCCTTGCTCTGCTGCTTTCTGGTACCAAGCGGCAGCCGCCTCATAGCTTTGGGTCACCCCATAGCCGTGCTCATAGAGAAGACCGAGACCAAATTCAGCCGGCGCATTGTTTTGGGCAGCTAGTGCTTGCCAAGCGTCCAGGGCCTTCTTGTAGTCCCCACGCAAATAGGCATCTTTCCCATCGTCAACAAAACTCCCTGTCGCTAAGCAAAGCACGGCTATCAAAGCCACGGCAATCCTTGACCAGCGCATGCCCTCTTCCTCGAATTTTCCCGAAGGTCCCGCGTTGATAATATACCGTCTTTGGCGGCCTGCAATATTCCTGAAGTGAGCATGAAAGCTCCGTGTGTACCGTTGCACGACCAAGTTCGGCCAGCAAAGCTTCTCAGTGATGTATAGGGCCAAGCACCAAGGAGGCATCGCTGGGGTCATCGCCGGTAGATTTCAGGATTGCCAATCCCAGCTCGGTTTGAACCGCGCAGTCAGCCTTGGACAGCCTTCCGACAGCAGACATCGTCAATATGCATTTTCCTTTGCCCTTCAGCGGGCGCTGTACATAGACGATCGCTGATCGCAAGTATGTTTGAATCAACTTTCTTCCCACTCAAGCTGAAATCGCCAAGGTCTGTTTTTGCAATGATCGATTCACCACCAATGGGAAAGTTCTTCATGTAAAGTAGCTGGTTGCACTTGTGGCTCGGCCCATCGCCGATCTTGGCATAACAGATGCGATGGGACGAATGATGGTGTGCCGCGCCGATGGCGTGGCTCAGCGTCGGACAAGTTAAAGCGATTGCCGCACCTAATGCCAAAACGGTTCTCATCCAAATATCCTCTGTTCTCAGGTGCTTTTAGCGGACCAAGCACTACGCCATTATGCGACCTAGCCTCGTTGTGATCGAAAGCCATTCCAAATGAAAAGAAACAGTCGGTAAGGAGCGATAAATCGGTAGGGAATAAAGAACTTATCGCCGAACTGAGACTGGAGCTGCTCATTGAGCAATCCAGGCAGGCATGCCAAAAGAACGACTGCCAAAACCTTAATTGTTTCTATCCAGATCATAAGCGCCACCACACAAAGTGCGACCAGCAATGTCCTGTAGATTATCAGCTTCGTCGAAGTTCCCGGGAAATTCATCTGACGGTCCGGCGATTGTCTCAGCTCTAGGTGCCCTTGGCATGTTCGAAGGGTGATTTCCTCATTGCAATCTCTCCGTTCGCGATGACGCTCTATAAGCTTGCCTCAAATAGGATAATCATGCGCATAATGAACTTCAGCCGCATGACCGAAAGAAAGGCCCGGAACCCTATAAACCTCTGAGTTTCGAAGAGCGCGGCAGCCGTGATGATTTTTTTACGACCGTGATGTTTATAACGTGCTCTGAGTGATCGAAGGTTCGAACGGTGACCTTGTCGGTGCCGATGAAGCCCGGATCAGATCGATAAATTACGGCAACGCCTCTCGTCGTTTTGCCAGCGCAGACATAGGAGGTATCTTTTTTGAAATGGCCGTTAGCCAATTTGTAGCTGACTTGGCCGTGGGCGGGATAGCCCGGGGTCTCCGGGTAAATAAAGGTGGCTGTTGCTGATGTGCAGCTTTTATCGATGGCCATAGCCATGCCGATGAGAGTTCTTTCACCGGACCTGGCGGTGACCGAATCTGCAGCCGCCGCGCATCCAGAGAATAACACTCCGATGCCCGTAAATAGAGCTGGCCAAATTCTTATGTCCCTGTACTTGCACTTTGCTGGACGTGTCATTGTTGTCACGAAGCCCTCATCTCCTGCCGTTCCACTGATGGCATCTTGTATGGTTGCACGCAAAAGTCGAGCGGAATGTGCCGGAGTTTCACGTCTTTCCACACCGGCTCACGGACAATCCTTATCCAATAAGTGGGAGCTGTTCGCGTAATTGCGCAGCGTTGCGCGGAGAGCACGTCTGCCTGGGTCGGAGCTTTCTCAAGCGTCTATCATGCGTAAGATCCAGCCCATCCTCTTCGTTAAGCGACATTGCGTCGGTGAAGATGCCGATCGTATTATTTAGATCCGCCCCAGCTTTCATCCAGGTCGTTGCACCCGTCAGAACCCAGCGCATTCTATCCCGCGAAGCTTCGCCGATCTGAGGTCGGGCCAAGCGTTGCGGGAAGCTCGAGTGATATGAGTAAAAGATCACTCGCGGAATGAACTGGTAGCCGTCCGGATTGATTTCGGAGGTACCTGCGTTTGGTGAACCGTTAGGCGACTTTCGCAGCCAGCATCCCGTTGATGCAGTCCTCGTTGCGCGCTTCCAATTCCAGCAGCGGAAAGGCCCTGAGGAACATGCGGATCGTCTCGTCCAAATCGGTCCCCGATTGAGACCAGCCGGGACCGCAACTGACCTGCTGGCCAGCGACATCCTCGACCTCAAAAAGACCACAGGTCTCGCCAGCCTCGTCATCGACGGCAAGCTGAAGCGATCCGAAGTTTCGGTGTTCGTCATTCCAGTAAACCAAAATCTCGAGAAGCCGGATGCCGGGTCGGTTGCCGATCTCGGTCAGCAGCAAGCCATGAACCTCGTCTGTCGCGAGCGGCTTCGGCTCATCCCAGCAAAGTTCCTCGTCCAAGGTCGGGTAGTCGATGACGTTTTCCAGCAGGTCGCGCATCCTGCCGAGATGGCGCAGCATGTCTGGCGACTTTCCACGGAAGCCGGGTCGGTCGTCTCTGAACGTATCGAAGGCATGTCGGCCCAAATAGCCGACGAAATCATATAGCGCCTGCGCGTCGTCCTGGCTTATGGTGAGAACATCGTCTCTTGGCCGTGGATCTCTTGAATATTCAAACATTGCTTCCTCCTTCGCTTTCAAAGCGCGGAACCCAGCCGCGCGTAAAGCCGACACTCATTCCAGCCTCGCAGAGGGCCAGCTGTTCACGGACGAACTGCAGTTCGGCGAGCAGAGCGCCGATCGCGGCGTTGGTGTCACCTGCGAAGAGCTCAAGCACGGAAGCGACCTGATCGAAGTGCGGTTCATGTGTTTGAGCGGCTGCGCTGTCATGAGGCAATACGTCTCCTGCACCCCTGGAATCATGGGGGTTCGAACTGCTGATGTGTCGATATGGAAATTGCGCGGCCGGTGATTGCCCCGGCAAGTTGTTCTCATTTGGAATGGAGTCAAGGGTGCTCCCTCAATGAACACCCACCTGCCCATGAAAAGCGGAGCGCAAGGGGCGGAGGCAGTCGGTCCCGCTTCACTTCGTTGAAGCTCCTGCGGCTACCCTTATACCGCTCCTTGCGCGTCGAGAATTCCCGAAATCCCGGCCTGCAGCCGGCGCCATGCTGATTTCTCCGATGCTCTCCATTCTAGGATTCGAAGCGCCTCTGGCGCTCTGCGCACAGCGTTATGAACTCGTGGCGACGCAACAACGTTGTGGCCGGAGCCACAGCTGAGCTGCGCCCGGTCCCACTGCTTGCCGTCACTCTGCGCAAATCAGACACTCTGGCGGAAGCAGATTATGCCGCAGATTTCATACGCAGCGCGCCTATATAACGGCGAGCTGAAAAATATAGGAGAACCATGACGAGATCGTAAGCGATAAAACCAATCGACCCAAATACGTAGTAGTTTAGGCTAAGAGTTGGAAGATTATATGTGAATATATTCGTGATGTAATGAAATACAGTGCAGTAAATTATAGGAATTATAATTGTATTCGATTTCAGATAAATGAAACTCGTTGCCACATGAAAGTTCTTTGTCGATATTAATAATATTCCTGTAAATAGATATAGCAAAAATCCTGAAACTCCCATCTCCGTGAGGTGATCAACGATCCCGACATAGTGACCTACACCCTCTATAATAGCAAATATGAAAATTGATATCCAAGGTCTAAACTTTATCACCTTGAATCCGAGAACGATCATACACTTAATGAATTCTTCGAGAGCCGCGAGTAGAAAGATATCAAGTACAAAAATGTTGTTTGGCACGTTTCGACCCTTCCTGAGGCACGTCGCCGCTTCGACCACGATGGTACGGCAATGAACTATCGAATGAAAATAATCCGGGCAGCGCGCTCGCTTCTATCGGATATTTCTCCATTTTTTTATTCTATTTATAGATCCGTCTGGATTACGCTTGATGGAATGTCCACGAAGATAATGAGAGAAATAATTGAGCCGCATATCGCGGATCACCATGGCAGCATCCCCAAATGGGGCCACAATATCGATGAACCAAAGATTATCCCCTGATCTCCACTTATCCTCTTGGGGCGTGATCCCATCTTTGAGCATCTGCAGATGCGTATCTTCATCGACGAGCGCCCAAGTAACGAAAGCGAACGGATCATCCTTATCATGAAAGTATACCTTGCACTGACCAGTCCGCAGTGCTGGCACGAAATTGCTCTCCATGTCGACAACACTCCAGCTTCGATGCAAGGGTGATTGTAAGGCCAGCAGCGTCATACTACCGAGTGCTTCGATCGGCGGAAGTGATTTCGAATGCGGTTTGGCTTCCATGGAATATTATCTCTCCTTCAATCCGTTCTGTATGGCCTTGGTTACCGGCTCAAAAAAGTACGAGATAAGCCGTCGCTCTGAAGTCACGACGTCGATCGTGGCGGTCATGCCGGGTGAGAATGCGATCTCTTTGCCATCCACATGCAAGGCCGGCTGATCGAGTTGCAGTCGGGCGGCGTAGACCCATTGTGATGCGCCGTTCTGTCGAGCATCTGCGCCGATACTCGAAACACGGCCCTTGACGACCCCGAAACGCTCCGAGGGAAAGGCATCAAATTTCGCATATGCTTGTTGACCGACTTCAAGGAAGCCAACATCGCGATTGTCAAAGAATGCTTCAATCTCCATGCCGCCTTGAGTAGGGACAACACCCATCAGGGTTGATCCCGCCTGGACGAAGCCACCGACTGTGTGGACAGTCATATTTTCTATTCTACCCGCCACGGGCGCCCGAAGGATCGTGTTGCTCAACCGCTCTTGGGCAGCATGTAAGATGGCACTTGAGCTATTGCGGGCGATTTTCGCCTCCTGAAGGCTACGGTGCTGTGTCGCCAGATTCTCCGAGATCGTCGCCATTCTCTGGCGTTTTAGAGCCTCAGCGGATGCAACCAGCACAGCGAGCTCTTGCTCCGTTACGCCAATGTCGCCCTCGATGGCTTTCAATTCCCTCTGCCTATCGAGATATTCGTTGCGGCTCACGATACCTTGTCTCGCCAGGGTGCTCGCCGATTCCAGCTTCTGCAGAACGATATCCCGATCGACCTTCGCCTTTGCGATTCGCGCGGACTGAGCGCGCTGCTGGACCTCCAAATAATTGAGTTGTGCATCGATCTGCAAAACCTGATCTTTCAAGGCAGTTAAAGTGGCGCGAACAAGCATCTCGCCCTCTGCTTCTCTTCCCGCTTCCACATGCCAATCCCGCTCGAATTTCTGGATTCCAGCCTCAACGAAACCTTCGGTAACCGGATCATACTCCGTCAACGGATGAATAAGCGCTGCCGCGACGGCGGCATTGAGTGACTGCTGCTCGATATCGGACTGGATCCGCTGGATATCGCTTTGGGCGCTAGTCGGATCGAGCGCCACCAACACCTGCCCTTTGGTGACAACTTGCCCCTCATCCACATCCAGTTGCGCGATCTTGCCGTCAGCAAGAGGCTGAATCTGTTGGATGCGCGCCTTCGGAACCACCTTGCCCAAACCGCGCGCAACAACTTCAGTTTTCGCCATGATGCTTCCTCCGACTACGCTGGCGAACATTGCCAGAAGAAGCCAAGCCGTCATCCTTACCGTCGGGGATGTTTGGGGTATGGATAGCGACGTCATTGTCAGTTGCGCTCCAGTAGTTTAGCGAGGTCGACAATTGTGACATCGGTCCCAAACAATTCCGGTCGATGGCTTATAATGACAATAGTGCGAGTTCGCGCCAACTCACGCAATGCCGCAACGATGAGCCTCGAGGATTGTTCATCTAGCGCACTTGTCGGTTCATCAAGTATCAAGACGTTTGGAGCGCTTAGAAGCAGGCGCGCGAGCGCTAATCTTTGCCGCTGCCCCCCTGAAAGGGACGAACCATATTCGCCAACATGGGTATCTATCCCATCGGGCATCAGCTCGATCATTTCGGCGCATGCACTGGCCTTCAAAGCCGCTTCCATCTCCTTCTCAGTCGCCCCTCCATTGGCAAGGAGGAGATTTTCTCGGATCGTTCCGGCGAATAGCGCCGGCTCTTGGGGCAGATAGGCTAGGTTGGCTCTAACGCTTTCGACGGTAAAATTGCCGATCGCTTGATCATTAACCAACACGGTGCCGCTGTCCGGCTGATACAGGCCGCTCATGACCTTGGCCAAGGTGGACTTACCAAAACCCGACGGCCCAACCATGATGGTCAGATGCCCTGGATTGATTGTCAGGTTCACATTGTCGAGTACAAGCCGTGCCGGGGAGTATCCAAAAGAAACCGCATCCAGACGTAGGCTGGCTGGCTCGCGCAGGAAAAAATTCTGTTTCGCCGTGCCTGCTTCGGGGTGAGCGTTGAGGATATCGCCGAGGCGCAGCCGAGCGATTTTGATCTCCTGCCAATGCTCCCACAGGGAGGTGAGGCCAAGAATCGGGCCGGACACGTGTCCCGCAAGGAGATGAAATGCAATAAGTTGTCCAAGTGATATCGAGTTTTCCAGCACGTACATCGCACCGAAGAAGATGAGTAAGATGTCGAACACACTGCCGAAAGCATCACCGATTACCTCATTAATAATGTGAAGTTTCGTGATTTTGAAACGGAGTGTGAGGGAGGCGGACATTGTTTCGTCTAGTCGTCCGACGTGAAGGCTCTCCGATGCTTGCGCTTTTACCGTTTCGAGATTCTGGAACGTTTCAATCATGCGAGATTGATGCGCCGAATTCGTAAGAAAGGACTGCTTCAAACGTTGACGTATGAACGGCCCAACCAAAGCGATTGCCGCCATTTGCGTGGGCAGAACCACAATGATGATCAAGGTCAGCGGAGGGCTGATAGAAAAAAGCGCCCCAAAATATATAAATGAAAACAATATATCGATCGCTACCCCGGATATGGTCCCGGTCAGGAACTGACGGATCGTTTCGATCTCACCCATGCGCGCGAAGAGTTCACCCACTTGCCACTTCTGCAGCGTAAGCAGTGGCAAACGCAGAACGTGATTGAAAATTCGAAGACTGAATTCGCGCGTCAGACGATTGAGTAAATGCGCTCCGAGATATGTCGAGATCGATTTAAATGAGCTTTGGAAGAGCGCCACCGCGACCAAGACCGCAACAACAATGTAGAGACTGCTCTCACGCTGAAATGGAATAATTCTATCTATAAGTGCTTGAAACACGAATGGCTGAACTAGTCCGAGAAAGCGAAGAACGATAGAAATAATTGATAGTTCAAATATGTGGCCCGCATATGCGCCGGTGGTCTTCGTAAACCACGAAAAAGATGCAGGTTTTTCCTCTTCCAATTTTCTCTATCTAGCTCTAATTTTTGAGTTGAAATGTGTAACGATTAACATACTAATGGTTGCTGTAACGTCTTATCGTTATGTTTTCAACAGCAAAGTCTAGAAAGGATACTTTTATGGGCGGCTCTTCGAACTCTGGTGGTTCTAGCTCATTCAACAAGGGTGTCGGTGTTGGCGTCGACGTCGGCTATAGCTTCGATGGTCAGGTCAACGCATCGAAAAATCCCGGAAACAATCAGGGCTATGCTCGATCTTATCTTGGCCAGTTTACTGGGAAGATTAACGACTCATTCCGGGCGATGGGTTATCCAAACAGTGGGGCGACCAAGGGCGGTCGCCTTGGTGGCGGCCGAGATCCGTCTAGCGGAAGGTAAGATAGCTTCTAGGTAGCCTGGCAGCGGCAGTTTCGGGACATCAGGTTGTGTCGCGAACTGCCGCTTTTCGCACGTAAGGCCGCGGTTGCACTATGCCCAGGAAATATAGCGACTGCGGATCGGCTATCCTGGGCAATGCATCGGCTAGCCGCCAGGCTTTTGCGCGTGTCTGTTCAAGATTCTCCCGGAACGTGACGAGAATGCCGCAAACCCGCTTGCGGCGGCGCTATGCTGATTTCTCCTAAACTCTCCATTTTTCAGGACTGCGTTGGCCCAGGAGCGATCATTTGATGATCGCTCGTCAATCGCGCTGCTGACGCAGCTGATCATGAGGCCCGCTCCGGGCCGCTTCCATTTGTTCGCCCCATGACATCGCCGCCCAGGCCGGTCAAGAGGCCCGCGAAGCCGGTTCATCTTCCGCGCCAGTCCGCAAAGCGGACCCGTGAAGATACCCCGCCTTCCGCTCCACGCCGCTTGACAGTCCCGTTCGCCGCCGCGGGGCGGGCTTTCGCCCTCCCCCTCTGTCCCGGGGAATGTCAGAGGCCATTCCCCGGAAAAGATCGGGGAGGCTTCGCCCGAGGAGGCTTGCCCTTCGGGGTGGCAACGAGAAATTTGGAGAGAGATGATGAGCATCTATACCGAGACCGCACGTTTCGACTCTGGCCGGGCACTGACCGAAACCGAAATGCGCCGCATTGCACCGTCGATCTTTGCCGTGACCGCCCACGAAAGCCGGTCCGAACGGTTCCGACCCATTCCCACTATCGAGATTCTGCGCGGTCTCATGCGGGAAGGTTTCATGCCAGTTGGAGCGAAGCAATCACGCAGCCGCGTAGAGGGGAAGGCCGACTTCACCAAGCACCTTATCCGCCTGCGCCGTACCGATGATGGCAAGGTCTACAATGTCGGCGATACCGTTTGCGAAATCCTTCTGAAGAATGCCAATGACGGAACCAGCGCCTACGAATTGATGGCGGGGTTGTTCCCGGTCCGTTGCCTCATTCCCTGGTCACACAGACCGGCACCATCGATGCTATCAAGGTACGCCATTCCGGCGACGTGCAGCATAAGGTGATCGAAGGCACGTACCGCGTCCTTGGCGAGGCCGAACGGACCCTTGCCGCTCCGCAGGATTGGTCAACCCTACGGTTGAACCGAGATGAGAGGGGTATTCTGGCGGACGCCGCCCACGTCCTGCGATTGGTGACAGCGAAGGCGAAACGACGACGCCGATCAAGGCCGAACAGTTGCTGGTCCCCCCTCGTCATGACGACCGCGCCGACGATCTATGGACGATCTGGAATGTGGTGCAGGAAAACGCCATCAAGGGCGGATTGCGTGGTGTTGGCCGCGACGATCTCGGCAGGCTGCGTCGCGTCAAGTCCCGCGGTGCGAACGGTATCGATCAAGATATCAAGCTCAACAAGGCGCTTTGGCTGCTCGGCGAACGGATGGCCGCACTAAAATCCTGACCCGGTTGCAGGAGCGCCGCCGCGCTGGCGGCGCTCTCAATCCATCACCACTCTATCGGAGAGCATCTATGAACACCGCGCACCCTGTCGCCATCCCCAATCTGCGAGAAATCACTGGGCATGTTCGTCCCGTGGCATTGGCTAACGCAATCCACGCCCGCGTCCCCTCATCGTGGGGCGGCGCATTTTTTGTCACGTTAAACAATATTCGCGACTGCATTGAAGCCGGTGACCGATGGTTCGAGGAGGTCCCGGAAGGGTTTCGAATTTCGACTGATAGCGGCCTTTCCTGCATCGTCCGGTATCGCCTTGCGTTTTGTTCAGCCCTCCGCACGGACGCTGAGCTCATCACACTCGCCAAGGATGAGAACGAGGCCTTGGTAGCCGCAACATCGAAGGAAAACGACCACGGCTGAAATCGTGATGATTTGGCGGCGGATATTAAGGGACCAGCAGTGCGATCGCGCCGTAACCTGATCTTATCAAAGGGCGCCGATCATATTACCTCGCGCGAGGCAGTCGAAATTCAAATCAAATCGGGAGCCTCGGCCGATCTGTGGGAGCCTGTAGCGCTGTCAGCTTTGCCTCCAGGAAATCGCCCAGTTCGCGGACGGCCGGTTCCAGCTTTTTCGTCAAGGCGATGAGCGCGAGTTCCGAACAGGCTTCAGGCGGAAAGCCATCCGCGCAGGTCAATACGTGGTGCTCCGGCAGCACTGCATCGTGAGGTAGCAGGCTGATGCCGAGGCCAGAGGCGACGGCTGCCTGTACCCCCATGAGGCCTTGGCTGGAAAAAGCGATACGCCAGGCTTTGCCGCTGCGCTCCACCGCCCGTATCACCCTTTCTCGATAGATGCAGCCTGCTGGGAAGACCGCAAGCGGAACCGGATCGTTCCCGATAGCGAGCAATGGATCGCCGACCCAGACCAATCGTTCTTCCCATTTGGCGATGCAGGCGCCGTCCCCCGGCTCACGCTTGACGAGGGCGAGGTCGATTTCTCCTGCCTGCAGGAGTCGACGAAGCTCGAAGCTCCAACCGCTGATCGTATCGAGCCTTGCGCCTGGGCGAGCCTGCGCGAAGCCGGAAAGCAGATCGATCATGCGCTGACCTGCGAAGTCTTCGGGAACCCCAAGGCGAACAGTTTTCGGCAAGGGTATGGATCGGCCGAGCGCTTCGTTTGCTTCGGCAGAAACCGACAATATCCGCCGGGCATAGCTCATCAGAACCTCGCCCTCTTCGGTGGCGCGAACGCGCCCAGTTGCGCGGTCGCGGATAAGAAGAACATGGCCGAGGTTGGTCTCGAGCTTTTTGATCTGCTGGCTGATGGTCGATTGGGTGAGATGCACGCGGTCTGCTGCTCGCGTGAACCCGCTCGTTTCCACCACAGCGGCGAACGTTCGCAGAAGATCGAGATCAAATCCGAAGGTCATTTAATTTTCCAATGATGAATATCGCGACATCCAATTTCCAAATAATGCCGCTGTATGTCAATCCTGCCGGCAGTTCATCAGGAGAGCGACATGACACTTTCAGGACCGCGGCCGGAATGGCTGACTTTCGATTGCTACGGCACCCTCATCCAGTGGGACGAAGGCTTGCTGGCGGCGATGGATAGCATCCTTGCCGGAAAAGACCGTTCCATCGACCGCGATGCCTTTATTTCCGTGTACGATCGGCACGAACATCGCTTGGAGGAGGAGCGCCCGCACCGGTCGTTCAAGGAGGTGAGCGCGACGGCCCTTGAGCTGGCGATGGGCGAGTTTTCCCTTGATGCATCGCCTGACGATGCAGACATCCTGACATCGTCCATCAGCCGCATGCCGCCCTTTCCGGAGGTGGTTTCCACGCTGACGAGGCTGAAGGCGGCAGGTTTCAAGCTCGCCATCGTCTCGAACACCGACGACGAGATCATCGCCGGAAACGTCGTGCAACTCGGTGGTTCGGTCGATCGTGTCATTACGGCGGAGCAGGCCGGTGCTTACAAGCCGACAAGGCAGATATTCCAGTACGCCTGGAAAGAGTTGGGTATCGAAAAGGAACAGCTGGTCCACATCTGCGCCAGTCCGCATCTCGATCTCGCCGCGGCAAGGGAACTTGGGTTCAGAACGATCTGGGTTGATCGCGGAACCGGCCGGAAGCCGCTTGCCGACTACGTGCCGAATAAAACGGTCACCCGGCTTGACGAGGTTTGCCGCTTGCTTTCCGCTGCGGGCTGGATGGAATAGGCGATTGTTCTGACGGAGATAATATTCATGGCGCATGAACTTAAACGCGGCGAGGCCGCACCGGCCATCCTGCGAAACACCGATCTCGACGGGGAGGTGATTTGGCAGGCGCGCGTCGATCTTGCCGCCTGTTTGCGAGCTGCGGCACGATATGGCCTCGAAGAGGGCATCTGCAACCATTTTTCGGCACTTGTGCCTGGACATGCCGATCTCTTCCTGGTCAACCGGCTCGGCTGGGCTTTCGAGGAGGCGACGGCGTCCAGCCTGCTGATCTGTGATTTCGACGGCAATGTGCTGTCCGGCGACGGCGAGCCAGAGGCGACGGCCTTCTACATCCATGCCCGCCTGCATAAGATGGCGCCGCACATCGGTGCGGCATTCCATACCCATATGCCGAATGCGACTGCGCTCAGCATGGTTGAAGGGGAGCCGCTCATCTGGGCCGGGCAGACCGCGTTGAAATTTTATGGCCGCACGGTCGTCGACGAGGACTATAACGGTCTCGCGCTCGACGAAAGTGAGGGGGATCGTCTGGCGCGTGTGCTTGGCGACAAGGCTATTCTCTTCATGAAAAATCATGGCGTCATGGTCTGCGCGCCGAACATCGCGGAAGCCTGGGACGATCTCTATTATCTTGAGCGCGCGGCAGAAGTGCAGTTAAAGGCGATGAGCACGGGGCGGCGGCTTCTCCCGGTCGATCCCGACATCGCGGAAGCGACCGCCAGACAGATGCGGGAGGGTGATCCCGAGAGCGCACGGCTGCATCTGGAAAGCATCAAGCGCCGGCTCGACGTCCAGGCGCCCGACTATCGGCTGTGACTGCTCGGTGCGATAAAGATGGAGCGGCGGCGGTATGTAGCACGCCGCTGTTCATGGATTTTGTCTCATGTTCCGATTTGAGGTTCATTGTCGGGAGGGCTCAGCCCTGCGTCTGGATTTCTCGCCAGATCGCGTCGAGGAAGCTTTGCGTCTTCGCGGTCGCCTCAAGCCATTTCTCCCGTCCGGCGGCGTTGCCGTTGCGGATCAGATCGGCGAAATTCTCGATCATTAGGCCATGCTGCGATCGTTCGCTCGGCGTTTCGACGAAGGCGAAATCTTTCCTCGTGGCCATGCCGGAACGATGGACGAAACCCGTCGGAATGTCGGGATTGTCGAAGCCGAAGCCGCTGCGCCAGTCGAGAACGAAGTCGTCCTGCGTCAGGATGCCGGAGGTTCCGGCGACGGTCAGGTCCATCACTGCGGCGCCTGCGGTATAGCCGACATCGAAGATAGCGGTCTTGCCGGCGTCGAATTTCAGCACGCCGGTCGCGCGGATGACCGCATTCGACTGCAGATCGCGCTCGCCAAAGACCTTGATATCCTCGAGGGTGTCCGGTGCGAGATATTCGACGACGGCCCGCATCGAGTACCAGGCCATGTCGCCAACCGCGCCCATCGGCTCGTCGGTCAGGTCGAAGCGGATGTTCTCCCGGTCTGAGAAGGGGAAATAGAACATGGTGTGCAGCGAGCGCGCGGAGCCGATCAGTTCGCCAAGACGCTGACGCATCGCGGACGTGCGCGGATGATGGACAAAGTGGGTCGCGTCCATCAGCACGAGGCCCTTCTCGCGGGCGAGAGCCGACAGGCGCTTGAAAGAGTCCGCGGAATGCAGCGGTTTTTCGATGAGAACGTGCTTGCGGGCGGCCAGTGCGCGGCTTGCGACGTATTCCTTCGCTGAGGTGGGGGTCGCGACATAGACGGCATCGACATCGCCGCGTGCGATCAATTGATCGGCGCCCTCGATGGCGATGGTGCCCGGATAATGAGCGACGAAGTCCTCCGCCTTCGCAAGCGTCCGGCTCGAAACGGCGGCAAACCGTGCGTTGCCGGACAACTGGATTTCCGGGGCGAGGATGGTCGCGATGAAACCTGTGCCGATGATTCCGATGTTCATCTTAGTCATTGTTATGTCCCTTCTCAGGCGATCTGTTCGAGGGGATGGATCTCGATGTTAGCGATCGTTCCTGGCGGCAGTTGCGCATTGAAGACGCGGATGGCTTCGCCGGACATGTGCTGTTCCCATACCTGACGGGACGCCCATTCCTCGATGAAGACGTAAACACCCTTCTGGTTGAGGTTGCGATGGAGATGATAGGAGAGGCATCCCTCCTCAGCTCGTGTCGAGACGGACAGTTCCGCCGCATATGTCTCGAATGCGCCTTCCTTGCCGGGCGTTATCACGACGCGCGCCATGACTTTGATGCTGCTGGTCATTTTTTGTCCTGTCGAACCGGTTTCAGCTCGCGATATGGAGCGCCGGTCAAGCTGTGTGCTGAGGTGAATGACGCCGGGACGCCGCTCCGGATTGGGAGCGGTGCCGGCTGATCGTCCGGCTGGGTTATTTCAGCCGCTTGAGCAGTTCGGCGGCCACGGCCGGGGCGGAAGCGGGGTTCTGGCCGGTAATCAATTCGCGATCGGTCACGATGTGTGAGGTGAAAGGCGTCTGGTTGCTGATGAAGTCACCCCCGGCCGCTTCCAGGGCCGTCTGCGGGTAGAATTTCATTTCGCCGCCATTCAGCAGGCCCTTGGCGAGACCCTCTTCCTCATTGCTGATGACGGTCATTTTATAGCCTGCGTAAATCCAGCCGTCGGCTTTCGCCGAACCGCTTGTCTCAAGCTTCGTGGTGAAGCCCTCGGCGTCTGGAAGGGCCGAGAGCAGGGCGATCGGGCCGTGACAGGCGAGCGCGGTTGTCTTGCCCTTGATATGGAAGGCGGTCAGAAGCTTGCCCAGTTCCGGGCTGACCAGAAGATCCTGCATCGGGGCATGACCGCCCGGCACATAGATGGCATCAAAATGGTCGTAGCCGATCTGCTCGACGCGGGCGAGGCTGATGACCGGCGACTTCTCTGACGATGTCAGGTTGAGCTTTTCGAGCAGCGCACTGCTTTCTTCCATAGCGGCAACGTCGTCACCGAAATGCATCTTGTCCACCGAGGATTTGTCGAGGGTAGGGGCGCTTCCCTTCGGCGTGGCGAAGGTAATGTCGTGGCCGGCGTCCTGCAGCGCCTTTACCGGCTGCATCAGTTCGTTGAGATAAAAGCCGGTCTGGAAAACCTTGCCGTCCTTCAGGTCGAGGTGATCGGAATCCGAGAGGACGATCAGGACATTGGCTGCCTGTGCGCTGAATGCGCTTGTTCCAAGAGCAAGGGCGAGGGCGAAAGTGCGGATGGGTTTCATGTTCTTTCTCCAGACATAGGCACTCCCTGCCCCGCATGGGCGGGGAGCGCTGATGTGTTATTCGTGGTGTGGTGACGCCGCTCAGGCGGTCAGGAGGTCGCGTAAGGCTTCGCCCACGCCGGTCGCCGATTGTGGGTTCTGACCCGTGACCAGCCTTCCGTCGACAACAACCTTCGCCGTCCAGTCGGCGGCCGGATGATGATGTGCGCCGCGCGCGGTGAGCGTGCTAGCGAGCAAGAAGGGAACGGTCTTGTCCAGCTTGACAGCCCGTTCCTCGTCATCGGTGAAGGCAGCGACATTTTTGCCGGCGACAAGATTGGCACCATTGCTGAGCGTGACATTGACCAGCGCGGCCGGGCCGTGACAGACGGCGGCGACAACGCCGCCCGCTTCGTAAATGCCGCGGGTAATGTCGTTGACCGCCGGGCTTGTCGGGAAGTCCCACATCGCACCGTGCCCGCCGGCGAAAAAGATCGCCGCGTAATTTTTCGGGTCGACTTCGGCGAGGCGCGACGTGTTGCGAATAGCATTACGGAAGCCTTCGCTGTTCCAGTAGCGCGCATTGGTCGGGTCATTGAGATCGAGGCCATCGACCGGCGGTTCTCCCCCCTCAATTGAGGCGAATTCGACAGGGATACCAGCGGCATCGAGGACGGCAAGAGGATGGGTGACTTCGCCGAGGTAGAAGCCGGTGGGTTCACCCGTCTCGCCCTTGGTGCCGTGGCTGGTGAGGACGAAGAGAACCGGTTTGATAGGCTGAGTTGCGCTTGACATGAATTGCTCCTGACATCAGAGGGTGAGACTGGATCGCATTTGATGAGGCAAATGTATTGAAGCCTGCCGAGTGGATAAATGAGCCTTCGGGGAATTCATTTGTTCTCAAAGGGACGAAATCTCTTTGTTGACGCGATGATCGGGGATAAGACTTACCCAAGGGAAGCTGACTTATTCGCAAGGGGCCAAAATGGGGCGGCGATTTGATCATCTCGGCGACGTGGAGGCATTCATCATCGTTGCCGAAAAAGGTTCGATGACGGAGGCAGCCGTTGGGCTTGCGACGACAGCATCGGTCCTCAGCAGGGCGATCACCCGTCTGGAGGCCCGGCTTGGCGCGCAGCTGATGCGGCGATCCACACGGCGTCTGAGTTTGACGGATGAGGGCCGGGCCTATCTCGAACAGGCACGTGCGGCGTTTTCGATGATCGACGATGCGGAACGGGCAATTCAGGGGTCGACGGGAGCCTCATTGACGGGCCATGTCCGCATCAGCGTGCCGACGACCTATGGCCATTACCGGCTGCCTGCCATGCTGGAGCGTTTTATGCAGGCCTATCCTGAAGTCCAGATCGAATTGAGCATCACCAATCGCAATGTCGATCTGGTGGCGGAAGGTTACGATCTGGCGATCCGCCTCGGCCCCTTGCCCGATAGCGGACTGGTGGCGCGCAAACTGGAGGACGCGCCATTGCGTCTTGTCGCCGCCCCGCATTATCTCGAACGGGCGGGCATGCCCCTGCATGTCGAAGACCTGGCTAAACACCAGTGTCTGCCTTTCGTGATGCCGAGCACGGGGCGCTGCGCGCCGTGGCTGTTTCGTGTCGGGGGGCGTGATCTGGACTGGACGCCAACCGGCCGCATCCGTGTGTTTGACGATGTGCTGGGTGTCGTGTCCTTGGCCGAAAGCGGTCTCGGCATCTGCCAGACCTATGATTTCATCGTTCGCGACCGCGTCAAAGAGGGACGTCTTGTCGAGGTGCTGGACCATGCGCAGGGCCGCTCCCGGCCTTTTTCGCTGATCTTCGCCCCGCACCGGCGTCTGTCGGCCGCGACACGCACGCTCATCGACTTTCTCGTGGAGAGATAATCGCGAGCGGGCTGTGCGGCCGGTTTCAGAATTCGATGACTTGCCGAACGGCGCTGCCGTCGTGCAGGCGGTCGAACCCTTCATTGATGTCTTCGAGCTTCAGCCTCCCGCTCAGCAGGCGGTTCACCGGCAACCGGCCATCGCGATAGAGGGCGATGAAGCGCGGAATATCCCGTAGAGGCACGCAGGTGCCGATATAGCTGCCCTTGAGCGTTCGCTCCTCACCGACCAGCTGGACGACATTGACTGGCAGAGCCGCGCCTGACGGCGGCAGACCAGCGGTAACGGTGGTGCCGCCACGCCGGGTCATCCTGAAGGCGTTTTCGAGGGCGCGAATGGAACCGGCCATCTCGAAGGCATAATCGGCACCGCCGGAGGTGATCTCGCGAACCTGCTCCACGGCATCCTCATCGCGTCCGTTCACCACCGCGGTCGCGCCAAGTTCGCCGGCAAGCGCAAGCTTTTCCTCGGAAAGATCGACGGCGACGATCTTGCTGGCGCCCGCCGCCCGGGCTCCGAGAACCGCGGCAAGGCCAACACCGCCAAGCCCGATGATGACGGCGATCGAGCCGGCCCTGATCCTGGCGGTATTCACCACAGCGCCGACGCCCGTCAGAACCGCGCAGCCGAAAAGTGCTGCCTCGACAAAGGGCAGATCCCGTTCGATCTTGACCAGTGAATTGCGCGACACGACGGCATATTCGGCGAAGGCCGACACACCCAGGTGATGATGGACGGCCCTGCCATGATAGTTCAGGCGGGTGGCGCCACCCAGCAGCCTGCCTGCGGCATTGGCGGCGGCGCCCGGTTCGCACAAAGCGGGCCTGCCTTCCGCGCAGGGCATGCAATGGCCGCAACTCGGCATGAAGACCATGACCACATGATCGCCGCGCGCAAGATCGCGCACACCTTCGCCCAGCGCCTCGACGACACCCGCCGCTTCATGCCCGAGCGCCATTGGCATCGGACGGGGCCTGTCACCGTTGATGACGGAAAGATCGGAATGGCACAGGCCTGCGGCACGGATGCGGACGAGGACTTCGCCCGGGCCGGGCGGAGCAAGCTCGATTTCTTCGATCGCAAGCGGTTTGCTGGTGGCGTAAGGGCGAGACATATTCATCTCTCGCAATATCGCGGCTTTGACCTGCATTCTTTCTCCCTCCACGTAAAGTCGTTCATCGATGCCATCTTTCCACGTCATTGATGGCACGCGCAATTCCATCAACCGCTATGCCCGGTCCCTGCCGACATGTTCGGCGAGGAAGTCTATGAATGCGCGGATGCGGGTCGCAAGGTGCTCATGTCCGGCGAAGACGGCATGGATCTCTTCGATATCTTCGGGATTGTGGTCTTCCAGCACCGGCACGAGCGTCCCGGCATCGATATCGGGTTGGACATGGAACTGGCCCACGCGGCCGAGACCACTACCGGCAAGACAGAGCCGGCGCATGATCATGCCGCTGTTGACGGAGCTGTTGCCGGATACCGGCAGCCGATAGATTTCCGTCGATCCCGGATTGCGGAACGGCCATTCATTGAGGCTGCGACGGAAATTGAAACTGAAGCAATTATGGGCTGAAAGATCGGCCGGTGTCTTCGGCATGCCATGCTGTTCGAGGTAAGCCGGTGAGGCGATGATGACCCGCCGGCTGTCGAGAAGTTTCCTGGCTTTCAGGGACGAGTCATCCATGGCCCCGGAGCGGATGGCGATATCCGTCCGTTCCTCGATCAGGCCAATGATGCCGTCGGTCAGCGAGATATCGAGCTGGACTTCGGGATAGAGTTCCAGAAAGGCCGGTACGAGCGGGAGGAGATACCGTTCGCCGAAGCCAACGGACGCATTCACCCGCAACAGTCCCCTCGGCACCAGTTTTGCACCCGCCGCAACGATCTGCTCCGTCTCGGCGATATCGGCCAGAATTCTCCGGGCGCGTGCCAGATAGACCTCTCCCTCCGGCGTCAGCGTCATCATACGGGTGGAACGGACGAGCAGGCGGGTTCCGAGCCGGTCCTCGATGCGGGTGACAAGCTTACTGACGGCTGACGGCGAGAGCTTCAGGCGTCGTCCCGCTGCCGAAAAACTCTGCAATTCCGCAGCGCTTACAAACACTTCCATTTCGCCGGTGCGATTGTCCATGCGCCCTCCTGTGAATTCAATTCAAAGCTACTTATCCAATAGTGTCGATTATCACACAAGTCCTCTTCGACCATATTGCGTCACAGCAATTCCAACCGACAGCGACGCTGTCCAGCAACCCTCACCCGGGCGGTGAGTGGAGAGGAACCTGTCATGCCCTTAGCTATATTCGCCTTGACGATCGCTGCCTACGCGATCGGAACAACGGAATTTGTCATTGTCGGCCTGCTGCCGACTGTCGCGAACGACCTCCACATCACCTTGCCGCTTGCCGGCCTCATCGTCAGCGTCTACGCGCTCGGCGTCACCTTCGGTGCGCCGATCCTGACGGCACTTACCGGCAAGATTGAAAGAAAGCCGCTGCTGCTTGGTCTGATGGCCCTGTTCATCGTCGGTAACACCGTCGCGGCCCTGTCGCCAAGCTATGAGATTCTGCTCGTCGCCCGTGTCCTTGCCGCCTTCGCTCACGGCGTCTTCTTCTCGGTGGGCTCCACCATCGCCGCCGATCTCGTGCCGGAAAACCGCCGCGCCTCCGCCATCGCCATGATGTTCATGGGGTTGACCGTCGCCATCGTCACCGGCGTTCCGATCGGCACCTATATCGGCCAGGTCTTCGGCTGGCGCGCGACCTTCTGGGCCGTTGCCGCCCTCGGCGTCGTCGCCTTCGCCGGTATCGCCGCGCTGTTGCCAAACACGCTGAAGAAGGCACCTCCGGCAAGCATTCTCGATCAGGTCCGCGTGCTCGGCTCCGGCCGCCTGCTGATCGTCTTCGCCATGACCGCACTCGGCTACGGTGGCACCTTCGTAGCCTTCACTTTCCTGGCGCCGATCCTTCAGGATGTCACCGGCTTCTCCGAATCCAGCGTCAGCCTGATCCTTGTGCTCTACGGCATCGCCATTGCAGCCGGTAATATCGGCGGCGGCAAGATCGCCAACCACAACCCGGTCAAGGCACTGATCGGCCTCTTCTTGGCGCAAGCCATCGTGTTGCTCGTCTTTTCCTTCACGGCCGTCTCGCCGGTCTTGACCCTCATCACGCTGGTGGCGCTCGGCTTCCTGTCCTTTGCCAATGTCCCGGGCCTGCAGCTTTATGTCGTGCAGCTCGCCAAGGAACACCGTCCGGGTGCCGTCGATGTCGCCTCGGCACTGAACATCGCCGCCTTCAACCTCGGCATCGCCATCGGCGCATGGCTTGGCGGTCTGGTCGTTGAATCGCCGCTGGGCCTCGTATCGACCCCGTGGGTCGGCGCCATCCTCGTCGCCGTCGCCCTGCTGCTGACCATCTGGAGCGGCGCACTTGACCGCCGCGCGGCCCCGGTGCTGAAGGCCGCCTGATGCCTGAAGGCCTGGCGCATAGGCGCCAGGCCGACCCGATTTATTCCGGAGAATTCTGATGTCCCCTTCAAACACAGGCTGTTCTTCCGCGCTTGAGCTCATTCGCAAACCCGCGGGCGGCTTGACGCTCGGCATCGAACTGCCGCTCGACAATGACTGGTCGCCGGAGAGGGAAGAGCAGCGCGCCCGGGAAGGCTGTCCCTTCGGCGTTCCCGATCTCACCCGCTATCCCGATCTCATCCGCCAGGTCGACCGTTCCGGTTTTGCCGCCGTGTGGATGCGTGACGTGCCGGTTTTCGATCCAAATAATTTCGGCGATGCCGGTTCGGTCTACGATCCCTTCGTCAATCTCGGTTACCTCGCCGGCATCACCCAAAACGTGGCGCTGGGTACGGCCGCCGTCGTCCTGCCGCTGCGTCACCCGATGATGGTCGCCAAGGCCGCCGCCTCCGTCGACAGGCTGTCGGGAGGTCGCCTCATCCTCGGCGTCGCCTCCGGCGACCGGCCGGTGGAATATCCGCTGCTCGGTCTTGATTTCGAGGGTCGCGGCGAAGCGTTTCGTGGCGCCGTTTCCTATCTGCGCGATGCCTGGAAGACCGGCGGTCTGCCGATCGGCGACGGCCGGATCGAACCGAGCCTCGACCTGCTGCCAAAGCCGCAGCAACCCCAGATCCCGATGATTATCGCCGGGCAGGGCCAACAGTCACCGGACTGGATCGCCGCCAATATGGAAGGACGGTTCGTCTATCCGAACGGGCCGGAGCGGCTTGCCGCCCAAGCCCGCGATTGGACCGCTGCCCGTAAAGGTCTCGGCCTGCCGCGCGGCGCTTTTGTCAGCGCCTTCCATCTCGATCTCGCCAACGATCCGAACGAACAGCCGACACCGCGCCGTTTCGGCGCGCGGCTCGGGCGCAATGCCTTCATCGATCATCTCAATGCGCTGGAAGACGCCGGCGTCGATCATCTCGCACTGTTGCTGCGGCCGTCACGGCGGCCGCTCGATCAGGTGATCGACGAATTGTCGCGCGATGTCCTGCCTGTCCTCAACCGCCAACCCTCCCCGGCGAAGACCGCTGCGGAATAATCAAGGAGCAAATCCATGCACACTGTAACCGCAAACGGCGCCACCATTCCGGCCCTCGGCTTCGGCACGTTCCGCATGCCTGGTCCCGATGTTCTCAGGATCGTTCCGCATGCGCTGAAGGCCGGTTTCCGCCATGTGGATACCGCGCAGATTTACGGCAATGAAGCGGAAGTCGGCGAAGCCATCGCCAATTCCGGCGTCGCCCGTGGTGATATCTTCCTGACCACCAAGGTCTGGGTCGAGAACTACAGGCATGACGCCTTCATCAAATCCGTCGATGAGAGCCTGAAGAAGCTGAAGACCGATTATGTCGATCTGCTTCTGCTGCACTGGCCGAATGAAGCGGTTTCGCTTGCCGAGCAGATCGGCGCGCTGAACGAGGTGAAGGAAGCCGGCAAGGTTCGCCACATCGGCATTTCCAACTTCAACACGGAATTGATGGCTGAATCGGTCAAGCTCTCCAAGGCCTCGATCGTCACCAACCAGATCGAATACCATCCTTATCTCAACCAGGACGTCGTCATCGCCGCGGCGAAGAAGGCCGGCATGTCGATCACCGGCTATTACGGCATGGCCGACGGCAAGGTCTTCAACGACGCCGTCCTCAAGGAGATCGCCGCCAGCCACGGCAAGTCGGTCGCGCAGGTGGTTCTGCGATGGCTCGTTCAGAAGGAAGGCATCATCGCGCTGTCCAAGACGGTCGGCGAGGCCCGCGTAGTCGAGAACTTCGCGATTTTCGACTTCGCGCTCTCGGCGGATGAAATGGCCGCCATCGACGCACTGGCTGTTCCCGGCGGCCGCATCGTGTCGCCGGATGGCCTCGCGCCGGTCTGGGACAAGGCGGCCTGATATCCGGAAAGGAGGGCGGTCACGCCTCTCCCTTCATTTTCTCACCCCCCGATCGTCAATGGAAATATCCCAATGTCCACATTTCCCTTCGCAGGCCGAACCTTCGAGGTCGATTATGGCGATCTCGTCGCCACCAATGCCTATGCAGCCGACAAAGATAGTCTGACCTATGAAATCACCGGCGGCCCGCTCAAGGGCGCCACTGCGGAGGTCGCCTTCGAATGGCAGGAGCTCGGGTGCGGCGACTTCGTCATTTCTTGGCAGGAGGCCGATGGCTCGACCGTCGTGCATGTCGACAATTTCGGGAAGGGTTCGTCGCTGACCTTCTTCACCACCCTGAAATCGGACTTCTACCGGCTTTCCGGAACCCTGCGCCCGCTTACAGACAGGGCATGACGAGTCGGCGGGCG
Organism: Martinezella sp. CNPSo 3959; assembly: GCF_057784355.1. Lineage (NCBI taxonomy): Bacteria > Pseudomonadati > Pseudomonadota > Alphaproteobacteria > Hyphomicrobiales > Rhizobiaceae > Martinezella > Martinezella sp. CNPSo 3959. The sequence goes on from NZ_JBXSOV010000003.1 coordinate 273,745, forward strand.
GTACGGTTAACTTGACGATGACGATGGCCGCGTTCCCCCTGCGGGCCGTCGACGGATCAAGCAGGATCTGAAGCACGGTCAGGAATTCTCGAAAGCCGGAGATCGAAAGGAGAACTGCTATGGGAATCGAGTGGGCCGCCGCCCTGATCGTCTTCGTCGTAACGGCCGTGACGTTGCTGGCACGACAAATGCGCATCGGGGATCCGATCCTGCTGGTGATAGCAGGCATCGAAAGCAGCAACATCATTTGCAAAAGAGGACAGGATGGATATTGGATTGAACGGGCGCACTGCGATCGTTCGTGCGTCAAGTGCCGGGTTCGGCCGGGCCTGCGCTTTGGCACTGGCGCGGGCGGACTGCATCGTCGTGATGCGGCAAGTCTTGAGCGGACGGCCGACGAAATCCGAAAGGAGACCGGCGCAACCGTGCACGCTGTCCTGGGGCGACATCAGCCGTGAGGAAACACAAGCGGCGCTGCTTGCGGGTGTCGTCAGCTATATGGTCACGCCGATCGAACTGGTGCAGAAGGTCATCGATGGCATGGTCGAGCGCCGGTTCGGTCGCATGGTCAACATAACCTCTGCTTCCGTGAGGATGCCGCTTTCGGGGCTCGACCTCTCCAATGGGGCGCGGGTCGGGCTGACCGGCTTTCTTGCCGGCGTTGCCCAATCAGTTGCCCATGCGAACGTTACCATCAACTTCCTGCTTCCCGCCGCCTGCGTCGGGCCAGCAGCTCAAGGAGCAATCATTGGGTTTGTCTGCCGACGCGGTTGCGGCTCAGTCGCGGGATGCCATTCCGGCCAGGCGGTTCGGCGAATCATCGGAGTTTGGGGCGACCTGTGCGTTTCTTTGCTCCACCCATGCCGGATACGTCACCGGGCAGAGCACTTTGATCGATGATGGTGCCTATCTCTGCATCTTGTAAGACCGCCTCCGGATTTTCTCGACCACTTCCATTTTGGGAATGCAAACATGACAAAGCTGCCTAACGACGGTCACGAAGCCGTCCGATACACGAAGACACCCACTGGTTATCTGATGGTGTTGCGACATGGCGACGATGCCTTTGCTCGACTGGAAAGTTTCATGGAGGCAGAACAGATACCGTCGGCGACACTGGTCGGCCTGGGTTTTGCCGGCCGAGTGACATTCGGGTTCTTCGATTTCTCCAGGAAGGCATATGATCCGGGTGTTTTCGAGAACGTGGAAATGGCCGGTATAACCGGCACGCTTGCATGGAAGGACGGCAAACCGTCCGTCCATGCGCACGGCGTCGCAGCGGGCGCGGATTTCTCAGCCGTCGGGGGCCATTTGCTGGCCCTTGAGGTTGGCACGGGCTCACTGGAGATCACGATCACCGTTCATGAGAAAACACTCGAACGTCGCGCTGACCCCGATATCGGCGCGAACGTGATGAACCTTTAGAGAATGCGCTTCGCGCGTGTCTGCTGCCAGTCTCCGGGCACCCTTTCGGGCCCATGCCTGACAGCAGCAAGCAGGACGGCGAATTATTTCGCAGAGATCTGCCTGATCGCCACGGCCCAGTCCTCGATGTGGTAGGAATGCGCAATCTTGCCATCTCGAACGGCCTGGATGTCGATGGACATGATCTTGAACTGATCTGACGTGCTCCCAATAAATTAGGCCATTCAGACTTGGAATTTTCCACACCATTTCCGGACGAACTTGATGATCACAACCTGGATGTCCAGAAGTTTATCGGGATATTCCTGCATCCGCATCGATGTTGTCAGGAGCTGCTTCCGTACCCTCGGACATCATTTTGCCGGAAATTTCTCTTGCCTGTAGCGCAAGGGCCTCAAGACAGGCTCTGATTTCATCTATGTCCAGAGCGGCAAGATCTTGGATCTCATCCATCGGAATGACCTCAATGTTTTCCGGAAGCTGTTGTCCACAAGAACTGCCGGTACGCTGCGCAGTGTACCGGCAGTCCTTGTGCGTGGTCAGAAACGAGCGGAGTACCGCAACTGATGCGGCACTCCGCAGATATCTTAAAAACTGTCACCAGGCGGCGGTGGGCGATTGCCGTCATCCACAGGCCTATAGTGGTGCCGAGACGGAGGAACGTCGTCGTCCCTGTAGCGCGGCTGATATCGCGCCCCTTGGATGTCGCGACAGGTCCCAACTGCGCTGGGCGTTGGCTTCAGTTTCCGATGAAGGGCTGATGCGCCATCGACCTTTTCCAGATTCCAGATATTTCGTTGGACGGTCTATTCGTTGTAATGGTGATGTCACGTTGCTGGTGGCTTAACGGTTGATGGCTGAGCGGTCGGGGATGAATTTATCGATCGTAAGCTACAAGAACCACCGCTTTCCACCGCAGATCATCGTCCATGCGGTCTGGCTTTAGTTTAGGTTCCCTTTGAGCCTGCGGCTGGTCGAGGAAATGCTTTTGGAGCGCGGCGGGGGCGCCAATACATCGCCGCGAGCTGCTTCACGACTTTTTTCAGCGCCCCATCTTCTAAGAAAAAGCCATTCTCGGATGATATTGCTGCAGATGAGTAGACCACGAGGCGGCCACTGAATGTCGGCTGAAAGGCCTATGCCATGTGCCTTTCGTACCCCTCTCTCGGCCCCGACCATTGCCGTTTCGGCAAGGAGAGAGCCGAAAATCGGCGCTTCTTAAGAACGCTTCACTTTGTCATAGTTTGCTAAAGGCGTCATTCAGAGCGCCGTGAGGTGAAGGTCATGGCTTACGTAATTACCGAACCCTGCATTGATATGAAAGATGGGGCCTGTACGGTCGCTTGTCCGGTCGACTGCATCTACGAGGGCGGTAGGATGTTCTACATTCAGCCGGAGGAATGCATCAATTGCGGACTCTGCCTTTCTGTTTGCCCGGTCGACGCCATCTTGTGGGACGAGGAAATGCCGGCGGAGCGGCTGTTCCTGCGCGAAGTCAATCGCGATTTCTTTGCCGATAGCGTCACCGGATGGGGCGCCCCCGGTGGTTGGGACAGGAGCCGCGTCACCAGCCTCGATCATCCTTTCGTGGCAGACTATCGCAGCCAGACCGAAAACAGGTTCTGATAGTAGGAGGAGCCTTCTCGTGACGCAGACCCGGATCGCCGGCGTGATCGCCGCCGTGCCCACACCTTTCGACAATCATGGCGACATCGATGGCGCCGCCTTCATCGAACATGGCCGCTGGTGCCTTAACAATGGCTGCGATTTCCTGAACGTGCTGGGCACGACAGGCGAGGCCAATTCCCTTTCTGCCACCCAGCGCAGCACCCTCATGACGACCGCGGCGCGGGAGTTGGATGGCAGCAGGCTGATGGTCGGAACCGGCACGCCGGATCTGGAAACGACGGTTGCGTTGACGCGCCGCGCATTCGATCTCGGCTTTGCGGCGGCGCTCGTGCTGCCGCCCTATTACTACAAGCCGGTCGAAGAAGACGGCTTGTTTGCCTGGTTTGCCGAGCTTGTGAGAATGACGGCGGAGACGCCGATCGCGATCTACCTCTATAACTTCCCGCAATTGACCGGCATCGAGTTTTCGCCCGCCTTGTCGGCGCGGCTTTCGCAGGCTTTTCCAAAGCGCATTCTTGGGGCGAAGGATAGTTCCGGAAATCTCGCCTATGCGCGCGAGCTTGCCAAGATCGCCGGCTTTGGCGTTTTCCCGAGCAGCGAGGCGGTACTTGCCGATGCCGGTCGTGATGGCTATGCCGGTTGCATCTCGGCGACCGTCAATATTGACCCTCGCTCGTCGCAGCGGCTGTGGTGCGACCAGGAGAATGCCAAGCTGCTGGAACAGGTGCGAGGTCTGCGGCAGACGATCGCCGCCCATCCCCTCATTCCGGCCGTCAAGCATCTCGTTGGCAAGCGCACCGGAAATGCTGTCTGGAGCAGGGTGCTGCCGCCGCAATTGCCGATCAGCGACGAGAAGAGGCTCGAAGGCCTCGATGCAATACGGATCGGTGCGCTGGTCGACGCATGATCTCCGCCTGGCCCGATATCACGAGATTCCGGGCCAGGTTGCATAATAGGCGCGAGTCGCTTCGGATAAAGCTCGGACAAGAGGACGCTGCTCTTCAAGCCTTGGCAGGTCAGCTCTTGCCTGTGCCCCAAGTTCGGACAGGGCTGCGTCGAAGTCGATGCCTGTCAATTCTCCCTGGCGCATCACCTCCCGGCCTGCGACGATGAGCCCCCTGGCGTACTTGGCGCTCATGCGCGTCAACAGGATTTCCGCTTCGTCGATATCGTCGAACAGGGCGTCGGCAATCAGGGCCTGATAGTCGACGATGGTGAAGTCTTCGGCTTGGTTGGCATTGATCACTTGGCCGCCCACGCGGATGGCGGCATCGAACACATTCTGCGCCGTCAATCGTCGTGTCAGGCCGCGACCGCCCTGCAGGAGATAGAGAAGCCGCATCTCGCGCCAGAGATCCTGATCGTCGTCCAATCCGGTACCATCAAGGCCGATCGCAAAGGGTGGGCCACCGATCTCTAGCGCGGAGGCGATCGGAGCGATGCCCGAGCGAAGGCGCAGATTGGCTGAGGGATTGCTAACAAGCTGCACCCCGCGCTCGGCAAGCAGTTCAAGCTCGTCTGGACGCAATTGGACGCCATGGGCAATGGCGAGCCGCGGCGACAGGAAGCCTATGCTGTCGAGATAGGTGACGACGCCCTCGGGAAAGCGGCGGTCGAGCCAGACGCGTTGGCGCGGACTTTCGAGCAGATGCATGTGGATGCGTCGATTATGATGCGCGGAAGCCTCGGCAATCGCCTCCAGAAGCGCGTTCGAGCACCATTGTGGTCCGATAGGCCCATACTGCACATCGACCAGTGGGCTGGTGTTGGCCGCAGCAACCGCCTCGACGGCCGCAAGCAGAGCGGAGGTCGGAGCGTAGCTTGGAATCGTTGATTCCAACGTCTGCCAATCACCCGCGGATAGAAACGGCTTCAGGCGTTGCGGCCCGCCATCATAGGCCCAGGCATCATGGTCGAGCAGCGGACAGGACAGTGCAAGTCGAATGCCGATATCTCCTGCGGCCCGCATGACCGCGCTTGCCTCATCGACCAGACGATCGACATTGAGCGAGTTATGGCAGTGCATCGTCGCCCCGACGCCGGTTTTGGCCAGCCGGCCGCAGGCGATAAGCGCCTCGAGATAGGGATCCGTTCGCGGCCGCAGCCTCAAGCCCGGTATCCACATCTCAAGCGCGTCGTCGACCGCGCCAAAATCAAGGGTACGGATGCCGTAGCCATGATCGTGGGCATTGACAGGTGTCGGCATGATCAGATCGCCAGCCAGTACCGCCGTTGCACCAAATTGCGATGGCAGGTCTGTCAATCTATCGAAGTGTATGGCCGGGCCATGACCAGGGCATTTTAGCAGGCGGATCTTTTTCATGCTTTTCTCATCTGCTGACGATGGCTCTCAAATCCTCGCCGAACCTGCGCAGCTCGGTATTAAGCAACTCGATGACTGCCTGGCTGGCATGGGTTAGATGCCGATCGCGCGGCACGAAAATAGCGATATCGACAGTGCTGAGTTTGAAGTCCCGAATCGGAATGGCAACGATTTCGCCCGTCTGGATTTCCGGCCAGAGTCCAACCGGGGTAAAAAAACCAATCCCATCACCCGACATGATGAGTGGTTTGAGGAGGATTGGATTGTTGGATGCGACCAAGGTTCGCCCCACGCGATTGAGTCCTGCAAGTTCGACTGCTATCGCCGAACTGACGACTTCGCTGTCGAGCGCCAGAAGCAGCTTATATTGAGCGCATTCTGGCAACGTCACCGATTTAGCCCGCGCCAGTGGATGCGATGAAGCGACCATGGCCATGAAGGCTGTGCGGATGGAGCCCACAAGCTTCAGATCATGTGGGGTCGCAAGGTCAAAGCTGATGCCGATATCAATGTCGCCAGCCGCCATGAAATGAAAAATATTGTTATAGGCTCCCGCTCGGACGCGAAAGTCGACCGCAGGATGCAGCCTATGAAACCTCTTGATGAAATCAGGAAGAAACGTAACGAGCAGGCTGTCGAGGGCGGCGATATGGACACGGCCCGTATTCTTTCCCTGAAGGTCACCGAGATTGGACTTCATTACTTCGAAGTCCTGCAGCGTCTCCTTGGCATGGCGCAGCACGATTTCGCCGGCAGATGTCAGCCGCAAACCGTCGGAAAAGCGCTCGAACAATGGTGTCCCAAGCTCGTCTTCCAGCTTCTTGATCTGGCGGCTGACGGCGGAGGTTGCCACATGCAGCTCTTCGGATGCCTTGCGGATGGATCCCGAGCGTGCGACCTCGGTGAAATATTTCAGGATGCTGGCATGCATGAAAAGCCCTCGGCGATCTCGAAGCTATAGCATGCCTATCTGCCGCGCCAAACGGGCGCACGCTTCTCGCGGAAGGCCGTAACCCCCTCTATGGCATCCTCGCTTCTCAACGCCTTGATGAGGGCCGGCGTCCGTAGCGCCTGCGCCTCGGCCGGGCTCAAATGCGCGGTGCGATTGACCGTCTGCTTGATCGCCCGCAGCGACAGCGGCGCGCAGGCGACGATGTCGGCGACCCAGCGATCGACAGCCGCATCGAGTTCGCCAGCCGACACGACTTCGTTGACGACACCAAAGCTTGCCATCTCGTGGGAGCTGAACTGCCGCCCCGTCAGCATCACGGCCATGGCGCGGTTGAACGGGATCTTGCGTTGCAGGAGCACCATGCCGCCATCGAGCGGCATGCGGCCGACGCGCGCTTCCGGCAGGCCGAAGCGTGCCGTTTCCACCGCAATGACGATATCGCAGCCGAGCACCATTTCGAAACCGCCGCCCAGCGCATAGCCGTTGACGCGGGCGATGACGGGCACGTCGAGCGAGCGGCGGAAGGCGAGGCCGCCAAAGCCGCTTTCCCGCCCGACGGTCCAATAATCGACGCCGGAACTGCCGCTTCCGCCCTTCAGATCCGCGCCTGTGCAAAAAGCCTTTTCGCCGGAGCCGGTCAGGACGACGCAGCTGATATCGTCACGCTTCTCGATCTCCGTCCAGATCGTTTCAAGTTCCGCTTCTGTTTGGGCATCGACGGCGTTCATCCGGTCGGGCCGGTCCAGCGTGACGCGGGCGACGCGATCTCCTACGGTGAAGGAGACGCTCATGCTGCGTCTCCCTGCACCTCGGAAAGTGAAGCCAGAATTTCGTCATTGTGCTGGCCGAGCTGCGGCGGAGAAATTCGAACGGTGACCTGTGCGGCCGACATGTCGATCGGCGAACCGATCAGGCGAATCGGACCGGCCGCGGTTTCGCCGGCCTCGAGGATCATCTTGTTGATGATCGTCTGCTCGTCCTTCAGCGCCTCGGGGAGCGAACGCACCGGCGCGCAGAGGATGTCGACGCCTTCCAGCCGTGCGATCCAGTGCGCCGTGCTGTTCTTGGCGAAGTTGTCGCGGAAGATCGCCTGCAATTCCGGTCGCCGTGCCATTTGCGCATCGAAATCCTTGTAGTGCGGATATTGCGAGAGGTCCTCGATCTCAAGCGCCTCGCAGATATCGCGCAAGGGGTTCTGCTTGAAAGCGCCGACCATGACGATTGCACTGTCCGTCGTTTCGAAGACGCCCGTCAGCGGGAAAGCACCCCAGTTCAGGTCCTTCTGCCGCATTAGATGCGTCGTACCCTCCTGCATCTGCATAGCGATCATGGAGTTGTAGAGGCTGACGGCCACCTGCTGTCCCACACCCGTCTTGTCGCGCTGCAGAAGGGCAAGCAGGATGCCCTGAACGAGGTGCATGCCGGCCGAATAATCGGCAAGCGGCGTGGCATAGATCGAGGTCGGGTGGCTGTTGTCGGACTTGCGGCGCATGACGCCGGAGACGGCTTGCGCCAGCACGTCCTGGCCGCCCTTGTGCTGGTAGGGGCCGGTCAGCCCGAAGCCGGTGCCGACGGCGTAGATCAGCCGCGGATTGATCTTCGTCAGGTCATCATAACCGAAGCCCATGCGTTCCATCACGCCTGGCCGGAAGTTGTTGACGACGACGTCAGCCGTTTCGAGCAGTGCCTGGACGGTCTTGCGGGCACCGGCATCCTTCAGATCCAGCGCCAGACTCTTCTTGTTGCGGTTGAGCGAGCAGAAGACCGGGTTGTTGAGCCCGTCAGGATCGGAGCCCAGCGACCAACGGGAGAGATCGCCGATCTTCACCTTTTCGATCTTGATGACTTCGGCGCCGTAATCGGCCAGGACCTGCGTGCAGGAAGGGCCGAGCATGACCTGCGTGAAGTCGATCACGCGGATTCCGTCGAGTGGCAAAGTCGTCATTCTGCAGCCTCCAAATAGGTCGCGTTCTCCGAGGGGATGTCGCCGGGATCGGCGCCCTGGGCCCGCATCTGTTTCTGAATTGCCCTGATATCGGCCCTGCGAACGGTCGTGCCGGCATTGAGGGCAACCGTTGCTGCGACACCCGCTGCTTCGCCCATCGCCATGCAGGGCGGGATCTCGCGGCTGGATTTCTGCGCCTGCGGCGTTGCCGAATAATGCCGGCCGGCAACGATCAGCTGGTCGATCTCCTTCGGCAGCATTGCGCGGTAGGGCGTATAGTAATCGCGGCCGCGGCAGACCGTGTCGGCAAAATGCCGCCGGGTCATGACGTCATCCTTCGTCACTACATAATCTCCCTGCAACAGCCGCGTCTGGCGCACACCGGTTTGCGGTGCGAAGTCGACGACATAGGCATTCTCGAAGCCCGGCATTTTTTCCCGCGCGAAATCGAGCAGCTTTGCGATCCTTGAGCGGCCTTCCATCTCCGCCTTGGTCAGATCATCGACCTTCAGACCACTCAGCGTTGGCATATGCGGGCAGTTCAGCCAGACGACGCCGGGAAGCGGTGTCTTCAGCCACCAGAAGGACCAGCAGCCACCGATCAGCCGCTTGGCTTCATGATCGAGCGCCTTGAAGGCTTGCGGCTCCTGCTGTTCGAAACGCTCCGCCGCTTCCGTATCGACGCCGCCCCAGCGCGAGACCGTCGTCAGGATGAAGTTAGATTCGACATGGGAAGCTCCCGCGCTTGCGGCGACATCGAGATCGCCCGTCGTATCGATGATGACATCGCCGAGGATCGCCTGCATGCCTTCCTTGGTCTGGCAGATCACGCCTTTGATTGCGCCATCCTCGACGATCGCCGAGGAGAACCAGCTATGGGTCCTGAGCTTGATCCTCGCTTCGGCAATCATGTCATAGGCGGCGCGCTTGAAGGCGTCGGGATCGAAGGCGGCCGAAAAGCAGATCGGATGCGGCATCGACTGGGTGTGGAAGTCGAAGAGGCCCCAGCGCGCCCAGCGCTGCCAGGCCTCCGGCGTATCGCGGAATTCGATCAGGCGATCGCGATCGGTCGGGGTAACACACAGTCCCCAGCGCTTCATGCGCCCGATCATCTCCATGCAGATGCCGCGCACGGTGATTTCGAGCTCGTTGATCATGTCGTCGAGCACGAGCACCATGCCGCCGGCAGCAAGTCCGCCGACATAGGGATAGCGTTCGAGAAGCGTGACGTTGGCGCCGTTGCGTGCGGCCGAGACAGCTGCGGCAATGCCTGCCGGGCCGCCGCCGACCACGACCACATCGGAGCGATCGACGACACGGATATCCCGTGCAGGCTGGTGAATAACCTGTTCCATTGGTGTTCCCTCGATGTTTCTAAGCTTTAGTGCTGTCCGGCCGGCTTCCAGCGGATCATCTTCGCCTCAGCGACCGAGACGATGAAGAAGAGGATCACGGCCAGCAGCGCGGCAATGACGACCGTCGCGTAAAGCAGCGGCGAGCGGAAATTGTAGGTCGCCTCGATAATGAGGGCGCCGAGCCCGAAGCTGGAGCCGATCCATTCCGCCACGATCGCGCCCATAACGCTACTCGTTGCGGCGATCTTCAGCGCGGCGAACAGGAATGGCAGCGAGCTGGGGAGACGAACCTTCCAGAGGATCTCTGAATTGCTGGCAGAAAGCACCCGCATCAGGTCGAGCATTGCAGGGCTCGCGGAGCGTAGCCCCTGGACCATGTTGACCAGCGTCGGGAAGAAGCAGATCAGGCCGGCGATGATGATCTTCGGGGCAACGCCGTTACCGAAGATCAGGACGAGGATCGGCGCCAGCGCGATGATCGGGATCGCCTTGACGAAGACGGCGATCGGATAGAAGGCCTTCTCGGCCGTCGTGCTGTGGACGAACCAGATCGCCAGCAAGATGGCGACGAGATTGCCGAAGACGAAACCGAGAACGGCCTCGAGCACGGTCGGCAGGAAGTTTCTCGTAAGCGTCGCGGCATTGTCGCGAAAGGCGTAGAGAACATCGAGCGGGCTCGGCGCCATGAAGGTCGGGATCTTGAAGATCCATATGACCGCCTGCCAAACCACGATGCAGCCGAGTGCCGCCAGGATCGCCGGCATGTGCGAGGAGAGAACGCCCACGGTTGCGTCGAGGATAGCGACTTTGCGCGGCGTCTTCGCGATACGGCCGAAGTCAGAGTGCACGGCGTTGCTCATATGCATTCCTCCAGCAGCGCGCGCAGATGCGCCGTTACCTTGATGAAGTCGATCGTGTCGCGCATCGCAAGGGCGCGGGGATAGGGAAGATCGACCTTCATGAACTCTTTCACCCGGCCGGGATGGGCCTGCAGCATCAGCACATGCTGGCCGAGGAAGACCGCCTCCGGAATGGAATGGGTGACGAAAACAATGGTCGTGCCGGTTTCGCGCCAGATGCGAAGCAGTTCCTCATTGAGCTTGTCACGGGTGATTTCATCCAGAGCTCCGAAGGGCTCGTCCATCAGCAGGATACGAGGCTTGGTTATCAGGGCGCGGGCGATCGCGACGCGCTGGCGCATGCCGCCGGACAATTCGTGCGGCAGGGCATTTTCGCGACCCTTGAGGCCGACGAGGGCGAGCAGCTCCATGGGATCGGCGTAGGAGCTCTTGTCGTGCCTGCCGACTTCCAGCGGCAGGCGGACATTGTCGATGACGCTCCGCCACGGTAAAAGCGTCGCTTCCTGGAAAACGAAGGCAAAATCGCGACCCTGACGTGCCTCTCGTGGTGGCCGGCCGAACACCGAAACCGAACCGTCGCTGATGTCAACGAGATCGGCAATACAGCGCAGCAAGGTCGACTTGCCGCAGCCGGATGGCCCGAGCATGGTGACGAACGACCCCTCCGGAATATCGACGGACACCTTGGAAAGTGCGGTGAACTCGTTGCCCTTGTCGCCGAAGCGAATGTCGAGATCGCGAATGGAAACCGCAAGCCTTGTCGTTTCGGCTGCTGGTAGCGGATGTGGCTGCTTGATGGTGGCGGCGCTCATCATGACATTCACCCGATCTGCTTGCGGATATCGGTCGTCGCGTCGAGGATCGCCATGGTGGCGACGTCGTCGACGGTCGGTATGGCGCCGGCAAACTGCTTGAGATCGGCATAGGCCTTGATCTGGGCCGCCCAATTGTCCTTGTTCATGGCGCCCCAGCCGGTCTGCTTGGTGCTGTCGCCGAAGGAGAAATCGATGACCGGGTGGACGGCCTCGAGCTCGCTGGCCTTGTCGAGGTTGGGATAGGCATCGACCAGCATGTCGACCGCTTCTTCCGGATGGTCGCGCACATAACCCCAGCCCTTGGCGGCGGCCGTGGTGAAGCGCACCAGCACGTCGGAATGTTTGTCGAGCTGTTCATCGGTCGTATAATAGACGTTGGCGTAGAGCTGCAGACCGGCATCCCACAACATCATGTCGACGCGGTCGTCTCCGAGCACCTTCAACGCATTCGTGTTCGTCACCCAACCGGTGACGGCATCGGCCTGCCCGGTCATCAGTTGGTTCATGTCGGAGCCCATGTTGACCATCTTCACCTTGTCCTCCGGAATGCCGTTCTGGGCGAGGAGGGCGCGCAGCAGGATGAAGGCTGTCGGCTGGGTGGCAATCGTCTTGCCGATCATGTCCTTCGGTTCGCGGATCGGCGCCTTCTTCAGCGAGAAATAGGTAAAGGGGTGCTTGCGATAACCAGCCAGAAACGCCTTGACCGGCATGCCGGCCGAGCGCGCGAGCATGACCGACGGGCTGGAGGAAATCTGCCCGATGGTGGATTGTCCGGCCGCAACGCCGGCAACGCCATCGACATTCGGACCGCCCGGCACAATGGTGAGGTTAATGCCCTGTTCGGTAAAGAAGCCCTTCTTTTGCGCAGCAACTTCGCCGATCAGGCCGTTGGAGGCGAGCCAACCGAGCTGCATGCGGACCTCCGCGACATCGGCCGCTTTGCCAGCCCGGATGCCGATGAAAGTCTGCGTCGCGGCGACGCCCCCGACCAAAGCAGCATTGGACAGGAAACGACGGCGATTCATCATGAATTGAGACATGCTGATAGTTCCCCTGTTGATTGAGCGATCGGACTTTTCGTCTCGTTATCCACCAATGGCAGGAATGATGGGGGAATTCAGTGTTCTAATAAAGAACAATTATGCGCACTATTGATTGCCAAAAAGGCAACGGCACCTAGGTTCGTCGCAGTTGACGCGGGGGGATATCTACCGGTCGTGGGCGCACGGCGGAGATGCCGTATCAATCAGCACTGAACATTGACCCCACCGGATGCGGACGAAAACTTCGACTACCCCGTCAAGCCGATTGGAGGCAACTCATCCTCCAGCCCGATTTTTACCGTGCCGATCTGGGCAATCACCGGATCGGGATCCGCGGCTTCGTCGGCCTTTCAGAATGCCGAGGGTTATAGGGTTGAGTTCCTGACGTCGAACCGTGGTTCAGACGACTATATCGACCAGCCGGCAACGATGCCCGCCTGGGTGGCGCCAGCTCGGATCCACTCCACTCTCTCGACTTCCTCATAAGGGAGCCCGTCAGGACAATGTTGCTCCACCGAAGCGGAGTCCCAGTTGTCGTTCCTGGCCGGCCCGAGTATACGGTCCACAAGCTCATAGTCGCCAGCCGCAAACACACTGATGGACAGGAGGCAGCAAAGCGAGAGAAGAACCTTCGTCAAGCCGCGCTGCTCTTTGAAGTCCTGCAGCAGCCAAGGCGATCTGCTGACTTGGCGCTTACTCGAGGAATTGCACATGACTGACGAGGAGACAGTCATAATTGGTGCAGGCCCGGCCGGATTGGCATGCGCCGCGGCTCTTCGTGCGAGGGGCTGCCGTTCCATCATCCTTGAAGCGACAAGCAAAATTGGCGCGTCGTGGCGGCGGCACTACGATCGTCTTCACCTCCATACCGACAAACGTCACTCAGCGCTTCCGGGAAGACCGATGGCCGCTGGCTTCCCGAGATATCCGTCGCGACTGCAGGTCATCGACTACCTCGAAAGCTATGAGCGGGAAAACAACCTTCGAATTCTCACCGACAAGACTGTCGTGCGCGTAGCCAAAAAGACGGATTGGAGTGTCGAGACCACCGACGGCGATGTATTCGAGGCGAGAGCCGTCGTAATCGCGACCGGTCTCTCGAGGACTCCCCTCAGACCGCATTGGGCCGGTCAGAACAATTTTCCAGGAAATATCATTCACTCTTCCGAATACCGGAATGCTTCTGCCCTCGACGCAGGTCGAATCCTGGTCGTCGGCTTCGGAAACTCGGCAGGAGAGATTGCACTGGAATGTGCCGAAGCGGGTCTTGATGTCGCCATGTCGGTCCGCGGTCCGGTCAATGTCGTACCGAGAGAGATTTTTGGCCTGCCAAGTGCGACGATCGCCATCGCTCAACAACACTTTCCGCACAGAATGGTCGACGCGGTAAACGCGCCTATTCTGCATTTACGCTACCCCGATATCGAGGAACTCGGTCTCAAGCGCTCCCGGCAAGGTCCTCTGACCACGATGATAGAGCAAGGCCGGACTCCCCTGATCGACATCGGTACCATCGCGAAGATCAGGGATGGTCGGATCAAGGTGTACCCTGGTATCGAAATGTCGGACGGTGCGAGCGTGTTCTTCGTCAATGATCGATCCGCTGACTTCGATGCGATTGTGCTGGCGACCGGCTATAGGCCATCTCTCGAAACATTTCTGCCGGATTTGGCGGACCGGTTTTCGAATGCCGGGAAGCCGGCAAGGGACGAACTTCAGCCGGGAAATGACGGTCTATACTTCTGCGGCTTCAATCCAGCCACCACCGGCCTGCTTCGCCAGATTGGCATCGAGGCATTGCAAATCGCAAGGTCGATCGCGACAACGGTCCACGTGTAAGGTGTTTCATCTGGGTGGAGTTAAAGTGGCGCAAACTAATAAGTTGTCGCCGCTCCGCGGTCCCGGCCGGGACACCCCAAAAACTCCATTTAAATGCTTGGCAATGCCCTTTTGATCGCTTCCCAAAAATGACGACAGCACCGGTTAGGATGTGAAGAGGTTTTGGAAGATACCCGGCCATTAGGCGAGTAGGGCGGAACATTATTCCGCTTTGCCAGTTGATCATGAGGGCAATTAAGGAGGATACGCAAATGCGAAAGATAATTGTTGCCTGTGCGGCCATCGTCATCGGTGCTGGTTTGCCTGCGGCTGCGGTTGCAGAAGAGGTCATCGTCGATGGGCCTTCATATGATCAAGGCTATCGTCATCATCGCCATCACCATCCATATGTTGCGTTAACCGACCGGGGCATTGCCATTGGATCAGATCGCGATCGTGATCGTGACCGTTACGATCGCTATAATGATCGCGGCGGATGCATGACAAGGACCGTCACTCGCACCGATGAAAACGGTGATCAGATCACGAAAACCATCCGGCGCTGCGATTAGCAGCGCCGATACGCTCTCTCCCCACTCGCATCTATCCTTATCCCGTCCGCGAGTGAGACGGTCGTTGATTAGACTTCCGACTGAACCTCTTAGTTGCACAATGGGCTGGCGAAATTCTTTCGCCGCGATCCAGACGGCAATCAAACCATTTGAAACAGTCCCTCAACTTGATGGGAGAGTACTGTGCCAAAGACTGCAAGAATTCCTGACGTTGCCCCGCATGACGATCACGTCGTGACCGCGAAAGAAGCGCTCGAGGTTTCCTTTCTTAAACTGGAGCAGGAGGTGGAGGTTCGCCTGGTCGCCGCGGCTCTGCGTGCGGGTTGGTCAGCGGATGAGGCGTTGGATGCCATCGATCAGCTCCGGACCGAAGGCGGTGGACGGCGGGCGAATTGAGGTGCGTGCCTGCAGGGCTCGCTTCCAGCGGCAGTCAGGATCCCCAGGTCTTGCCTCCGGATGCCTTTCAATAATTTTTTCCCGCGCTAGGGATAGCCATGAATGTTGATCTGCGCCCGAAGAAGCCTGGAAAGAGGCAATCGAACCACATCCATCGATTTCAGGAGATGGGCCGCGTGAGGTCAGGTATTGCAGCTTTCGGAGCAACGCCGCCGGTTCGATGGAGAAGCGGCGGGCGATAAGTTGAATATCCGCGGCGCTGATCAGCGTCTTCTCAAGGCGAAGCAATTTGGATCTGAAGAAGAGCTGCTACGGGCTGCTCGCAGCGTCACGTCCGAGCAGAGACTTCTACGCCCTAGAGTTCTGCTCCTGAAACTCTTCAATCTCCGTCCAAATGCGCTCGCGGTCCGTTATGGCTATTTCCGCCGCCTGCGGCGGTCGTCGGCGCCAGTCGGCCAAGCAGTGGCTGCTGCAGGGCGGAGCCGAGCGACCACGTCAGGCCGGCCGCGCAGAGGATCAGTGCGGTCCAGACAGCATAGCCTTGTTCAACGGAAGAAGCCTCTGAAGACAGGGCTGGCGGCACGATGACGAAACCCAGCCCGATGATGGCCGAAACAATCCCAGGATCAGCGCCCGCGATGGCAGTGTCCTGTTCATGATGCTCGCCGCAACCGTTCCGTTTCCAACGCTCAACGTCAACAAGAAGCACAGCTATAGGATTCGAGGAATGGCCGCTGCCCGATACGAGTATCTTATAACAGCGGGATTCTTGTATCAGAAGGATGGGCCTCTGCCTTTCCCCACCGAAGGCTGCATCGAGATCGACAACAATACTGTTGAGAGAACCATCCGGCCAATAGCGCGGAACTGCAAGAATGCTCTGTTCACCGGACTTGATGCCGGCGTAGAGAACTGGGCGACTATCGCGTCGCTCATCGAAACCTGTAAGCTCAATGCTATCGATCTGTTTTCGTATTTGAGTAGCACGCTGACCGCCATCATCAACGGGCACAAATAGAGCGGGATTGAAGAGCTTCTACTATGGAATTAATGGCGACGGACTAACGACTGAAGTCGGCAGTCGGCCCAAAGCGGACGATGGCCCTGATGTAGTGCAGAAATCTTGCGTGCGTGAGGTACGCCTATGCCACCGATATCGTTTACGGTCGACGCGGCCAATTATTGACGTCTGGCACGACATCTCAGATGCCGGCATACCATTCGTAGCCACGATCTTCCCAGAACCCGCCGTTACCACCCCAGAGATCATTGAACCGGTCACGGATTTCGATGCGCATGACGTATTTGGCGTGTTTGTAGCCAAGATGACGCTCGACGCGCAGGCGCAAGGGAGCGCCGTGTTCGACTTCCAGATCCTTGCCGTTGAGCGAATAGGCGAGGATTGTCTGCGGATGAAAGGCGTCGATCAGGTCAATACTCTCATAATAGCGGCCGCTGCCATCGAGCGTCTGTTCCAGTTCATCTGCACAATAGAAGACGGCGTAGCGAGCGCCTGGCTTCAAACCGGCAGTCTGCAGGATCAACCCGAGAGGAACGCCCTGCCATTTACCGATGGCGCTCCAGCCTTCGACGCAGTCGTGGCGGGTGATCTGGGTGCGAGAAGGCAGCTTCTTCAGATCAGCCAATGAAAATTCCATCGGCCTATTGACCATGCCGTCGATCTTGAGCCGCCAGTCGGCAAATTGGGTTTCGACCATCCGAACATATTCGGCGCTGTTTGGCTGAATTGATCCATTCGGATGAAAGCTCGGCGAAATGTCCGCGTCGGTATATTCTCGAGCAAGCGTCTGCGGCGAAACGATAAGCCGCTGTGTGCCCATGGTCAGCCGCTCCGCCAGCGCAAGCACCTGCTGCACATGTTGGTTCTGAGAAATGTCATCGCATCCGGTCAGGCCCACGGCGCCCAGACTGGCGGCCGAGCCGATGAGAAAACGGCGGCGGGTAAAGATGGAGCTCATCGGTCGGTCTCCTGGTTGATGATAGTGTAGCGGCCGGTCACCATCGAACGTATGTTGTTCCAAAGGCCGGAGAGAATGACCATCGCGATATGCACGACGACGAAGGCCACCAGGCTCCAGGCGGTGATGAAATGAATGGAGCGGGCCGATTGGCGACCACCGAAAACATCGAGCAGGAAGGGGTAACCGGCATCTATCGCGGGTGACATGGTCAATCCCGAACCGATCATCAGCGGTAGCAGGATGAAGATAACGACAAGATAGGTCAGCTTCTGCAACGCATTGTAGTGCCGCGCCTTTTCGCCCTTCGGGAAGCGTAACCGGGCATGATCTTTGATTTCATGCCAGATGTTTCCGGGTGCGATATCTCGAGCCGTCGGCGCGAGATTGCGGCGGAAATGACCGCCGATCAGGCCGTAGGCCATGTAAACGAGCCCATTGATGACAAACAGCCAAGCGAAGAAGAAATGCCAACGCCGGCCGGCCGCAAGATCCTGGTAGCTGGGTATCGTCGCCCAGGCCGGGAATGCGCGCGGCATCATTTCACCGTTGGCCGTGGAAGCACCGAATATGCCGGTGGTCGTCATCGAGAGACGGCCGATGCGCACTATTCCGGTGATATTATCGCCATCCTGATTGCTGGCGATTTCGAACCACGATGGATCTTCAACCGCTCCGTAATTTCCCCAATGCAATTGTGGATCGGCATTGAAGATCTGCATGCCACTCATCAGCAGCAAGGTCAGACACAGCACATTGATCCAGTGCGTTATCCGCGTAAGAGCCGAATGACGGCGAACGAAGATCTTGGCCGGGGGAGATGGCGGCGCGGTGCCGATCTGCTCGATGCTTGCCATAAATAATTCTCCTGACGTGCCGCCGGAGGGCGGTGTCCGAAATCATATGCTGCGACGCTATCGCCGCTCATTGAGCTGCCCGGATGCGATCGGCAACCGGGCAGTCCCGTGATGTCGGCATGGATGCGTCACATTGGCGGGATGACGCCATTTATGCCGACCACGACACGGTCGGATTCAACCGTGTTGTCTCCAGCGGTCGTGCCGTTGATAATGACCCCTGCGCCGGGTTTGATGTCGTCCTTCGTCGCGTTGCCAAAGGTGACGACCGGCGTGCCCGGCGGGATCGAGATCTTCTTCTCGCCGCCCTTGTAGGTGAGCGACAGGGTGGGGCCGTTGACCGAGGTGACGGCACTGGCAACAGTCGCATTCGTCATCGAGCTCTTCGGCTTCAGATCCCAGCCGTAGTCACCCTCGCCGGTGCCTTTCATCGCGGCCGGGAAGATCAGTACCTCGAGCGCCCCGTTGATGCCGCTGTCGGTCGGAACGGACGCAATGCCGACGAAATCGCCAGGCTTGATGTCTTTCACGGAGGCGTTGACGATGCCGTTGACGGCCCAGCCGGATTTCAGCTTGATCGTCACGTCCTTGCCTTCGCGCGATTTGACCATCAGCGTATCGCCGCTGAGGCTTTCCACGACGCCGCGAACGCGTGCCTTGTCGGCAGCCTGTGCGGATAGTGTGGTCACGGCTCCCAGCGCCAGCACCATACCCATGATCTTCAACTTCGTGAGCGACATACTGCTCTCCATATCTTGCATCTTTTCGATATGATGCCCATCCGGCTATCTGGAGCAGGTAGGGCGATCGCTTTGGAAACGGGGCAAGGTGCTTATCGCATCCTGTCGGCAACAGCAGATTGTCCCTCAATTCCGCTCCCTCATTCGGAGCCCGTGCGAATGCGTTACAGCGATCACGCCGTTGTGATCACAAGCCAGGCGACAAAAAATCGGGTTCAGGATGTAACAAGTAGCGCTCGTCAACGAATGACTGTCGGTGGATGACGAAATCGGTGTCGGAACAGGTCCTGAAAGGCTTGATGCTTCTATCGCTTGACGGCGATGAAGCTGCATACAGACGCTTGCTCGTTATTTTGCGAGATCTGCTTTTGACCTTTTATCGGCGGAGGCTTGGGTCTAATGCCGACCGCGACGCTGAGGATCTGGTCCAGGAGGTGCTTTTGGCGGTGCATAGCCGGCGCATTACCTATGATCGGGAACGGCCGTTTACCGCGTGGTTTTTCCAAATCGCGAAATACAAGTTGATTGATCATTTCAGGGCAAATGGCAGCAAAAGGGGCGTCGAAATAGCATTGGGAGACGAGATCGCGGCTGAATTTCGAGAGGAGGCGCTGTTTGCTCACCTCGACATTGACCGTCTTCTCGATCAATTGCCTGCCAAACAGAGGGAGCTTGTGCGGCAGGTAAAGATTGCCGGAAAGAGCACCGCTGAAGCCGCGATCGAGAGCGGGCAGTCTGAAGCAATGGTTCGTGTCAGCATTCATCGCGGGATGCGCGCGATTGGACGCAAGCTGGGTTTTGCCAATGACGAAAAATGATGAATTCATCGAGGCTCTAGTAAGCGATCTCACCCCGGTTCGCCGTCATGCGCTGCGAATGCGGCTTGCGCTTACAATTACTGTCGGCGTGATCGGCGCGGCTGTTGCGCTGCTGATATCGCTCAGCTTTCGCCCGCATCTGCACCACGTGACGGCGGCGGCATTTTGGGTGAAGTTTTTATATACTGCTGTGTTGATGAGCGCGACGATCGTGGCCCTTGACCGGGTTGCGCGCCCAGGCGGGGCGATCAGTAGTATGGTTCGGGTTCTGGTCGTGGCATTCAGCATCGTCGTGCTTTTGGCCGTCGCTCAACTCACGCTGTCGCCGGTTTCATCCTATCCGGGTTTGATCATCGGATATTCGGCGTCCTTTTGCCCGTTCCTGATCGTGGCTTTCGGCATTCCTGCTTTCTGTGCCAACATGTGGTTTCTCAGGCGGGCAGCCCCCACGCGCCCGGCACTTGCCGGTTTCGTTGCAGGCGCTTGCGCGGGGGGCGTCGGCGGCTGGGTATATTCCTGGGCTTGTGTCGAAAACGGTATCCCATTCATCGCGATATGGTACACGCTTGGCATCTTGCTGAGCGGGCTGGTCGGAAGCCTGGTCGGCAAATTCAGTCTGCGTTGGTAGCTTCGTTTTTGACCTGCCGAGGCGCAGGCATGCAGCCGATCTGAAGCCTTTCCCGTTTTTTTGATGGTGGTCGTCATCGTGAGGATGATCGGCGGGAGACGATCGGGCATTTTCGCGGTATGACTGGTAATCATTGATCCTACCAATCACACACCGAGGTCCTTCACATGGCTTTGAACGTGCTTTTCATTGGCGGTACCGGCCAAATCTCATACCCCTGCGTCGAGCGTGCTGTTGGCGAGGGACATCGCGTCAGTGTCTACAATCGCGGCCTGAGGGGAGACCCGTTGCCTGCGGGTGTGACTTCGATCACCGGCGAACTCGGATCGGCTGCCTATGCCGATCTCGCCAGGGCCAACTATGACGTCATATGCCAGTTCATCGCGTTCACGCCGGATCAGATTGCACGAGACATCGAGGTGTTTGCTGGCAACTGCGGCCAGTACATCTTCATCTCTTCGGCTTCGGTCTACGAGAAGCCGGCACGCCACTATATCATCACCGAAAAAACGCCGGCCATCAATCCTTACTGGCCCTACAGCCAGGCAAAGATCGCCTGCGAGGAGCTGCTGATGGCATCAAAGGGGCTGGCCTGGACGATCGTCCGTCCCAGTCACACCGTGCGCACCGGCCTGCCGATCATGATAGGTGACAGCGACATAATGGCGAGGCGCATGCTGGATGGCGAGCCCACGATCGTCGCGGGTGATGGCCACACGCCGTGGACACTGACGCGCTCGGTCGATTTCGCAGTGCCTTTCGTCGCGCTTTTCGGCAAGCAGACAGCCCTGACTGAAATCTTCCACATCACCTCCGATCGCGCCCATACATGGGATGACATTCAGAAGGTGATCGCCAGATTGCTGGGTGTCGAGGCGAAAATCGTCCACGTGCCAACGGATACGCTCATCAAGTATAATCCGGATTGGGTGGGGCCCCTGGTCGGCGACAAGGCCTGGACCGCGATCTTCGACAATTCGAAGGTCAAGCGCGTTGCCAGTGACTTCACCTGCGCCGAGAACCTGGACGAAATCCTGGCCGAACCGATCATGCATTTGAAGCATCGCCTCTCCAAAAATCGTCCCCCAAGGGGTGAGCTCGATGCTCTGATCGATAGGATTTGCGCAGCGCAAAACGCTTTGGGATAGGACAGGTATCTCTGACGAGCCCGCCCGCAATCGAATTACCTATACCGGATTTTATCATGCAATTGCATGGCATTGGCTATGAAGGGCGTTTCCGAAATCCCCCGCGCCTCCTGCCGCCGATGCGTCGCATCGCGCTTTGTCCAACGCGACCGTCGCATGATCTGGACAGTCCGCTCGCGCGCTGCCGCCTTTGCGGCACGACAACAGAGGCCTCGACCGAGGCCATCTGCCAGTCCGGCAACACTATCCACGGCGACCCTCGCCTTAACTATCCAGGGCAGGCCAGGTCTCCCGTTGATACGATCCCCGCCGGCCTTAGCGCTGCAACACTGAAGAATCACACTTTCGAGATCGGATGGCGTTCTCCGGCTCTGACCGCACCCTTCAATCGATTTCCCGATGGCGCCAATGGGCAGACATATCGTGAAGAATACGCGCATGAAGGAAAGTAGGAGAAGTTGAAATCAAGGACCAACGTACCGTCTGCGCCGACAACTCCCAGATCCGCTCCTTTGATAGTGTCGAGAAGATATCGCCCGCCGCCATATGTTTCGGTCCCGGACGTCGCGTCAACAAAGGGCAGGAACACACCACCGCCGTACCCCTCGATCCAGTAAAGCGTCAGTTCGCCACCCAATTTGGTCTCAAGACCCGCGGTACGGGCGAACGAATGCATCGATAGGTCGCCATCCGCTCCAGTTGCAACGGTCATCTGTTCCGACGTGACCGGCTCAAGCCGTACGGTTAAGCGCAACGAAGGATCATAGGGAAATGTTGTCGGGCCTTCGAACACCTGCCGCTCTGCTGCCTCGATCGGTGACTGAGGATGATCGCGAAACAGGGATGCGCGCGTGTCACACCAGAGGTGCCAGGCAGCAGCGACGTCCGAGCTGGAGCGTATCATGTAATAAAGGTCGGCGATCCTGCGCCGCCATTCCCAAAGTTGTTCGTCTTCTGTCATGTAATATCCTCACTTTTCGTAAACTTTACGAACCACGATTCTTGAGGTCCAATAACAAAGTCGGCAAGAGCTCGGAGACGGTCGGATGGATGGGCAAGGCCCAGCGAAACGTGTCGATCGTCTGGCAGGCATGCATCATATCGAGGACACCGTGGATGGCTTCGCCCCCACCGGCGCCGAGGATTGCTGCGCCCAAAATCTGCCGAGTGTCAGCGGAACCCATTCCTTTCGAGAATCTCACATCAACAGCCTCGTCTCAAATTAAGTGCCGTGCTATCTTATTGAAAATGTTCAAGTGAGAGCCTCGCGGTTAACTCCAAGACGACACCTTCTTGGCTTCCCGCCGAACGACGTAGCAGGCATTCGCGGTCGACCTCGAAAGATCGACCACCGACATCGCGTCGGTGATCCGCGACATACGTCAATGGACAAATGCCTGCATCATTGCCTTCAGGATCAGCACGGCCGAGGCCGCGCCCGGGTCCATGTGCCCGAGCGATCGTTCGCCGAGCTTTGCGGCGCGTCCGCGCGTGGCGACCATCGAGCGGGTTGCATAGGCGCCTGCCTCCCCCGCAGCCACGGCATCGGCCCATATGTCTGAAATGCTTCGGCCCTGCTGTTGGGCTGTAGCGGCGGCTTCCGCTGCAGGGATCCAGACATCGAGCATGGTCTTGTCGCCGCGTTGCCCGCGGCCGCGCTTTCGTATGCCGCTCGCTATAGCGTCGATCATGGCGACCTGCCCGGTTGCGTCAAGGCAAGGCTCGGCCTCCAGCGCGGCGGCAACGCTTTGGAAGGCGGTTGCATAGAGCGGTCCAGTCGATGCTCCGACCGCATCGAGAAAGGCGGATGCGGCCAATCTCATGACCTCTGCAGCGGAGAGATTGTCGAGGTCCGCCCTTCCGAGTTCGTTGACCACAGCCGCGAAGCCCAGCGACATTGTGATCCCATGATCGGCATCGCCGATCGCGCCATCGAGTTCTGTCAGGTGGTCCCGTTCTCCGGCAATGGCGGAGGATATCCGATTGAACATCAAATGGAGCGTCCGCGCCGCGTTTCCCCGCATATGGTCTCCTCCCATTTCCCCACCTCAATCCTGCGATCTCAGCCGCTCGATCTTATCCTTAAGTGATTGTCAGAACGGACGTCTCGCAAGGGTGGTGCAAGAGTTCGGTCAATTCGCTATCCAGCGCCAGGATCGAGATGGATGCGCCAACCATGTCCAGCGAGGTGCAATAGTGGCCAACCCAGTTCGCCTCGATCACGATGCCCTTGGCGCTCAATCTCTGCTCGACACGCCGGAAAAGAATGTAGAGTTCCATCAGCGGTGTGGCTCCGAACGAATTCACGAGGACGGCGACGCGGCCGCCTTCGCCGACCTTCATCTCCAGGAAGATGCGGTCCATCACCCGGTCCACGATGTCGTCGGCCATCATCATCCGTTCCCGGATGACGCCGGGTTCGCCGTGAATGCCCATGCCGAACTCGATATCGTCGGGGCCGATTTCGAAGTTGGGGCGCCGCGTCTGCGGCATTGAGCCCGGCTCGAGCGCCACACCCACGGTATAAGTCCGCTCGTTCGCCTTGCGGGCGGCTGCTTCACACTGGTCCAGCGACAGCCCCCGATCGCAGGCCGCGCCGGCGATCTTGAAGACGAAGAAGTTGCCTGCGACGCCGCGCCGTCCGTCGCGATCCTCGGGCGGCGACGAGGCGATATCGTCGGTGGTGAGGATCGTGCGCACGGGTATGCCCTGCTCCTCCGCCATTTCCGCCGCCATCTCGAAATTCATGACGTCGCCGGCATAATTGCCATAGATGAAGAGCACGCCGGCCCCGCTGGAGGCGGCCTGCGCACATTTCAGGATCGGTGCGGGCGGTGGCGAGGAGAAGACATTGCCGATCGCAACCGCATCGACGAGCCCCTTGCCCACATAGCCGAGGAAGCAGGGTTCATGACCGCTGCCGCCGCCGACGACCAGACCCACCTTGCCCGGCCTCGGCCCGACCTTGGCCCTCAGCGCGCGGTTCGTTCGATCGATCGGCGCCAGATATTTCCGATGCGCCCGAACGACGCCGTCGAGCATCTCTTCCACCGCATGGTCGGGGTCGTTCAAGAATTTCTTGATATAGGTGCGGGCGGCGCTGCGCGGTTGGGCCACATTGCCCTCGTCCCGAAGCCGCTGCGGTGCCCGCTGGTTGACCTCGATGACGCCATCGGCGTTCAAGATACCGCGCCCGGTCGCCGCGTCCGTGATCAGCACGCTGACATAGCCGCCGCGAAGGGCGGCAAGGATCGCCGGCACCTTGTCGAAGCCGCCAGCCGCGGCGATCCGCACATCGACATTCTTCAGCATCTCCAACGAAATGCCGATGGTCCGGTCTTCGAGCGGGCCGACGATCGGACGGCCCTGCCCATCGATGAAGCGGCCGGAGATGACGCCGACAGCGCCCTTCGCCAGATATTCCTGCAGGGTGACGGATTCGAAGAAGCCGCTGGTGTGAATGGTCGAATTCGGGCGCAGGGAGGCAATGCCGAAGATCGCCTTGTTCGCGCCGACGAGCTGCTGAAACTGATCGCTGATCAGGGGCTCTTGTAGCAAGGCATCGCGCACAGCGCTCGTCGAGACGATGGCCGGCGCGGATATGCCGATCAGCCTGCCGTTGACGGCCTCTGCGACCGCGGCGGCGCACAGTTCCGGCGTATAGGCGAAAGTCGCCCGCGTTCCGCCGGTAGCCTGAACGACGGTGACGTCCTGCAGGTCGCGGACGGAAGCGCGTTCGCCGATCGCAAGCACGGTCCGCCCCCAGGATACCGCGATCGTGTCGCCCGACTTGATCAGCCGCTGCAGTGCCTGCGCGCCTGCGACGCCGATCCGGTCGATGAGTGGGCGCGCCGTGTCGTCGCTCGGTACGACAAGACAGTCGTCCAGGCCGAAATGGCGCTTGAGTTCCTGCGCGACGGTCAGGGAGGCGAGGCGGGCGGGCTCGATGGCGATGTTGACGATGCCGCGCGCTCTGGCATCGGCTAGATAGGTATTCACTGTGGCGCGCGAGATGCCCATTACATCGGCGATATCGCCTTGGGTCATGTCCTCTTCATAATAGAGCCAGCAAGCCCAGACATAGGGGTCATCGCCATAACGAAGTGGCATGCGGTCAGGCGTCGGCGCCGCCTCCGTCTTTGCTGCCCCGCTCTTGCGAGCCTGTTGTGACTTTGTCGCCATGCGTCTGAACCGAACTCCCGCTCAAAGGATCGCGAAGATGCAGTCAATGCCGCTGCATTGCAACGCCATTTTCGGTCGCGGTCCGGTGCGATCCGCTTTCCCTCCGGCGGATCGTATCATCCCGAGGATCGTTCGACAGGCGTCAGGCCTCAGCTTTCCTGGAGCCGGGCGGTGACGCCGAGCGCGAGTTCCTTGAGGATCAGCGCGCAGGAGGTTGCTCCGGCGTCGAGAATGCCGAGTGAACGCTCGCCGAGACGGCTGGCACGCCCGATCTTCGCCACGAGATTGATGGTGGAGTCACGACCTTTTTCCGCTGCCTCGATCAGCGCGGCCAATGCATAGGAAAAGGACTTTCCGGCGCCGTTGGCGGCATCGAAGGCTTCAATCGCCGGAACCAGCGTGTCGAGCAGCGTTTTGTCGCCGACCTTGGCGGAGCCGATCGACTGGATGCCTTCGAGGCCGGCATGCAACATCTGGCTGAAGCTAGCCGCGTTGATATCGGTCTTGCCTTCTAGCCTTTCGGCGAATTCGGTGAACATGACGCCGTAGAGTGGACCCATCGAGCCGCCGATTTCGGTCATCAGCAGCGTGCCGAGCGTGTCGAGTGCCTCGCTGAGCGAAGCGTCCTTGCCCGTCAGCCGCTCCACGGCCATGCCGAAGCCCTTGGCCATGTTGACGCCGTGGTCGCCGTCGCCGATCTTGCCGTCGATCTCGCTCAGATAGGCGCGGTTTTCGATGATGCGGTCTGCGATCGAAAGGACGATGGCGCCTGCGGAAGAATTCTTGAATGTCTGCATGGCCATCAATCCTCAGAGCAACATGGTGCAGGACGCTTCGAGATCGAGAAGCGGCTTGAGCTCGTCATCGAGAGCGAGAACGGTCAGCGTCGCGCCGACCATTTCCAGCGAGGTGAAGTAGTTGCCGATATAGGTCTTGTGGATCTTGAGACCGCGGCCGGTGATCTCGGATTCGATGGTGTCGTTCAGGATATAGAGTTCGTTGAGCGGTGTGGCGCCGAGACCGGAAACGAGGACGGCGACCTCCGTGCCGGCGGGCAGATCATGATCGTCGAGCACGATCCGGCACATGTCCTTGGCGACCTCTTCGGCCGTCTTCAGTGGCTCGACGCGAACGCCCGGCTCACCGTGGTGGCCGATGCCGACCTCCATCGTGCCCGGTTCGATCTGGAAGTTCGGATGACCGACGGCCGGAAGCGTGCATGGCCCGAGGCCGACACCGATCGAGCGGCAATTGTCGATCGCCTTCTGCGCCACGGTCTGCACCTCCTGCAGCGTGCCGCCGAGTGTCGCCCTCGCGCTGCCGATCTTCCACATGAAGATTTCACCCGCGACACCGCGGCGCTTTTCGCGCTCGCTTGCCGGCGCCGAGCAGACATCGTCATTGGCAACGACGGTCAGAACCTCGATGCCTTCCTTGGCGGCAAGCTTGGTCGCCATTTTGACGTTCATGTTGTCGCCGGCATAATTGCCATAGAGGCAGACGACGCCCGCGCCGCCATTGGCTTCCTTCATGGCGTCGAAGAAGCTTTTCGCGGTCGGCGAGGAGAAGAGTTCGCCGACGGCGACGGCATCCAGCATGTTCTTCCCCGTATAACCGATGAAGGCAGGCTCGTGGCCGGAGCCGCCGCCGGTGACGATACCGACCTTGCCGCTGACGGGCGCATGCTTGGCAACGATGACGCGCGGGTTTTGGGCAAGGCGTACGATATCCGAATGGGCCTTGACGAAGCCTTTGACTGTATCCTCGACGACGAGATCGGGATTGTTGACGAACCGCTGCATGAGGTCTCCTGGAAATGGCCGAGCGTTTGAGCTCAGAGAATGGTGTAGCCGCCGTCGATCAGCAGATCGGCGCCGTTGATCATGTTCGCGCCGGCCGAAGCGAGGAAAACGGCGGCGGCGGCGATTTCTTCCGGATAGGCGAAACGGCCGGTGGGAATGCGCTTCTTGGCGGCTTCGCCCTTCTCTCCGGCCCAGGCCTTCTTGCCGAGCTCCGTCAGCACGACGGTCGGTGAAATAGTGTTGACGCAGATACCGTGCTTGCCCCACTCGGCGGCAAAGGTCTTCGACATGCCGATGACGCCGAATTTGGAGGCGCAATAGGCGACATGCTCCTCGATGGCGACCGTACCGGCCTGCGAGGCCAGATTGATGATCTTGCCGCCCTTGCCGGCGGCGATCATGGTGCGGCCCACCGCCTGGGTGACGAGGAAGCTGCCCTTGAGATTGATATTGATCGTCTTGTCCCAGTAGTCGAGCGCCAGATCCTCAGCCGGGGCGAGGAAGACGACGCCGGCGCTGTTGACTGCGATATCGATGCCGCCGAAGGCTGCGACGACGTCAGCGACCGCCTGAGTAACCGATGTCGGCTGCGACACATCGCAGACGAAAGACTTGGCGCCATTGCCGAGCGCTTTAGCCTTGGATTCGGCGATCTCAGCATTGATGTCGAGCACGGCAACCGTGGCGCCCTTTGCGGTCAGCGCATCGCTGATGGCCGAGCCGATGCCGGAGGCGGCGCCCGTTACCAGCGCGATCTTGCCGGTGAGCGGAAAGTTGAGGTCGATCGTGGGAGCGGTATCGGTCATGGTTCAAGCCCTAATGTTCGAGGTCGGGGCGGCGATCCGCCGCCCCTCATTTTCATCGTCTTACTTGCGGGATTCCAGCAGCTTATCGGCATTGTCCTTGGTGACGGGGGTCCACGGAACGAGATAGGTCTTGTCGGTACCTTCGCCCCACTTCATGTCCGGATACTGCTTCCATATCTGCGACTGCGGCTGGTAGTCCTTGTCGACGGCCTTGATGGCGATATCGAACGCGCCCTGGGCCTGCGCGTTGGCATCCTGCAGGATCGACGCCATCTCGCCGCGCTTGACGGCATTGATCGCATCGGTCACGCCGTCAACGCCGGCGATGGCGAAGTCGCTGACCTTCAGGTTGGCGGCCTTGATCGCTTCGATTGCGCCGAGCGCCATTTCGTCGTTCTGGCCGATGACGCCGTTGATCTGGCCCGGGTGGGCCGTCAGCCAGTTTTCCATCAACGTCTGGGCTTCGGCGCGCGACCAGTTCGCCGTCTGCATTTCAAGCACCTTCACATCCGGGCAAGCCTTGAGTGCCTTCTGGTTGCCTTCTAGGCGCTGAATCTGGCCGGATTGGCCGATTGGGCCTTCGAGGATGACGACGTTGCCCTTGCAGCCCATCTTGTCGAGGACCGACTTGGCTTCCAGTTCGCCGGCTTCGACGTCGTTGGAGCCGACATAGGACGTCAGCAGGTCGGAGTTGACACGAGCGTTCGAGCCGACAACCGGAATGCCGGCATCATGCGCGGCCTGGACAGCAGCGGCGCCGGCCTCGACATCCATCGGGACAAAGATGATGGCGTCAAACTTCTGGGTGATCATGGTGTTGAACTGTTCCTGCTGGACGAGCGCGTCGTAGCGGCCGTCGAAGACAGTCAGGTCCACCATGCCGCTCTTGACGGCCGGATGCTGCTTCAGCGCGGCCGACCAGATCTGCATGAATTCGGCATTCAGGCCATAGGTAGTGGCGCCGATTTTCAGCTTCTTGTCCGCTGCAAGCGCGGGGGAAGCTGCGATGACGGCGGTCGCTAGAAGCCCAAGCAATAATTTCTTCATTTCGTTCTCCTCCATAGGAATGTTCGGCCGTCGCATCGACGCGCCGTAGGCGCTCGGATCATGATTGCAATCCGAATTGGTTGGGTCACTGCCCCTGATTTCGCTTCTGATCCAGCATGACGGCGCCGACGATGAGCGCGCCCTTGATGACCTGCTGGTAGTAGGATTCGATGCCCATGAGATCGAGGCCGTTGTTCATGACGCCGATGATCAGCGCTCCGATCAGAGTGCCGGTCACCCGGCCAACGCCGCCCGAAAGGCTCGTGCCGCCGATGACGACCGCGGCGATCGCATCAAGCTCGTAGGCAATGCCGGCCTGCGGCAGCGCGGAGCCGGTGCGGGCCGAGAGCATCATGCCCGCAAGACCGGCGAGAACGCCCGAGATGCAATAGACGAGGAAGCGGATACGGGTGACGTCGATGCCCGAGGTCTTGGCCGCATGCGGGTTTCCACCGACGGCGTAGATATAGCGACCGAAGCGTGTTCGGTTCAAAATCCACCAGGAAATGATGAAGACGATGGCGAGCAGAACGACCGGCATCGGCACACCGCCGATATTGCCCGTTCCAAGCCAGCGAAATGCGGGCGTCAGGGCGGG
Source organism: Martinezella sp. CNPSo 3959 (assembly GCF_057784355.1). Taxonomy (NCBI): domain Bacteria; kingdom Pseudomonadati; phylum Pseudomonadota; class Alphaproteobacteria; order Hyphomicrobiales; family Rhizobiaceae; genus Martinezella; species Martinezella sp. CNPSo 3959. Next base: position 303,483 of record NZ_JBXSOV010000003.1, read on the forward strand.
AACCGGCTTGCCGCCGCCATAAATCAGCGTCAGGCCGCGAGCAGCCGAGAGCATGCCGAGCGTCGCGACGAAGGCGGGGACGGCGAAGCGCGATACGATGAAGCCGACGACGGCGCCGCAGGCAAGACCGACCAGGAGACCTACGATGATGCCCAGGCCGGCCGGATAGGGAGCGCCGTGGAAACCAGCGGTCGCCGAGGTCGTCACCAGGCTGGCGCTGACGATGCCGGCCAGCGCCACGACGGAGCCGACCGAAAGATCGATGCCGCGCGTCAGGATGACGAAGGTCATGCCGATCGCCAGCACGCCGTTGATCGAGGTCTGTAGAAGCACGTTCGAAATATTGCCTGCCGTCAGGAAGTATTCGTTGGAAAACGACAGGATGACAGACAGGATCAGGAACGCGAAAAAGATGCCGTATTCCTGAACAAGCAGCCTGCGGCGATCCGAATTGAGAAAGCCGGTCGCCGGCTTATTTTCTGTAAGGGACACTGTTCTGAACCTCTTCCCAGGCGATCGATGATGTTTTGGGGGCGCAGTCGGCTTTGTCAGGTCGACAGGTGCACGAGCACCTGTGCATCGGTGTCGGCGCGGGCGTGGATACCGGCGGATTTACCGTTGCGCATGACGAGAATGCGGTCGGACATGCCGAGCACTTCGTCGATTTCCGACGAAATCATTGCGACCGTACCGCCCGCGGCGGCGAACTCGCACATGACACGATAGATCTCCCGCTTGGCGCCGACATCGACGCCGCGCGTCGGCTCATCCAGCAGCAGGATCTTCGGATTTCGCAGGAACCACTTTCCGAGAACAACCTTCTGCTGGTTCCCACCCGACAGGCCCGAGACGAGCATGGTGTCCTGCGCGGCCTTTATGGCGAAGCGCGACGTCATCTCCTGGCTCGCGGCCTTTTCGTGGCGGCGGCGCATGACAAAGTTCGGGCTGAGCTCCGGGAGGCTTGCAAGCGCGATGTTTCCGCGCACGCTGTCGCTAAGATTGAGGCCGGTCACCTTCCGGTCTTCGGTTACGAACGCGATGCCGTGCTTCATCGCGTCGGCCGGCTTGGAGATGGTGATCGGCTCGCCGTGCAGCTTGATCTCGCCCTTCTCGATCTTGTCGAGGCCGAAGATGCAGTTGAAGATTTCGGTACGGCCCGAGCCCATCAGCCCGTAGATGCCGAAAATCTCACCCTGCTTGACCTCGAAGGAGATGTCCTCGACCTTGCCGGGCGCCGTCAGATTGGTCACTTCGAGGCCGACGATGTCGGTCGGAACATTGGTTTTGACATATTCCTCGCCGAGCTCGCGGCCGACGATCATCTTGATCAGGCTCGGGCGATCGACGTCGGCCAGATTGCCGCTGCCGATATAGCTGCCATCACGGAAGACGGTGTAGGAATCGGCGATCTGGAAGATTTCTGACAGGCGATGCGAGACGTAGACGACGCCCTTGCCGGTCGCCTTCAGCCGCTCGATCGTCTTGAAGAGCTGCTGCGCTTCTTTCTCGCCGATCGCCGATGTCGGCTCGTCCATGAAGATAACTTCAGCGTCATGGCTGAGCGCCTTGGCGATCTCGACGAGCTGCATCTGCGCCACGGAGAGATGCATCATGTATTGATTGGCGCGGATCTTGAATTCCAACTGATCCAGCAGGCGCTGAGCATTCTGGTTCATCGTCTTGAAGTCGATGCCGCCGAACCGCGTCGACGGCTCGCGTCCAAGGTAGATGTTCTCGGCGACCGTCATATGCGGGATCGGGCTCAGTTCCTGCTCGATGATCGCGATTCCCGATGCCAACGCATCGGCGGGGCTCGAGAAATCGACCTCCCGCCCGCGCCGGCGGATGGATCCCGCGTCGCGCTTGTGGATGCCCATCAAGATTTTCAGGAACGTGGACTTTCCGGCGCCGTTGCCGCCGCAGAGCGCGTGCACCGAACCGGCGCGAAGCCGAAAGCAGCCTTCTCGGAGCGCGGCCACGCCGCCAAAGGACTTCTTCAGCCCTTGCACCTCAAGCAACTCATCCATTTGCAATCCTCCCGCAACCGGCCCGCCGTTTCTCCAGCCGACGAACCGATCATGCCGAGCCTCATCTGAGCTCGTTTTTTTACAGTTGTCAGATAATGTCCGACAAATGTCAAGTCTATGACTGCAGTCTGCTGTTGCCGGGCACACGGCGAGTGTTTTGGTGCGGCACAGAAAGTTGCAAGTCTAGAAAGGAAACTATTTTTGGTTGTGGAAAAGGAATGCCCCGCGCGACAGCGGTGCGTACGACCGCCTCCACAATTTATTACTGAGGTCGAGAAGTTCGGCAGCCTGGACAACGCTCAGGCGTTCGTCATGGATCTTCTGGATGACTTCGAGGCGATGCAACTCTTTCGGCGACGTGGTGATCAAACCAAACATGACGACTCCGACCGCTCATGGTCTCGACCAGGCTGAAGGTCGTCATCCTTGCTCCCAAGGTTGGCATTGACCGGAACATCGAGAGGCGAGACTGTTGCATTTCTATCCGGCCATCACCGTCGCAGCCATATTCAGCTTTGACAGCATGTAGTCGCAAAGTTGAAGTGTCCTGATGGCGGTTCCTCCGCTTGGCGATCGCTCGCTGCAGCTCGCCCCAGCCGCAGTCTTGCCGTTGCGGCTGGAAAACCGGTCGAGATGCAGTCAGATGATGCAGACGATTTCTATGCCGGCATATCCCAAGGATTCACGAGCGCGATACCCATGCCCTCGAAATTCTTGATATTGCGCGTGACCAGCGTCATCCGACGGGTGAAGGCTGTCGCCGCAATATAGGCGTCATTGATCGGCTTGGGATTTGGCACGTGCCATTTCGCCGCCTGAGCAGCCGCCGCCTCGTCCAGAGGCAGGATGCGGCCGGAAAACGCCGTGAGAACGGCATGTTCTAGCCAGTTGCGCAGCACCTTTCCGGCGGCGGCATCGTTATGCTCCATCAACCGAACGCCAATCTCCAGTTCGTGCAGGACAACGGAGGAAATGAAGGTCTCGGCCGGATCGACGGTTTCGTTCCAGACCATGACGTTGGGATCAGCCTTGCCGCTCGCGACCTTGCGCAGCTCGGACACGACATTAGTATCGAGCAACAGCATCAGGCCAGATCAACCGGCTGGGCACGTTCCGTGCGCTGCGGGAGCGGCAAGTCAACGTCTTCCGCCCCCGGCGCTGCCAACATGTCGCCAAGCGTTCGCATTTTGCCTGTAAGCCGCTTGTACTCATCGAACGACAAAAGGACATGCGCAGGCCGGCCCCTGTCCGTGATAATGACAGGCCCGTCCTTGGTGGCGCGCTTTGCGCGCCCAAGGTCCTGATTAAGTTCTCGTCCTGAAAGCGTGGTGACGGTCATGGCGCACCTCCGAGGATTGTGGTTACGTAACCACGTTTAACCCGCATAGACCGGAATTGCAAGATGCAGCGGCTCGCCGGGTAGCGTTCGTACGCGGACTTGGACCGTCGATGGCGCCAGCGCGACGTGAAACGAGCACGGCGCGATCCGGAGAAGAGACTATCCCTTTATTCCGGCTGAAAGCATGATGGCGCGCGTGATTTGCTTCTGGAAGACAAGGTAGAGAATGGCGACAGGAAGACCGGCGAGGACCGCGGCGGCCATGTCCTTGGCGAAACGTACGCCGAAAACATCCTTAACCTGAGTAATCCCGACGGGAATGGTGATCGTGCTGTCCGACGTCGCGACCAGGAATGGCCACAGGAAATTGTTCCAAGCCGCGATGAAGGTGGTTATGCCGAGCGCGGTAATAACGCCCCAGTTCATCGGCACATAGATTTTCCAGAGCGTTCTCAAGTGCCCGGCATTGTCGAGCATCGCCGCCTCGCGGAACTCCTTCGGAATCTGGTCGAAGAATTGCTTGAGGATGATGATGACCGATGGCACCACGAGCTGCGGCAGCACGATGCCGCCCCAGCTGTTGATGAGCCCGAACGTGTTCATCAGCACGAAATGGTTGATGACGAGCGCCTCCGCCGGCACCATTACCGAGGCAATCAGCGCCCCATAGATCACGCGGCGGCCGGGAAACTGGATTTGGCTGAGCGCATAGGCGCAGCCGACGCTCATTGCAAGCACCAGCGCCGCGATAATCGCGGAGGTGCCGACAGAATTTATATACCATTGCACTATGCTCGATCGCTCGATCACATAGCGATACGGCTCAAGCGTCGGTGCCTTCGGGAAAAGCCCGGGCGAGCGGCTTACCACCTCGGTGTCCGATTTGATCGACGTCATGACCGCCCAGTAGAGCGGAAAGAACCAGATGAGAGCGCCGAACGCCGTAAGGGCGGTCAACGCCCGCCCGCTCCAGCCTCGGGAGGCGACATGGCTCTTTGCCACGGTCAATTCCGTTTGCGCGCCTGTGGTGAGAAGGCTCATTTTTTGCCTCGCGCCCGCAGGAACTGATATTGGAGGACCGACGCTATGAGAATGATGATGAACAGGATGGTCGCCACGGCCGCACCCTCGCCACCTTTGTTCTGCTTGAAGGCCAGATCGTAGATGACGGTCATGACCACCGTTTGCGCATCCGCCGGTGTATGGGCGAAATAGCCGAGGAGATAGGGCTGCGCGAAAATCTTGAACTGCGCAATCAGCTGCAGCGTCAACACCAGGGCCGTGACCGGCCAGATCAGCGGCCAGGTTATTCTCGAAAACACCCGCCAGCGGTTGGCATTGTCGAGCGCCGCTGCCTCGTACACGTCAGGTGAGATGCTGCGCAGCGCCGCAAGGAACAGCAGAATGTTGAAGCCAATGGTCCACCAGATCGTGACCACTGCAACTGACGGCATGAAATAGGTTGGCGAACGCAACACCGGAAGTGGCCGCCCGTCGGTAAACAGCCCAATGACAATCTGGATGACGCCGTATTGCATGTTTGCGATCCAGGTCCAGATCTGCGTCACCACCGACACAGGCAGGATCGACGGCAGGAAAAAGCAGGCGAGAACCAGCATCTGTATGCGCCCGCTCAGGCGATTGATGCCCATGGCGATGAACAGCGCGAGAAACGTGCCGGGGACCACGGTCAGGAGGATGAAATAGAGCGTATTCAGAAGCGCCTTCTGAAATTGGGGGGAGGAGAGCTGGCGCGCATAATTGTCGAGACCAACCCATTCGCCGGGTCCGATCAGCGGCGCATTGGTCAAGCTCATCGCAACCATCCGCCATGTCGGGTAGGCGAAGATCACCAGAAAGGCGATAACCGCCGGTGCGACCAGCAGTGCTGCAATCACGTTATCCTGCTTGCTGTCGTTGACTGCGGCCATCCGTCACCTCGCTCGCTAATGCAGCCCCGGGGACAGAGAGGAGCCCCGGAGCTGTTGAAGAAAACGTCACTGAGAGTTCATGTGATCGCGAAACTTCTCGAGCGTTTCCTTCACATCGCCTTCGCCGTTCAGCGGCCCCGACGCCATGTTCTGCCAATCGTCGTCGAATTTCGATGCCGCACCCGTAAGCGGCGTCTTCGGCATGTAGAAGGCGTTGAGCGCCATGGAGGCATAGTTCGCCTGCGGCTTCAGCGCCTTGTAGGCGGCCGAAGTGCTAACCGGCAGATAGGCCGGGATATGACCAGCGGCCGCCCATTCTAGCGAGTTTACATTCATCCAGCGGATGACTTCGAGAACTGCGGCGCGTTTTTCCGAGGTCATGGTCTTGCCGACATTGTTGGGGATCACGAAGGAATGAGAGTCAGACCAGTTGGCGGGCTTGCCCATCCAGGCCGGAATGTTGACCATGCCGTAATCGAAACCGTTGCCCTTGGCGACTTCCGTTTCCATGGTCGGCAGTTCCCAATTGCCGTTGAGGAAGAAGGCGGATTGTCCGGCAAGAAAAGTGGGGGTAATGGTCTCGGTGTCGATATAGGGTTGCGCCCAGCCTTGCTTCACCCAGTCGGCAACTTCGTTGTAAGCTTTTTCCATCTTGTCGAAATTGTCGCCCTGCAGGAACTTGCCGTCGGTGGTCAGTTGGCCACCCTCCTGGCCGAACAGGGTATAGATATCGCGCAGATCGCCGTTAGACGAGGAGATGACGACGCCGTTCTTGCCTGCGTCCTTCGCTTTGGCCAGAACCGCACGCCAGCCTTCCAGCGTGTCGATGCCGGTCGGCTTGCCGTCGTTGCTCAGCACACCCAACTCCTTCAGTATAGTCTTGTTGTAGTAGAGCACTTCTCCGTGCACATCGAAGGGGACGGCATAGCGGACGTTATCGACCGTCGAGGCGGCGATTGCATTCTGCGGATAGTCGCCGTCCTTCAGCCCGACGGCATTGAGTTCCTTCGGATCGATCGGCGAGATAGTCTTGGCCGCGACCGCGCCTGCCAGGCGTGACAGGTGGTAGGTCGCGATGTCCGGCCCCTGGCCGACGGCGGCGGATGTCTGCAGCTTGGTGTAGTAGGGGATACCCCATTCGAGCGTCGTGCCCGTGATCTGGATCTTGTCCTTATGCTCATTGTTGAAGCGCTGGATCAGCGCCTTCATTCGCACGCCATCACCTCCGGACAGAAAGTCCCACCAGACGACATTTTCGACTGCGAATGCCGGAAAGGCTGCCATCAGGGCTAACGCCGCGATCGATGTTCTCAACAGGTTGCGCATTTTCACTCCTCCAGGTGATCGGTTTCCTCCCGGGCCGCCCGCAACGAGGTGGCCTTCATGCAGTGCTCCGCCGCTAGTGAGCCGCGTGATATCCCTTGCCTCTTTCATCGAAGAACATCGCCTGCGACCCATCGGCATCAAAAGCGATTTCGTCGCCCCCGCGCGCCCTCGTGATTGGCGCGTCGACGCCTATGATCTGAGTCCCATCGGCAAGCCTGGCGTGAACGAGTGAGCGGTCTCCCATCCGCTCGACATTGACAACCATGCCTCTGACCGTGCCCTGCGCTGAGACATTCAAATTCTCAGGTCGCAGTCCGAGCGCAAGACCGTCTTGCGGCAAGCTGTCGAAGGCCACTGCGGTTTCAAGTTTTACTCCGTCGGTGATCGTGGCAATCGTGTCCTTGGAGCCGCGTTCGATATGCCCGACAGGCAGAAAATTCATTGCCGGCGAGCCGACGAATTGCGCGACATAACGGCTGCTCGGCCGAGCGTAGATATCCATGGGCGTGCCGACCTGCTCGATCTTGCCTTTGTTCAGAAGGACGATCCGCGTAGCCAGCGTCATCGCCTCGACCTGATCATGCGTGACGAACACCATCGTTGCACCAAGGCGTTCGTGAAGCTGCGACAGCTCAAGGCGCGTCCGCGTCCGCAGCCCTGCATCGAGATTCGACAAGGGCTCGTCGAACAGGAAGACTTTCGGCTCGCGTACGATCGCCCGACCGATCGCAACACGCTGGCGCTGGCCGCCGGAGAGCTCTGCCGGTTTGCGCTCCAGAAGATGATCCATCTCCAACATTCTGGCTGCGGTAGAGATTCGCGCCGCGATCTCAGCCTTCGGCGTGCCGACATTAACGAGGCCAAAGGCCAGATTTTCACGCACGCTCATATGGGGATAGAGGGCATAGGACTGGAAAACCATGGACACGTCGCGCTGGCCGGGCGCCAGCTGATCTACCCGGCGACCGCCGATCCAGATCTCACCACCGGAGACCGTTTCCAGCCCGGCGATCATCCGAAGCAGCGTCGATTTGCCCGAGCCTGACGCGCCAAGAAAGACGACGAATTCGCCACTCTCTATGCCGAGCGAGATATGGTCGAGCACGTCAACGGCTCCAAAGCTTTTGGAGACACCACGGATACTGACGCCTGAATCTGTCCTTACCACTCAAACTCCTCCCGGTCACGCGCGGCTGTTCAGGTCTTGCAACCGTCTAGGCGGCAGCCGTTTCGATAATGCAGTCAAGCAATGTTGCCGCAACTGGATCGAGTCCCGCGGGCTCGCGCATCAGGCCGAAGGTCGTCGCCACGATATGGCCGGCACCGAGCTGCCGCTCGGCGATGGTCGCACACGGCTTATGGACCCAACCGACCATCGTGCCGGCATGGACCAATCCATCGAAATGAATGGGACGAAAGCCGGTAATGACGCGATTTGGATTGACGCCGACAAACGAAAGATCGGTCAGAGGGCCGCCCGGTAGACGCTCGAACGCTCCGGAGCGCTTCACCCAGCTGAAGCCGGTAACCCAGTTGCCTTTCCAGATCGTGCCGTTACGCTCCGTGACGCGCATCTGCGGCATTGGTTGGCCACGATCGCCGCCGGTAGGATAATTCCAGTTCGGCTGGTCGCTGCGCAAATTACCGAAGGGCAGGGGCGCCGTATCGGCCAACGACACATAGCGAGCGCCGTGCTCCAGAGCATCGATATCGGCCTGGCCGAGCGAGGACGCGACACAAACGACGGCTTTCTCAGCGCTGACCACGTCATAGCCGAGTGCTGTCAGGTAGCGCGCGATGTCCGGTTCTACCGAGGAGACGGCAAGTGCGGGTTTGCGGCGTGCCGCATAGACACTCACATCGAGGCTATTACGGGCAGTTTCGCGGCCGCCCGCAGTCAGCGTGAACCGAACGGTCACCCGTTTGCCGGCCATTTCCTCGGTAAATGTCAGGGCAAGCGCCGAGATCTGAGATACCGAGGTCGCCTCCAGCGGCTGGACTGCAATTTTGCCGCCTAAGGAGCCATCGATGCTCCAGGTCAATTCGGCCGACGTCGGTATCGCCTGGCCGCCGGTTGAAATTTCGAACTCGACGTTGGCTGTATCACCGGCCCAGACCGCATAGCGCTGCATGCGCGGTACAATGACCACATCGCAATTTATCTCATGGAAGCGGTTGTGATAGGCGCGCGTGTTGCGCTCCATATCCATGAGGCCATTGGCTTCCCAATGCAGGTCCGTCAGCTCTGTGATGACGTAACCCTGGATGGAGGCATGACGGCGCATTTCTTCGATTTCGAATTTAAGCGCGTTGAATTGATGCCACTGCGCATCTTCGATGAAAGAGTTGAAGGACGGAAAGACCTTATCGAACTGATAGGTCCGAAAGCGCTGCTGGACGCCGTGCGGGTAAGTTGCGCCCTCGCTGTCCCACTCCAGGCCATTGATGAACCAGAAAGGCTCCTTGCCGTCCTGCAGCAGTTTCTCGGGGTGGGGGAGGCCCCAGACGCCGAACTCCGAAACGACAAGCGGTTCGTCGCCGCGTCGTTTCGCATCGCCGTTCGGTGAATAGGACCAGTCGGGACGCTTGGCGAAGCCCGAAACCCACTCGGCCCATTCACGCGCCATTTCCGGCACCGAGGCATAATAATGAAAGTCGTCGATATCGGAGACGACATGAAAATTGGGAATGCAGGCTGAGTTGTCCACGACCAGTCGGGCAGGATCCTTCGCCTTCAGCCAATGGTAGGCTTTGTCGAGCCATGCGCGCTGATCTGCGCTCTCGACAAGCCGGGTTCCCCAGTCTTCGTTGATGATGGTCCATATGACGATGGACGGATGATTGCCGTCGCGTCGAAGAATCCCTTCCATCGTGTCGAGCAGACGCTTGGCCGATTTCTCCGTAAAGGTCTGAATGTTGGGGATTTCTGTCCAAACGAGCAGGCCGAAGCGATCCGCCACATCATAGTAGCGAGGATCCGGCACCTTGATATGGCAGCGCAGGAGGTTGAGGCCAAGCTCCTTCGATTTGCGCGCCTGATCCTCGAGGAATTCCAGCGACGGCGTCGTATAGATGCCCGCGGGATAATAATCCTGATCTAGCGCACCTCTCATGTAGAACGGCTGTCCGTTCAGGAAGAACTTTCCTTCCTTGGCCTCAAAGGTGCGGAAGCCGAAAGTCTGTTCCACCGCGTCTGTGATGACGCTGTCCTCGGTCAACTCCAAGACGGCACGATAGAGAGCGGGGTCGTCGAGAGACCAGGCCTCGACTGTATCGACCTTTAAGGCAGTCGACGCTGCTTCCGCGTTCTCAAGCGCGAGCTCTTTCGATGCCGCGACCGCACCATTCCGATCAATAATCCTGACACTCAAGGTGCCGCTGAAGGCAGCAGCCAGTTCGACATCGACGGCAACCGCACCGGTGGCTAGATCGGCGTGAATGGCTTGATGCGCAATATGCGCCTCGTTGCGGCATTCGAGCCAAACCGATTGCCAGATGCCACCGAGCATGCCGTACCAGCTCTGCTTGCCATGCGGAATTTCGTCGAACGGAAAATCCGGGAATGCCTGGGCATCGGCACTGGGCAGCGTCACCTTCACATCAAGCCGCAGCTCGCCGGCTAGCAGATCGGCGGGTATGGCGAATTCGAACGGAAGATAGCCGCCTTCGTGAGAGCCGAGGTGGTGGCCGTTCACGGACACTTCGGCAAAATAATTCACTGCCCCGAAATGCACGATCACCTGACGATGAAGCCACTCCTGCGGGACGCTGAGCTTGCGCGAATAAACCGCCATGCCCGCGGCATTGCGCATATCCGGAAAATGCGCCTGCCAGGGGGCCGGCACCGCAATGGTCGTCGGCTGCTGTCCGTCCAGCTGGAAATCCCAGGCTCCGTCGAGAGACAGGCGTGCGCGGGACCCGGATTGAGTGTCGGCGAAACGGCGGGAGGCGATAGTCATGGGCCGCAAGCTTTTCAGTTGGAATTAGTCACAAAATAAGTTACAAACAAGTTTCGTAACTTAAAAATATAACTTCCGCAAGACGCGCCGCTTCACATTTTCCATCAGATTTTCTAACGTGCGTGGCAGTTGACCGAGAAAGAATCCGCTTGAACGATAAGACAAAGAAACGCCCGACAATGTCCGACATCGCCTCCAAAGTCGGTGTTTCGCATGCGACGGTTTCGCTGGTGTTGAATGAGGCGCCGGGCAAACGGGTGTCGGAAAGTGTGCGCTCGCGTGTGTTGGCGGTGGCCGAAGAGCTTGGTTATCAGAAGACCGAGCCTGCCAATAATCCGATCGGCGGGATCATCGTTCTCCTGATCGACGATCTCACGGCGTCGCAACATGCCGCACCCTTGATAGAAGGCGTTCGCGTTGCGGCGGAAGAGCAGGGCCTGGCAGCCCTCACCGTCGTCACCGGCGGGCAGGTGGAGTTTGCAGAATCCATCCTTGATTATCTCGGCCGGCGCCAGATCGTCGGGGTGGTCTATGCGACGCTTATCACCCAGCTGGTGCCGGTGCTGCCCTCGAAGCTCGGTAACTATCCGACCGTGCTTTTGAACTGCCATCAGCAGCGGGCGGAGTTTTCCTCCATCATTCCGGGCGATTATTCTGGCGGGTTTTCCGCAACTGAGGCGTTGATCAAGGCTGGGCATCGGCGTATTGCCATGATCGACGCAGGCAGGCAGCGATTGGAAGCGGCGCGGGATCGTTTGAGTGGTTACCGGCAGGCCCTGACCACCTACGATATCGCCGTCGATCCGGAGTTGGTGCTTTCTGAAGCCTGGTCGCTCGATCTCGGGCGCGACAAGATGCTGCAACTGCTCGACCTGCCATCGCCGCCGACGGCGGTCTTCTGCTTTTCAGACCGGGTGGCGATGGGCGCCTATGATGCGATTAGGATGCGTGGTCTGAAAATTCCTGACGACATTTCCGTCGTCGGTTTCGATGATGAAAGCTTCGCTCGAAAAATTCTGCCGCCCCTTACCACACTAAAATTGCCGCACGAGGACATGGGCCGATGGGCGGTAGCGGAGCTTCTCGAAAAAGTGGCAAAACCCAAGAAGCCGCCGGTGCGGCTGAAGATGGAATGTCAGTTGATCCGGCGTGGTTCAATTGCTCCACCACGTTAAGAGGCGTGTGGACAGATCGCAATCTGCTGGCCGCAAGGTCTGTCATCGTCGTCTCGCGGTGGGAGCCGCGATTGAAGCCCGAGCTTCCGCCCAGTGCCTCGTTTGCTTAATCCATCAGATGCGGGAAATCCGCACTTCACTCAGGGCAGAGGTCCAGATAATTCATTGAGAGGTCAATAGGCACCAAGGGGGACGCCGTCCATTAGCTCTATTTAATGTTATAAATGTCAAAGCTGATTAGAGACGCGACGTTGCCAGCCAGTTAGAAACGCGACACTGGCACTGATGATCAGCCCCCGATCCGACCGGCAGTCCGGGTTGCAAGGAGGAGCGGGGGCGGGTGAGAGATCGCCCCTTCGGCTTTAGCTTTAAGACCATGCATACCATCGCTTATTCCGCTGCCTCCATCCGAGCCAGGGCCTTCTGCCTTCTCGCAATGACTTCCGGATCGTTCATGAAATCCGTATCGCGCTCGATGCCTTTGATGCCGTCAATCGTGATCGTCTCGGCTAACCAGTCATAGAAGGCTTTGCGACCTTCGCGATGTGCGGGCTTGGCATGATTCGGGCCTGTCTTGACGCCCATCGCCTCGGGAGGCTCGATGCGGATATCGATGTCCTCGGAGAATCGGTTGATGATGCGGTAGCCCTTTGAGAGTGAGGTGCCGCCCTTCAGCTGGAAGGCCATGCCCAACTGCTGCAGGCCGTACAGGCAGTGCATGATCCAGTAGTCTTTCTCGACAAGCACTGGCTGCACCTTCATCTTCTCGGCGACGATGCGCAGCAGTGCCCCAAAATCCTTGTGGTTATGCAGGAAATCAGTTGGCATGCGCGTCCGCTACGAGGCCGTTGAAGAATTTGCGAGTGCGCACCATGCCGTATTCCTTGGCGGCACGGGTGAGGGCGCGGCGATCACCTTGTAGGGCACGTTCTTTTACGCGGGCCAGTACCTGTTCACGGTCTTCGGCCAGATGGTCGAGATTGTTGACCAGGTCGACCAGCAGGAACTCTTTGGTCAGAGTTTTGGGGAAGGCCGGCTTCTTACGAAACTCGAATTCCCGACCGCCCAGCGTGAAGTGGCCATGGCGCTTATGGTTGTAGACGACGGTCTTGTTATAAAGTTGCGTCGCTCCGACACCCAGGCTGTTATAGGCGTTAGGCGAGGTGACGAGATAACGGTCATCCTTCAGAAAGGCTTCGACGAGAGCAGCATCTTCCGCCGGCGCCTTGCCGAACGCGGTCTGCTTCGGCCGATGATAGACGCCGGTCGATAGTTTGGTCAGGTACCCCTCCGCCAGCAGCTGCTGCAGGTGTCGGTCGACCGACGACGACCATTGGGCGAGGTCCTCTCGACGGTAGACCTTGCCGGACCGCAGATGCTTTTTCAGTTCCTGTAACTTCGTCATGGGATAGCTCCTGCACTCATTATAGCGACATATAGGCGTACATGCAATTTTTTCCAAATTTCATGCAAAATGATGCGTGTCTTGGAGGCCTAAAGAGCTGATATAATGAAGTTATCTAGCACATTCTTTCCGAGGATATCGCCTACTGGGATGATGTAAATTCGGAGACAGCCTCACCTTCTGCAAGGTCATGGACGGCGGCGACTACATGCCGTGCCGTGTCAAGCTCATGTATTGGCCCGCATGGAGTAAAAGAAGCTCGAAGGCAAACTCTGATTTGCTAGTTTTCCTGGGGTGTTTTTGGTTCATATCCCTTCACATCATGCGCTTTTGGCTGAGCCCACAGCTTAACGAAAAGACTTCAGCCCGCCGGCCTCGAGGATTAACAGTGCACGCTTCACTGCGGCTCCCGCTTTCCCAATGCCGCCGCCCATGTTGTGACGTGATCGGCGACGGTGGTAAAATGATCGGCAATCGTGAGACCGGAGACGGCCTTTCTCGGCCGAAAGTCGTGATCTCCATCCTCTAGCCAGAGAATTTCGATCATTTTAGAAAGCTTGTAGCTAGAGACCTCCTCTCGTGACCCGAACAAATCGCGCGTGCCCTGGCAGATGAGGGTAGGTATCTTAATTTCCGCGAGATGGTCGGTCCGCAAACTGTCCGGTTTTCCGATGGGGTGGAACGGGTAACCCAGGCAGAGTAGTCCAGAGATCTTTCCCATGCTGTGGAGATCATCCGCGATCATGCTGGCAACGCGACCGCCCATGGACTTCCCAGCGATCACGAGTGTTCCTTGCGGACTGAGTTTGTCGATCACGGCTTCATATTCCTGCTTCAGGAGTTCGGCGCGTGGGGGCGGCGAGCGCTGTCCGGTGGAGCGCCGCGCTGACATGTAATCGAACTCGAACCGGACGACCCGCAGGCCCTGATCGGCAAATGCGGATGACATGTTTTCCATCCACGTCGTGTCCATTGCACCGCCCGCACCATGAGCGAGAACGATCGTGATCTTGGCGTCTTCAGGGCCGGTGACGAGAAAGTCGTGTGGCATTCGGGTTCTCTTGGTTCGAGGCACCACTGTCATAGCAATGCGGAAGCCGCTGCAGATGAGCCGGTCGCGATCTACACACCGACAGCAACAACGATCATCCGTAGCCCGTGGCATCGATTTGTCGTCGATGCGATTACATGCCGGGCCTAAACTGTCTGCTACGCCGACACGAGCTAAGAAAGGGATGAATCAACATGGATGATCCAATTCGGAAGGTAATACAGGCCGGGATTATCGGCGTCTGTTTCTCTGACCCGGCAACTGGCGCGAAGTTGAGCCGTTTGGAGCTTCGGCAAGGCGTCGACACGCGCAGAGCATTCGAAATCGGTGACGGTACGCTCATATACAATCGAGAACACGTGAAGGCTCTGACGTTTGCTGGCGTGAAAGATGCATTGCTGGCTATTGCCGAAAATACGCCTTAACCAAAGTCGGTCAGATCATATCGGCGCATCCTGAAGGTGAACTAGAGTTCGGCATATTGTCGAAGCTGCTCGCTGGCATTCGCCCCCAAATCGAGGATATCATGGCTGCCAAGCATTTCGCCGAGCAAGGGAAGAGCCATTATGGGCGGTATCAATATTCATTGTCCACCGTTCGTCGGACGCGACAAATCCGGGACGCCGTTTGAGGCCGTGTTGGCTGAGATTTCGGAAGGGGCCGGACCTGAAGTCGAGAGTATTGTTCGAGCAATTAATGAGGCGCTTGAGATAGCGAGCGATCACATTCTCATTGCGCCAGCCGATGCGGCCAAGCTTTTAGATCCCTTGCGAGTTTGGATAGAACGCATGCCAAACGACCCTCGACCGCTCTTCAGCGAATGCGCAGAGGACCTGTTGAAAGCCTGTCGCGCAGCCGCCTCGAATGGTGGGTCAGTCGCGCTGGTGTGGTGATGCGTTGTTCTGCGCGGCACGCTCAATCGCGGTGCCCCTTCGGTAGTCCTCCCGAAAGCACTTTTTGTGCTCTGCGCCTACGACGCTTCACCTGCGGAACGCACCGAGACCTTTGCCAACTCCACAGCATCCCGAGAGAGCCACTGGTGGGCCGAAATTGCAGCCTGAAGCTCCGGAAGCGTGCGGTTGCCTTCCCTGAACAAAGTGACAACGGTGGCGGCCGCGATTTCGTACTCGGGGGCGGCACGGTCGATACCAGTTGAAGTTCGCCACTCTTCGAGTGCCTGGCTGATAATGTCGAGTTCAACGGAGCCGAACGTCGCATTCACAAAGTCTCTCATTGTCTCTCCCAAAAACAAGCGGCAGGGAGATGGGAGCCGTCGTGGCCAATGTCAAAGGGATAGCGACAGCAGAACGGCTGTAATCAAATATTTACCATGACTTGCGAGCTTTGCTACGCCACGCCGTTGAATACCCGGCAATCGGGCAGGAGTTGGTTTTGCGTCACCTGCCCAGCAGGCCTGATTGTTTTCAAAGCCCGGACGCCTGCTGCTGGCGTCGGCGCGTCTCTAACCAGCTTTGACAAGTGCAATCAGTGGTTACCTATGGCGCGCGACAATCCCGATCACTACCTCATCAAGATGACCAAGAGCCTTCGGGGTGGCCGGATCTTCCTCGATTATCTCCGCAACGATCGCATGGCGATCGCCGTCGCACCGCTTTCACCGAGGGCTCGTCCTGGCGCCACCGTCTCGATGCTGATCACCTGGACGCAGGTAAAGGCCGATCTCGACCCGAAGCGGTTTACGATCCGGACGGTGCCGGCACTGCTTGCCAAGAGCTCGTCCTGGCAGGATTATTGTGACGGCGAGCGGCCGCTTGAGCAGGCGATTTAGCGCCTCAGGAAATCAAAGCGTGCGGCGTGACCTCGCGAAGCCATCTTCAGGCGATGTCATATGGACGAAGCAACAAAAGACAGGGCCGAACCACGCCCGCGCGAAGGGGCAACCACCGACTTGCCGCATGATCGGATAACGGTGGAACGCTTTCGCCAGGCGTTCCCGCGCGCGCGGTGGAACGACAGGCTCAATGCCTGGTTCGTGCCCGGCCGCACCGCCCAAAAGCGTATCGGCCGCTGGTTCGCAGAGATCGAGGCCGAGGCAGACAGGTTCGCCGACGAGAAGGGCAGGGATGCTTATACCTTTGAGCCAATTGAAAGCCCGTATCTGGAGGCGGCGTCCGCGGCTTTCCAGATTACGACACCTTACTCACGGGCCGTTATTGACGAAATCCGCGAGATTCCGCATGCCCGCTGGGATGCCGACCGCCGCCTCTGGACGGTACCATACCGCTCGTTTGCAGACCTGCGACAGCGTTGGCCGTTCATAGAGGCAGCCGCCCAGCGCAGCGAGCCGGCCGCACGGCGCGCAAGGCGTGAGGCGATCAAAGGGACGGAGGAAGAAGAGGCGTCCAAGGGCAGGATGCGGGAGCGCCGGCGCACGCGATATCCGGTTCTCGCCGACGATCCGCCGCCCTTCGATCGCGCGATCGGCACGCATATCGGGGTCGTTTTCTTTACCAGGACAGAGGGTGAACTCGCGGATCCCGCAGCAGTCACCGCCTTCTACTTTGCTGCGGCGGATGGCGAGGATTATGTCTGGGCATCGTGGCGGCGCGGCACGCTGGAAAAACTAGTGGCGACGTGGCCGGCGCGTGCGCCTCCGGAGCAAAGCGAGCGCGATCGCGGCTGGTGGATACCGACGCTGGAAGAGCTGCGCATCGCCCGGCGCGAGGCGAGATCCAGGCGGCGGGCCAAAGAGCGCAAGGAAAAGGACAAGCCTTCCAGTGAAAGACCAGCGGACAGCGTTTGAGGAATTCCGCCACTTGCCGCCGATCGCGCCCCGCGAACTCGTCGGCTTATGGGAAGGGCGCGGCATATGGCGGCAAGCCTGTTTTCTTATCTTCTGCGCCGGCTTCGCGCGAACGAGCCGGTCGCAACCCTGAAAACCCTGCCGTTTGACGGTGTCGAAAGCGCCGCTATGGTCTATGACCGTCAACCGATCGTCGATTATTTTCGCCGGCTCGATGAGCTGAGGCTCGTGGGCGCGATGACGATCAGGGGCGACCAGCGGATCTATTTCTTCGAGCTTCAGCGCGTCGACGAGCCTTGAAAACCGCATCACCTGTCGTCCACCACTGGTCTTGATGATCTCCTTCGCGCGCAGCCTGTTTGCCGCGCGCGGTCGTCTCAGTGGAACAAGGCGCTCCACACATGGTTGAGCGCCCCGTCAATCTAGTCGGTTGGTCTGTTACTCATGTCGAACACTGCGGCATTGTCCTGCACCTCCGGTAACGAAGGGGGCCGCTGCGCACGAAAGCTCCCCCTGTAGTGTTTAATCGCGATGCTCGGGCATTGCCTTCAGCTGGTCCTTTGTCCACGAAGTCACACCATGGATCTCGCCGCTTTCGTCGCGCATGAAATCGAGATCGGTCACTCGAACGGATACCGGCTTTGCACCGATACCAAGGAATCCGCCAACATCGATCACGACGCTGCTGCCGGTGCCCGCTCCATGCACGTGATCAACCGTGCCAACCTTGGAGTCATCGGCATCATAGATCGACGCGCCTTCCAGATTGGCTTGAGTGAGTTCTTCTTCGGTCAGTCGTATATGGTTGCTGTGATCCATGAGTTATTCCTCCTTTAGTTTCGGATGTAATGTCGATTAGCGAAGTAGTCGGCCTTGCGTTCCTGTGTCCCGTGTACCTGCATTGATCACGTGGCTTGATCTTTCTTTTCCGTTCATCAAAAGAACGAACGGCGATGCGAATGCTTTGTTCCGGGGTCACAACTTTAGAGATCGATCCTTATGGCCGGCGTCTTCCAGCGTGTCGGCCGGAATGAAACAGCAAGAGAAATTGGCGGATCATGAAGCCGACGCCGCCGTTATTGAGCCAGTGACCCCGAGCCAGCTCGTTCGTTTGATCGAGCTTATCCACGACGGGGACGATGCGGGTCTGATCGACAGCTCTAACGAACCGTCCCAGTGCCTTTTGCTGCCGGTCCCGATACCGTGGAGCGTAATGTCCTTGAGCATCAGCGGTGTGGCAGGCGTTGGGGGCCGGGAAGGCAGCCACCCTTCACCTTCATCAACCTTGAACGCCTTTTCGCTCGGCGAGCAAGACATCACCACCAATCTGCTGACAAGAGCTGGCTTCAGCGTGATTACTTTCTGTGACGCAAGCGACCCGGTCTATTATGGCAGGGACACGACCGCCGCGCTGGAATGGATCTGCGGCTTCGCCAACGTGAAGCAGGCCTTGGTCGAGAAAAGCATTCCCGATCGCTCGCGGGCGCTCAAATCGCTGAGCGAGGTCGTCGTTCAACACGACAGCGGCGAGGGAATCTGGTTCGGAGCTCGCGCGTGGCTGGTATCGGCGCGAAAGCCGTGACGGCGCCAATTGTCGGATGAGCTCGCCAACGGCAACCGTTCAAGCCCGAACACGTCAAAATCAGGTCGAAGCTTTGCCCGCCTGGCTTGGCGAGTTGCAACAGGCGGGCGCGATCCACAGCTCGGATATCGCGCTGCCCGGTTGGTATTTAGCCACGCTGAGAGAGCAAATTCTAACTTAAATCTGAAACAGATGCCTGATCCGGTTTGCCAGAGATTCCGCGTGATTGTCGTTCGACGCATGCCCTGCACTAATTCTTGCCTGCTCGTTTTCTAGTCTGCGAGACAGCAGCACGCCTAATTCCGCGGCGAGTGCGGGCCTGTCCCGCATGACGTTCGCAAGGCACTCGTGCCCGATCTCATAAACCACCGCAAAGGTAAGCGCCGTTATCGTCCCGACTTGGTCGGATCCCGTCAGGACACCCGCTTCGGCGAAGCAATCGCCCGGTGCCAAGCGCCCGAGTTCGGTGTCGTTTCCGTTGTCGCGTCTCGAAACCAGAAGCACTCCGCTGCGGATCGCGATCAGAGAAGAAAGCTTTGCGCCCTGTTCCGCTATCACCGATCCCTTGGCATATGTCTTGCGCACCATGCTGTGCGATAGCGCCTCCTTTTCGTCTTCGGTAAGCGTTGAGAACAAAGGAATGGAATTGAGCAACCGCCACGCAGATGTGGGGTGCTGTCCGATGGGCGCTTCAGCGACGCGATCCGGCGATACAACAGCCTGTCCGTCGGCCCCCGCGAAAGGCAAGGAGGCGGCGCGACAATGACGGTAGGCAAGATCGTAGATCTCGTTCTTCGCCCCTGTGGCCAGAGAGCGATCCGCCACCCGGAATGATAAGTCGACGGAGATCGCTCCGCTTTCCGGTCCCGAGATCGCGACCGATGGGGCAGGGAATTTCAGTATCGAATTGCTGCTGAGTAGTACCGTTCGCATGATCTCTTCCACCGCCGCTGGCGACTTCGTGGCCGCGACTCTGAGTGACAAAGAGATGCCATGCGTTTCGTCGGGGGTACTCATGTTGGTCAGCCGCGTCTTTGCAAGCGCGCTGTTGGGAATGACGATGAGGTCGTTCGTGCCCTTGAGAAGATGGGTCGCTCGCCAATTTGTCTCGACAACACGACCCTCGACGCCATCACCGATCTCGATCCAGTCTCCGACGGAATAAGGTCGTCAAAGATTCAGCGCAATCCCGGAGAAGACGTCGTTCACACATTGAAAAACCTCCTTTATATCGCGGGTCAACAACATGTTTCCGTTGACCACTCCCTTGGTGGCGGCAACTGAGAGGTACTTGGGGCGGAAATAGGCCACCTTCGCACCCAAGTTGGCGGGCCATCTCGTTTATCGGAACTTTCGCCGCCACCAAGTGATGCGGGCATCGGTGAGGGTGATCTGCGTATAGCATCGAGACATGCCAAAATTTCCAACATAAGCCATTGAAATTATTTGAATATCTCACTTGAGAATAGGTCGAAGATATTTAGCCGGATAAAAATTAGATAAGCAAAATGATGACACTCAGCCACTTAGTGCCCAGCGCTTGGTTCACCGCTCACAAGCTCATAACTCGGTACAGAATGACCCGTCCGGTCGGCATGATTTGCGAAAGGAAATCAAAGTCCCGCACATTACCGGTTAGCACGCTCGCGCCTAGCTGCCGCGCTTGCAGAAAAACAAGGGCGTCATTGACGAAACGCCTCTCATGCCCTTTCCCTTTAGGAAGGTTGCTCAACCGAAACAGCAGCCCCGCCAGCACACCTGCCTGTCCCCACATGGCTGTCTCCGGAGCATGAAGACGGTGCTCAGGGACGTCGTCTACAGTCTCGGCGATCGTTTCGAGAACCGCTTTCGTGGTGGCACCTAATATTCTACCGGGATGTGCTGATCAAAAAAGGCCCTACCACGCCAAAACGCAAAAACAGAGAGTACCGGCTCGTTCATTCTCTGCGTATCGCAATCGCCACCAGATCGTAGCGACAATCGAGAGATTTCAATCCTGAATAGTTTTTCTTCCCCAAGAAACGTTGATGCTTCAAAGAAATAACCGCTTTTGTTGCACAACCGCCACTCTGCTCCGGAAACGTGCGCGAATTGGTGCGCTGCGCCCGCTACTTTATGATGCATAGATTAGAATTCTGCTATGTAGCGCCTTAGCCGATGACCGGCTGCACCGCGTACCACGTGCTGTTTCATCAATTTATGAGTCGATCGAAGGACAAGGCCTTTGTCCTGCTGGATCGCTGTTGCTTTCAGGAAGGTTTGCATGACGTTTTCGGCGCTGGCAAAGACATATGCCATCAAGTCCTTGGCATCCGTAATCATCGCCTCATCGGCACTCTATGCATTGCCGGGTTTTGCACAGGAGCAGCCTGCGCCAGCCGCAAATGCACCTGCCAATGCAGGCGCCGTGCAAAGTCCAGCTCCAGCGGCAAATGCCCAACAGCAACCCGCTCCGCAGGCTCGGGTGCAGAAGTTTGACGACTGGTACTATCGCTGCGTCGACGGCAAGGCGGCGGACGGTTCGGCGGCGACGAACTGCGAAGTCGCGCAGATTGCGACGGTCAAGCAGGGCGATCAGGATGTGAACGTCTTGACGCTGGCGGTTGCCAAGGTGGCGGCTCCTACCGCAACGGACAAGAAGGTGGCCAAGCAGCCTGCCAGTGAACTGGTGCTGACGACGCTCGTACCGCTTAATATGTACATTCCCGCCGGGCTTAGCATCGATGTGGCAGACAAACCTGTCGTCCAGTTGGCCTACCGCAACTGCAATCAGGCCGGCTGCTGGGCACAGCAGAAGCTGGACGCCAAGATGGTGTCGGCTCTTTCCAAGGCGGCGGATGGCACCGGCCATGTGCAGATGATGAATGGCCAGAAGGTCAACATCAAGTTCTCGCTGAAGGGATTGTCGGCGGCGCTCGATGCGCTGCAGAAGGCCGCTTCGAACTGACCGGGGCGGATCTATGACGTCAATCTCGCGCGCGGCGACCGCGATAGGCGGGCTTTTGGCAGCGGCTCTGGCGGCTTCGGCCGCGGCCGCGCAGACGCCGAACGACGATTTCGCGCGCCGGCAGGCACAGGAAGCCGAGCAGCAGCGGCTGCAGAGCTTGGGCCAGATGACGCCGAAGCCTTCTCCGGCCGAAGTTCAGCAGCCTGCGGCTGCTGGCGGCGGCAAGTCCGGCCCGTGCTTTGCCATCACCCATATCGAGGTCGAGGGCGTCAGGCAGTTTTCGGCTGCTTCCATCGACAAGGTTACCTCTGCTTATGAGAACCGTTGCGTCGGTGTCGGCGAGATTAACGCTCTCCTGCGCGACCTGACGCATCTCTACCTCGACAAGGGGTTTGTCAGCTCCCGCGTCTATGTGCCGGCGCAGGATATCGCCAAGACCAAGGTGCTGCGCCTCGTTGCCGTCGAAGGCACGCTTGCCGACATCTACATCAACGGCAAACCGGCGCCTGGCTCCGGCGTGATCGCCACGGCCTTTCCCGGTACGAAGGGTAAGATCACCAATCTGCGCGATATCGAGCAGGGCCTCGATCAGATCAATCGCCTGACCTCCAACAATGCCAAGACGGCGATGCTGCCCGGCAAGACGGACGGCACTTCCATCCTCAATATCGAGAACAAGCCCAGCCACCCCTGGCATCTGTCATTCGGCAATAGCAATCTTGGCCAGGAGCAGACCGGTTATTCCAAAAGCTCGGCCTCCATCGGCTACGACAATATTTTCGGCATCAACGATCAGTGGAATTTCGGCTACGAGCATACCGGCCCGGATTATCCCTGGCGCAATGACGGCCACGGCAAGAGCAATAGCTATTCCGGCAATGTCAGCGTACCCTATGGCTATTGGACCTTTTCCGCCAATGGCTCCTGGTATGAGTACAACAGCTCGGTTCCGGGCAATTTCGGGCCGCTCGATACGTCGGGCGACAGCAAGCAGGTCGGTGTCGGCGCCGATCGCGTGATCTTTCGCGACAAGGATTCGATCACGACCTTCAACAGCGGCCTGACCTACAAGGAAACCAACAATTTCCTGCTCGGCAACAGGATCGAGGTCGGCAGTCGCAAATACACGGTCGGCGATCTCGGTATCTCGCATTCGCGCCGCATGCTGGGCGGCCTCTGGGTGTTCGATCTCTCCTATAGTCAGGGGCTCAACCTCTTTGACGCTGTCGCTCCCGGCGATGCCGGCGCAGGTAACGCCGATCCCCGCTTTTCGAAGTTCACGAGCACGATCACTCTGACGCGGCCCTTCGAAGTGGCGGATCAGCATTTCGAGATCAATTCGATCGTCACCGGGCAATATTCCCCCGACAATCTGTTCGGGGCCGAGCAGATCTCGGCTGGGGGCTATTCCTCGGTGCGCGGCACCCGCGAGACCATGCTCTTCGGCAATAACGGCTTCTTTGTCCGCAACGATCTTGTCTGGCGGACGCAGCCCTTTGCCGACAATGCCCAGCTTGCGAAGATCCTTGGAGAATTCAGGCCCTATGTCGGTCTCGACTACGGGCGGATCGCCCGCCAGGCCCGCTACCAGATTGCAGGCGGCGACATGCTCGGCTGGACGGTCGGCGCCAAGCTCGCCGGCGGCAATGTCAATTTCGATATGGGTTATTCCGATATTCTCGGCGGCACGGTCGATCGCCGTGACTCCGGGCTCTTGTTTGTCAGTACGTCAGTGAGGTGGTGAAATGGGTGAGCAGATGAAGGAAAGTAGCAAAAAATTGCATCGCGGCGTGACCAGAGCTCTGCTTGCCGCCGCGCTTGTGGGTTCGACCGTCGTGGCCGGATGCACCACACAAGATCCACGCCTCACCGCAGCACTTAGCACAGCCAGTATAGCTGATGTCCGCATAGAATCGGCGCCCGATCTGAGGATGGGATCACCTCTATTGAACGGTGACACGCGGGAATCTCAGGTAGCACTTGTGTCGCGTGTCCTGCAGCAAAGACTTGCAAAAGATCTGAAGGGCTATCCAGGGGGTAATATTCCCGCGCGGTTGATTGTTACCCTTCACGATCTGGATGTGGCGTCGGCTCCTGGCAGAATTATCGCAGGTAACAATAGCTTTATCGATGGAACCGTCCGCCTCGAGGACATGCGCACAGGAAAACTGATCGCGCAGGCTCAGGAGATCCGCGCCAACGACATGACGGTCCGCGGGGACGGGTTAGCGCTTATTCCCGCGATGGTCATCAATGCGGCCGTCACCCCCAATCAGACCGCAGTCGCGACCCAACTGGCCGAAACGTTCATGAAGCAGGTAAAGACGTGGCTAACGCCACGAAAGTAGTCGATCGAAAATCCGAAGCGGGCAGAAAGCGTTTAACGGGGCAGGGCGATGACCGGGGCGTCAGCACGAGTTTCAAATCGCGAAAATGGCAAGGTAAGTGTCAGGGGCCTGGGCAGCGCCATGCGTCAATTGTCTGCGACACTTCTGAGCGCCCTGCTTGTCTTCCAACCTATGTTGGCCAACGCGCAATCCGTTTCCGCGGCAGGATCGGTGCCCACAGTCAATCAGCCGGGCGTAGGGGCTGCCCCGAACGGCGTGCCGCTGATCGATATCGTCACGCCGAACGCCACCGGCCTCTCGCACAACAAGTACGACAACTTCAACGTCGGCACCCAGGGCCTGATCCTCAACAACTTCAAAGGTGAAGTCGGCACGTCGAACTTGGGCGGCGCGACACCCGGCAACCCGAACCTCAACGGCTCCGGCCCCGCTTCCGTCATTCTCAACGAAGTTACATCAGGCAATCGCTCGGCCCTGAATGGCCCGACTGAAGTGTTTGGCGGCAGAGCTGACGTCATCATCGCGAATCCGAATGGGATCACATGCGCCGGCTGCGGCTTCATCAACACGCCAAGAGCGACGCTGACGACCGGCGTGCCGAATATCGGCTCCGACGGCAGCTTGACAGGATTCACCGTCAATGGCGGTGATGTCACCTTCGAAGGGGCAGGCGGCAATTTCGCGGCTGCGCCGGGCGCTGTCGATCTGTTCGACGTCGTCTCCCGCCAGATCCATGTCAACGCGCCGATCTACGGCAAGACCGTGCGCCTGACTGGTGGTGCCAGCCAATACAACTATGCCACCGGCGAGGCGACGGCGCTGACCGCCACCTCGGGCACGCCGGAATATGCGATCGACGGCACGGCGCTCGGCGCCATGCAGGCCGACCGCATCAAGGTCGTCGTCACGGAAAAGGGTGCCGGCGTCAGGATGAGCGGCGATATGGCCGCCAATGCCGGCGAACTGTCACTGTCGGCCGACGGCAAGATCTCGATCGGCAATGCGTCCGCACGCGATGGCGTGACCATTACCTCGAAACAGAAGGTCGCAGCCGCCAAGGTCACATCGAGGCAGAAGGTTGCGATCCGTGCCGACCAGGGCATTACCCTGCAATCGGTTGCAGCGGATAGCGATATCGTGCTTGCAAACGGCGCCGGCCTGCTCAGTGTATCGGGTGACGTCAACAGCGGCGCGACCGTGCAGATGAGTTCGGGTGGCGGGATTGCTGCCGGCAGCGTCGCCGCTGGGAATGGTGCAGCAACGCTTTCCGCAACCTCCGGCGATATCGCGATTGCCGGTGGTGCCAGTAGCACGGGTGACCTTACTCTGACCGCGACGGCCGGCTCAATCTCGGCCGCTTCGCTGCAGAGCTACAACAATCTCGCTCTTACCGCAGGTAATAGTCTTGCCGTTTCCGGCAACGTCCTGGCGCAGGGCAATGTCAGCGCCACTGCCCGGTCAATCTCCACCGGCATGGTTGTTTCCGGCATCAATATTGCCGCCACCAGTGCCGATCCTGGCGGTAATGTCATTCTTGGCTCGGCAGGCAACTTAAGCCTGACAGCAACCGGCGGCAATATCGCTACTGGCAATCTGCAGTCGGCTGGAAGCCTCAACACCAGTGCGACCGGCAATATCACGGCGGGGAATATTCAATCAGCCGGCAATCTTACCGCGATCGCAACCTCGCTCACGGCCGCTAACGTTACCTCGCATGGCGGGCTCACCGTTAACGCTGCGATGAACGCGAGCGGTCAGATTCTTGGAGCGGGCGACATCCGGATCTCCGGGGCTGGCATTCAGGCGACCGCTATCGCGTCCGGCGTCGACTTTGCCTCAACCAACGCCGCTGGTGGCAACATCGTCCTAGGTTCGGCCGGCGCACTCGATCTGACAGCTGCCGCCGGCACCATCACGGTCGGCACGTTACTGTCGGCCGGCGATCTGACCGCCCAGGCTTCCTTGCTGCAGTCTAACAACCTCACCAGTCACGGCAACGTCCGTATTGACGGCGGCATGCGCGTCACCAACCAATTGCTCGGAGCCAGAGATATCACCATCAATGGCAACGCCAATGGTGTCAGCGCCGGTCTGCTTGCGTCTGGGGTCAATTTTGCCGCGACCAAGGCCGCCGGCGGCAATATCGTGCTGGCGGGTAGCGGTGATCTGACGATCAATAACAGTGCTGGCGTCATCCAGGCAGGAACCGTGCTGGCAGCCGGAGCGATCAACGCCACCGGTCAGACCATCACTGCCGATGCGATTACCGGCGGCAAGAGCGTCACGCTTTCGGGCGCTACGAGTGCGACGGCCGGAAGCGGCGGGGTGAAGATTACCGGCCAGGTGCTCGGCGGCGGCAATGTCGGCATCGCCGGTTCCAGCATCTCGGCTGATGCCATCGTCTCCGGTGTCGACATCGCCGCCACCAATACGGCGGGTGGGCGCATCACCCTTGGCCCGACGGCCACGGGAACTGGCAATCTGTCGTTGACGACCGCAGGCGCGATCAGCGCCGGAACGCTGTTGTCTGCAGGCGATCTCATCGCGAACGGCGCATCGATATCCGCAGGCAATATCTCGGCGCATCGCGACATGACGCTTGGCGGCGTGATCAGCGTCAGTGGCCAAATCCTGGGTGCCGGTAACGTGCTGATCTCAGGTCAAAGTTTGTCGGTTCAGACGCTTGTCTCCGGCATCGACTTCGATGCCACCAATGCCGCCGGCGGCAATATCACGCTCGGCCCAATTGGTGATCTAAAGGTATCGGTCAATGGCGCCGTCACGGCGCCCACGATCCAAGCCGCGGGCGTAATTGATGTCAGCGGCGCGTCCGTCACAGCAGATTCGATCACCGGCCACGAGAACATCACCCTTGCCGGTGCCACCACTGTCCATAATCAGCTTCTTGGGGGAAGCAGCGTCAGCATCTCCGGACCAAGCATAAAGGCAGGCAGCATCGTTTCCGGTGTCGACTTTGCCAGGACGGCGGGCGCTAATGGCAACATCGTACTCGCCAGCAGCGGCGACCTGACGCTTGCGGCGGCAAACGCACTCAACGTCGGCTCGCTCCTGTCGGCCGGCGGTCTCGGTGTGACCGCTTCGAGCCTCACCGCGAACAGCGTGAGCGCCCATGGCGATATGATGCTCGGTGGCGCAATCAACGTAACGCAGCAGATTCTTGGATCCGGGAATGTGCTGATCAGCGGCCAAAGCTTGTCGACGCAGACCGTGGTGGCTGGCATCGACTTTGGCGCTACCAACACCGCCGGTGGCAATATCGTGCTTGGCCAGGCCGGCGATCTAAAGGTCACGGTCAATGGCGCCGTTACGGCACCAACCATGCAGGCCGCGGGCGTGATCGATGTTAGTGGCACCTCCATTGCTGCCGATGGGATCACGGGCCACAAGAACATCACCCTTTCCGGCGCGACCGCCGTCAACAACCAAGTCCTTGGCGGTAGCAAAGTCGCCATCTCCGGGCCGACCATCAAGGCTGGCGCGATTATCTCTGGCGTCGATTTTGCCGCTACCGCCGCCGCCAATGGGCATATCGTTCAGACCGCAAGCGGTGATCTGACCCTTGGCTCAAGCGGCGCAATCGACGCCGGAACATTACTATCGGCGAGCGATCTCATTGCGAACGGCGCAACGATAAGGGCTGGCAATATTTCCGCCCATCACGACATGACGCTTGGCGGCGTGATCAGCGTCAGTGGCCAGATCCTGGGCGCCGGTAACGTATCGATCAACGGCCCGAGTCTGTCCGCCCAGAGTCTCGTTGCTGGCCTGGATTTCGATGCCACCAATGCAGCCGGCGGCAATATCGTTTTCGGTCAAACCGGCGATCTGAAGGTCGCAGCAAGCGGCTTTGTGACAGTGCCGACGGTTCAAGCTGCTGGCATCATCGATATTCACGCAGCAACGGTCACCAGCGACGCGATTACCGGTCATAAGGACATCACCGTTTCGGCCGTGAGCGGTCCCGTTAACGTGACCAACCAGGTGCTGGGCGGCGGCAGCATCAGTCTCGCGGGTTCTGCCATCAAGGCCAGCGGCATTGTCTCCGGCGTCGATTTCACAAGGACGGCTGCCGCCAATGGACATATCGTCCAAACGGCGAGCGGCGATATCTCATTGACGTCGCCGGGCGCCATCAGTGCTGGCACACTGCTCTCAGCTGGCAATCTGAACACCTCCGGTTCGACGGTCGCCGCTGACGGCATCACGGCGCATGGCGACGTGATGCTCGGCGGCGCGATCAGCGTGACAGATCAGATCCTGGGTTCCGGCAACGTATCGATCACCGGGCAGAGCCTTTCCGCCCAAACCATCGTGGCTGGTATCGACCTCGATGCGACCAACAGGGCAGGAGGCAATATTGTCCTTGGCCAGTCTGGCAATCTCGCGATTTCGGTCGGCGGTACTGTGGTGGCGCCGACCATGCAAGCCGCCGGCAGCATCAATGCCAGCGGGGCGATCATCAATGCCAACGCCGTCACCGGCCATGGCAACATCACTTTGTCCGGCTCAACCACCGTCACCAGTCAAGTCCTTGGCGGTGGTAACATCGCCATCTCTGGTCCAGGCATCAAGGTCGGCACAGTGGTTTCCGGTGTCGATTTCGCCAGAACTGCAGCCGCCAACGGCAATATCGTTCAGACGGCAAGCGGCGACTTGACGCTTGCGTCGACCGGCTCGATCGATGCCGGCACATTGCTGTCGGCCGGTGCATTCTCGGCCAAAGGCATTACCGTAACCGCCGATGCAGTCACGGCGCACGGTGATATCACGCTTAAGGGCACCGGTACGGCGACCACGAGCGCCGGTGTGAACATTGCTGGCCAGATCCTTGGCTCCGGCAATGTGCTGATCTCGGGCCAGAGTCTGTCGGCACAGACCATCATTGCAGGTATCGATTTCGATGCGACCAATAGGGTAGGTGGTAACATCGCCCTCGGTCAAAGCGGCGATTTGACTGTGAATGTTAACGGGGCCGTTACGGCTCCGACCATACAGGCTGCGGGCAGCATCGACATCAGTGGTGCATCCGTCACTGCAGCTTCAATCACCGGACATAAGGATGTCATTCTTTCGGGAACGGCCGTCGGCGGTGTGAACGTTACCAATCAGGTGCTTGGCGGCGGTAACGTCGGCATCTCTGGCTCGAGCGTCCGAGCTGGGACGGTCGTTTCGGGTGTCGACTTCGCTGCTACTTCAGCCAACGGCGGAAACATCGTCCAAACGACGAGTGGCGACATTTTCTTGACGTCTTCGGGCGACCTCAGCGGTGGAACGTTGCTATCGGCCGGCAATCTCAATGCGTCCGGCTCGACCATCGGCGCTGATAGCGTAACGGCGCATGGCGCTGTGACGCTCAATGGTGCGATCAGCGTCACAAACCAGATCCTCGGATCCGGCAGCGTTTCGATCACGGGCCAAAGCCTGTCCGCCCAAACGATCGTTTCCGGCATCGATTTCGACGCCACTAATGCCGCCAGCGGCAATATCGTCCTTAGCCAGGCTGGTGATTTGACCGTCTCGGTAAATGGCGCCGTTGCCACGTCGACCATACAGGCAGCGGGCGCCATCGACCTCAGCGGCACGTTCGTCGCCGCAGCTTCGATCACTGGCCACAAGGACGTAACGCTGTCCGGAACGGCCGCCGGAGGCGTGAGCGTTGTCAATCAGCTGCTCGGTGGGGGTAAAGTGGGCATCTCCGGCTCAAGCATCCAAACTGGGGCTATCGTCTCGGGCGTCGATTTCGCAGCGACGGCTGCCGCCAATGGGAACATCGTCCAGACGACAAGCGGCAACCTGACGCTCGCTTCGACCGGTTCTATCAAGACCGGCACACTGCTCTCGGCCGGCAGTTTTTCGGCCAGCGGTGCGACCGTGACTGCGGATGCTGTTACAGCGCATGGCGATATCACGCTTAATGGCGTCACCAGCATCGCCGGCCAGGTTCTCGGCGCTGGCAACGTGCTGATCACGGGTCAGAGTCTGTCCGCCCAATCTGTCGTCGCGGGTATCGACTTCGACGCGACCAGCAGGGCAGGCGGCAATATCGTCCTCGGTCGAGCCGGGGATCTTACCGCCCGGCTCAATGGCGGATTGTCTGCATCGACAATGCAGGCCGGCGGTGCCATCAACGTCAACGCCGCTACTGTGGCGGCCGATACCGTCACCGGCCACAAGGATATCGCGCTTGCCGGTACGACGACCGTCAACGGACAAGTCCTTGCCGGTGGAAGCATCAGCCTCTCAGGTCCGAGCATCGCAGCCGGGGCAATCGTCTCCGGTGTCGATTTCGACGGAACGGCTGCCGCCAACGGCAACATCGTTCAGACTTCGAGTGGTGATGTGTCGCTGGCTTCGAGCGGTAATCTCACGATCGGCACGCTGTTGTCCGCGGGCAATTTGACTGCGCAAGCGAGCGATCTGAGCGCGAGCAGCATCATAAGCCACGGCGCAACCGATCTGGCGGCCAGCGGTCGCCTCGACGTCAGTGGCCAGGTCCTATCGGCCGGCAATCTCTCGATCGATGGCGCCAGCCTCAACGCCGGACTTCTGGTCTCCGGCGTGGATTTTGCGGCGACCGTAGCCAACGGCGGCAACATCGTGCTTGGAGAGGCCGGTAAGACGGACCTCACCGCATCCGGCAATGCCACGGCCGGCACGATCTTGTCGGCGGGCGATATCACGGCAAAGACGGCCAACCTCCAGGCGGGTAGCGTCACAAGCCACGGCAATGTCGGCATCATCGGTAACGTCGATGTCAGCAACCAAATCCTGGCCGCGGGCGACCTCACCATGAATGGTGGCAGCATCAGCGCGCCAACCCTGATCTCGGGCATCGACTTTGCCGCCACCAATGCCGCCGGCGGCAACATCGTACTGGCATCGTCTGGCAGCACCAGCCTGACGGCCGCCGGCAATATCACGGCTGGCACGATCCTTTCTGCCGGTGGCTTCATGGCGAATGCGGCTGATGTCATTGCCGACAGCATCACAGCTCATGGCAACGCTGGCATTGTCGGGAATGTC
This sequence comes from Martinezella sp. CNPSo 3959, assembly GCF_057784355.1. Taxonomy (NCBI): domain Bacteria; kingdom Pseudomonadati; phylum Pseudomonadota; class Alphaproteobacteria; order Hyphomicrobiales; family Rhizobiaceae; genus Martinezella; species Martinezella sp. CNPSo 3959. The sequence goes on from NZ_JBXSOV010000003.1 coordinate 334,381, forward strand.
GATATCAGCAACCAGATCATTGCTGCCGGCAATCTCACGGTTAGCGGCGGTCACATCAACGCGCCGACGCTGATCTCCGGCATCGACTTTGCTGCGACCAATGCCCGCGGCGGCGGTATAGTGCTCGGAACTGCCGGCGATATGAATCTGACCGCGTCTGCGGGCATCACCGCGCAGACCATGCTGTCTGCCGGCGCTATCAATGCCAGTGGGTCTGCGATCGTGGCCAATACCATGACCGGGCATGGCGACATTACCCTTGCTGGCAGCAACAGCGTCAATGTCTCGGGCCAGCTCCTCAGCGCCGGCGACGTCTTGCTCTCCGGTTCGACTGTCCAACTCGGTCAGGCAGTTACCGGCGTCGATTTCGCTGCCACTGCGCGATCGTCAAACGGCGCCATCGCTCTCGGATCAAGGGGCGATCTGACTATTAACGCCGCAAGTGCGTCAGCTAGCATGCTGATCGTCGCAGGCAACCTCAATGTGGCGGCGAGTGCCTTTACGGGCGGCAACATCACGGGCCACGGCGCGGTGGCGATCGGTTCGGCCACCAGCCCTGGCGCGGTCAGGATCAACGGCCAGCTCCTGGGCGCTAGCAACGTCTCGGTGACTGGATCTGCCGTCAGCGGCAACGTCATCGCGGCCGGGGTCGATTTTGCGGCGATGGACCAATCGGGAGCCGGCAATGTCATCCTCGGCCAGGGCGGCAATCTCACGCTCGCGAGCACAGCTGGCGATATCTCTTTCAACAGCCTGCTTGCTGCCGGGGCGATTACGGCCAACGCGGCGAACAATATCAGCGCCAATGCCGTCGCCCATGGCGATCTGTCGTTCACAGCGGGCAACGCCATCACGCTCAACGGCCAATCGCTTGCAAGCCGCAACGCCAATCTGTCCGCCAGATCGATGACGATCGATACACTGGTCTCAGGCGTCGATTTCGCCGCCACCAATGCTGCGGCCGGCGGCAGTCTGATGCTGCGTCGCGCCGGTGCGATGACGCTCGCCGCCTCAAGCGGCAGCATCAGCGCCAATTCTCTGCTCTCGGGCGGCAATCTTGCCGCTACGGCGACGCAGAACATCGGTTACAACAGCCTGCAGAGCTTAGGCGACGCTGCGCTTACAAGCCCTGGCGCCATTGCTTATACCAGCACCACCCGCGTTGGAGGCAGCCTGACACTCAATACCGGAGCGCTGGATCTCTCCGGCAGTAGGGGCAGCCGCATTGCCGCCGGTGGCTCGCTAATCGTCAACGCTTCATCCGCCAATCTCTCGGGAAGCAATCTCGTCTTCGGCGGACTGACCCTCAATCTCTCCGGCGGTGCCGATCTTTCCAATGCACAGGTCAGCACCGTCGCCAATGCCGGCGGTTCCGGTGACATCACCATTTCCGCCGCAGGCCTTGCCACCACTGCCAACACATCGCTGCTTGCGGCGCATGACCTGACGCTCAACCTGCCGTCGCTCGGCAACACCGGTCAGCTTGCCGCCGGCAACAATCTGACCTTCAACGTCGCTGGCGACTTCTACAACAGCCCGTCCGGCCTCGTATTTGCGGGCAATAGTGCCAACCTCTTTGTCGGCGGCACGCTCACCAATGACCAGGGCGCTATCCTGTCCGGCAACGGCCTTGCCATAGCAGGGGTCGGTGGCGGTCAACGTAACGGCGCCGTGGTCAACTCTGCCGGTCTCATTCAGTCCGGCGGTTCCATGTCGATTCTGACCAATGGTCTGAGCAACGTCACGACCTCGGCGCCGGCAATCCAGCGCAATGTGCAGATTTCCAATGCCATTCTCAGCGCCTATGACGTGATCACCAGGACTTACCGCTGCGCGACCCGCTGCAACGGCTCGGGCGATCATGACCCTCCGACATATACATGGGTACAAGCAGTCGATCATCTGGTCAGCCAGATCGTTTCGCAGGATCAGTTGATCAGCGGCGCCGGCGCCTCTGCACAGATCCGCGCTGGTGGAGATCTGACCATCAATGCGATCAATCTCTGGAATGGCTACAGCTCGATCAAGTCCGATGGCAACATGCTGCTTACCGTTGCGGGCACGCTCACCAACGACGGCGCGACGCTGAACCGTGTCACCCAGACGATCTGCGACAGCAGTACTCCATGCCAATATTACCCAGACGTCGTCTCCTCCGACCCGACGCAAGGCGGGCTGGATTGCAGCGGCCCCAATCGGCCATGCATCGGCAGCAGTGACCCTGCACTCGCCTATTCGCCGAATCCCAATGGCACGCGCGATCCGTCACGCGATCTGAACCCCGGCACCACGGTCGGCGTGCAGGTAATCGGCGCTATTTCCGGTGTGATCCAGGCGCGCGGCGCCCTTGCCATCAATGGCGGCGGTGCCGTCAACAACGTCGCCTCCAATGGTTCCATCGCCGGTCAGGTTGCGATCGACGCTCCGGCGACTGCGAACAATCCGCTCGGCGCCCTCAACAGCATGACCGCCGGCGGGGCCTTGTTCAACGTCAGTGCGGCGCTTTCGAACGTCGCAGCCAACGGCGGCGCCAACGCGGGCAGCGGTCCGGCGCTTACTGGGAGCGGTCCGACGATCGGTTCGGGACCGACGATCGGCGGTGGCAATCTGCGAGCCAGCGGCGGCACTTCGATCAACAACGGCACTTTGACGGCAAATAGCGACGTCGCGGTGAGCAACCGTCGCGTGACCGCCACCGACGGTCCTTTGGTCAGCGGCGGCAACATGGCCGTGGCCAACGGTGTTGCGGTCAGCAGCACTGCCGTGACAACGACGGCTGGTACATCGATAGGCAATACTGGCGTGACCGCAGCGGCAGGACCCGCAATCAGCGGCAACACCCTGACGGCTGCTGGCGCTTCGGTCAGTCCGAACAGCCTCATGGGCAAGCTCACCGCCGCGATCGGCAATAGCGGTAATCTCACTCAGATCCTGCAGACAAACGGCACGCAGCTCGCAGCTCTCGCCAAGCCGCAGTCCGGCGGGGTCGGCGGCACGGTTCCAGGCCAGGTCTTCCTCTTCGAGACGCGGGCGGCCTTCCTTGACGTCTCCAAGTTCTACGGTTCGGCCTATTTCATAGACCGGATCGGATATACGCCCGAGACCAAGGTTCCCTTCCTCGGCGATGCCTACTTCGACAATCAGCTCATCGACGAGCAGATGCGGCAACTGGTCGGCAATGGTCTTGGCGCGGGATCCTTCGTTCCCGGCGATAACGCCACCGACCAGATGAAAGCATTGCTCGACAACGGCGTTGCCTATGCCGAGGCGAAGGGGCTTGGCCTCGGCCAGGCGTTGACGCCACAGCAGGCCGCGTCGCTGACGCAGTCTATGGTGATCTACCAGACCGAGATCGTCGATGGAGCGCCGGTGCTGGTGCCGGTCGTCTATCTCTCGGCCGCCGATCGCGCCAAAACCACGTCCGCGGCCATAATCGCCGGCAATACGGTCAGCATCGATGCCAGCTCAGTCGACAATTCCGGCGCGATTGCCGCAGCCGACGGCATGACCATCAATGCGGGCAGCATCAAGGCCAATGGCGGCGCCTTCCTCGCCGGCGGCAATATGAATCTCAATTCCGAAAACGGCATCACTCTTGCCGCCCAGACCATGAATATCGGCGGGCAGACCGTGGTTGCCGCCAATGGCGGCATCACGGCCGGCGGCAACCTGAAGATGGATGCCGGCGCGGGCAGCCTGACACTGAGCGGCACCAAGGTTGCCGCCAGTGGCAGCGCCCAACTTTCCGGCCAGACCGTCACGCTCGGCGCCGTCAAGCAGGACAATGGCGGCGTCCAGACACTGGTCGGCACCACCGTAACCACTGGTGGCAATCTCAGCATTGCCGGCACCAACGGCGTCAACATCATCGCCAGCTCCGCCAAGGTCGGTGGCGATCTTTCCGTTCTCTCCTCCAGCGGTTCGGTCAGCATCATTTCCGCCGGCGTCGACAATACCGTTCTCGGCAAGGACCGCCTGAACCTTTCGCAGGGCGGCACCATCACGACCACGACCAGTCAGATCCAGCAGGGCTCGTCGCTCATCGCCGGCGGCGCCATGCTGGTATCGGGCAACCAAGGCGTACTGATCGGCGGCTCGTCGCTCACGGCCGGTGGCAATCTCGGCATCGTCTCGACGAATGGCAATATCGCGATCACGGCCTCGCAGGATCAGACGACCAGCCAATCGAAGACAATCGCCGGTGCTGCCAACGGCTATAAGGGCGGCCAATCGTCCTCGACCGCGGTTACGAGCAACGGTTCGTCGATCATCTCGCAGAATGGCAACGTCACCGTCCAGGCTGATAAGGGCAACATCAGCGTCATTGGCTCCGATGTCAATGCCAAGGGCGGCACCGCCAACCTCGCCGCCAAGGGTGACATCACCATTGGTGAAGCGACTGACAGTGCATCCTCTTCCAGCAAGTCCGGCTCGAAGAAGGCAAGCGAAGCGACGACCACCGCGAACGGTTCGTCGATCTTAGGCCAGACCGGCATCGGCATCGCCTCCAGCGGTGGCAACGTTACGATCTCGGCCTCCGACGTCACGGCTGGTGATGCGACCCATACCGCGAACGCCAATGTCCAGGCGGCCAACAACGTCGTCATTGCCTCCGGTAAGGACACGAAGGAAACGACCTCCGACAGCAAGTCCAGTGGGTTCCTCTCGTCGTCGAAGACCCATACCCATACCTACGACGAGAATACGGTCGGTTCCTCGATTTCCGCATCCGGCAATATCACCGTCAACGCCGGTGGCGAGGCTGTCGTATCGGGTTCGGAAATGGCAGCGGGCAATGATCTCAGCCTCTCCGGTTCCACCGTCACCGTCATGGGGGCTCAGGAGGAACACGAGAGCGATAAGCAGACCAAGAAGTCGGGCATCGGCGTCGGTTCCGGCGGTGGGTTTATCTCGATCTATGGCAGCCATGACAAGACGATCAGCGAAAGTTCGAGCGACAATATCGGCTCGACGCTGTCTGCCGCCAATGGCAATATTACGCTCAATGCCACTAAGGGCGACCTTAATATAATCGGTTCGTCGATCTCGGCGACAAACGGTGATGTCACGGGTAAGGCAACCGGCGATATCAACATCCTGCCGGGCCATGAGAGCGACGACACCTCGAAGAGCGACAAGCGATCCGGCTTCGGTATCCAGGTCTCGACTAACGGCGGCGGCGCCTCGATCGGCATCGGTGTCGGGCGCTTTACCGATCAAGTCAACCAGAGTGCCGATACCAATGCGGTATCCACCATCAAGGCGGGCGGAGACATCACGCTTAAGGCCGGCGACACCTTCAACGATCAGGCGGGACAGATTGCCGCTGGCGGTGGCGTCACCATCGTCGGGAAAAACGGTGTCAATATCCTCTCCGGCAATGACATCACCAACTTCGATGAGGTCGCGACGAGCTTCTTTGCTGGCGTCAGCGTCGGGGTTTCCTCAAGCTTCGTCGGCGCCAGCCAGAGCATCGAGAACCTTGCTTCCAAGCTTGGCAAGGTCACGGACGGCTATTCGGCTGCCAACGTCGCCTTTGCCGGGATGAAGGCCTATCAGGCGCTTTCTGGTCTCACAGATAGCGTCGGCGCCGGCAATCTCGCCTCCATCTCGCTGACGGCCGGCTTTACCTACTCGAAGAACGAGACTTCGGTTTCGACCTCGACACCGGTGTTGCCGACGATTTCAGGCAACTCGGTCGATATCTCCACGAATGGAGACTTCACCAGCCGTGGCCTGCAGATCTCTGCAGCCTCCAATCCCGATCATGCTGACAATCCCATGAATGGGAGCGTGCTGATCTCGGCTAACAACATCGACATGGCCGGTGCCCAGGCGACGTCCAACGCTTCTTCGCGCAGCCAGTCGGCCGGCGCCAGCATCGGTGTGTCGGTTGGCGTCGGCATGGGCGGGGCGACAGGCATCACGCCGACGGCCAGCGTCTCGGCCGCACAGTCGAAATCGGCGAGCTCGTCGACCACGCAGGTGACCTCGGGCGTCAGCGCCACGGACAATATCACCTTCATCTCCAAGGGCGACACGACGCTCAACAATACCGTCTTCTCCGCCGATACGATTAAAGGAGACGTCGGGGGCAATCTCAATATCGTCTCGACGCCGAACACCGGCAGCCAGTCGAACAGCTCGTCCTCGCTCGGCTTCTCGTTTACCGGCCCGACGATCGGCAATACTCCCGGACAAGATCTGTTGACATCAGACAATATCGGCACGGCGCTTGGCGGTCTGACGCTGGGTGGCGTGCAGCCGGGCTTCGGCTCCGGCAAGGGCTCGACCAACTGGATCGACACGCCCGCGGGTCTTTATTCTACCGGCGACCAGAACATCACAGTCGGCGGCAATACCAATCTCGCCGCATCCGGCCTGATTTCGAGCGATGGCCAGGTCAATCTCGATACCGGCACGCTGACTTGGTCCGACTTTGTCGGTACGCAGAAATACCAGGGCTATGAGGTCAATGCCGACATCGACCTCTATTCCGGCGCGGACGCCAACGGAAAGACGACCAACAATTCGAGTGCCAGCGGCAAATACCAGCTCGATGATGTCGAGCAGTCCGTCAAGGCGACGATCAGCGCCAGCGGTGGTGCCGGCAACGTTATCATCCGCAATTCTGACCAGCAGGCCTCGCTCGAGCAGGGCGGACAGACAAGACCGGTCGATCAGATCAACACCGATCCGTCCCTGCAGAACGTCATCACCAAGGACAAGCATATCGATCTCGAGCCTTATGTCTCGGTGCAGAGCCTGCAGGCGGCCTTCGACGCTGGCAAGACGGTCCTGCAGGCGATCGGCGACGCATTCGATAAGATGGTCGCGGATCGACAGATGTCGTCGGGCGACGGCCAGACGGCGCGCACCGTCCTGTTAAACCTGAAGGACCCGCAGCTTCGGGCCGCACTGATCAGCTGTGCACAGCAGGCCAACGGTAGCGCGTGCTCCGGAGTCGACCCTGCATATGGTGCTGTCTCGCCCGACCTTGCACGCACACTCATCGGCATCGTCACCGTGACGAGCTCAGAGGATAAAATCACTGTCCGGGAAACCGGGCAGGCGGTCGAAGGTGAAGGCGAAATTCCTGAATCCTGGGAAGAGTTCGAGAAAGAAATTGAAGCTGAAAACGGCCCTGTCCTACGTACACGGATCACGTCTCCCAGTCAGGTGACCTTACCCCAGAGTCTCTCCTGGCTAAATGAGAGCGGCGGCATTGCGGTCAGCGGCTCGGGCAATCTATTCCGCAGTGTCGGCACTACAGAAGACGGCAGCGAGCCCGTCTACGAGGAACTCGGCCCGAGCGGTGAAACCACAGGCAAATACGTGACGCTCGATAGCGGCGGAAATCCAATGAATGTGGGCGGAAATAGCGGTGTCGCCTTCTTCCGGCCGCCGAGTACGGCAACTTCGCCTGCAGTTGTCCAAGCGAGTGCAGTTGTAGATCCGCGGAAATTTTCGGACTACATTTTCAAACCGGAAGCTGACCATGGAAAGGATGTGGTGTTCACGTCTTTAGGCTACAGTGCCGATGACACTGCCGAACTAACTCAGATTTGGCAGGCCCAAGCTGCAGCGAAGTATGCAGATGGTGAGTACACGATGGGCAAAGCGGATCAATACGGGCAACGTATCGACATTGAGATTGCTCTGCCAGGAAAAGGCATAGCAAGCGGGCAGATCAGCTATCTTCGATCTGGCTGGATGATCCAGCCAGATGGATCACTAAAGTTGAATACGCCATTTACGGGCTTCACGAGGGGTCGCTGATGAAAATCTCTATCTACAACCGCGTACGCTACCTAGGACCACTTAATACAAAAGAAGAAATTAAGGCTGGAGACATCGGCTATGTTATTGAGGACTATGGTGACGGCAACTTTGAGGTTGAGTTCTCGTATCCAAACGGAGTGACCAGGGCACAGGTCGTGATTTCAGCCAGCGATTTGGAGTCGGTAGAGAAGTCGTGATCTGTTTATCAGGAACTTGGCCCCGGTGATGAAACCACAGGCAAATATGTGACTGTTCAGTTTCACAACGCTTTAACCCGGATTTGCATTGAGATTTACGGTGACAGTGCACTCAATAAGATTTCACATCACGTTACCCAAAAGCGGGAACGGGCGCACAAATTTCTTTTGCATTCAGACCAAGCTCATCATTGAGGAAATAAGCGCACTATTACCGTAGTTGGCGAGGCCAACCTGGATGTTTCGGTCGGCGTTGGTCTTGGCGATGCGACCGGCATCACCCCGACGGCCAGTGTTTCGGCGGGACAAGCGAAATTGTCGAGTTCGTCCACGAAGCAGGTGATCTCCACCGTCAGTGCCACCAACAACATCACCTGGTGGCGTCGCCTTTAATGGAAGCCAGGATCTGAAGGGTGGTGGTGTCGGCTTTTTCAGGCGTCAATCGACAATGCGATTTCACGCCAGGCGGTGACGGCTCGGGTGCGGAGTTGGCGATGATCGGTGGCGGTGAGATGTTTCCGTTGAAGCTGAAAGAGGTCGGCGACCTGGCCATGAACCGAGACGAAACGCTGACATTGTCGCGCTGACTTAAAGTGCATCATTCGCCGCTCTCGGCACCGTAGTGGCAGATGAGAATTTTCGGCACGGTTGTTCAATCCCTTGTGCGAGCGATGCTCTACGCCCGGCATCAACTCGGCCTTTGCGGCCGAATACGAACGCAGCTTGTCAGTCACCAGCACCCGTGGGATGGTACCTTGGCCCTTGAGCAGCTTGCGTATCAGACGCAGCGCTGCTGCCTTGTTCCTTCTGCTTTGCAGCAGGGCATCGAGGACGTAATCGTTTGCATCGACGGCGCGCCACAGCCAGTATTTCTCCCTTGATCGTCACCACCATCTCATCGAGCTGCCACTTGTTGGCAAAGTGGCCTCGTGAGCGGAGCCGGAGCTGATGAGCGAACTTCAAGCCGAATCTTGCCGCCCATTCCGCGACGGTCTGAAACGTGACGGCAATGCCGCGCTCCGCCAACAGATCTTCGACGTCGCGCAGGCTCAGCGGGAACCGATAATACAGCCATACCGCATGGGCAATGATCTCAGCAGGAAACCGGTGGCGTCTGAAGCGGGCATGCGGGGCTTCAGTCATGACAGCCCGAATATCAAGTCGATTCAAACCAGCCGGTTAAGGCGACGCCCACCCCGGCATGACATCGAAGGAAATGTCCTTCACGACCTTGCGCCACTCGCCATCGACGAGAAATGACGTGGTCAGATTGGAGACTGAGAGCACAGGTTTTGCGTCAGGATTCGTTTGCCGCGCGGCTGTGGTCGTCATGAAGTACCTTTCATAGTCTTGCAGCTGTCGAATAATCGTTAGGCGGCAAGGGCTTTTTCGGCCATCGTCACCCAATAGCTGATGCCATAGGGCAGCACGTCGTCGTTGAAATCGTAAGCCGGATGATGAAGGCCGGCGGTGTCGCCATTGCCGATGAAGATGAAGGCACCGGGGCGAGATTCCAGCATGTAGGAAAAGTCTTCCGCCCCCATACGCGGCGCCGTGTTGGCCTCGACGGCGGAGGCGCCCGCAACCGCGCCTGCGACGCCGATCGCGAATTCGGTTTCGTTGTCGTGATTGACGGTGACCGGGTAACCGCGATGGTAGTTGACATCAGCCGTTGCGCCATGCGCCATGGCGGTCGCCTGCGCCACTTCCCTGATGCGCCTTTCGGCGAAATCCCGCGTCTCGGGCAGAAGCGTACGCACCGTTCCCGTGAGGGTGACGAAACTCGGAATGACATTGTGCGCCGTGCCACCATGCGTCGTGGTTACCGAGACGACCAGTGATTTCAGTGGGTCCACTCCACGCGAGACGATCGACTGCAAGGCAATCACCACATGGGCGGATGCCAGCACAGGATCGATCGAGAGATGCGGCGCGGCGGCATGGCTGCCATTACCGTTGATGGTGATCTCGAAACTGTCGGCAGCGGCCATTACCGATCCCTTGCGGATCGCAAAATTGCCGACCGGCATGCCGGGCGAATTGTGCATGCCGTAGACTTGCTCAATGCCGAACTTGTCCATCATACCGTCGTCGAGCATTGCGAGCGCGCCCGCTCCGCCTTCTTCGGCCGGCTGGAAGATCACCGCGACAGAACCTTTGAAGTTGCGGGTCTCCGCCAGATATTGCGCGGCGCCGAGAAGCATGGCGCTGTGACCGTCATGGCCGCAGGAATGCGCCTTGCCAGGCACCTTGGACGTCCACGGCTTGCCGCTGGTTTCGGTGATCGGCAATGCATCCATGTCTGCACGAAAGCCAATCGTCGGGCCGTCGCCATGCCTGCCCTTGATGATGCCGACCACGCCGGTCCTGCCGATGCCGGTCTCGACGATGTCGCAGCCGAAAGCTTTCAATTTCTCCGCGACGAAGCTCGATGTCTCGTAAACATCGTAGAGCAGCTCCGGTGTTTCATGCAAATGGCGCCGCCATCCGGCAACTTCTTCCTGCATCTCGGCGGCACGATTCAATATCGGCATTTTCTCATCCTCTTTTCTCCGGATCCCATAGATATGACGATATATTGCGTTGCGGCAATCCGATTTTGCAAGCTTGAGTTTTCGCTCTTGAACGAAAAATAGGCTTGTGTTTAGATAGCTCAAAATTTGAGCATCGCCTTTGACGCGAGTGCCGATAAACGGGAACAATAATAGCGGGCGGCGGCCGGAGAGAATTCCTGCACGCATGATTGGTTAAGTTCTCATCGAAAAAGAACTGAGCAATTTTAGGAGGTTATTATTCTGTCGGTTTGCGAAGACCCGCTAGTGGTCGCAGATGGCTTGCGCCCGAATCTGTTGGAGCGGCCAAGGGATGTAAAGCCCTGTAAGCTCGCCAAGCCGATCGCCAAAGTCGCCTTCCGGCACTGCCGGCGGCCTCTGCCACTGAAAGACTTTCCGCTCCATTCCAGTATGAAAAGTGAAATCGGCGAGCGGCGCGACGTCGGCCTGTGGCGGGCCGAAACAAGGTTCTCGACTGCATGGATTCGTGTCCCGGCAAGCCGCCTTTCGCTGGATAAGTACTCTCGGAACTAAGCCTTTGCGACGCGGCATATGGAATATGCCGCGTCGATAGCTCAACGCACAAAAATCACATGGGGAAATGAAGATGAAGAGACGCAATATCCTTCTTGCCAGCGCGGTTGCGGTTTTCGCCATGGCAGGCTCCGCCGCCCATGCGGAACGCGGCAGCGACGGAGAGCTGAAGATCCTGTTCTGGCAGGCGGTTTCGACGCTTAACCCGTATCTGTCAGGCGGCACAAAGGAGGTCTATAGCTCCTCGATGGTCATCGAGCCGCTGGCGCGTTACGATGAAACCGGAAAGCTCGTGCCGACACTGGTGACGGAAATTCCGACGCTGGAAAATGGTGGCATCTCCAAGGATATGCAGAGCATGACCTGGAAGCTGAAGCCGGATGTCAAATGGTCCGACGGCACCGATTTCACCGCCGATGACGTGGTCTTCACCTGGAAATATTGCACCGCGCCGGATGGCGGCTGCGCCCAGAAGGCGCAATATGAAGGCGTCAAGTCGGTCGAGGCCCTGGACCCGCATACCGTCAAGCTGACCTTTACGGAGCCGAAATATTACCCCTATAGCGCCTTCGTCGGCGGCCAGTCGCCCGTGATCCAGAAGGCCCAGTTCAAGGATTGCCTTGGTGCTGCCGCTCCCGGATGCACCTCGGCCAATTTCGGCCCGATCGGCACCGGCCCCTTCGTCGTCAAGGAATTCAAGCCGAACGATGTGATCACCTTCGTCGCCAACAAGAATTATCGCGATCCGGCCAAGCCCGCCTTCGCCACCGTGACGCTCAAGGGTGGCGGCGACGCAGTGTCTGCAGCCCGCGCGGTGCTCGAAACCGGCGAATATGACTATGCCTGGAACATGCAGGTCGAGCCGGAAATTCTGGCAACCATGGTGGCTGCCGGCAAGGGCGAGCTCGTGACGGCCTTCGGATCGCAGGTCGAACGTATCAACATCAACCACTATGCCGTCGACCCGTCGCTCGGCGAAAAACGCTCGACCAAGCAGGCCGGCCCGCATCCGTCCTTGTCGGACCCGGCTGTTCGCCGCGCATTGTCGATGGCGATCGACCGCGATGTCATCAACGAGGCGGGATATGGTGCAGCCGGCAAGCCGACCTGCAACATCGTGCCCGGTCCCGAGGTCTATGCCTCGACGGCGAACGATTGGTGCCTGAAGCCGGATGTCGATGGCGCCAACAAGCTTCTCGACGAGGCCGGCTGGGTCAAGGGCTCGGATGGCATCCGCGCCAAGAACGGCGTGAAGCTCTCCTTCCTCTACCAGACCTCGACCAACTCCGTGCGTCAGGCGACGCAGGCGCTCGTGAAGGACATGTGGGCGCAGATCGGCGTGCAGGCGGAGCTGCGCAACATCAGCGCCTCAGTGTTTTTCGGCGGCGATCCGGCAAGCCCGGACACCTTCCAGAAGTTCTATGCCGACGTCGAAATGTACACCAACAATTTCGACGGCACCGACCCGGAAAAATACCTGGCGGAATGGCTGTGCAACAAGATCCCCGCTCCCGAAAACGGTTGGCAGGGGCAGAACATGCCGCGTTACTGCAATCCGGAATACGACAAGCTCGTCGCGGAATTGTCGAAGACGGCCGATCTCGCCAAACGGGCGGAAATCGCCAAGAAAGCCAATGACATGCTGACGGAGGAGGGGGCCCATATCCCGCTTATCTACCGTGGTCAGGTCTCGGCGCGCGCCGTGACCCTCGAAGGCGTCAGGATAAACGGCTGGGATTCCGAACTCTGGAACGTCGCCGACTGGTCTCGCAAGAAGTAGGTTACGAAAGACGCCGGCCCACCCAGAGGGGCCGGCGTCTTCTATCGCCTGAAGTTCTGGAGACTTTCCGATGTTTCATTTCACCCTGCGGCGGCTGTTTTTCGCCGTGCCGACATTGCTGGTGATCAGCTTTGTCATTTTTGCTCTTCTCGACCTTGCGCCCAATAATCCGACTGGCGATCTGCCGTTGACGATCCCGCCGGAGGTCCGCGAACAGATCCGCGCAGCACTTGGTCTCGATCAGCCTTTCCTGATCCGTTATCTCAGATGGCTGCATCAATTCTTCATCAACGAACCGCTGAATATCCTCGAACAGATCACCGGCTGGCAGTTCGGTGATGGTCACAGACTGCGGGTGCTCTCATGGGCAACACGCAGCCCGGTGGTCGATCTTGTCGTCCAGCGTATGCCGCAAACGCTGTGGGTGGTGGGCCTTTCCTACCTGTTCGGCGTGTTGCTGGCGATCCCGATCGGCGTTCTCTCGGCCTACAAGCAATATTCGATCTTCGACCAGATCGGCACATTCATTTCGATGGTCGGTTATTCCGTACCTACATTCTTCACCGGCGTACTGCTGATCGTCGTCTTCAGCTCCACTCTGCACTGGTTTCCATCGGTCTACGACACCAACCTGCGCGTGACGGACTGGTCCAGCCTCATGGCACAGATCAAGCAGATGTTCCTGCCGGTCATGGTGCTGACGCTCTACAACGTTTCGCATATCAGCCGCTTCGTGCGCGCCTCCATGCTCGACAACCTGCATCAGGATTATGTCCGCACCGCGCGTGCCAAGGGCGTCAAGGAAAAGACCGTGCTTCTAGTCCACGTGCTGCGCAACAGCCTGATCCCGGTCGTAACCGTCATCGCGCTCGGGGTGCCGACGATTTTTTCCGGCGCCATCATCACCGAGCAGGTCTTTCGGGTGAACGGCCTTGGCCAGCTTTTGATTGTCGCCGTGCAGGGCGGGGATATCCCCATGGTTCAGACCCTGACCTTCATCTTCGCCGTGTTGATCGTTCTCTTCAATCTGATTGCCGACGTGCTTTACGGCATTCTTGACCCGAGGATCCGCTATGACTGACGTAACAGCAATCCCGACGACGGCTTTGACCGCGCCACCACGCTCGATCATGGCCGCCACATGGCGGCAATTCCGGGCTCATAAAGGTGGCTTTGCGGGCCTGATCGTTTTCATATTCATCCTGCTGGTCGTCTATGTCGGTCCGTTCATCCACAGCGTCGATCCGAATAAGATCGACATTCGCGCCAAAAACCAAGGACTTTCCCTCCTTCACCCCTTCGGCACAGACAATCTTGGCCATGACATGCTGGCGCAGGTGATGGCAGGTGGACGCATCTCGCTGGCGGTCGGCATCACCGCGATGCTGTTGGCGCTTCTCCTCGGGACATTGGTCGGCGTGACATCGGGCTATTTTCGACGTCTCGATGGACCTCTGATGCGGCTGACGGATCTGTTTCTGGCGCTCCCGCTTCTGCCTCTGCTGTTGGTCATCATCATGCTGTTCCGCGACACGCTCCGTGCCTATTTCGGCCCGGAAACTGGAATTTTCATCCTGATCGTCTTTGTCATCGGCGTCACGAGCTGGATGCATACCGCTCGCATTGTGCGTGGCGATGTGCTGGCGGTGAAACGGCTGGATTTCGTCATGGCGGCCAAAAGCAGCGGCATGCGAGAATACCGGATCATCCTGAAGCACATTCTGCCGAATGTCATGAGCTCGATCATGGTGTCGGCGACGCTTGGCATTGCTTCTGCGATTATCACCGAATCCGCGCTGAGCTTTCTGGGTCTCGGCTTCCCGTCGGACTTTCCGACATGGGGGCGTCTACTTTTCGATGGCGCAAGCTTCCTGCAGCTCACGCCGTCCCGCGTGCTGTGGCCGGGCCTCGCCATCTCACTGACAGTGCTGAGCGTCAACTATCTCGGCGATGCGGTGCGCGATGCGCTCGATCCGCGTATGTTAAAGAGTAGGTGATAGTGAGATCTCAATGTACATTATTGGAGTGCAAATTATTTTGCCGCGCTGATTGTCTCGGCGGTGGTGGGCAGCGGGCCAAGTTAGTGACCTCTCATATTGGAGGCTCCCTTAAATGAAGGACCTGAGAAATGATCAACCGTAATGCTATTTGGTTCTGCGTCGATGCTGTCAAACCGCGTTTCATTGAGTCGAGTGACAGTGACGTGCCCCCGTCAAATTAGGCCATTCAGACTTGGAATTTTCCACACCATTTAATCACCCGCTGCGTGATCGCAACGGGTGACAGCAGGCCAAAGCTTATGATCTGCACAAGACGGATGCGCCAACAGCACGATCAGCGCCCAACGGAAGACTGGGTTTGGCTAATAATCAGGCGGAAGCCTACGGCTTGCCACCCCCCAGCCAACTGGCGGCAAGGTTGGCGAGCCCATCTTCACCGCCTAGGTGCGAGACAACTTGCTGGAGCACGTCTTCCGACAGGCCGCTATTGGCGGCGGCGGTTTGAATCGTGTCACCCGGCTGTGGATGTGCCTGCGCCAGCGCGTTGAGCGCTGTTTGCGCCAATTCGGGCGGCAGACCAACCTTGGAAGCGAGGCCCGCAACGAGCGTATTGGCTTCGCCGCTGCCCAGAAACTGGCCAAGAAGACCGTCGAGAATTCCCATGTTATGCTCCTTCCTCGTTGATCGGCGGAGGACTTTGCCGCAGTAGCGAAGTCCTCCGCCGAGGGGGTTAATGCCGAAGGCTGTCCGGGATCTTACCGCCATTCTCGGCGAGCTTGTCGACCACGGCCTTGTGGAGGGCGATATTCTCCGCAGCCGAGCCATCCTCGGCAACATGGACGTTCAGTTCGTTGGCGAGCTCCTTGCGTGCGTTGAGGCTCGAATCCATGTCCAGCAGCTTGAGCAGATCGACGATCGAGGTCTGGTAGTTGCCGCCGCCGCCCTTGGTCGCCGCCATCTGGGCCAGCACAGCGCCGACATCGACCGAAGCAGGAGCTGCTGCCGGCGCGGCCGCACCAGCCTGCGCGACTTCCGTGGTTGCGTCAGGCACAGCTGCCTGCGCGGCGGGATGACCGAAAATCTTGTCTTTGATGGTGCTGAAAATGCCCATAATGTCTCCGATATTGTAACCAAAAACCAATTCGACTGCGCGACTGTAATTCTCCGCAAATCAACCGGCCACGTTGTACTTTCGGGCGAAAGACGCCCTCAGTCCAATTTCATATGCTGTTATTCGTGACAGCCGCATGACCCCGAGCAGGCATCATCGCACCGCTCCGCGCCTGATAAGATTGTATATTGCCAGCAATACGATGGCCCCAACGAGTGCGACGACAAGCGTCTTAGGATCGAACGGGTTCTCCGTGAGATGCCCCTGATCCGAGAACCTACCCAATAGGAATCGTCCCACAATCGAACCGAGGCAGCCGACCAGCACATTCCAGACGATGCCGCCCCCGCCCCGCATGATCATGCCGGCGACCCAGCCGATGAATCCGCCCATGATGAGCGCGATGATGAAATGCATACGTCTCTCCTTGCCAGACACCTTGAGCGGCTGCTGTCACGGCGAGCGCTTAGCCCGCACTTCAACAACATTCCCCGTCATATTTGCACGTCCCGTTGGTAAACAAAGCATTCCGACATGCAAGTGACATTAGTCATCTTTTTCAAATCAGGCACCCCTCGTCCGGCTGCTCGATCTTGAGCCAATCACTGAATCTTGGCGGCTGAGCGGTCAACCAGCCGCGAGCTGAAGGAACATTGGCCGGCTGTCCGGACGAACTTGACGGGCTCCCTGAAATGGAAGAGCCTTTATGCTCCACCGTTCATTGACGTTCGCGCAATGGCGCAGTGGAAACCCATCCCCCGCGCAACTGCGTAAACTCGCCCACAAGCGTCTCCTCGGGGATTACGCGGACAACGTGACATCGCCCGCATCGATAATGCCGTTCCGGCAGATTTCCGCCACCCACTACGGCTAGGTTTCTGCTCCAGCTCCCTTTCTAGGAACCAGTGGAAGAAGCTTTCCATGCTGAGAGGGAAAATGGGGGGATTTCTCTTCCACCCAACACAAAGTCCTGTTGCTCGGGAACGAGCCAGGCGTCGGGGCCGTAGTTGAACGCGAACGTCAGGTTGCCAGCGCGGCGATAGCGTATGGCATCAGGCAGCATACCGGCTTTAATGTCGGTTTTGTTGGCAAGATGCACCATCAGCTCGGTAAGCGGTAGACCTTCAATCCAGCAGGCGAGATAATGGTATCGTCCGTTAGATATCAACGCGGGGCCTCCATCTTCGAACACCGCTTCGACGACGGCATCCGCCGTCGCCTCAAGATACTCACGCCATCTTGTCGATTGGCCGATGAACGCGCCGACAACAGAGACGCTCAGCCCCGGACGCAATGAAGCAACCTGCGTGATCCTAACGGCGGTGAGTTCGGCGATCGGCCCAGGCGGAAGATTGGCCGGAATGCGGAAACTGCGATCCCGCGATCCGGTCCGCGGACCGAACAGCACAATCCCATCAGCCTCCTCGAATGCAGCCAGCGCCACATCCGATACATGCATCAAGCAGGGAACGAGAACAAGCTTGTAACCTTTCAGCGAATGACCGGGCCGGACGAAATCGACATCGAGCCCGAGCTTTCTGATCGCCTCGTACCAGCGGAATGCCAGCTCTTCATAGCGGAAGTCCTTGCCCTGCGGCTGAATGACGGCGGACCAGTAGCTTTCATAGTCGTAGACGATTGCGACGGGCGCCTGAACGGCGTCCGGCAACGGACCTAATGCATCGATCTCGCGTCCGACGATTTCGGCCTCCTTGCCGCCCGGCGAAAGTTCGTCGAGACCCGGCAGGTTCAGGCCGGCATGCATCTGCTCCTGGGCGAACGGTGCCTGGCGCCAGCGGAAATAGCTGACGACCTCGGCTCCATGAGCAAGACCTTCCCAGCTCCACAAGCGCACCATCCCCGGCTTGGGTACCGGGTTCCACGGCGCCCAGTTCACCGGCCCCGGCTGCTGCTCCATGATCCAAAACCGGCCATTGCCGACGCCTCGATAGAGATCGTGATGAAAGCCGGCGATATCTGGGTGGGATGTCTCCGCCCAGCGCGTCCTCTCTTCCTCGCTAAAGGGAAACTTCTCCACGAAGCCGATCGGATAGGAATCCCACGACGCAAGGTCCAGGTTCTCTGCGACCTTCCAATGATCGAAATCGTTGACGAAACCCATGAAATTATGAGTGATCCAACGGTTCGGGGAGTACTTCCGGATGATGTCGCACTGCATGCGATCGTAAGCCGCGATCTGATCGGAATGGAAGCGCCAGAAGTCGAGCCGCGCAGCGGGGTTTGTCTCCGTCACGGTCAGGTTGGGCAGGACGACGTCCTCGAAGCTCTGGACTTCCATCGACCAGAAGACGCTTCCCCAGGCTTCGTTCAATTGCTGCGCCGACTGATAACGGAGGCGAAGCCAGCGGCGAAACGCTTTCAGATCTTCGGCACCCCAGGACAGGCTCGTATCGTGGCATCCGTATTCGTTGTCGGTCTGCCAGCCGACAACAGCCGGATGCGAGCCATAGCGCTTCGCGACGGTGTCGACTATACGTTCCGACTCCTTCCACCAGACCTCCGACGAGAACGTATAGTGACGGCGCGAGCCGAAGCCCCGCACCCTACCCTGCTCGTCCACCGGAGCGATTTCTGGATATTCGTCCATCAGCCACTTCGGCGGCGTGGCGGTCGGCGTGCCGAGTACGACTTTCAGGCCGGCGGACGCCAGCGTGTCGATCGCCCGGTCGAGCCAGCCGAAATCGAAAGAGCCGCGCGTCGGCTCAAGGCGCGACCACGCAAATTCACCGATGCGCACGTAGGAGATACCAAGCTCCCGCATGCGACGCGCGTCTTTTTCCCACCAGCTTTCAGGCCAGTGTTCCGGATAATAGCAAACGCCAAGCATTATTTTGTCAGATCTCCGTTAAGGATGGCATTGCCAGCATCGTCGAAAAGATGGCAGGCAGCCGCAGGAATATGGATGGAAAAATCGTCGCCGTGCTTGGCCTGCGCCAGGCCATCCGCCTTCACTGCAATCTCGGTGCCGTCGGCAAGTTCGATGTAGAACATCGTTTCCGAGCCCAGATATTCCGCAAGACGCACCTTGCCCTGGAGCGTTGCATCACCGCCTTCGCTTCGATCGAGGTGCTCGGGGCGGATGCCGAGAGTAACCGATTGACCTTCCTTCGCCGAACCGCCCCGGAGCATGATCGACTGGCCACCGGGAAGATCGACCTTCACGCCACCGCCGGCCGGCGAGGCCTTGGTCTTCAGGAAATTCATCTTCGGCGAACCGATGAAGCCAGCGACGAAGATGTTCTTTGGCTGATGGTAAAGTTCCAGCGGCGACCCGACCTGCTCGACCAGTCCGCCCTGCAGTACAACGATCTTGTCGGCCATGGTCATGGCCTCGACCTGATCGTGGGTGACGTAGATCATCGTCGTGCGGATATCCCGATGCAGCTTGCTGATCTCCGTGCGCATCTGCACCCGGAGCGAGGCATCGAGGTTGGAGAGCGGCTCGTCGAAGAGAAACACCTGCGGATTACGGACGATGGCGCGGCCAATGGCAACGCGCTGGCGCTGGCCGCCCGAAAGCTGGGACGGTTTGCGATCGAGCATGGACTTCAACTGCAGCATCTCGGCGGCGGCATCAGTGCGGCGGGCAACCTCATCCTTGGAATGGCCGGTCATTCGCAGGCCGAAACCGATGTTTTCAGCGACCGTCATGTGCGGGTACAAAGCGTAGCTCTGGAACACCATGGCGACGCCGCGCTCGGCGGGGCCGACGCTGGTCATGTCATCGCCGCCGATCTTTAATTCCCCGGAGGAAATATCCTCGAGCCCTGCAATCATGCGCAGAAGCGTGGACTTGCCGCAGCCGGACGGACCGACGAAGACGCAGAACTCACCGTCTTCGATCGCCAGATCGACTCCCTTGATGACGCTGGCAGCGCCAAACTGCTTGGTCACGCGATTAAGGGTTACATTCCCCATGAGACTTAGTCTCCCGTCACTGGTTCGAATTCAAGAAGAAGCCCGCTCTCAGGTCGAAGCATCGGCAGCGGCAGGCCGACATGCCGGAGCGTATCGAGGCTGAACGTCAGTTCACCATTCAGAAGCCGCTGTTGGCCTTCCGATATCCGGATGAACTCGGGCTCGGCGGGATGGATCGCTTTCACGCGCCACTTGCCGGTACCGTCGCCACCGACCGGCAGGCGGATCGGTGCCGGCTGCTCGCCGACCATTTGCGGCCCTTGAGCGACGAAAGCGACGATACGGCTCTCGTCCGCGGCACCCCAGACGTAACGTCCATCAAGCGGCTGCAGGCGGAACTGCTTGCCCGGCGCATGCAGGAGCGGGCGCAGATTCTTGTGAAGTGCAATCCAGCCCTTAAGCTCCCGCTTCTCCTCCGCATCGAGGGTCAGCGGGTTGAGTTCCACCCCTAGATGATAGGCGAGCGCAACGAGTGCCCGGAAGGAAAGGGTCAGCCTGCGGCCGGTCTGATGGTTTGGCGAAGCAGCAATGTGCGCGCCGAGAAGTTCCGGCGGAACGAACTGCGAGGCTCCATGCTGTATTTCGAGCCGCTCAAAGGCATCGGTGCAATCGGAGGTCCAGACGCGATGCGTGTGCCGCAGAACGCCATAATCGATGCGTCCGCCGCCCGATGCGCAGCTCTCGATCTCGACTGCCGGAAACGCCTGGCGGATCCTGTCCATCAGGGCATAGACGGCGCGCGTCTGTTGCGCCGTCCGCGCGCGGCCATCCGCGCCGCCGGCATGGGTCAGGTCGCGATTCATGTCCCATTTGATGTAAGAGATCGCATGCTGCGAGAGTACGGCTTCCATGCATGCGAAGAGATAGTCGCTGACCTCCGGCCGCGTCAGATCCAGCACCAACTGGTTTCTCGACAGAAGCAGCGGACGCCCTTCGACCTGCAGAGCCCAATCGGGATGCGCGCGAAACAGTTCGGACTCGGGATTCACGTTTTCGGGCTCGAACCAGAGACCGAATTCCATGCCAAGCGAAGTTACATGGTTGACGAGCGGCTTCAGTCCGTCAGGATACTTCCGCTCGTCGATGAACCAGTCGCCGAGACTGGTGGTATCGTCGTCGCGCTTGCCGAACCAGCCGTCGTCGAGGACGAAGCGCTCAATGCCGAGGGCCGCTGCCGCATCCGCCTGAGACTTCAGGGAGTCCATGCGGTGATCGAAATAATTGCCTTCCCAGGTGTTCAGCGTCACCGGCCGAGGCTTCATCTCGCCGCCCGGCCACGCAACCACGCTCTCACGCACGAAGGCATGGAACACTTCGCTATCAGGGCCGGCAAAAGCCGTCGGGCTAGTGTAGGTTTCACCGGCTGCCAGGCGTATTTCGCCCGGCTCGAACAACTCGCCGAGATGGACCAGCCTACGCCCGTCATCAAGCATATCGATCGCCATCAGGTGATTGCCGCTCCAGCCGAGATGGAAGCCCATCCTCTCGCCACCGCATTCAAGGAAAGCGAAGGGGAAGCGGTCATGCGAGGTGCGCCCCCGCCGGCTTTCCTGCATCCAGAGTCCGTCAGCAATTGTCGTGCGGCGTGTCTGGAATTCCCGGCCCCACATGCCCGTAAAGGTGGTCAACTCGGCCACGCCGGCGGGCATCAGGAAGCTCGCCGCCATGCATCGATCGAGGGTGTAATAGTCAGAACCAAGGTTGGTCAGCAATGTCGAAACCGACAGCACCCCGGTGCGGTTGCCCACGAGGCGTATCTGGAAGCCGATTTCCGCGGCGGGATCCTCGGCCTTCAGGACGACGCCAAGGTCGTTTTCCTCGACCTGCCAGTTTCCGAATTCCAGGATGAATGAGCGCCCGTCGCGGTGCCCTGAGATCGCCGGCCAGCCGAAGAAGCCGAGCCCGCCGACAGGCAGCAGAACATTTGACGGCACGGCGATATCCATGCCGTTGACACGGCTCGAACGCGGAACGTCAGGCCAGAATTCCGGCGCAAGCGCCCTGCGACCGAAGCCGAGGATCTCCGGCATGCCAGTCACAGGCAGGCCGAGCGCCATCGACACCGCGCCTGCTTTGATAATAACAGTCTTGCTCATCCCTTGGTCGCTCCGAGAGTGAGGCCCGCAATAAAGTGCCTCTGCATGAAGAAGAACATCAGAACCGGCGGCATCGCCGCAACGATGGACCCCGCCGACACCAGATGCCACGCCGCAACCCACTGCCCGTTGAGGGAATTAAGGCCGGCGGTAACAGGCATGGCGCTCTGTCCTTGAACCAGCACGGTCGCCCAGAAATAGTCGTTCCAGACGAAGGTGAAGATCAGCACCGACAGCGCCGCGATTGCCGGGCGCATCAACGGCAACACGATATGGACGAAGATCCGCCATTCGGAGACGCCCTCGACGCGCGCCGACTCGATCAGCGCGAAGGGCAGGCCCTTGATGAAATTGCGCATGAATAAGGTGCAGAAGCCCGTCTGGAACGCGACGTGGAACAGCACCAGCCCGGTCACCGTATCGTAGAGGCCCATCTTCAGCGTCATGTCGCGTACCGGAACCATCAGGATCTGAAACGGAATGAAATTGCCGGCAACGAAGATGAAGAACAGCGCCAGGCTTCCCTTGAAGCGATAGACGGCGAGCGCGAAACCGCAAAGGCAGGACAGCCCAACCGCGCCGATCACCGTCGGGATCGTAATCTTGAACGAGTTCAGGATGTAGTGGCCGATCGGCGAATCCCGGAAGACGGCGGTGTAGTTTTCCACGCCGGCAAAGCCCGAGGGAATGCCGAAATAGTTGCCGGCCGCCAAATCTCCGGAGGGCCGGATTGAGGTGACCGCGACACCGATCAGCGGCAGCAGCCAGATGATCAGCGCGATCGGCAGAATAATTTGGTAGGCGGTGGATGCCCATGGACCGGATTTCTGGACAGGGGTTGGAAACATCAGGAATTCCTTTCCTGTCTCAGCATGCGGATGAGAAAAAAGGTGATGAAGATCATCATGATCAGGAAGAGCACGACGGCTATGGCGGCGCCATATCCCATGCGGAACCCGTATTCCGAGAGAGCTTCCTCATACATGTAATAGGAGAGAACGCGGCTCGATCCGTAAGGGCCGCCGGCTGTCATGACGGATACGAGGTCGAAGGAGCGAAGCGCGCCGATGACCGTCACCACCACCGCGATGAA
Organism: Martinezella sp. CNPSo 3959; assembly: GCF_057784355.1. NCBI lineage: Bacteria > Pseudomonadati > Pseudomonadota > Alphaproteobacteria > Hyphomicrobiales > Rhizobiaceae > Martinezella > Martinezella sp. CNPSo 3959. Next base: position 357,465 of record NZ_JBXSOV010000003.1, read on the forward strand.
GGTGGCCGGTCGAAGCTGTGGCAGGACGATGTTCCAGAACAAATGCCAGCCTTTGGCGCCGTCCATACGCCCGGCCTCGATCTGTTCCGGGTTGATGTTATTAAGACCCGTCAAATAGAGGATCATGCAATAGGCGATCTGCGGCCAGAGGCCGGCCGCGATGATGCCGTAGGTCACGAGGTGCTCATCCGCCAGCACGGCGACCTGCGTCCCGGTCAAAGCTTGGGTCAGGACCGAGAACAAGCCGAAATTCGGCGCATAGAACCAGCTGAAGATCAGGCCGACAACGACCTGGCTGATCACGAAGGGGAAAAAGAACAGCGATTTGTAGATGCGGATACCGGCAATTGTCTGGTTCAGGAACAGGGCCGCAGCGAGCCCCGCCGGAACTGCCAGCAGATAGAGGACGAGCCATATGATGTTGTTTTTCAGCGACATGTAGAAGGCGTCGTCGGAGAAAAGCTCGACGTAATTCCCAAGGCCGATCCAGGTTTTGGGCCCCAGACCATCCCAGTCGTGAAAGCTGATCCATACGGACTGGAAGACCGGGAGGATCACATAGACCAGGAACATCAGGGCACCCGGCGCAAGAAATAGCCAGGGTGCGAAGGTCCGCTGATTGCGTTTCCAGAACCCCGGTAGAGCGGTGCTGCTCGTTCCCACTGTCTGCTCCTATGCAAATGCGAGTAAGAACGCTGCCAGACGTCTTCAACGTCCGGCAGCGGGTCATCGTTGGAATGGGCTACTTGTAGGCGCGGGCGCGCACCTTATCGAGACGTGCCAGGATCGCGTCGATCTTGTCGGGCTTCACCATGAACTCCTGGAAGCCTTCCATGCCAGCCTTCGCCATGTCGGGCGGAGCATCGCGGTCGTAGAACTGCGAGAGAGCTTGGGCCTTCGACAGCATCTCGAAGCCAGCCTTCAGGAATTTGTCATCCGGCTTGGTCGACAGGTTGTTGACCGGCAATTGGCCGAGTGTCGCGTTCATTTTCGTCTGCACTTCCGGAGAGGCCAGGTAGGCAAGGAACTTCTTCGCGTCTTCCTTGTTCTTCGCGCCTGACGGAATATGGAACGTGTCTGTCGGAGCCTCTTCGGCGGCAGTCAGGTCCTTTGTGATTTCCGGAAACGGCAGGAAACCGATCTGGTCTTCCTTCAGCCCGCCATCCTTCATCGGGGCAACGGCGAAATTGCCCATAAGATACATGGCCGCCTTCCCCTGAACGAACTGCGGCATGGCGTCCTGCCAGTCGAGCGCTGCATGGTTCTCGAGGAAATAGCCTGGTTTCACGAGCTCGGCCCACTTGGCGAACACGGCTTTGACCTTCGGATCGGTATAGGCAACCTTCCCGGACGTCAGATCCATGTGGAATTGATAGCCGTTGACGCGCAGATCCAGATAATCGAACCAACCAGCGGTCGGCCAGAGTGCCTTGCTACCGATCGTAAACGGGGTGATGCCGGCGCTTTTCAGCTTGGCGCAGGCGGCGACCAGCTCGTCCCAGGTCTTTGGCGGCGTAATGCCCTTATCCTTAAAGATATCGGCGCGGTAATAGATGCCCCACTGATAGTAGGTATAGGGGACGCCCCACTTCTTGCCGTCGATCGTCATCGATGCCGCTGCGGACTTCAGCTGGTCGCTCAACCCGTTTGCAGCCCAGACGTCGCTGACATCTTCGAAGAGGCCCGCCTTGACGAAAGGCTCCATGCGATTACCGGCGTACCAGGCGACGACATCGGGCGGCGTTGCCGTGAGAAAATTGCGGATCGCAGACTTATAGCCTTCATGATCGAAATTGTTCCACCTGACCTTGATGTCGGGGTTCTTCGTCTGGAAGTCGGCAATCAGCTGCTCCATTGCCTTCTTCGGCACAGGATCCGACTGGTCGGAATTGAGAACAATTTCGCCGGCGCATGCCGCCGATGTCACCAGCATGTAGCTTAATGCGAGCGAGCCGATATTTTTCAAAAGGGTCACGTATTCCTCCACTGACCTGTTACGGCGCGGACGCCGGCCACCACATCGCCCCCAATGCGCGGCGGTTGATATTCATCATCCAAATTCGTAGACCTCTACCGCGATATTAAAGATCGCTTCCGGTTTTCTAAGATCGCGACCGTGGTGGAGACCCTTGCAATGCTGATCGAAGACGAGTCAGTTCCTGTTCACGACGGCCCGACGCGCCATCCGCTCGTCGTCTTCGGCGATCATCGCTTCTGTGCGGGCGAACGCTTGGATGTGCGCCGCATGAGCGGTCCGCACATGCATAGCCAGGTGGAGCTGAACTTTGTCCTCGAAGGGCGGATCACTTATTGGTTCGATGGACGTAGGCTGCAGATCTCCGAAGGGCAGCTCTGCCTCTTTTGGGGAATGATCCCGCACCAGGTCGTTGATGTTACCGAGCAGACGACGTTCGTTTGCCTCTATGTTCCAATGTCGGTGCTCGTCAATTTGCACAGCATGGGAGCCTTTCGAGACGCTGTATTTCGTGGTGGTCTGATAGAGGCAATTAGCGTCAGGGCACATGATCGCGACGTTTTCCTGAGATGGCGCGAAGAGTTGTTGTCCGGGGATGCTGAACTGGAACAGATCGTCCGCGACGAGCTCGTAGCGCGCATCCGGCGGATTGCCCGCGAGGGCTGGCGAGACCTGCGGGAACAAGGTTCCGCAATCGAAGCGTCACGCAATCAGGATCCCGACCGCCTGCCAAGGGTGGAAAAGATGATTCGTTTCATTGCGGAGCATGCGCTTGGCCAGATATCGGCGATCGATGTCGGATCGGCCGCGGGACTGCATCCGAACTACGCAATGTCTATCTTTAAGAAGACCGTGGGCCTGACCGTCAGTCAGGCCATAACGCGTCATCGGCTTGACACGGCTCAATCGCTGTTGATCTCCAGCGACCTTCCGGTAGCCGCCGTCGCATTCGAAGCGGGGTTTGGTTCACTGTCGCGCTTCTATGAAGCTTTTGAGGAGCGCTTCTCGACAACGCCCGCGAAATATCGCGGCCGCTTCGGTGCTGTCGTCGCGGCATCTACCTAGTATCCGCTTCTCCACTCATCCCAATCCGTCGTCTCTAGAGCTTCGGGGCGGACAAGAAAGGATTTGGTTGCGGGGACCTGAACCCACAGTGACTTGTACACTTCAAGCCAAAACATGAAAGAAGGATAGCCGGCGTTGTCACGTTGTCGGTGGGTTAACGGTTGGCGGATAATTAAGCTCGATGAGCGGGCCTACGATCAGTTACAAGAACCACCGCTTTCCGCCACACATCAGCGCCCATGCGGTGTGTTTGTATTTCCGGTTTCCGTTAAGCCTGCGGTTGGTGGAAGAGCTGCTATTGGAGCGCGGCATTGTCGTATCTAACGAAACGATCCGGCGATGGGGCCGTAAATTCGAGGCGGCTTATGCCAAGCGGTTGCGCAGAAAGAAGTCGTCGCGGAAAGATATATGGCATCTGGACGAGGTGGCGGATCCATCGTCATGGCTCCGGCTACGAAATTACCCTCAAGTCTCAACAATCAGCGTAATGACAGCTATCCGATTGCCCAACGAATCTTCAAGTTCAACAGACGTGCGCGGCGGTGCGTTCACGTTGAAGGCAAACGTGGCAAGCGCCATGGCAACGGTCCGGCAGGCCGTTAATTGATCGGCTTCGTCAATATGGCTCTTTGCCAAAACGCGCTTGAATTGATCCCGTACCTGAAAATTGTATCGCACCATTGGTCACCAGAGTTGCGTCGCGTCTCCGCAGATATATCGCATGCTATGTTGTATTCAATGGCTGTGGCCGCTTATTAAATCAGGCAACACACCGCGATGCGGTATCGTAAAGTTAACGACCGCGGTGCAATGGTGGGCCTAGTCGCCTTCACGGTTCATACCCGAGCGATTTGCGGCCACAGGCTCCTCGCTGCCGCACGCAGTTCGCGAAAAGGGCTTGAGGTTATGTCGGAGCGGGGAGTGTTGAACACGTTGGCAATCGGGTCATGGATGGAAACGAAGCGTTGCAGATGTCGTTTCGACTTGAAGCGCTTCATGATCCGTTCTCGTCGCCGGGTTGGCTGATGGGAATTCTCCGCCCGATTGTTCAGCCCCTTATGAGAGCGATGTTCAACACCGGGCATGATCTCGCGCTTTGCGACATCGTAGGATCGAAGCTTGTCGGTGACCATCACACGTGGCGCGTGGCCGTGACCCTTTAACAGTTTGCACATCGAACGCTTGGCCGTCTGGGCATTCGGCGACTTTGCACCAGCACTTCAAGAACGAAGCCATCCTGATCAACGGCGCGCCAGAGCCAGTGCTTCTTCCCGTCGATCGAAACGGCCACTTCGTCGAGATGCCATATATCGTTGGCGCTCGGCGATTTCCGCCGGAAACGGCCGGCATAATCCGGACCGAACTTCTTCGCCCAACACCGGATCGTCTCATAGGAGACGACAATACCGCGCTCCAATAGCAGCTCTTCCACCAGCCGCAGGCTCAACGGAAATCGGATGTAAAGCCAGATGCGTGCGCGATCATAGACAGTGGGTAGCGATGACGCTTGTAACTGACTCGGGCCTGGAGCAGGGCTGCCAACTACCAGCCAACAGCTTCCTCTCCAGTTAACCTGACATCCCCATCGAGTGTATTGCCATCGCGGTGGAAAAGTTTGCGAGGGCCAGGACATCGGAATGTCTCGACCCTCGCTGGGAGGAGCTCAGCTGCCGCTGCGATCCGCAAGCTGCGGAACGAACATATCGCTCCACTTGGCTGGAACGGTCTTGATCAGGCCGGCGCGGTGCATGAAGTCGGCAAAATTCATGATCCCGTTCGGGGTCGTATCGAACTTTGCGTCCTTGTCCTCGATCATCTCCTGCGCATCCGCGGGTTCGACCTTGACCTTCGAACTCTTGGAGAAGATTTCCGCCGCCGTCTTCTTGTCCTTGGCAATCAGGTCGTTGGCCTCATCGAGAGCATCGATAAAGGCCTGCGTCATCTTGGGGTTGGCGTCGACGAACTTCTTCGGCGCGAAGGTGACGTCGAGCGTGATGTTGCCGAGATAATCAGTCGAGCTCAGCACCCGGTGAATGTTAGGCGACTTTGCTTCGACATACTGGAAGGGAGGGGACGTGAAATGTGCGTCGATTTCGGTTTTCCCGCCAACAAGAGCCGCCAGCGCTTCGGGGTGAGGAAGGCTAACGGTGAGAGGATCGAGTTTCGCGTAATTCTCTTCACCGAACTCCTTGGCGACGATCATCTGCAGCACGACGGCGGCAAGCGATGTCTTGATGCCGGGAAGTGCAATCTTGTCGGCGCTCGTAAAGTCCTTGAGTGACTTGATCTCAGGTTTGTTGGTATTGAGCCACAGCGAAGTGGAGCTCAGGCCCGAAACGCCGACGACTTCGACGTTGGGGATGCCCTTTGCCTTGGACCATAGGGTCACGAAGCCCGGGGCACCCGTTCCGGCAAAATCCAGGGTGCCGGCCATCATGGCATCGTTGATGACGTTGCCGCCATCGAGCGAGAGCCAGGAAACCTTGACGTCGCCAAGACCGGCTTCCTTGGCATGCTTCTCGAGAAGCTTCTGGTTCTCCATGACGATCAAGGGCAGATAGAGAATGCCGAAGCCCTTGGAAATCCTGACTTCGTTGACCTCTGCATGCGCGGCAGTGGCGAGCAGGCCGGCTGCAATCAGACCCAGGAATGCTTGTTTCAGTTTCATGTCTTTCTCCTCCTTATAAACATGAATTCTTCGTTTGACGGCTAGTGTTGCATGCCCCATCGACGAACCGTCTTGCGCTCAATGGCTGCAAAAATAACGTTCTCGACGAAAAGGCCGATCAGAATGACGGTGAACAGGCCGGCAAACACATTTGCCGTTTCAAGCTGATTGCGGTTCTCGTAGATGAACCAACCTAGTCCGCCTGAACCGGACGACACGCCAAAAACCAGTTCCGCCGCGATCAGGGTTCGCCAAGCGAACGCCCAGCCCACCTTCAGGCCAGTCAGAATGGCGGGAAAGGCCGCAGGAATAAGGATGAGCCGGACCAGCTTGAGGCGCTTGAGGTGGTAGTTCTGGCCGACCATCTTGAGTGTCGGAGAGACGGAGCGGAAGCCGGCATGGGTGTTCAATGCGATCGCCCACAGTACCGAGTGAACCAGAACGAAGATGACGCTGCCCGAACCAAGGCCGAACCAGATAAGAGCCAGAGGCAGAAGCGCAATCGCCGGAAGCGGATTGAACATCGAGGTCAACGTCTCGAGTAGGTCCGCGCCCAGCCGTGAGCCGATCGCCAGCGTGGTCAGCAGCGACGCGAGAACGATGCCAATGCCATAGCCGATAACCAGCGTTTTAAGCGATACGAGCATACGATCGGGAATGACGCCGTTGACGATATTGGCGATAAAGGCGTCAACCGTCTGCCCGAACGTCGGGAAAAGGAGAGGATTGGCAAGCCAACGGCCATAGATCTCCCATATCGCGGCCAGAACCAGGAGGATGAAGGCTTTCCGAAGGAAACCCAGTCGATAGGCGCGTTCGAACGCACTGACAGACTTGGCGACAATGGGGGCGTTACCGGAATCCACGTCGTTTATGACTTCCGGTCTGAAGGTGAAAAGGTCGGTCATTTTGGTCACCCCGTCAGTGTGATGCGAACAGCATGTCGTTGATGCGGATCTCAAGCTCCGCCTGTTTGGCAGTTCCGAGTTGATCCGGCGTAATGCTGTTCAGCTCGGCCTTGACCTCGCCGGGATGGGGCGACAGCAGCAGAATGCGTGTGCCGACGCGGATCGCCTCTTCAATCGAGTGGGTGACGAAAAGAACCGTGAATTTGGTATCATCCCACAGGCGCAGCAGCTCGTCCTGCATCTTGCGGCGGGTCAGGGCGTCGAGAGCGGCGAAAGGCTCGTCCATGAGAAGGACGTCGGGCTCCATCGCCATTCCGCGTGCAATTGCCACGCGCTGCTTCATGCCGCCCGACAGCATATGCGGGTAATTGTTCATGAACTTGGTCAGTCCCACCTTTTCGATGTAGGACTCCGCGCGGTCACGCGCTTCCGCGCCTGAAAGGCGACCAGATGCAGTGAGTGCGAACGTGACGTTTTCGATAACGGTCTTCCACGGAAGCAGCTGATCGAATTCCTGAAAAACCATCATGCGGTCCGGACCGGGTTCGGTGACCGCACGGTCCTTGACGGTGATTTTCCCTTCCGTCACCGGAAGATAGCCCCCGATCGCCTTCAGTAGGGTTGATTTTCCGCAACCCGACGGTCCAAGGAGAATGAAGCGGTCGGAATTATGTACATCGAAGCTCACACGGCGGGTTGCTGTGATCAACGCTTCAGGCGTCTTGTATTGTATGGTGACGCCTTCAACGCGCAACAAAGGTGCCGGCATCACGCCAGTGGATAGCATGTCCATCGATCCTCCCGAAATATAGTCTGCAACTCCTCTAGTGCGATTTGGACGTTAGCAAGCTATTCTGACTCTTGTCTGACTCAAGCGAGGAGGCGTGAAAGCGTGCGAGTTTTAATCGTGGAGGATACCGAGGACATTGCTAGGGCGATATCCATCCGCCTGGAGAATGCCGGCCATGCCGTCGATCTGGAAGCGAATGGAGCCAATGCCATCGACCTTCTCAACGTCCAGACCTACGATTTGGTTATCCTCGACCTGACCCTACCTGGCTGCGATGGGTTGGAGGTCCTGCGCAACATCCGTTCTCGCCGCGTAAAAACGCCTGTCTTGGTGCTGACCGCACGTTCCGAAGTCAACGAGAAGATCAGCGCTTTGGATCTCGGTGCTGATGACTATCTGACCAAGCCGTTCGATTACGGCGAGCTTGAAGCAAGAGCGCGAGCCCTGTTGAGGCGCAGCGACGGCCTGACGGATAACCGCATTTCTTTCGGTGCCCTCGTAGTGGACCGCAAGGCTCGCGTGGCATCAGTCGGCGGTCAGCCCCTCAGCCTCACACGCAGGGAGTTGACCGTTCTCGAAATACTCGTTTCAAGACCGGAGAGAATTTTCTCCAAGGAGGAGCTGATCGATCAGCTTTTCAATTTCGATCAGGATCCAAGCTCCAACGCCGTCGAGCAGTTCGTCGCAAGAATAAGGCGGAAGCTCAGTGGCTCTTCGGTGGAGATCCGAACGCTGCGGGGCCTCGGATATCAAATTGTTCATGCGTGAATTCGGTCGATCGATCAGGGTCAGAATACTTGGGCTTGTTGCCGGTGTTCTCGCCGGCGGAGCCTTCATTCTGGGCTGCACAGCCTATTACGCTGCCGGTACCGCAGCGCAGGAGGCCTATGACAGGCTCCTTGGAAACGGTGCGGTCCAATTTGCAGAAAACGTCTTTGTACAAGGCGGTGTCGTGACGTTGGACCCCCCGGCCTCGGCCATCTCAGGTCTTGCAGCCTACGATCTTGTCTTCTACCGCATCGTCGATCCACGCGGCATCATCGTTGCCGGCAGTGAGGATCTTTCCCCCACAGCGCCGCCTCGGGAGACGCAGAAGGAGTTGGTTTTCGAGGATGGCGTCTACGCGGATCAGCCCGTGCGCATGGCCACTATTTCGAAGAAAATCGAAAATGCCGCTGTAACCGGCTGGGCGGAGATCACGGTGGCACAGACGATACACGCCCGCACTGCTCTCGCCCGCAGACTGACATACGAAGCGCTGGGTGTGATCGCCGTGATGTTCCTGCTGGCCGTATCGGCGACCGCTCTCTCGCTGCGATTTGCCCTGAAGCCGCTTATCCAGATCGAGCAGGAGATACAATCCCGAGACCCTGACGATCTATCCCCAATCCATGCCGAGCCCCCGGTTGAAATACGCAATCTCGTGCAGGCCATTGATGAATTCATGCGCAGATTATCTGAGCGAATGGCGATGTTCCAGCGGTTCGTCGGGGATGCAGCACACCAGATGCGCACGCCGCTTGCGGCCCTCGACGCTCAGGTCGAGATGCTTTCACATGCCAAATCCGATACCGCAGTCAACGACGCGATATCGCGCATAAAAGAAAGAAACAGCGAACTGGGGCGGCTCACCGGACAATTGCTCGATCACGCCATGATCCTGCACCGCATCGATTCAAGCAGACTGGACCCAGTCGATATCAACGAGCTAGTCCGGCTGGTCATGTCGAAAGCGATACCTCTTTCCATCTCGAGGGACGTCGATATCAGCTTCAAGCCCGCAACACCTCCCCTCGTGCTCCCCGTCGATCCGATAAGCCTTCGCGAGGCAATTTCCAACCTCATCAGCAACGCGTTGGCGCATGGAGCGACCTCCAGGCTGGAAGTCGAGGTCGAAGCTCTTCCGGCAGGCGCAAGCGTCGTTATCCGCGACGATGGAGACGGCTTTGAAACAGACCCGCAATCGCTGCTTGCGCCGTTTGAGAAAGGTTCGAGGTCACGCGGCTCAGGATTGGGTTTGACGATCGCCTACGAAGTCGCCAGATCGCACAACGGCACATTACTCTTTCACAGGGAAAACAACGTCACCGTCGTTCAATTAACGCTGCCGTCACAGACGGGGTAAGCGAAATCCAAGGTTCGAATGCGGGAAATGTGCGTCACAGATTGCCGCCTAACCTTAAGAAAATCGCTCTTGAAGGGAGCGGGGACCAACGACCCTGCTATTGCGAAGCTGCTTTAGAAGCGTAACTATCTGATCTATCGAGTTTCTTGTATAGGAACTGCGCGTTCATATCCCATCAAGAGCATATTAATCATTCCAATTGCTCTCGAGCGAAATTGATCAAGCTTTCAACATGGCCGGCAACGGCAAGGCGCGTTTGCTCAACATCGCCTCGCTCCAACGCTTCGATTATGAGCAGATGTTCCGTCGAGTCGGGCTTCAGTCGGTCCTTCAGCCGATCGATCTCAAACAGCCGCGTGGTCGCGCGTAGTTCCCGCAAGACTTTCGCCATCACCGCGTTGGCGCAATGGTCGATAATGAGATTGTGCAGATTATCATCCGATACCCAGTGAGCATCAGTGTGGTAGGCCGTGGCGTCGAGTAGGTCGTTGATTTCACGCCTGACGACGATCAGTTGCCGGCGCGGGATGTTGGGGATCGCCAAAACGGCTGCTTCAGGCTCGATCAAAAGTCTCAGGCGCAGGCTTTGGAGATATTCGCCGATATCGACATGGCGAACAATATAGTTGCGGCCATCTCCCTTGCGGACCAAGCCTTCGCCCTCCAGTCGCTGCAGGGCTTCGCGCAAAGGGGTTCGGGAAATGCCCAAGGCCTCGGCAAGCCTCGCCTCGACGATGATCTGGCCACCTTTGAGCCGACGATGGCGTATCATGTCCGACACCGCCTTGTATGCGAGCGAGGCGAGATTGTGCTGTCCGCTGGCCGAAGTGGCATCCTGTAAGACTGAAATGTCGCTCACCTTTCCCTCGCTCTGCGCATAACCGACACCGCTGGCAGCGAACGGCTTTCCTTGGCGCGTTTGGTGTTACATATGATAGCCGAACTCATAAAGAAGCAAAAAGGGGATACATGGACGACCGGATGGACGACGCGGCTGAGGAAAGCCTGGCTGAGGAAACCTATCGGCTGCTTCTGGCAGAAATTCTCTCGGCTCGGCTTGCGGGCGGATCGGTGGTGCAGCAAAGGCGGTTGGCAGGTCGATATGCGGTATCCCGCTCGCCGATGCGCCATGCGCTCGGACGCCTCGAAGGCGAGGGGCTGCTTGTCCGCAACGACAAGGGCGTACTGTGCGTGCGTGTCATTACCTTGAAGGATTATCTCGACAGTCTTGCGATGCGGATGCTGCTGGAACCGAGCGCGGCGGCAGCAGCAGCGGGGCGCATGCCGGCGGCGACACTGCATTCGCTGAAGGCGATGCTCGATGCGATCGAAGCGGATGCCGAGCCGGATCCGGAACTTGTCTGGCAATTCGACGATGCCTTGCACATGTCGATCGCCAATGCGGGCGGCAATGGTTTCATGGCCGCCACGATCGGGGAAATGCGCCGCTATACCACGATCTTCGAACGGCAGATGGCCGTCGTCCGGGCAAAACCCGGTGTTGCCGAACATCGCGGCATTCTTGCTGCATTGGCGGGCAGCGATCCTGAGGCGGCGCGTCAGGCGATGACCCGTCATCTCGAGGCGGTACGTCAAGGCGTTCTCACAAATTTCTGACGGCAATTGAGTCGTCTCTTGCATCGACGGGAAAGTGTTGTATAAAACTGGGATCCCAGATGAATGCAAGTGTCTGGGCATAACAAAAATAGCTCCAGAGGTCAGCATGTTTCGATTTTCAATGTCACGCGGCCTGCTCGCCGCTTCGCTTCTATCCCTGACGGCATCAGCCGCTCTTGCGCAGTCCTGCACGCCGAAGGTCGCGGCAGGTGATCTGATTACTCCCGGCAAGCTCGTCATGTCGACGAACCCGACGCTGCCGCCCCTGCAATTTGTCGATTCCAGCGGCGACTTGAAGGGCATGCGCATCGAACTTGGCACCGAGGTTGCCAAACGCCTCTGCCTTGAGCCGGAATATATTCGCATCGAGTTCTCGGCCATGGTACCGGGCCTGCAATCCGGGCGCTGGGACATGATTGACACCGGTATCTTCTTCACCGAGGAACGCGCAAAGATCATGCAGATGATCCCCTACGAGGATCAGGCGATCAGCGTGTCCGTCGCGCCGGGTTACGACAAGAAGATCACTGGCAAGGACGATCTGGCCGGCATGACGATCGGCGTCGAAATCGGCGGCTTCGAGGAAACCAAGACGCGGCTGCTCGACAAGGAGTTGCGCGATGCGGGCAAACAGGGCCTGACGATCCAGACCTTCGACAATTTCGCCCTCGCTTATCAGGCACTCCGCGCCGGTCAGGTTCAAGGGGTCGTATCGATCGATGCCGTCGCAAAGGACTACGATGCGCGTGGTGACTTCAAGCGCGCCCTGAGCGGTCTCTATCCTGCCCCTGTCGCTCTTGCTTTCAAGAGCTCCAAGCTTGCCGATGCCGTTTCCGCGACGCTGAAGGAGATGAAGGCCGATGGTTCGCTGAAGACATTGTTCGACAAATATGGCTTGCCCATGGTGGCGGGTGACTATTCCG